>PBAR01000029.1 GCA_002718285.1 Fidelibacterota bacterium
CTCTAGGGCAGGTTACCTACGCGTTACTCACCCGTTCGCCAGTTTAATAATTCCCCGAAAGGAATGTTCTCCTTGACTTGCATGTATTAAGCACGCCGCCAGCGTTCGTCCTGAGCCAGGATCAAACTCTCCATTGTATGTTTATAGATTATTTGTCATTTTGGCCAGAATCGACGTTAAGACTCATCGCATACCTAATTTTCAAAAAACGTGCTGTTCAAAGCCCGCGAAATTACCAGACGAACATTAAGGGGGCAACTGTTATTCCTTAGTAAATAAATGGTATTGGTTTTAATCTATTAAATTTGGTTCTGGAAAATCCAAAAACCGTGCTGGAGATACTTCTGAAATATTATCTAGGGTATAGTATTCTATTAACTTCCTGTTTTTATCATTTGTATCCACAAAAGATTTCCAAAAACCTCCCGCATAAACACCTAATGCCAGCATTAAAGGGGGTAAGGTATATTTCAAATGAGATGAAGACGATTTAACGGAAGAAGGAAGATTATCATTTTTTTTCAACCCATAGGCAGACTCTTGTTCATAAATATTTGTAAAAGATGGTATGTTAAGACTTTGGTGTTTCATAAATCGATTTGAACCAGAAATTGTATTTGTTTTCGACCAATTATAGGCCATTGCAAGTAGTCCAGCACTTGCAAAAATGCCCTGCCCCTTGCCTACGTCTCTTAGCATAAATTGGCCGCCTCCTGGTATAAACAAACCTGTAGCAGCAATTAAATATTTATTATGGGTTCTTACATTTTGGACATTTTCAATTATCTGAAATAAAGGGACCATTAATTCATCATAATGCGGGTGGTTAAATTTCTGCTGAGCATAAATAAATGCCTCACGTGCTTGCTCCCATTTTAGCTGTTTTAAATAAGCATATCCTTTAAATGTGAGCAAATATGGATCATCAGTAGTTTTTGTATTTGATATTATCCTATTCGAATTTCCAGAAAGTAAATCAATATAAATATCTCTATAAACTGATGCCCGATACAAATTACTATTTTTATCCTCGAGACTGATTACATTTTGATAATATCTATGAGCTAAATGAAAATTTTCCATTTCTTCATAACATCGTGCAATAGTGAAAAGTATAGTAGAACGTAAAGGATCATCGGGAACTCTATACAAGAACTGAAAACAAGTCAATAAACATCGTTCATAGTATTTCTCTTTAAAGAGAAAATCACAGAAAGAGACCATTTCATCCCTTTGAAAAGCAGTATAATCTGCCCATTCTTCTTTGATATTGTCTACAGATTTATATTGCTTTTGCCCGAATAATGGCAAAACGAGTACAAAAATTAAAACTAGGTTAATTAGGATCCGCATAAAAAAAAATTCCCCTGTCCAAAGACAGGGGAATTTAATAAAAATTTAGCTCTATAAAAAAGGCTAGCGAATTAGAAGCATTTTTTTCCTAGAAATAAATGATTCACTTCTTAATTCATAAAAATAAATACCTGAAGCTACAGGGGAACCATTTGAATCAACAGCATCCCACTCAACGGTATATTGTCCAGGGGAAAGCATTTTATTAACTAGAGTAATTACATTCTTACCCAAAAGGTTATAAACATTTAGAGAAATAAACTCTGAACCTGCTGGAACATCAAAACTAATCTGAGTACTGGGATTAAAAGGATTTGGAAAATTTTGATTTAATACAAATTTTTCTGGAATTATACGTTCCGAATCAGCAGAGACCACTGCTGTAGAAACAATCGCAGGATTGTTCTGATCAGGATAATTACAAACCACATTTAATAGTTCTGGATCCATAGAGGTTCCAGGAACATTTGCAACGCCAAAATAAAATTCGACCTGCTCGGGAAGAGTAGCGCCATCAGCAATAGTATATGTAATATGACAAAGATCCCCTTCTTCCCCGTTACCTTCTGTACGCGCACGCGCCGTACTATAAGCTAATACTTTTAGATGGTCATCCAAATAGTTAGTCAAAAGTGTCATTTGTCTAACAGTGCCTGAGTCATCAGTAACATTTTCTAATTTACTTCCTTTAGCATACCCAGAAAATGTTAATTCAGCAGCATCATGGTAAATATCCAATTCTATACCACGGATAGGCTCATGATCAACTATACGTAGAGTGAATGTTACTTCATTGCCATCAATTTGAGTACCATTAACAAAACCAATACAGGCACAAAGACCTGTAGCTACTTCCTGTCCATAGGTTGGATTGGGACTACCATCTGGGAGCATTGTACGATTATCGATATGATAGGAAGAATCTGAAGAACAGTCTAAATCAGCTATTGCGCTGCTTGAAATCATTAAACCGCTAAATACTAATGCAATTATTTTTTTCATATCTTGAATGCCTATAACACTTACAGTGAAATTACTCTATAATAGTCTAACTCTGCAATGCCTTGCTTATTTAACGAATGCCATTTTCTGGAAATGTCGACTACCATCAAATAAAACCCTCAAAAAATATATACCAGTTGGTAAAATATAGCCTAGGTCATTTCGTCCATTCCATCGAAAAGTATGTAATCCTGCATCAGAATTTTGATTGATCAACCTCTTAACTAAACGACCTGAAACATTATAAATAGCTATATCTAAATCACCTTGATTTTCTAGATTTACTTGAAAAGTCGTCGTGGGATTGAACGGATTTGGAAAATTATGGCTAACCGCAAAAGAACCTGGACCAGTCCACCCTTCATTTACAGCATTCATTAAACTTTGGGCATTATAAACGCCCGTTCTTCTATGATTACCACGATGCATTTTCCAGGATGATAGATTTCCTGCAACTGATTTTATATCAATTACCTCTAATCCTCCAGATGTACCTATTAGCAATTCATAATCTCCATCATTATCAATATCACTAACTGCTGGTGGCGAATCAATCGATAGTCCTGTAGAAACAGGAAAATTATTTACTAATAAACCATTGCTGTTAAATGCATGTATTTTCCCATCTTTTGAAGCGGTAATAATATCTAATATACCATCATTATCAATATCTGCTAATACAGGGGCAGAAACTGAGTTATGGCCTAGATCAACCGGCCATCCGTCTAACTCAGAATTAGTAATAGGATTCCACACATGCATGTAATCATCATAACCAACAATGATTAGTTCAACACTTCCATTTTGATCTATATCACCTAACGCAATTCCTGATCTGATATCATCGCCAGTCGAAAATTGGCTATAAATTGACCCATCATGATTAAGAATAAATAAATCACCGCCATCATTTCCGGCAATAATTTCATAATCTTGATCATTATCTACATCAGCTATAGTGGGAGCCGCATTAAATCTTTTAGTAGTTTCAAAGGGAAATCCTGCTTTAATATTACCAGAAGCATCTATAACCCAAATATTATTTGACCAAGTCACCACAACAATATCTTTTATACCATCGTTTTCTAGATCATGTACGGCAGCACCAACCAAAATTCTTTCTTGAATGTTGACTGGAAAACCTGCTACTTCAGATCCATCATGATGGATAGCAAAAACCTGCCCTCCAGAACCATCCTGAGTACCAAATATCACTTCAATATCTTGATCACCATCTAAATCCGATAATACTGGCGAACCGAGTATATAGCCTGTTTGACTGTATACTATTTGTTGGCTTCCATTGGAATTAATGATATATAAACTTTGGTCTTTTGATCCAAAAACTATTTCAGTATCTCCATCAAGATCCAAATCAGCTGAAGCAGCACTTGATAATATATTATTCCCTGTTTCTATAGGAAATCCTGGAAGTAATTCAGCATCAGGACTAATACCATGAAAATTACTGTCAAAACCTCCAAAATAAATTTCTTTTATACCGTCACCATCAGAATCTACAACTAATGGTGAAGATTTAACATTGCTGGAAGAATAAGGAAAACCTTTCTGAGAAAGAGTCAAATCAAAAGTTATTTGTTCATTTATTTCATACAAATAATCATCTTCACCTGCAGTAATAAAAACATTTGCCGGAATACTTCCTGTTAAAGCGTTTGTATCAGCAGTTAATAGAAAATAATCAAAAGTAAATGCAGAGTTTCCCGGTGCTATAGAATTGGAGAATTCTATAGTATTATCCAAAATAGTTATTCTTGGGTCATCACAGGATAATGTAGCAATAACATTTACTGCATCACCACCCCAGGTATTAGCAACAGAAATTTTTGCTCTCGTAGTCTCTCCAGGGTTAAAATTTCCATCACCATCAGAATCAGCTAAAACATATAATTGATTCACCTCAAGGTTTGGATAGAAAAAATTATTTTCCAATAGACCTGGATGATATTGAGCTATGGAAGCATGCATTCTATCTTTCTGACCTGCTGAAAATCGATCTCTGCAGTTATCGCTAGAATAATTCATAATATTGTGTACAGGATCATTTCCAGCCTGGTTTGGGCATGAATCTGTACTCTCTACGCAAGGATAGGAATCATTATCATCCTGGAAAGGAGTATCATCTACAGCATCCCCCGGTTCACTGCATCCACCCTGAAAAGTATGGTAGAGATAAAAATAATGACCTGCTTCATGGGGAAGCGTTTCATTAGCAAATCCTACATAACGATAATCAATTGTTGTACCCTGCCAGTGACTGTCTTCTGAACTCCAATTAGGAAAATAATTCCATCCTGCGGCATCTGTATTTGCCATATTACATGACCATATATTGTAATAATGGACAGGATCAATTGCAGTGGACTGCCGGAATTCTTCTTCAACATCACCCCATAATTCATCTTCTGGAAGGGTGAACCACGTGTCATTTGATATACGATTAATTGTATCCAGTGTAAAGTGAATATTATGCTCATTATACCGAAGATTAAGCTTATCCATAGCACCTTCTATAGTAGCTGTGGTGATATTTCCAGTATTGCTGGAAGAATGAATTACGTGAAATGCAACATATACATGTGTAGCTGCTTCCCTGTTATTTCGAGTATTAAGCCAAATATCTACATCTTCCTTTGATTGCAATACTACATCAGAGGGTTCACCAGGCATCCCGCACCGTTTTTCTAAATTGTAATCCTGAGCATATAAAAAAACAACCGAGGCCCAAAATAAAACAATTCCATACTTATACTCTTTCATAATTATACGCATCTAAGGGATATAGTCTTACTATTTTAAAAGAACAAATTTCTTTTTATCTGAATATACCATTTTACCACCACCCAATACATTGAGCTGGTAAAAATACAGACCTGATGGTAGATCACCAGCATAAAGCGTATACTTATAATTCCCAGCAATTAATTCATTATCTACGAGCACCTTCACTTCCCTTCCCAGCATATCAAAAATAGATAAACGAGCCCAGTAATTTTCGGCCATAGAAAATTCAATGGAAGTTATCGGATTGAAAGGGTTAGGGTAATTTTGTTTTAGTTCATAGGATAATGGAATAACACTAGTTAGACTTTCATCTAATTGCAAATTAGATGCAGAGTCAACTTCCGCGCGAATCATCAATGCGCCTGGCAATGTTAGCTCAAATGCTTCCCACCCAGTATTACTTCCATAGTATGCATAACTTGCATCTGCAGAATTATCCGTGTCAATACCAATAGATGTAGCACTAAAAACTTCTTCAAGTGCAATGTAAAAACTACCATTATCAATATCAATACCATAATCAGAAAGACTGATTTGTGACCAACCTGGAGATAAGTTTACATTTAATAACTGCTTCAAAAGTGAATCTGGCATTCCATTATTATCGTTATAAATAAGAAGCTTTGCTGTACCATAGGATTCATTTTGCCTATACACCTGAGCACTGTATACTCGTACTGGATAGTCTGTAGGTGTAAACTTTACTGCAAATCTGTTTCCCGTTTGAAAAATATCATTTGTACTACTTTCAGCAGTACCATCATCATGCAATATTTCATATGTCGTATTTGTCTGGGGCGTAATACACACTGGACCCACCAGGTTTCCTTCCTCATCTTCATAAATCGCAGAAACTTTGTAACAATATTCAACACCGGTCTGGATATTAAAATTATCTGTGAACTCATTGCTTGTAAGTCCCGAGCTATTAAATAGCATATTAAAGTCACTTCCCGAAACACTACGGTAAACATTGAAAGTAGGGGTTAAACCTTGTCCAATCGTAGAAACAGTTGCTCGAATACCAAATTCACCATCATCCAATGTTGTACCAGACACAAATTCCGACCAAGGTTCCCAACCTGCAAAATAAGCATAGGAATGGGAGCTAGGTGCATTATCCATGTCAATAGAAGCGATAATTGCAGTGTCTATTTGCATACCTACTACAAAACTACCTGAAAAACCCCAGTTAACGTCAGCATTCGACCAGGATCCTGGCGATGTTGTTACGAGTGCCTGCGCTGTTGGTATATCATCAGGAGTTCCCAGGGTTACGGGGTATGCAGATATCCGGGTAGGTCCACTTCCGCCAACAGCACCATATACTTCTACTGAGTGTACAATTACAGAATCAACACCATATGGCATATTAAACATAGTACCCATTATTGCCGTCCCTGAATTCATCGATACACCGCTTTCAAAACTTCCATCGTTATAGGTAATAGGATCGTTATCATAGGAGCCTCCTGGAGGTGCTTCCCAGGTAACTTTTATGGAATTATCCTCTGCTTCAGCCTGTAGATTCATAGGCTCGGGAATATCTATCACTTCAACTTTCCATATATGTATATTATCAATAAATAATCCTGCCCCATCATCCCCTGAATCATTATTATTATCTGTTCTTCCTATAAATACCATATGGATACTTTCGCCCGCCCAAGGGGTTATATCCATTTGAGAATTATTATTAAATGCATCACCAGGTTGATATGTATGCCAGTCATTGGTTCCTGGTCGGGTCACATCACCGTAGTCATAAAATCCGTAATAAAGATCCAGACTTGCTTCAAATTCTTCATAGCCTGGGATCATATTTATATTGTTATCTGCATCATCAAAAAAGATTGGGTCCGATTCTTCATTAATATCTATGATTTCAATATTATCAATCCGGAAGCCATCTTCGGGGTCTCCATCCGCTGTTGACCAAGACGGGTCGGACCCGAAAGCAAAACGGATAATTACTTCTTCGCCTGAATATGCACTAAGGTCAAATGTGCTTTCATGCCAGTCCACAGGTTCTGAAGTTGCTGTTGATGAAGCTTGCTTATTAGCCCAGCCGGCAGACAAATTCGATAAGGTGCTATCACAGCTATAAGCTTCATCATTATATATCCAGCCATAACCATAATCAAAATGGTATGAATCCGCTTCTGCGGTAGCCGTTAATAGCGACCAGGAATTACCACCATCGCTTGAAATACGTACATTTGCAGCATCCCAACCATCTAAACAGGGATACGCATCAATTGCACCTGGAGCAGATAATGGACTCTCAATATTCCATTGCAATTGTGCCTTGAGAATATATTGATTACTACTTGGAATGGTTACAGGCGGGGTATCAAGGTACTGTATCCATTCATTATCGTATCCGCCAATGGATTCATCAGCACACCACCAGGAGTCCCCTTGATAGGCTCCATTATCACTGGTATGAAAATAAGCTTGTGGAACCACGTCACTTGAATCTCCAATAAGTGAAAAATAATAATCCTCCAAATAATTATCTCCATCTCCATCAAAATCTGGCATATCAACGCGTACATCAAAGGTATATTTCAAAAGTTCATTCGCTTCCACGGTGGGCAAATCAATGAGCGGCGAAACTACCAATTGATAACCGTCAATAAAATCATCATCAAATTGCAGACTGTGTGTTGGACTCGAATACTGAGATTGAGTAAGGACCCATCCGCTGTCAAGCTCCCAACCGTCTGTTTCTATATTACCTTCCAGATCATCAAACCAAATTGTAGTTGTATCATTACGGGTATTAGGAACACTGCGATTCTGCGGTTCTTCTATTGATCCTGTTTCAGTAATATATGTATCTTCAGTTAATTGCCGATATTTAAACTTATAACCACGTTCTTTTCCGTAAACCATAGAAACCAGCAATATTAATAATATAGTGCACCGCATTTAATTTTTCCTTATTTCATATGTTAATACGGACATATCCTTAATATTACTCAAAGTATGTCCAGCAGAATATTTAATGTTAATTTAAACTTAATCTATTTCAATAAAACCATTTTTCGTGAAATTGAATTTCCTTCAAAATCTAAGGTATAGAAATATACTCCGCTTGAAAGCATGGAAGCATCAAGCAGATATTCATTCCCTCCAGCTGGTTTTTGATCATGAAATAGTGTTTTCACTTTTACACCGAGGATATCATATAGATCCAATCTCACATACCCACCTTCAATAAGATTATATTGAATTTTAGTAACTGGATTAAATGGATTAGGATAATTTTGCTCCAGCGTAAATTTTACAGGCTGAAACATACCCTGTTCACTATCTGCGCCAAGAACACTGGTACTGTAATAGCCGGCATGCACTGAAATAAAATATTCTTCAAACTCTGTTGGCCCTTCATACATAGGCTGATTAAAATCAGGCATCTGGTATAAAATATATACATCGTCATCTGTCGCTTTATCTGAAATATGAGCGCCTACTTCAACTAATCTCTGCATTGGCGTACCGGCGGTGTTTGAAATATTCTCAATTTCCGACCAGGTAATCCCATTATCCGTAGAACGAGAAAGAAAAAGGTCTACATCCCTGGGACTCCATAGTGAAGAATCAGAATTGTACTCAAATCTTGTCCCAGCCGAACCAGTATACCAGACCACATCACTGTTATCATCAGAGCTAAGGGTAATACTAGGAAAAAAATATTGCTGCGGACCATAAGTTCCAGTAGATAGCGACATATTATCTACCCAATCTGCTGAATAAGTTGAAGACATATCATGCACTAATGAAGCATGTGCATTTCCAGGATTTTCTATAGGTTCAGGAAAATAAAAATGAACCATTCCTACACTTCCATACCTGTATTCCCAAAAAAGAGAATCTGACAGACCGTCTTCATCTAGATCTAAACATCCATTTTCAACATAAACACCTGCAGAATCCAGGTAGGCAGAATCTGGACATAAATAATTCCAGGTGGCAACAGATACATGAAGCCCACCATCCATATCCGTTCGCACATCATAATCGTACCATAAGAAAAAACCAGGCGCGGGAACAAACGGTCTTGGATCATCATAAAAATAGATTGTATCCGATTTCCAAAGCTGTGTGGTATCTTCATTTTCTTCCCATGCAGTATATAATGAGTCAGAGAGCCCTGCCATAATAGCGTCGCTGATATAAAAATATTTATCTCCATATACCCCATCCTGGCCTGCATCACCGTCATCTCCGCTCCATGTTATACCGTAGTTTTCTGTTCTTCTAAAAAACAAAGTAGCTTCAACCGGGTCTCCTTCAGAAAGATTATTATAAGCTCTCTGAACCAAATAACCCACCCCATCGGAATTGATGTGAAAATCTGGACCGCCAGTAGTACCATCATCAAATAATGAATCGCCAGAAGCATCGAGCCATCCTGGATCAAATGCAAGAGATACTGACGGGAATAAGGCTCCTGAAATGTAATGCGTCTGGGTCGGGTCATTGTAGAATAAATAATGTTTCCCGTTCCCAAGGCCTTCCTGAAACATAGCCAAAACAACTGGTGAATTGGGACCATCTACCATAAATGCATTGCCAATCCAAAGATCTATAGGTGCATTTTCAGCATAGCAACCATTGTTTGTTCTCAAGTTAAAAGGCATTAAATCCTGTGGAGGTAAATCAATAAACACTGAACCTTCAGGGTCAAAAATATTTTGTTCATCTGCCGCTTGTTCATATAAATACAATGCACGGCCGCCAGTATCGGTATCAGGGTCATCTGGATACCAGTCACCATAACAATCTGTATCTCCAGTGTATTCATTCCAGACTGCAGTAGGTCTACCACTAGAAGACATAACTGCACTTGGATAGCGTCCTCCATTTAACGCCTGACCGCTCCATACCTGTTGATTTAAAGGGGTAGATGATGTTACCCAATCCAAACCATCCATTGAAAGAGAAACACCGATATATCCAGTCATATCATCATCTGGTACAAACATCCGAAAAGCAGCAAAAACTGCACCATAGTCATCATTGTAGTTCAATTTATCAGGCTGGTAAGCTATCGGGTTGGTACTTCCAGATATCAATCCATATCCATTGAAAGAATTTGCTACTTGAACAGATCTAAAATGGTCTGTTAAATAAACAGGAGGAAAATCCCTATAACCATTCTGCAGAGGGGTGAACGGTCTAACACTCCGGCTAGAAAATTCATCAAAAGACCTCTCAACCGGAGCAGGTGCCTTTGTGGCTATAATATTTGATCTTAAAAGTTTATGATTTTTCTTTATCACTCTGGCCTGAGTAAAAGAAAGGATTATGATAGACAACCCTATAACCTTAATTAACCTCATATTTTATACCTTATTTTATTCATATAAATTATTTTTTGACCTTTTACCATGTTACAAAGGTAATTAAGTTAAAACTGAATGCCAATGGCTACTTGATGTGTGGTTTTTAACACATTATAATCCACAAAAGCATAATCCACTGCCAAAGCCATCCTGCCCATCCGTATTTTTAAACCGCCACCAAGACTCAAACCTGCCGTGTCATGATTCAAGTGCATCCCGCTTCGTATAAACGCCAGACCCTGCCAACCATATTCCAAACCAATTCCCCCATACACATTGTAATCATTTGGCTTTATGCCATCTATACTTACCCTAAGACTGTGCACTGAATTCTTCATAAATACACTGTTTGGACCAACAATCTCATTCTCTATACCAAGACGAAAAACCAAGGGCAAAGGAAACTTGTCTGTGATTTTACTCACCCGCTCATCTATATCTATTGTATCAGGAACTGTAATATGTAAAGATTCACCATTGTACTGTACATCCGGGCCAAAATTGGCAATACTCATACCCAGTATTACCCCGTATATACCTGTATCAAAATTAGATCCTAAATCAAAAGAGACAGTCTGCATACTCGCTTCATAAATCTGATCCCGAATATAATTAAGCGATCCACCGACTTTTAAACGATCCGTCAAGCGACGAGCATAAGTACCGCGAACCGCCATAGATATAACACTGAAATCCTCACCGGTACCATCAGGGTAATATTCATTGGTTACAGCCATTTTACCACTATTAAGATAAAAGATATGAAAACCAGCAAAGTCGGACGGAGATATCTTTGTACCAAAAGTAAAAACACCATGCTGGATACCCGCCAAATAATTTACCGCTGAAAAATAAGCTTCACGATTTTCAATGAAACCTATGCTGGAAGGGTTGTATGGGATACCCGCCGTACCACGTCCACTCGCTACAAAAGAACCACCCATGCCAATAGCGCGGGCAGAAGTCTCCAGTTTCAGCCAATTTGCCGCTGAAGTGGCTACCTTGGTTACTACATCAGGAATATCACGATACTGACCAAACAATAAACCAATACTGAACAACAATATTATATAATATCGAAATCTCATCGTATTACCGCAAATTTGCCAATAAAAGGTTCAACATTTTTTCCTGTATCATCTTTATGAGACTCAACGGTAAAAATATATAATCCAGGTGTAATCAATGCCCCCTGCTTGTTAGTTAAGTCCCACCAGGCATTTCCATCATATTGTTGGCTATGCTGAATAGATGTCACAAATTCACCAGAAACAGTATAAATAGAAATTTGACACCTTTGAGGTAAATGGGTAAAACGAATCTTCCTGGAACTGGGTGTTTCATTAAATTTTGAATGTACTACGTAAGGATTAGGGACTACCTTAATTTCATGTAGAGTTGTGTCTCCAACCATATCCGCAGCTCCTAAGATTGCCATATCTGATATCCAGCTATCCCCGTCAAGATAAAATTTTTCTGGACGTATTATAATAGATAAACTGTCCTGCCAAGGATAAACAACTCTCCAAGGATTATCTCTAATACCATCATTATCATCATCCAAGAAGATTGAAGATGGAGCAACACCTTCAATATTTTCTANGGTTGTCCATACCATAGAACGATATGTTACACTNTCACCTACGGCATAATTATATGTATCCTTATATTCTTTAATCTTTTGCGGAAGATCGTAATCAATAAACAGCTTAAAAGTGTTAGATGGAGTCAACTCTCCAGATACAGAGATGGTATCATTTTTTAATCCAATGGCTTCACCGCGCGTCCAGGTATTATCGCTTGCACCATTTTCAAANTCAAAAAGTCCACCTGTCTCCGAACCAAAATCATTGCAACTCAAACCAACTTTCTTACCAGTCCAAAGATTCGTAACCCTGACAGGAAGTCCCATATCGCCTGCTCCGAGAAAATTTAATACGCGAACTGAATCACCCACAGGTTGGTCATACAATTCTATTTTGTAATCCATACTAAGTCGCTTAAAATAACTTATATCACTTGCGTATTCAAAGCGCACGGATAACCCCGATCGAAACCGCATCAGAAAAAATAATGAAGAATCTATTTGGCTTCCATCTTGCATTGACCACTCTATAGTATCAGCAACAAATTCTGGAACACTGTAAGGATACAGAGGAATATCATTTTCAAATTTGAAACGTATACCATTGAATGAATCACTCCATTTCCCTACCCTATTTATTATTTTATATTTGGGGATATTATAGGTTTCATCATCAAGAACTGCCCCTGGCAGGTCAATTAATGAATCCTTTTCAAAGAAGGTTAGGTTATTCTCATAAAATGAAATAGTATTTAGAGGATTACCCATATTATCGATCTCGTATACATACAAAAAAGGGTTTTCACATGCCATACCATCTATCGCATCAGAACTTTGATCTGCTTGAATTTCATACTTTAATTTTGACCGTACAATTTTTGTTCGGTCTACAATAAAATAAGNTCTGGTACCTGTCCCGATATTTGAANTTTCTGATGTGAAGAATAATTCCATATTTGTCTCATCCGGAAACGTAATATTGCTGGCAATATATCCTGGGACAACAGTAATGTAATTTTTTTCTCCAAATGCTCCCTTTTTTGATTCCAGACTAGGATAACCTCGCAATGGATTTGGAATATCTCTAATGTGATTCCCATCCACATCATAATAGGATAATATAGATGGACCTAAAAAGTGGCCCGGATTCATCATAGACCATGTTGTATCTGATGTAAATATTCCTGTAGTATCAATTTCGGTAAAAGAAACGGTAAATGGTGCAAGCCCTATATCATAAGCTGTAACCGTGTATGTATACTCGATCCCATCATACACATTTGAATCAATAAATGCATAATTAATTCCAGAATCGTTACCAAGACTAAATCTTGGAGCGAGAGGGTCAAGCCCATATATTGAGCGACCACGGACTGGATCATCTTCTCCGCATTCATCATGTTTATAAATGCAATGAAATTCATCTGCAGCAGCATCTAGATCGTATTGAGCATATGGCACCCATCCAACAAACTGTCCGTCATAATCGTACAATCTATCATCAGGGCCTCCCCAGGTCAGACCCCCATCTGTCGATCGATAAAGCCGATAGCCCTCAAAATCTGAATAACCAGTTAAAGAATCATAAGAAGCTTCTGATGATGCATCCCAAGATACCAATACTCTATTATGATCTGTTACCGCAAATATTTCAGGACTGTTAGGTGCTGAAAAATCACTAAATATTATTTGGACAGAATCCTGACCTATGGCACCTTCATCATCCATAACATCTAAATAGTATACATAACGTGTATAGTTAAGACTTGGAAAATCATCATTTACAACAACAGTCTGATCCGAAGTAATCACTCCATCCAAAGTTTTCCACTCATATGTTAAGTTTGATCCTTCTGGATCCCATGACGCTGAAGCCGTCAGCACAACAGAACGCGTCTCAAATTTTGGTATGCGAATAGCCTCACCAGCATCAGCTATGGGGCATATATTTTCTTGGACAGTAATCAAAACAGTATCATACCCAAAACAATTTCCGTCAGAGACTTCTAACTGAACACGATATGTGGCAGGATCTGTTAGATCAATAGGACTAGTTACCAATGGAGTTATTGAAGAAGTTTGGTTTAAAATTAAGCCATCCAGAGATGTCCATCTGTAGCTTAGTTTATCCAAATCTGGATCATAAGAATTTTTTCCGTTAAGTTTGAATTGATATTCACATGTTTCTATATCAAGGCCTGCGTCAGCTACAGGACAATTTTGGCCCAAAAGAGAATATTTTTGAAAAAATAATGAAAGAAGAATGATTGAAAAAAATATTCTAATCATCTAGAATTGTAATCCCATTGCTACTTGATGNGTGGTTTTTAACACATTATAATCCACAAAAGCATAATCCACTGCCAAAGCCATCCTGCCCATCCGTATTTTTAAACCGCCACCAAGACTCAANCCTGCCGTGTCATGATTCAAGTGCATCCCGCTTCGTATAAACGCCAGACCCTGCCAACCATATTCCAAACCAATTCCCCCATACACATTGTAATCATTTGGCTTTATGCCATCTATACTTACCCTAAGACTGTGCACTGAATTCTTCATAAATACACTGTTTGGACCAATAATCTCATTCTCTATACCAAGACGAAAAACCAGGGGCAAAGGAAACTTGTCTGTGATTTTACTCACCCGCTCATCTATATCTATTGTATCAGGAACTGTAATATGTAAAGATTCACCATTGTACTGTACATCCGGGCCAAAATTGGCAATACTCATACCCAGTATTACCCCGTATATACCTGTATCAAAATTAGATCCTAAATCAAAAGAGACAGTCTGCATACTCGCTTCATAAATCTGATCCCGAATATAATTAAGCGATCCACCGACTTTTAAACGATCCGTCAAGCGACGAGCATAAGTACCGCGAACCGCCATAGATATAACACTGAAATCCTCACCGGTACCATCAGGGTAATATTCATTGGTTACAGCCATTTTACCACTATTAAGATAAAAGATATGAAAACCAGCAAAGTCGGACGGAGATATCTTTGTACCAAAAGTAAAAACACCATGCTGGATACCCGCCAAATAATTTACCGCTGAAAAATAAGCTTCACGATTTTCAATGAAACCTATGCTGGAAGGGTTGTATGGGATACCCGCCGTACCACGTCCACTCGCTACAAAAGAACCACCCATGCCAATAGCGCGGGCAGAAGTCTCCAGTTTCAGCCAATTTGCCGCTGAAGTGGCTACCTTGGTTACTACATCAGGAATATCACGATACTGACCAAACAATAAACCAATACTGAACAACAATATTATATAATATCGAAATCTCATCGTATTACCGCAAATTTGCCAA
>PBAR01000030.1:0-43605 GCA_002718285.1 Fidelibacterota bacterium
CTTGGTTACTACATCAGGAATATCACGATACTGACCAAACAATAAACCAATACTGAACAACAATATTATATAATATCGAAATCTCATCGTATTACCGCAAATTTGCCAACTGCTGTATCACTGGTATTTCCAGAATCATCCTTTTGGTTTACATAAAAGAGGTATAATCCAGGTGCCAATTCCTGATTATTGATTGTTCTCATATCCCACCATTCATTTCCAGATTCTGGATTATTATGGCTAACAGTATTAACATATTCTCCTGTAATTGTGTAGATTTTTATTTCACATTTTTCAGGAAGATTAGTAAATCGGATTTGCCTTATGTACTCAGATTCATTAAACCCTGAACGTACGATATAAGGGTTAGGGACAACCCCCACCTGCCTAAGATTATCCTTCGGTAATACTCCTGGATATACTTTTACAAAGTTACGATCTAGAACTGTTGTACCTTTTGAATTTTCTATTGCCGCATATCCTTCGGGATTGGCCCATTGATCAGGGTTTGAATAATTAGTATCAACTATTGCTTCAAACCTCCCATTCCCTAAATCTTGAAAGCGAGTAATAAATGGTGGCTCAACACCCATATCATAAGCAACAACGCTATAGGTATATTCAATTCCATTTACTACATTTTGATCAATGAACATGTAATGCATGGTATCTCCGCTAATTATTGCTGGCTCATCCAAACTTATTTCTTCAAATCCTGTATCATCACCCAAATTGAACCAAGGGAAATAAGGGTCTTGTCCACTAATACTATGCCCCCTCCGCTCTCTCCTGTCACAATTATTGTTATTTGTATACGCACAATGAAGCGAATCTTGTTCAGCAGAAAGGTCAAACTGCTGGTAGGGGCGCCAACCAACAAAAATACCATCGTTATCAAATATCATATCATCCGCGTTACCCCATGTTTTTCCACCATCCAGACTTTTGTAAATCTTATACCCTTCGAAATCAGCATACCCGGTAACAACATCTCTGGAATTTTCAGCATGATTATTCCAAAACAACCGTACTTCCCCCTGCCCTGTTTCAGTATAAACTTTAGGTCGCGAAGGCGGAGTAAATCCCTGATATTTAGAATTATACATTACCTGCGCAAAACGGGCATTATTGATAAGATCATCTTCAGTCTGACCATAGATAATGCAGAAAGAAAATGGAACTTCTCTACCAACAGGAAGGTCAAAAGGACCACAGCTGAGAATCAACACACAATCCAGCCCTGGAGGATCTCTTAGATAAACAGGTTCCTGTTTCAAGCCTTCTACAGAATCAAAATGGGGATTCAAATCAGATGGGAGATCTGTTCCAGGATTGGAAGTGTGAAAATGCCATGCTTTTTCGCCTTCGGTCAGGTTGGTTGTATCGCCTGTCATTAACTTATATAGTATCTCCTCTTTATTACGAGCAACTGGACAACCTGGGTCTCCTGCCAGGCAACTCGCCTGATTTCCTTCAGGTTGAATAACACCAGGCCTTGCATACCAGTCAACCCAATGCCAATCTGTCATTTTAAGTGGTTCACCAGGGAATATATCTATGGTTCCATCCTGATCTAGATCAATATTTACTGTTGCCCTGGGTGAATCAAGAAGCTGGGTAGCAACAACACCAAAATTTGATCCTGGAACGGGCACATCTTCAGTATCCAATGGATATCCTGGAACAGCAGAAATCCCGTCATGATCACCAATCATAGCCATGCTAATCAACATTCTTTCATTATTAACTTCAAAACTTTCCCAATAGTATTTCATAAAATCGTCGTCATTAGTATGCAATCCCGAATTATATCCATTAATATCTCCTACTAACACATCTGCATCCATATAAAATCCCAGCGTCATCCCCTTATAATCAAAACCTTTTCCACGATTGAGCTTTGTACCATCGGGCATAATCATTGCTTCTCCACATAATTGATTACCATCATCATCATACAGAGCATTTCCGTTTTCATCTTTTGCACACCAATCTCCACTTTCATTTCTTACCTTTACAGTAACAAACATAATGTCTTCAGCATATGAGACACCATAGGAATGAGCAGTTGCCATGACACGTATCCCCATTGGATAGCCAGTTTGTTCATACTCATTGTTTGTGTTAACATTGTTTGCTCTATGTGACCATCGATCATCAAACTCCATATAAACATCCATATCAGATATAAATCGACCAGGTATCTCTTCCCAACAATCAGGATCCTTTCTGGAATTTGAGCATCCTGGTAGATTAATGTTATAATCCTGGGACCAGCTACCAGGCCAGAAACTTTCCATTAAACCTGTATTTTCATTTAATCTTATTGGCCAAGTGTTTGAATATCCAGAATGTGCCAAAGCAGGATAACTATCTCCTTCATCAGAAAAGGGTGTATTATAAAATATGTCTCCTACACTGGTCTCTGTATTGTGCGTATTTACTCTTGATCCGGTAGAAGCCTGCCAATCTGTATCTATTCCATTCGAAGTCCTACTAAACCAAGATTCGGCTACATTTGCTCCGTAATACATGTATGGATCATCGGTTGTCCATTCTTCCTGATCTATTCCATAATCATAATAATCAAATTGTTCTTCCCTAGATTTTAGCTTAGGACGAAGGGCCCAAGGATAAATAAAGCCAGTTCTTGCAGAGGATTTATTTGGGTCTGCACTACCAAATAAACTTAATATAATTTTTTTTGAATCGTGGTCAAACATAAACTGATTATGTCCATTAAACTGATCAATAGCACTTTTTTCATTTTCAGGTATATACAACCCATCATCATTTTCAGCTTCAAAGATTATACCTGAAAAAGTTGTATCATCACCGACGAACCAAGCATCATATGCAGAAGCGGATTCCCATATTCCAAACAAGGTAGCTCCTTCTTCATCCACAATCGTTTCAATATTATTCCAATTGAATTCGTAGGATTGTTTGTAGCCTGGTACTCCCGCTAAAAAAGCAACCGCGGGGAGATATGCATATTCACCCCATAACCCAGCAGGATGGTGATCCCAGTTAATAAAACTTCCATAGTTAGTAATTGCATTCTTTATCTTCCCCTGCAGAAGATAACCTTTGCCACGATCATTAAGCGGATTTGTAGGAAAAGGATTATCGCCAATTTTTGCAGTAGGAGTTTTCCAAATTACCTTATTTGATTTTTTCGAAGGATACTTAATCCGTCCATCTGCAGCATAGATAAAACAGAAAAAAACAAAGATTAAAATAGATTTAATTAATTTTCTCATCTCTCAAAATCTATTCGTATAAAAAAGTTTATTTCTCTTGGCTGAGATAATCTCCAAGGAGTATCGTAATAGGCGCTGGATTTATCTGCAGACACACCCGCTCCTGAAGGATCAGTTCCTGGAAGACCTACATAGTTAGTATAATAAGCACCAGGATCCAAAGGCTTCCCAGTCAAAGGATATACATCCACCGCATTACGTATATCAAATAAATTGTAAATATTCAAACCCATTGCGACCTTGTGGCCCATTGTATTAATGTATTTTGAGAACGAGATATCGAAATCCCTTGAGCTTGGTGCTCTCTTTGAATTTGGGTTTTTATCATCGTATTTCGGATCCCTGCCAGCAAAAATCATGGGTGTATATGGATATCCGCTTATGTATCTAGCACTTAAACTTGTATTAATTCCAAATGGAAGTACTGTATAAAGCCAATAGGTAAGAGTATGGGGACGATCATAATAAGGTATAGTTTCCTGGCTGGGAGCATCAATATATTGGCCTGTAATACTGGCCCAGGCATATTCAGAATTTGATTTTGCTTCCATGTATCCATACTGCAACTGCGAACCAAACCTTCTACCCCGCCATTCCAGATCAATATCTATACCCTTTGCACTACCATAATCTCCATTAGCTCCAACCATATATTCATATACACCAGACCGATGATGGGTAAATCTCTGCATCTGATCCATATCTTTTACCCACGCCATAATTGAATATTTCCAGCTTCTTCCTACTTGAACATTAAGNCCTGCAGAATATTCCTGGGTTTTTTCTGCACCAACAGTTGCATTCCCAACTGTACTTTGCTCACTTTCTTCAAATAATTCTTCAGGATCTTCTAAACGATTCGTATTTAAATAAATATTTTGATAAAGTGGATTCTGATAGTATAAACCATAGCTAAAGGTAAAAGTAGATTTATCAGTTATTACGTGGCTAAAACCAATACGGGGACTAATTTTATATCTCCACCCTGAGTCCATAAGAAACACTTTTTGTCTTGGCAATCCTGCAAGATCTGAAGCTTCTTCTCCATCATCCCATATATTATTATTATTTAAATCTGAATAAAACCAGGGCCTTCCAGGACTGTAATTACCCGCAGTATCAGCCCATATTTGTGTATTATAATTAACAAAGTCGGCCCGAATCCCATAGTTAAGTACCATCCAGGGAACTTCAAATGTATTTTGCAAATAAATATTGAACTCTTTTGGCTGCCTAAACTCATCCCATTTACCATTACCATTTGCATCTGTAAATGATTCACCTTGATCCCATACATTATTCCCCTCTCCAGCATCTGCATCCACATAGCCATCATCTCCAAGAACCAGTCCATCTGGACCAGAATCATTCCAGTATTCAGCAAATGTTTGAATAAATGCACCAGTACCAAGCCATGGATATTTCACTTCAAAAAAGTTTAACTTATGGTATTTGTAATCCAGACCAGTGCGAATTTTCCATTTATCTGTTATTTGAGATGTAATATCAAAACGTATTTCATCTGTAACTGCTTCTGATTCAGCAAAATAATTGTCATGNCCTCCGAAAGCACTACCTTCGTCCCAGTAATCACCCGACCAATTAGGCATATAATAATANGGNTCATTTGGAGTTCCAGTAAAAATAGGAACATCTGAGTACCCAGGAACATTTTCCCATTGATAAATTAGATGATCTACATCAGTAAAAGGCTCATAACTTTCATACATTTCAGGCATCAACCAGTAACTTCCATCTCTATTAATTGCTTCTTGTACCAGTTCTGGTCCATCCCAAATACCATTTCCATTTGAATCTGTCCAAAGTTCTCCCTGATCCCAAAGTCCATTTTGATTTAAGTCNTCCCAATCTTCTGCTAANTCCCAGTTGTAGATTCCTGGTACGGCTCCATGATACCAACCGCTTCGATCATCCACCATTGTATAGCGAATTGTATCTCCATCCTCTCCGATACTAAAGGGNATNACAAATGGGTTTTCAGGATCTGAAATAGATTTATANCCCGCNGGATGACGCCACTCAAACCAGTTCGGATAGCCGTCAGAATCATTGTCCCTCCATCGAACCCCCTGAAATTGATCTTGNGTAAAATTAGAAAACCTAAGTGTATAAAATGTGCGAGGAGTAATAGAATGGTTAAGTTCTATATTGTAACGGTATGTATCCCGAAAAAGCTCCTGTTGACCATCATTCCAGTATAAATATCTGTCATTGAATGACTGTCGATGATTTGCCACCTGCCAATAATTTCCGTGGACTCGAAGCTTATTCGAAAATTTATAGGTTAATTTTACAAATATATCCCAAGTCTTGGTAAAACCAAATCCACGAAACCCTGATACATCATCCCAGGGACTTACCAAATTTCTTTTATTCATATTGAGAGTGTCTATATTTACATCTTCCGGATTTAAAAATATTTTTCGACCTTGATATATTTTATTATCAAATTCAAACACATCGTAGTAATTACTATTGGTAAATTGTCCCGAAACCCAAAAAAACAGCTTTGGAAGGCCCAGAATTGGACCTCCTACACCAAAATTGTAATCATTATATCCACGTATTTTNTCAAAATTTCTTGTTTCATCCTTATTCCTTGAATCGGCTAAAATATTCAATATTGAACCTACCTGGCTTGTTTCATATCTAAAATGATATTCAATATTTCTTCCACCTGAGTTAGTATGATAGTTTGAGACTGCGGATTGCGCATCTCCATATTCAGCATTAAAACCACCTTGCTGAAAATCAAATTCCTTTACAGCAAAAAGATTTAACCTTGTTCCAGAACCAATACCCCCATAGATTGGATTTCGTAGATACATGCCATCCATCATATATGCAATCTGCCCTGATCGTCCACCTCTAACATGAATTTCTTCCAATCCTCGTTCTTCATTATCAGGAACACCTCTTGTTCTGCTTTCAATCTTGACTACTCCTGATTGAAGTGTATATAAATCAGTCAAATCCCTAATTGGCAAGGACTGGATTGCTTCTTTTCCTACACTAACTTTTTTTGATGTAGATCCTTTTTCAACTAATGGTCGTTCGCCTAAAACTATTACTTCTTCCCCTTCTACAGTTTCTTCTTCTAATGAAAAATTTAGCCATACAGTCTGATCCATCATCACTCTGACTTCTTTTACAGTTTGTTTTTTGTATCCCATCATCTGCACTACGACATCATAGTCATCTACAGGGATATTTAAAATAATATAATTACCATCTACATCCGCTGCTGCACCAATATTTAAAGCAGGAATAAAAACATTAGCTCCTGCCATAGGCCCCCCCCCCTTATCAGTAACTTTTCCTCTTATTGTCCCGTCCGTACCTCCATTTAGAAATGAATAAAATATAAATAATATGAGAAATAACTTATTTTTCATTATTTTTCAAGTTCTTGCAAATTAATGGTATGAATACCTTCCTGGGTACTAATACGAAATGGGTCATTATCAAAGTCAGGATTATCCAATAAATCATCAAGCTGGATTACCTTTGCCGGGTCAGTCAGACTTTTAAATAGAGCATCCTGTCTTCTTACCTGAATAGAAGACAACTCCAGACGATTCAGTCCTATCCAGGCCTGATTTAAACTATCTGGCACACCATTGTATGTTGCTTCACTCATATATGGATGTTCAGTCCATCGAACATGAACTTCACTTTTAACAACTCCGTAACCTTTTGCCAGCCAAGATTCAGTTCGCTGACCAAANTCCACACCTGAGCCAAGCATAGTCATAGTCAAAAGACGTGTAATTTTAAAACAGTCGGTAAAAGTAGTATCTACTGCGGGGCATTCTGCAGGATCTGTTACTATTNTATTATCTANTAGACATCTATAGCCTCCANATCCATCTCCNTCGTACCGCTTTTTNGCTGCAGGAACAGTTGTCTGGGAACGTTGGACATTATATGATTTTTGTATGTAATANATTGCAATAGAAGTAGTATCATAATAAGCAGTATCTACCTGCTCNCCATCACGAATTACTCCATTGNAAGTGTAATATAAAACTTCGCTTTCCAGCTGCTTTTCATGCCAGAATCCATCCTGTATCTCACGTGGGCTAAAATAAAATCCTNTNGGAGGAGGTAAAAAATAAGATGGGTAAATCACTTGATTTANATGATTATTCTCATAAAAAATCTGGTAATTATAATTCCTTTCATCTANACCATCTATGGAAGTGGTCCATTCTGATTTTGTAATATAATAATCTTCCGGAGAATAGGTATTATCATTGATGTGTCCAATTCTTTCACGGGTATATAATGTTACAATTGAATCTATATCGTTCACATATTCCTGCTGATAATCAAAAAATGCAACTTCTTCAATAATATCAGTATACACATTTCCCCACCTATCTGTTAAATCATCCATTAATGAAATTTCCAGCAGTGGAACTGGGTTAATCGGATCGGTCCAGTCCGTCAGCAAATTGGCTGGCTTATCTTGAATTCTGTATAATTGCTTATCTAAGATACCATCACCATCGACATCTTTTAATGTGAATTCCTCAGTATCGTCATACAAATTATTACCGACGTCAACAAACTCTTCGCCAATATCATAGGTGCTGTTTGTATTAGCATCAGAAAATGTTTCAGCATCATCCCATTTTTCATTGCAGTTTCTATCTTCATAAGGCTCATTGAGGTCGTATTGATCATCTCCATCAATATCATACCATATTTCAGCAGGATCCCAAAGGTTGTTGCCTCTATCTTCAAATTCATATACTATGCTATAGATACCATCTGAATTATAATCTGAGATAATGACATCGGTTCCTTCATCATAGGTTCCGTTGTTATTCTGATCATCATATTCGTAAAGAATCTGATATTTACCATCACTATTATAATCTGCGATATGATTCTCATGCTGATCCCACTGCCCATTATCATTACAATCAGTATTTTTTCTAAATACAAGTGAATCTTCACTTAGCTGCTGGCGGGTAAAAGCAAATGAAGCTGTAAACCGAATCGGTTCATCTGAAATAAAAACATAATTAGTATCTTTCCATTCCGATGAATCTACAAAAAGGATACCTGATTCAATAAACGGGGTATCAACCACAGCACGGTAGGTATTGACNTCAAAAATATCATTAAAATATACCATGGTATCACTCTGAATCCAGTTTGAATTTCTTAATTGATATCTCTGTTGCGATGGTTCCGCATCTAAGTCCCATTCAAGCGATTCAAGGTTTTTAAATTGGGTAGAACTGATTAACACAGAATCATAGATAGTTGAATCCTCCACAGAAAGAGAATCAATGTAGTCTCTTCTTGTATAGGTTAATGCATCATCTGGACGCAATGTCACCAAATAATCAGGAAATGTTTTATATACCATAGAAGGAGGTTCTTTACGGAACAAGCCATAATATTCTCCATAATCATACCCTAGGATTGATGGNTGAAAACGATAAAAATTGGCATTAATATCATTTTCAAAATTGTAAAAATAATCAGAAACCTGACCTGTCTGCCCATTGCCGACTGAAGGTTGACTCAGAGTATTTAATAATGGAGAATTTATTGCTAAATTTTCCACTTCAGGATCTTCACATCCCAAGTAGAAAAAATAATAAACACCAAATATAATAATGGATAATTTTTTCTTTGTCATTATCTTATTTGTATAAAAATTTCCAATTTAAGCAAAATACAAAAACNGTACGCATAAATCATATTAATTGTTATGATTTTAGAGAATAGTTTTGTTTTGTGAATCTTTAAATTGCAATAGTTTTGATAATATGAAAAACATTATATGTCCGTTATTTTTACTTCTATTTTTACTTAATATTGTTTATGCNGATATAGCAAGTCCAGTTCCTTTNAATATAATTCAACCTAATGGAATCGAATTAGAAATTTTTATCCGTGGAAATCATCTGAGAAACTGGTATGAATACAATGGTTGGACCATTTTAAAAAATACGGAAGGCTGGTGGGTTTATGCACGTGGAAAATCTAATCATCAACTTCTANAAAGTAATCAGAAAGCNGGGATTGATCTGGAGCCNCCCATTAACCCTCATCTATCAGGGGTTNTCAAAAAATTAATTCCCGATCCAATAATTATTGATGATAATTCACCTATCCCTGATTTAAACATGATACGTAGCGATACATTTAGAGTTCCTATGATACTGGTCNAATTTTATGATTATCCTGCTCATTNTCTCCCTGAAAANTTTGATAGTTTAATGAATTACGAGGGNTATTCTCATCTACAATATAACAATTCAGGAAGCTTTCGTGATTTTTACAAGGAAATATCTTATAATCAATTTATCCCTTCAATTGATATTAACGGCTGGNTTGTCGCTGAGAATGCTCACGATTACTATGGGCATAGTAATGGCTATTATCGGGTCCGTCAATTGGTACGAGATATGGTGGATTCACTGGAAGCGAGTGGGTTTGACTGGTCTATCTACGATAATGACGGAGACGGATATGTGGATGCTCTAAATCTAGCGCATGCAGGACCTGGTGCAGAAGAGGGTGACGATACAAACATCTGGTCTCATAAATCAAGTCTTGGNAATTTGGCTGTGTCTTATGACGGNGTTACAATTAATAGTTACAATTTTAATCCAGAAACACAAATGGGCAATTTCGTTTGCATTGGAGTTTTTGCCCATGAATTTGGACATGCTCTAGGTTTACCCGATTTGTATGATACAGATTATTCATCAACTGGTGCAGGAAAACTGGCATTAATGGGCAGTGGGTCATGGGGTACAAATGGCACTACCCCTTGGTATCCATCAACAATGATAGGATGGTGCAAAAATGAGCTTGGCTGGGTAAATATTATTGAAATANCAAATTCNCAAAATAATGTGGAAGTTGAACAAAGTTATGACAGCGATATCATTTATAAGATACAACACCCCNTAGAAAATGATGAATTCTGGTTNATTGAGAATAGGCAAAAAATAAGTTTTGATATCCTAATGCCACAGCCTGGATTGACCATATGGCATATCAAAGAATCGATAGCTGATGGATGGTCTCCAAATAATAATGAGCCCTATTATGGAATTGCGTTAGAACAAGCGGATGGTCTTTTTTCTCTTGAAAATGGTGGATCCAGTAATGGAGGGGATGTTTTCCCCGGCACGACAAATAACTATAATTTTACCAACAATTCTATACCAAATACTAACAGTCTTTATGGTAATCCATCTATGATTAAAATACAAAATATCTCCGAACCAGGAATAATAATGTCATTTGAGATTGAATATAATCCAATAATTCCTGCAACTATTAATATATTAGATGGATCTGGCATTGTGAATGATTTTGGTACTATTCCTGTTCATATTGATAATAATATCGTTATTGAACATTTATCTTTTCAACTTGATTTTTACAACTCATCACCAATTATAATTACTGATATAATTCCAGGAGATAGAACCTATTTTGATTCTATTAGTATAGTAGATAATAAAATAATTTTTATCAACCCAATTATCGATATAGGATCAGAGCATGCTTTTGATATTCAATTATTCAATGGAAGCGGAGTATCGGATATAGTTGACATTAGCATTAACCAAATATCAGCATTTTCAACTGATAGCATTGAAATTGCAATGATTGTAACAGGAGAATGCAATTATCAAATCATTGAGGAAGAACAATATTTTTCAGTAATTGATGGATTTGGTTTTACNGGGGGATCTGCACGATATGGTATTCAATTAGAGAGTTCCATACCTTTAAAAATGATTGTTATTGAAATATTGAATACAAATAATTGTTTGATACCAAGCGGGGAACCTTTTATTGATGCTAATAATAATGGAGAATGGGATGAAAATGAAGAGTTTACTGATTTAGATAATAATGAAATTTACACTCCGTTAATCGATTTGCATCCAGATCTGGAAACATGGATGATTAGTACTGAAGTCGACAGTTCAACCATCACTGTTGCAATTGCAAACTGGATGCAACAAATGGAGCCAGGATCAAGAATTTTATTNGAAATAAATAATATCGTAAGTGCAAATATTGAATCAAACCAGACTATAAGTATTAATACAAATATAAAAGCACTGATGGATGGCTGGGGGAATATAGGTGTCCCTTACCAAGTCGAAAATGGTATTGTCAGCATAACTGAATCTCTATCTGCAAAAGATATTATATTTAAACCAAAGAAGTATAAACTGAATAAGATTTATCCTAATCCTTTTAATCCAATAGCATATTTTGAATTTTCTGTTCCTCNAGATNTTGAATACTTANTTAGAATATCAATATATGATTTATCNGGGAAAATGATTGAAGTTATTTCTAACCAAAAATTTACTTCCGGCAAGCATAATTTAGAGTGGGATGCATCAAACATAAGTTCTGGGATATATTTTGCTGAATTCTCAGTAGGGAATGAACGTGAAATAAGAAAATTGACTCTATTAAAATAAATCAGTCTACATTATACTAAAGCTTTTCATGCAGTTTTTCTTTTCCGACTTGTCTGGTAGAGAGGCTCTTTTCCTTTTTGTATTGTTTCTTTAGTAACTACTACTCTTTCAACCCCGCTCATATCTGGTATATGATACATAATTTCCAAAAGATGTTCTTCCATTACTGATCGCAGTGCTCTTGCACCTGAATTACGCCCAAGGGATAACTCTACAATTTCATTTAAAGCAGATTTCTGAAACTCCAGTTCAATTCCTTCCAACATAAATAATTTTTTATATTGTTTAACCAGTGCATTTCTTGGTTCAGTTAAGACTCTCATCAATTCACTTTTGGAGAGTGTATCCAGAATGCTTAGNACTGGAAGTCTTCCAACAAGTTCTGGAATCATACCATAAGCAATCAAATCTTCCTGCCGAACATCATTAATAATGAAGCTACTACTTTTTATTTTAGATCTTCTTTCTGTTGAAAATCCCAGTTCGCCTTTTCCCATTCGATTTGAAATAATCTCTTCTAAACCTAAAAAAGAACCNCCACAAATAAAGAGAATATTCGAAGTATCCAAAGCAATTAAATTTTGCTCGGGATGCTTACGCCCTCCTTTCGGAGGAACATTTGCAATAGTTCCTTCCAATATTTTTAACAATGCCTGCTGAACCCCTTCGCCGCTTACATCACGAGTTATAGAAGCACTTGCCATTTTACGACCAATTTTATCTATCTCATCAATATAAATTATCCCTTTTTCAGCAGCAGAAATATTATAGTTTGAAACCTGAAGTAGNCTGACTAGAATATTTTCCACATCTTCTCCAACATATCCTGCTTCTGTTAGGGTGGTAGCATCTGCTATTGCGAAAGGAACAGATAAAAACCGAGCTAAAGTTTGAGCTATCAAAGTCTTTCCTGTACCAGTAGAGCCAATTAACAGTATATTACTTTTATCTAGCTCCACATCGGAATAATAAGACTGATGTAAGATACGTTTATAGTGATTATATACAGCAACAGCTATAGATTTTTTTACGCTATCTTGTCCTATAACATGGGTATCAAGATGTGTTTTAATTTTTGCCGGCTTTTGTAAGGTAACCTTAAAACCAGAATGAGGGTTGTTATTTAGCTCGGGATCCAGATTAATACCCAGTTTTTTCCCTTTACCAGTATCAGGAGGTTTCATTTACGTTTGGTGAGGATTATATCTATGATACCATATTTTTTTGCTTCGGTAGAACTCATAAAATTATTTCGATCTGTATCAGTTTCAATTTTTTTAAGAGTTTGACCACTATTTTTTGCAAGAATCATATTAAGTTGTTTTTTCATCCTTAAGATTTCATCTGCTTGAATTTTAATATCAGTTGCCTGCCCCTCTGCACCGCCTAAAGGCTGATGAATCATAATACGGGAATTCGGCAATGCAGATCTTCTCCCTTTTGNGCCTCCAGCCAATAGAAAAGCTGCCATGCTAGCTGCTTGGCCAAGACAGATAGTAGCAACATTTGGCTTAATATACTGCATGGTATCATAGATGCCCATACCTGAAGTAATAATTCCACCTGGCGAATTAATATAGAGATAAATATCTTTCTTATCATCTTCTGCTTCTAAAAATAGTAACTGGGCAATAACTAAGGATGCAATGGAGTCTTCTATAGGCGTTCCTAAGAAAACAATTCTTTCCTTCAATAGCCGGGAGTATATATCAAATGCACGTTCAGACCTTCCAGACTGCTCCACTACCATGGGAACTAACTGATTCAATGTTTTAATATCAATGCTCATATTTTTGTCCACGTATATCTTTTGTTTTCACTTCTACCTCTTTGACTTTAGCAAATTGCTTCAGGTATTCCAAGATTTTCTTTTCAATAATATCTTCCCCTAGTCTATCTCGATTACTAGGTTTCTTGTAATATTTTTTTATCTCTTTTTCCGAACTAGATGAGCGTGCAATTAAGTTTTTGATTTCATTCTCTATATCTTCTTTAGTGGCAATTATATTTTCCTGTTCAATCAACAATTTTCGCAAAGAATACCATTTCAGATTACGTTCTGCCAAAGGTTTATACTGCTCGCGAACCTTGTTTTCATCAAGGTGCTCACTATTGTTTTGTTTCTTTAAATCTTGGATGAGATTATTTAAATAATTTTCAGCCATACTTGCTGAAAAATTAGGATTTGAAATACTAATTAAACTATCAATCAAATCCTTTTCAAAAGTTGATTGTGACCGTTCTTCAAAATTAGCTTGGATTTTTTTTTCAACATCATCTCGCAAAGCATCTAAAGATTTTAATTCTGGATTAATTTGTTTAAGAAATTCATCATCAAAATCAGGAAGTATTTCACGTTCGACATTATTTACCAACAACTCGTACTCTGCATTATCTCCATCTTTATTTATTGGCAATGTAAGCCTAGCTTTTTGGTCTGTTTTCAGNCCAATTAGCTTCTGTTTTTGATNATCAGTAAATGAACCGTCTCCAACTTTCAAATATTGTTTCTCNTATTTTTTACCGATAATTGGGACNCCACTCTNATCTAGTTTTTGCAATGTGCATACGATGAAATCTCCTTCAATCGCACCATCATCAATTGATTGAATTCGTGCATGTGATTTTCTCAATTGTAAAATGGCATCATCAATATCTTGTTCATCATGTATATATTTGGTTTTCTGTACTTGGAGCATACTCTTTTTAAATTTGGGAAGGGTGTTTTGTGGTTCAATTTCAAACTTGGCTTTAAAAGTAAAATGTTCATTCATATGAAAATGTACATCACTTATCTCAGCTTTATTTACGGGTATTAATTTTTCCTGCTGAACTGCCATAAGATAATATTTTTGAAAATTATCTTCCATAAAATCAGCCTCGATATTTGGCTGAAACTGCTTTAGCAGTCTCTGTATCGGAGCCTTCCCTGGTCGAAATCCCGGAATTTTTACTTTTTTACTAAACTTTTTCAGACTGATATTAAAATCATCTTTTAGTTCAACCCAGGGAATATCAATATGAAATTCCCGAGTGTATTCATTAATCTTTTTTATATCAATTTTCATATTATCTCCTGAAAAAGGACCAGAATTTATAGTACTCTAAACATATTTAAATAAAGGATTCATATTTATAAATATCAAGGATTGATAATCTGACTTGCGAGCATTGCTATATCTATTCCATCTAGCACATTATCTCCATTGAAATCTGCAACATGGCTAGGACAAATTCCAAATGAAATACCCATACTAATAATATCTACAAGAATCAATATATCAAAGATATCAATCTTACTTGTATTATCCAGATCCCCTAATAGCCAAGCATAACAAGGATTTTCTCCTGGCATAGCAAGAAATTCATGGAAACCTGCTAACGGATGATTTTCAACACGTCCCGATGAATCTGCAGTTTGTATATAGTATTGAATATTACCAGTAAAAGCTGATACAGGAATCCAGCCAATATGAGTATTAATAGAATCAGGAATATCTATACGATTCATTTGAGATATTGACCAGAATTCTGTATCAGATGGTTTCCAAAAAATTTTTATTGAATCTTCAATTAATCCAGTATTACTCAAATCGTCTATATAGACCTTTACTTCATATCCACTTTCACTTGGTGCTGTAGAATCATTTACTGGATTATGAAAAATCTGTAGCATCTCCAAATCGGGTAACCCTTTGATTCTGCAATGAAGAGCATCAGTAGATTGCCAAGACCCTGTAAAACCTATGATTTCGTAACCAGGCATAGCATCTTGATAGATATCTAATGCTTCACCATCCCAACTTCCTCCAGTAAGAGGAACTAACACTTTTTCATTTAATATTAGGGAATTGGTATATGGTTCATTTGCAGGTGACCATACCCTATAGACTTCCCAAAATTCTTCCCATCTATTCATTGAATTAGAAAAATACGCCGCTACTTCTTCAATCTCATCAAACTGTTCATGGTTTGCGGGCACTTCTCTTACCAATACTTTGGTAGAGCTAAGATATTTTGCCCAACAATCAATATGATCAATATAGGTATTATTCGGATCAGATAATAAATGGTAGTCTATAATTCCATAATAGCTCTGCATAATCTGCAAAACTGAATCACTTGTTATTTCATTCTCTTCAAAAACCAGTGTTGAAGATGCAGCTATTCCTAATCCATCTGTCATATAATTCCCGCCAGCGTGTACAATATCGGTTGCAAAATACGGTACATTAAGGTAATTAGATATTTTCAATGGAGCATCATTGTCATTAGGCCGTGGTCTATTATATGTAAAATCTACTATAGACATATTTCGCTGTCCATCAACTACCCACCATGGTCCATAATCGCGAGTCCAATAACTATCAGTATTGCCAAGAACAAATTCAATATTGTTCATATTCACCCCACCATTTTGTAATAAATTTTCAGCAGTATTTTGCTCGCTTACAGATACCAGACAATAAATAATAACATTTTCCGATATTTCCGTAATTAGAGGCAATGAGATGCCAAATGGGTAGCGAATAATAACACCCTGCATACGTTCAAATTCTGCTACATTTCGTACAGGAAATGGGGGAGGGTCTGTATCACGACCCATTGTATATATCTCGTTTATCCTGGTAATTTCTTCTTTGGTCATATTAATAGGCAATTCATCCTTTGCAGGATAATCACCATTTAGTAAGGAAAGAAGTGATAAAATAATAACTTGTTTATCTAATAATCGATGAACCATTTTGAATAGAAAATTACTTAATGAATATATAATTATCATTTTTATATTTATTCCTAGTTTATATTCTTTCAATGGGTCTATAATTTTATATTGAAAAACTTATAAATAAAAAAGCTCCATTTAAGGAGCTTCTTATTTAAATAGGTAATTTTCGAAAATTACTGTTTTAATCGATAAGTGGCACCTTCCATTGTCTTTAAAAATTTATCCACCTGTGACTGAGTATGAAATAAATCTTCCATAGATACAAATACATCACTTGGGTATTCTATCTCGTCGTAATCACGAAGAAAATTAGATTCTAATTTCAATACAATATCATGTACAACCATTGGCGGTATGCCCTTATTGCGCATAAAATTGATTTGTAAGTTCAATTGCCCTTTTGAAGTCATATGAAACAAAGGGAGAGGTCCTATATCAGATTCACAACGATAGGTTAGAGTACCATGGTCCTCACCTCTTCCCCAAGAAAGGTCCGTACCATGCAATTCAGAAAATTCAATAACGGAAACACCAATTTTAGCAATTTCTCTATTACAATTTTCTCTAAGATGATTTATAAATTGTTCTTTATCCCAGTTTGGCATATACAATTACCTCGAAAACATTTTTAGGACGGCTAAAGACAAGGACTAATTTACAAAATAAGACCAGTCTAATAAAAGAATAGATAATTGTTTATCAACGTTTTGTATCAAAAAAAGAGAAAAATCCTATTATAACATAAAATCAAAATCAAAATTAAGTTTTAACCTTAATCTATCTTTAATCCAAGAAAAACTATCTGGAATTATAGATTTATGTTCCCAATCTTGATACAGTGGAATAATAAGTGGCCCTAATAAGATACCAGCCACAGCATAATGATTCCTATCAAAATCAGAACTGCCAGCAATATCAAAGAAAAGCTTTCCAGGAAAAAGAGGTATCGATTGATCAACTTTGAAATACCAAAACATTCTATCTGTAGAAAGAATTGGATTTTCTAATATAATTCCTCTGATACCCTTTCCATAGTAAGCATCAGTAATTACTTTGTAACCAGTATTATTCCCATCCCTTCTATTGATCACTTGATATTCAAAGTCGGGGTCTAAAGTGCCACATATATAGTATCGATATTGCAATGGCATATTGCCAAAAATTAAAAATGAACCAAATCCCGCCATTAACGAAGTTTCGATCTCCTTTGTTGCTCTATAACTAAATTCAGTATTCAATACACCATTAAAAAATCCATTACCAATTTTTAAATGAGGTTTTATGGAATAACTTTTTAAAATGTTTGGACGCCAGAGTTTTTCGGATTTAATTGAAAAAATAGTATAATTACCAGAATCGTAGATATCGGGATCTAGAGCATTTCGCTTAAGATTATGGTAAAAAAACCAAGCCCCCAGTTTTGATATCGGGCTTTTGGATAATGGCTTTTTTATGGTCCCATTAAAACCTAGCTTCAGACCGCTCCTTCCAGAGATCGTAGAAAACCCTAAATTCAAACTTGCAGAGTGAAAAAAAGGAATCTGGTCGAGACCTTTATTAAACTGTAAAATGCCAACCGGTTTATTATTTTTAAAGTCATACATCACATTCAAGATTGTAGAACGCTTATCATATCCAGGAAGAAAACCATTCCAAAAAACTAAACCAGGTGTGAATCCGTTGTAGGTATTATAAGAAAAGAGCCAAGGTAAAATGTATATATCCCGATTGTAGTAGCTGGGTTTATCAAAGATAAAATGTGGATTTATACCTCGATTTGTAGCATTATTTGAGCGGTTAATATCTGGCATATACTTATCTGGATCAATCGTAGCGTTTACAGTATTTGAAGGTAGACCCAGTATTGTAGTTATCCTATTTGTCTTTACCCAGGATCGGCTTATTTCATCTCCTAATCCATCATAATACGCAATTTCAACTGGGACTTTAAATGTCCCGTGATTAGTTAATAAAATATTTCCTTCTTTCTTTGAAAGACCAAAATCAATATAACTTGTCTTTTCAAATACATCTTCGAAAAACCAGTCTATATTTTCATCAAGGTGCTTCTTAAAAAAGTATTTAAGGTCATCTGGATGAGGATGGCGAAATTTCCAGTTTTCGTAAAAATCCTGCATTATCTCATCCATTTTTTGTTCACCAATATAGTGTTGTAAAAACCTCATCATAACTGCAGGTCTCATGTAATTCTGGCTATAATTAGCATAACTAAAATTGTTATCCGCAGTTATATTTAAGGGTTGGGAATCCTTACTTTTTCCAGATCCTGCAAAGGCAAAGTAATGAAAAGAATTAATATCAAAATTTTTCCCAATTCGTAATTTATTCTGAAGGAAGTCTTGAATGACAAATCGATTTCCTCTATCCTTATACTTTTTTTCCCAATAACGAATATTAGTGTATTCATTTAACCCTTCATCCATCCATGTATGATCTCTCTCATTATTTCCCAATATACCATAAAACCAGTTATGACCTACTTCATGCATAATAACGTATTCTAATAGATCTTCTGAACCAGATCTAGATATAACAGTAATATTAGGATATTCCATTCCTCCACCAGCAGACATATCCCCATCTACTGCAGTGATATGATTATAGGGGTAATCTCCATAGAACCTGCTATACCAATACCCAGAGTCATGCAGATATTCAATTGATGATTTCCAAAGTGTGGCATTTTTTGGTAGGTACATACTCCATAAAGTGATCTTCCTAGTAGAATCTTCCAACCATAATTGACCTTTCTGTACGATCCAATTCAGATCTGCAAACCACGCAAAATCATGAACCTTGTCCTGTTTAAAATGAACCGTTTTCACCACTATTAAATCTTTGGAAGCTGTATCTTTATTTTTCTTTTTTATTTTTTTATTTTTTTTGACCAATTTTTTTATTTCTTTTTTGAATTCCTTATCATCTAATCGATTTAATGAATCCCCAATACCCGCCAATGAATCCAGCCAAGCAAGTTCAGTTTCTCCATTAAATAAATCTCCTGTAGCCATAATCCTATAGCTTCTAGGCAATGTAATTTTGACATCGAAAGATCCAAACTCACTATAAAATTCTCCCATGTTAAGGTAGGGCATTGGATGCCATCCATTTTTATCATACACAGCAGGTTTTGGATACCATTGAGTTATTTCATAATGTTTTCCTGTGTGACCAAGACGAGAGATTATTTTCGGAAGTTTTACAAAAAAAGGGGTTTCAATAATAACAGTTCCATTTGGTGCCAATGGTTCTGGCAAGATTACCTTGGCTACATCAATCCAGTCTGGGTGGAATTCCCATTCAGCATTTACTCCATCCACAGAAAAATCCAAACTGTCAATATAGCCTCGATCTTTATCTTTTGTATATTTAAATCGTGTAATGCCTAAACGGAGAAATTGTTTTGCCAATGCGGTGGAATCATTTTTATATGCGTTGGGCCATAGATGAAACCAGATAATATTTAATGTATCTGGAGAATTGTTAGTATATGCTATCTTTTCATTTGCAGAAAGAGTATGCCTTTGGTCATCCAACTCCACACTGATTTCATAAGCAACATGTTGCTGAAAATAATCAGTGTTAGATAAAACGGATCCAACCCATAGGAATAGGACTATTCGTTTTATCATTTTATCAATTAAATATATCCTTTTTAGATACTTCTATAATCTTGCCAAATTTAGAAAGTTTTTCCATATCAATCTTACGTTTATCGCCAACAATCGCTATAGTAACTACATCTTTTTTTATATAGCTTTGATAAAAATCTATAATATCTTGGAACTCCAATTCCTGAAAGTGTTCATTCTGGATTATTCTAGGGTCTGCTTTATAGCCTTGGTGCTTCCAAGTTTTAACACGCTGTCCAACTACTCTAAAATTCGGCTTCTTTGAATTCAGTGATTGTATTAGACCTGATTTAATTTTTTCAGTTCTATTACTCTTTTCAGGCATATTCATTAACAAATCTAAATAAGCTTCCAATGCTTCAATCGTCTTATCAGCCTGATTACCCATATAACCTTGAAAATACCCCTTCCCATTTAAAAAATAAGGTCTTTGGTAAGTTCCTCTGGCTGAATAAGCCAAAGATCTAAACTCTCTTATTTCCTGAAAAACAATGCCAGCCATGCCAGCCCCAAAATAACGATCAAAGGCCAAAGAAATATTACGATCTTCAAGACTCATCTCTGATCCTTCAGTTAAAATATAAACCTGACTCTGCACAGCTTTTTTATCATTATAAAAATAGACTGTATTAGAACTGGGCAGTTTTAATTCATCTATAATAGGAGATTGTGATTTACGCAAATTTTCATTTAATACAATATTTTCTTTAACTTTTTCAATTACTCTTTTATTATCCAAGCTTCCAGTATAGAATACATTAGTTTCTACAAGCATAGCATCTTTAATTTGCTCTAGAAGATAGAGATGATCCATTTTTTTTACTTCTTTTACTGTCGCACGGGTAAGCAAACGTGAATTTTCTCTATAAAGAGAAAAATTTTTGAGAGCGTCCCCTTTTGCGCTTGGTTCTCTAGCCTCAAATTTCCTTTCAATAACACTACCTTGAATTAGTTTTTTCAGTTTTTTTTCATCTTCTTCCCGGACATTCATACCTGATAAAAAACTACCTGCTAATTCAATAGTTTGATCGAAATACTTATCAAAACCTCTAATATTAAAACCAAAATAGTCTCTATCAATAAATGGATCTATAGTAGCCCCAATTTTTTGAAGTTCTTCTTTAAATTGATCAAAAGTGTATTCATTATTACCTATCATAGATAATAAACCTGCTGCATATTCAAGAGCAGAGTTTTCTCTTGAACCAATACCGTATTCCAAGCGCATTGTAAATATGCTGTTAACTGGATTAATTGCATGATGGTAGTAATAATTATCTGCTATCTTAGTACTTAAAACATCTTTTTCAGTATCTATATATCTCGGAGTTAATTTTTCTTCGGGGATAGATTCAAATTTTAAAGAATAATTAGACTTACTCTCATTATTCTTTGGCTTTACTGATTTATAAGGAGGTTTTTCCAGTTTTGTTTTCTTAGGGAAACCTATTCTTGATTTCAACACAAGATAATCATTCCCGAAATATTTATTTGCTACCCTAATAACTTCTTCTTTATCTATACCACTGATTCTATCGGGATATCCCATAATATCATCCCAGTTATCATAATCATACATAAGCTTAAGAAAATAGTTTAATCGGTTATTTGTACTTTCCAAAGCTGATTCATGATCCTGAATCATGGAAAGTTTAATAGCTTCAAAAAATTCATTATCAAATTCACCATCCTTGACTTTTTGTATCTGATCTAATACAAGATTTTCCGCACCATTAAATGTTTGAAAAATTAATTTTGGGATAAAAAGAAAAGCCATTCCACCTAGGTCAGCACCCGCCAATTCCGGGATTGCTTGAGTAGCTAATAATTTATTCTCGACTGTTAAACGATCTAACAACCCTGTAGATGATCTATTATTAAACAAATTTTGAATCACCATCAAAGTTTCATAATCCCTGTGTCTGGGATTTGGCATACGAAAACCAATTATACCAATGCGAATTGGAGTAAGCCTTTTTGATATTACTTCTCTACCACGAAAAGGATTTTCTTGAATATTTACAAACGATGGTGATTCACCTGATTTTAGTTTCCCAAATGTTTTCTCTATTTTTTCTTTAATACCATTTACATTAAAATCGCCAGATAACATTAAATACATATTATTCGCAACGTAATATTTATCATAATAGTCCTTCATTTTTGATAAAGACGGGTTTTTTAAGTGGTCTACAGTCCCAATAACTGTTTGCTGACCATATGGATGTTTCTTAAAAAAATTATACAAATATTCTTCAACTAATTTTCTAAACATATTATCCATGGCCCGGTTTTTTTCTTCATAAACTGTTTCCAATTCAGATTGAAATAAACGGAAAACAGGATTAACAAATCGGTGACTATTTATATCCAACCATTTATTAATCTGGTGTCCAGGAAAACTACTAATATATACAATCATGTCATCATTTGTAAATGCATTCACACCAGTTCCACCTATGCTTTCTACCAACCTATCAAATTCATTGGGAATCGCATATTCAGATGCTTGAATATTCAGATTATTTATTTTTTTTTGAATTTGTAAACGTTTATCAGCATTTGTGGTAATGCCTAATTGATCATATAATATTTCAATACTATCCAAGAATACTTTTTCTGAAGCGTAATCCACCGTTCCAAGATCCGATGTCCCTTTAAATAACATATGCTCAAGATAATGTGCAATGCCAGTAGCATCAGCTGGATCCTGTTTCCCACCTCCTTTTACAGCAATTGCACCGAAAACACTGGATTCATTATTATCCTGATTTAAAATAACAGTCATCCCATTATCCAGGGTATACATTTCCACATATATTTTTTCAGAATTACCATAAATTGATACAAAAATCGAAAAATATATAAGTACTTTTTTCATTTATATAATCTCCAAAGAATTAAATTGTTAATAAGGTTAATATTTTAAAGCGCGGAATATAGTTAATTATTTTACAGTTTTCTTGAATTGTTCTGGAATAGTAAAAAATGCAGTATCTACTGATTCAGCATATAGTTCTATTATTTGAAAACTTATGGTAAACTTAGGTTTCACATCGCCTTCATATAAAATAAAATTCGATTTTAACGATCGGCCAGGAATAGTTTCAAAAGAGTTTAGAGTATCCAACCGATCTAAAATAAGATCAGATGTAAAATTAAATCTATTTGTTGATAATGCTACAGTACCTGGATTAAAAAGAGATATCATCTCAGATTTAAGTGAGTCATGAAGATCTAACAATGGTAATTTTTTCACATACCATTCCTCTATAATCATTTTTTTCTTAGAGTTAGCAATAGTAGTAATCCATTTTCTAGTACGATGCCCATGGATTTCTTCTATATTATCTTCACTATGACGACTAATCTTGGGAGGATTATCTTCATCATCAAAGTCAAAAGTAAATGAATATGGTGTTTTTTTAGTATTGCTAGTATCTTTTACTTTCTTTGCGAAATAGTCTTTAGGGGATTGCAGCCAATATTCTTCATCAGAAAAATCATATTTTATAATCTTATCGGTTCCAGCAATCATAATTTCTCCTGAAATATCTCCACCTATCCATCTAAATAATAAACGTTCTGCCTCTCGCTTTTCTTCGTTTTTATAAAAACCAGGAGCAACAGTTTGATTAAATGTCATTATTACAGGTCCGACCACAGGGACTTCCATTTTCATTTCCATCAATTTCGTAATCTGTAGATTTTCGCCTTTTAAAAAAGTGCAAAAAGAAAATAAAAAAATGTAGATGATATTGCAAAAAATCATTAATTCTTTAATAAAGTCCTTAATGCATCCAGATAGCAAATTTTTCCTTTTCCATAAAACTGTTTTTTACAAACATCCTTAATAACAGAAATTTTCCTAAAGTCTTCCCGATTATGAATATTGCTCAAATGTACTTCAACAGTGGGAACATGAATTGAACTAATAGCATCTCTAATGGCATAAGAATAGTGTGTAAATGCGCCAGGGTTTATTATTATACCATCGAGTTTTGGGCTTAATGAATGCAATTTATCAATAATTTCTCCTTCATGGTTGGACTGGAACCAAGAGATAGAATGTGTATTCGCTTCTGGCTGTTTATTTAACCAATTTTCAATATCAGATAGGGTCTCATCACCATAAATTTCTGGTTCTCTTAGTCCAAGTAAATTCAGGTTTGGACCATTTACTACGAGGATATTCAATTAAGTACCTCTAAAGAATTACGAATTAATTCTTCTGAAACATTTTTACAAATAGTTGCATTTCCTAAGCAATCAAGAACTACAAAATTTAAATTTCCTTTTTTCGATTTTTTATCCATCTTAACAAATGGTATTAGATGGTCCGCGTTAATTGTGGGAATCTTTGGAAGAGGTAGTTTATTAATTACTGCATTCAAATATTCTGCATCTTTATTCGAAAAATTATTAATTCTTTCAGAAATCCAACTTGAACATTTCATACCAAGAGCGACGGCTTCTCCATGCCTGATCTTTCCATAGCCAAGATATGCTTCAAGAGCATGACCTATAGTATGTCCAAAATTCAGAATTCTGCGAAGATCATTTTCCTGTTCATCTATTGATATAATTCCAGCTTTAATCTCACAGCATCTTCTGATTGCTTCTTCAAACGGAAATGAATCAATATCATTGAGCCAAGTATAAATTTCCCTAAGAAAATCGGCATCTTTTATTGCACCATATTTAATTACTTCGCCCAATCCTGCAATCACTTCCGTTCTGGGAAGAGATGATAAAATATTTGGATCAACAAAAACCCCTTTTGGTTGGTAAAACGTACCTACCATATTTTTTCCTGCCACAATATTGATCCCTGTTTTTCCTCCAATGGATGAATCAACCATAGCTAATAGAGTTGTGGGAATATGAAAATATTCAATTCCACGCATAAAAGTTGAAGCGGCAAATCCAGATATATCACCAACGACTCCACCACCTAAAGCTAAGACAGTTGTAGATCTATCACATCCAAGTTCGGATAATTGGCTTATAATACTACTGAATTCTTTTATACTCTTCGCAGCTTCTCCCATAGGTAAAGTAACATAATCAATATTGAAATGCTGCCTTCTCAAAACAGATATTAATTCAAAACCAAACAATTCCAATAAACCATGCTGAGAGATTATAACCCATTTTTGCCCATGATTATTTTTACTTAATAGTACAGGAATCTTTTCAATCAAGCCCGATTTTACATGAACTTGATAGGACCTTAGGCCTAATTCTACCTGAATTGTTTTCATATATTTAATTTTTTTATTATTTCTTGTGAAATTTTTTCCACTGTTTTTCCATCAGTATCAATAACCAAATCTGCTGTATTTAAATATTGCGATTTACGTTCTAACCACAAATCAGATAAAATTTCTAAATTATTTTTTCCTGAAAGTAGCGGCCTTGTTCTTGAACCTTGTAATCTTTGGGATAATACTTCTATAGATGCAGTTAATAAAATCGTACTTCCATTTTGTTTAATAAAAGTACAATTTTTTTTATTCAATATAACACCTCCGCCACAAGAGATAATTGAATCAAAGATTAGTCTTAACTGTTTTGATTCCATAGTTCTAAAAATTATTTCTCCGTCATTCACAAAAATTTCAGCGATTGACTTTCCAGCTTTTTTTTCAATTTCTTTATCCAAATCAACAAATGGCATATCTATTATTTTTGCTAGCATATTACCAACAATAGATTTACCAGACCCCATCATTCCAATCAAATAAATATTCATCAATATTCTGCTGTAGCATCCATATGTGCTTTGATTTGATCAATAGTATCACCACCAAATTTCTCAAGTAATGCATCTGCTAATACAAAACAAAGCATGCTTTCTGCGATAATCGATGCTGCTGGAACAGCGCAACTATCAGTACGTTCTTTATGAGCATCTTTTTTTTCTTTGGTAATAATATCTATAGAACGTAACGGTTTAATTAATGTAGCAATAGGCTTCATCGCCATACTTAAGATAATTGGCTGAGCATTGCTCATACCACCTTCTATACCACCTGCATTATTTGAATACCTGGTATATTTTTCTCCATCCCAACCAATCTCATCATGCACTTCACTACCCAGTTTTTCTGAACCATCCACTCCGCTACCAATTTCAATACCTTTAAATGCATTTACACTCATCATCATAGTAGAAATTCTTGCCTGTAGCTTCCGATCCCACTGCATTGGAGATCCTAGACCATAAGGTAACCCCGTTGCAATAACATTGAAAATCCCACCTACAGAATCGCCTGCAGCTTTTGCTTCGTCAATAGCCTTTATCATTTCTAATTCAATTTCCTTATCTATGCATCGGACGGGAGATAAATCAACTTTTTTGCTCAACTCATTAGGACTTATATTTTTACCGATTTCTGTTTTATCCTTTACATTATGAATTTGAACAACTCTACTACCAACCTGAATACCAAATTCTTCAATAAATTTTCGACAGACCGAACCTAAAGCTACCCTCATAGCTGTTTCTCGAGCACTTGAACGTTCTAGAACATTCCGGATGTCATCAAATCCATATTTTTTTATTCCTGCTAGGTCTGCATGTCCAGGGCGCGGAAGGATAATTTTTTTAATTTTATTATCTACAGGTGAAACGGACATTTTATTTGTCCAATTTTCCCAGTCCTTATTTTGCACTAATAGTCCAATAGGGGAACCCAATGTTTTTCCATGGCGGACACCACACCAGATCTCTGCCCTATCTTTTTCAATTTTCATCCGTCCTCCACGTCCGTGTCCCATCTGACTTCTTGCTAATTGAAAACCGATATATTCTTCTGTAACTATCAAATCTGCAGGTATACCATCTAATATCCCTAAAAGCCCGCGTCCATGGGATTCTCCTGCTGTTAAAAATTTTAATCTTGCTAACATAATTCTCTTTTTAATACCTTTTTAATTGTTTCTAAGTCAAGTTTTATTGAAACTTTTTTGCCAAACCATATATCAGCTGATGCTAAACCTTGAAAAATAAACATATCCAACCCTCTTATTGTTTTTATTCCTATTGTTTTACCCATTTTAAGCCACCGAGTCTCAAAGGGATTATAAATAGTATCTACTAAAACATTAATTGTTGTTATGCTATCTATATTCATGGGTATAGAATTAGTATTTGGCCACATCCCAATTGGTGTACAATTAACAACGATCTCTGGTTCTCCAAAAGAATTATTTTCTGGATATAACTTATTTATCCAATCAGCTAAAGTCTTCACCTTACTTTTTGTTCTATTATGAAAAATAATTGATTTAGCTTTGGCCTGAACAAATGCATAAGCAATAGCACGTGCAGCACCACCAGCTCCAATTATAAGACAATTTTTCCCATTAATCTCTATATCATTATTAGTCATTGCATTTAGAAATCCAATCCAGTCAGTATTATATCCTTTTTCTCTTTTTACACAATTTACTGCACCAATGGCTTCTGCAGATTTATCTAATTTATCTAAATATGGAATAATTGATTCTTTGTGGGGTATAGTCACATTGAATCCATCTAATTTGTTTTCGTTGATAAATATTTGAAGATATTCCTTCTCTATATGAGCTATTTCAAATGAAGCCTTAATTCCTAATTGACGATAGATTTCTTTATGAAGCATTGGGCTCAAACTATGTTCAATTGGATCACCGACAACAGCAAATTGTTTCATTTTTTCAACCTGCTTAATTCATTAAAGAATTCAGGAAAAGAGATGGAAACACATTCTTGATTATCAATTACCACATCTCCACGTGAAATTAGTCCTGCGATTGTAAATGCCATGGCAATACGATGATCATCAAAAGTTTTTATCTTATTACCAACTAATTCTTTTGGCCCGTTAATTATAAAACCATCCTGTAATTCTTTAATATCGGCCCCCATCCGTTTTAGATTCAAACAGATCGCATTAATTCTATCACACTCTTTGAAACGAAGTTCTTCTGCACCAGATACTACTGTTTTTCCTTCAGCCTGGGTTGCAAGAATTGCAATGATTGGTAATTCATCAATCAAAGTTGGTATTTGTTTTTTTGTGATATTAATTCCTTTTAAGGATTTAAAGAATACATTCAATTTTGCTATTCTTTCTCCAGCTTCTTCCCATTGATCAATATATTCTATACCCACACCCATCTTATCAATTACTGAAAAAAACCCATTTCGTGTAGGATTCCATAAGATCCTATCTATTATAATATTAGATCCTGGTACAAGAGCTACAGCTGCCGCAAAAAACGCACATGTTGATGGATCAGCAGGGACATTCAGATTGAAATTGCGAAGAGGTGATTTTAATCGGGAAACTGTTGTTACAAATCCATCAGTAAAAAGATTTACTCCTAGTACTTTCAGCATTTTTTCAGTGTGATTTCTCGAGAGAATTGGTTCAGTAATTGATGTATTACTTCTTGCGCCCAACCCTGCAAAAATAAGAGCTGACTTTATCTGAGCACTAGCTATAGGAGATTTATAATTAATACCCTTTATCATACTTTTGTAAATAGTTACTGGGAGCCTCCCTCCATCACTTTTTGATCTGAGTTGCATTTGAGAAAGAGGGTTTAATATACGATTCATTGGTCGAGCTCTAAGAGATTTATCTCCAGTAAAGGTGGCGTTAATACCCTGCCCAGCCAATAAACCTATAAGTAATCGAGTTGTGGTTCCAGAGTTCCCACAATTTAATGGTTGATCAGGATCCGAGAATTTCCCCCCAGTGACAACAACTATGCCATCATCTTCATTAATTTTGATACCACATGATTCTAAACAAACTCTGGTAGATTGGATATCTTCTCCTGTTGAAAGATTTGAAATTCTTGAATCTCCATCTGCAATTGAAGCTAACATAAGTGCTCGATGGGATATAGACTTATCACCAGGAAATGAAATTCCCCCTTTAATGACCATTATTCTTTAATTCATCGGCTACAAGAAAAGCCAATTCAATAGCTTGATTTGCATTGAGCCTTGGATCACAGTGAGTTCTATATCTGTCTGTTAAATCTTTATCAGATATGTCATCCAAACCCCCAGTACATTCTGTGACATTTTGTCCTGTCATCTCTAAGTGTATTCCTCCTAATCTTGATCCTTCTGCCTTATGTACGGATACACTTTGTTTTACTTCATTCATAATCGAATCAAAGGTACGAGTTTTTATTCCATCACTGCTTTTAATCGTATTCCCATGCATAGGATCGCATGACCATATAACTGTTCGACCTTCTGATTTTATTTTTCGAATTAATTTCGGCAAATATGATTCTACCTGATCATGGCCAAAGCGAGCGATTAATGTAATCCGACCACCTTCATCATTTGGATTAAGAATATCCAATAATTCAATAAGTTCTTCTGGATCTAAAGATGGCCCACATTTAATTCCAATTGGATTTTTGATGCCTCTGCAAAATTCTACGTGTGCACTATCTTTGAATCTGGTTCTATCACCAATCCAAACAAAATGAGCGGATGTATCATAAATATCTCCAGATGTAGAATCTATTCTTGTAAGTGCTTCTTCATAAGGAAGTAATAATGCTTCATGGCTAGTATAATAATTAACTTGGCGAAGCTGTGGAGTATTATTTGCATTAATCCCTAAAGCTTCCATGAAATTTAGACTCTCCTGTATTTGATGGGCCAAATGACGGTATCTTTCACCCTGAGGACCACTTTTCACGAAACCCATATTCCAAGAATTAACGTGTCGTAAATCTGCATAACCCCCATCTGCAAAAGCCCTCAACAAATTCAAAGTGGATGCAGCCTGAGAATAAGCCTTGAGCATTCTATCAGGGTTTGGTTTTCTATTATCTGAATCAAATTGAATATCATTAATAATATCACCAGTATAACTTGGAAGTTCAGTCCCATCTTTTGTTTCCGTGGAGCTTGATCTAGGTTTAGCAAATTGTCCAGCCATACGACCAACTTTAACTACTGGTAAGTTTATTCCAGATGTAAGAATCACAGCCATCTGTAAAATAACACGAAATGTATCTCGGATATTATCAGCATGAAATTCTGTAAAGCTCTCAGCACAATCACCACCTTGTAGTAAAAAACTATTTCCTTCTACAACTTCAACTAATGATTGTTTTAGCGAACGCACTTCTCCAGCAAAAACCAATGGCGGGAATGACTTCAAGGTATTCTCAACTTGCTTCAAGTGATTTTGATCTGGATAATGGGGTATGTGTTTCCCTTCAAACTTTCTCCAGCTGTTAATTTCCCACATTTTTTAATTCCTTTAAATGATTATCCAATGATTTAGTTGCCAGTTTTAACTTTTCAATTATTTCATCTGTATAAGGATTATAGACCTGTAAGTCTATATAAAGCTCCCAAGTATCATTGCAAGTTTGTTCTACAAGATCCAATAGGTCACGAAATCCTTGGGTATCAATAGATGTTTTTCTAATCCCAAATTCTTTTAACATCCGTCCCAAAAAATGAGTGACTCCTTGAGTTTTTGCAGCCATTTCATCATGTTGGTCTGGAGACATTTCTATTACCTGTATGCCTTGATCAAGAAAATATTGTTTCCAAAAATCAAACCGATTATAAACGTCTCTTGTATTGTTCATCATCATTTTTAAACGTTTGTTTGAAATAAATGAATCAGGTCCAAACATAGGATGGGTAGCAATAATACCTACGTTATCCTTTAAAATAGTTTGCATAACTTTTACAGGATATTTTTTCACAGAACACACATCAATAATCGTGGTTTCATTAGAAAGGTTAATTTCAATTTCCTGGATCGTTGATTCAAATTTCCTAATAGGAACAGCAATAAAAACGACCTTTTCTTCTAAAACTTCATCCAGACTTACAAATGAAACACCAGGAAAAATATGTATTAGCTCGGGGTCATAGGCTTTAATTGAAAATCCTTTTTGTAAAATATTGGCCAATACTTTCCCAAATCTGCCAAAGCCAATGATACCAACACTATTCATACATCCTCCAGTTTCCTTACTCCAATAAATAATGTCAAGTTATGCTTCAAATCATGAATACTCTCAGAAAGGATTTCTAGGCCATAAAGATTAGCACAGGATTTATTCGCAATTACTGCAGCAGTTGTAGGTAATTTACCTTCCGATAATCGTCGTGCAGCTTCAGCCGTATCATCTTCTTCGATCAGTGGGCGGGTCCAGAAATGTTCACTCAAATAATCCTTACACTGGCGTAAGGCTTGCTGATGGGAGTGTATCTGAGTTATATCTCCTAAATGAGTACCAGTTAATCCCAAAAGATTCTGATCTACGGGGATATGAAACATTTCAATAATATCACACCGATATTTAGCTAATGCTTCCACACTTTCAATTACTACACCTCCTTGTGCATTTTCCATTGCAAAGATACCATAATCGGTATCACCATTTTCCACACCAGATAAAACCATACTAGAAGAAATCTGATAAATTATCTCTGAACCTTCTAACCCATGATTATGTGCAAATTCCCAGGCCGCCTGTTCAGAAAAACTGCCTTTTCCACCTTGAATTCCAATTGTAATCATCAGTTTCCTCTCATTTCCAAAATAAATCTTTTTACCACTTCTGAAGGGTTTGGATGATTATTTATTTTTTCAATAATAGCTGATCCAACTACAGCCCCGTCAGAATGATTATTAAACCATAATACATCATCACGTGTTCTTATACCGAAACCTACAACAAAAGGCGTCAAGCTATGTTTACGAACACGTTTTAAATACCTAACTAAGTTTGATTTGGAAACCAAATCGTTTCCTGTAATGCCCAAAATGCTGACCGCATAAATTAGATCACCAGCTAAATCTGAAATATGTCTAATTCGGCTTCCAGATGTATTTGGAGCAACCAGAAGAATCGGTGAGATCCCCTTTAATTTTGCTTTTTCACAAAAAGGTTCTGCTTCATCAAAGGGAAGATCTGGAAGAATCAAGCCATCAATTCCTGATGAAATACAATGGTCTAAAAATGTTTCATGACCTATTTTTAATATCGGATTATAATATCCCATAAGTGCCATTGGAATATCTGTATGTTTTCGTATTTCTAATACTTGGTTAAACAATGTTTTAAGATTCATGCCGTTATCAAGTGCTTTTTGACTTGATGCTTGGATAACTGGCCCATCAGCCTGCGGATCAGAAAACGGTATGCCGATTTCAATCATATCTGCACCAGCATCTGCAGCGGAGATTACTAGACTTACAGTACTATTCAGATCGGGATATCCAGCTGTCAAAAAAGGAATTAATCTCACCTTTTTCGATTTAAATAATTTTTTTATGCGATTCATAATTTAAAACCTAAAACTTCTGCGACAGTATTTACATCCTTATCACCACGACCAGAAAGACAGACTACAACATATTCATCAAACTCAATGCCATTATTTTTTTGTTTTAGATAGGCTAGTGCGTGCGCCGTTTCAAGTGCAGGTAAGATTCCCTCTTTTTCTGAAAGCCACCTAAAAGCATCTAACGCTTCTTGGTCAGTAGCATTTTTGTAATCTACTCTTCCAGATTCACATAAATAGCTATGCTCAGGACCAACACCTGGATAATCTAACCCTGCAGAAATAGAATACGGTAACAAAACCTGTCCATCATCATCTTGCAATAAAATTGATGCTGCGCCATGAAGCACGCCAAAATCACCTTTTGTAAGTGTAGCAGCATGTTTTCCAGACTTGATTCCCTTTCCAGCTGCTTCTACACCAATAATTTTCACATCATCCTTTAAAAAAGGATAAAATAAACCCAATGCATTAGAACCGCCACCTACGCACGCGACAAGTCGATCAGGAAGATCCTTCCCAAATTGTTCAATGAATTGGCGCCTAGTTTCATTACCAATTACAGATTGAAAATCCCTGACCAACATAGGATATGGGTGAGGCCCTACTGAAGAGCCAATCAAATAATAAGTGGTATCAACATTAGTAACCCAATCTCGAATAGCCTCATTTGTTGCATCCTTTAAAGTTTTACTACCAGAAGAAACTGTACGGATTTCTGCACCCATAAGATTCATTCGGAAAACATTTAGCTTCTGCCTTCGTATATCTTCTTCACCCATATAAACTATACACTCCAATCCTAGACGTGCCGCCACAGTCGCTGTTGCGACCCCATGCTGTCCAGCACCAGTTTCAGCTATGATCCTCTTTTTCCCCATTCGTTTTGCTAAAAGTATTTGTCCCAAAGCATTATTGATTTTGTGGGCACCAGTATGATTTAAATCTTCCCTCTTAAGCAATACATTGAATCCTAATTCTTCCGAAATTTGATCCGCATAATAAAGCGCTGTTTCTCTTCCAGCGTAATGTTTCAGCAAATTATCTAATTCGTTTTTAAACTTAGAATCCATTCTTGCTTCATTATAGATAATTTCCAATTCTTCCAATGCTGGGATAAGGGTCTCTGGGACATACTTGCCACCAAATTTGTCAAAATGGCCTTTCCCATCTGGAAGATTATAGTTTTTAAATTGATTTTTCATTTTGTTTTATTCTTAAGTCATAGCTAGTTCAATAAATAGTTAATACTTAAATAAATTAGCATATTTCTTAATTTGTTTCATTTTCCTAAGTAGATTAAACAAATCAATAATTTTCGAGTGATCTTTAATTCCTGGGGATAATTCTAACCCACTATTTACATCAACCGCAGATGGATTTAGTAAATTAATAGCATCTAAAATATTCTCCAGACTAAGTCCACCAGATAAAATTATTGATTTATGCATATTATTTTTTAATAAAGTCCAGTCAAATGTTTGTCCAGTCCCTCCATAATAATTCTTGGAATAAGTATCTAATAAGAAAGCTTCCACTTTGTATGCATCCATTGTGGATATACTTTTATCATCTTTGATTCTGAAAGCCTTAATTACAGGTAAATCAAAGGAGCAACAAAATTCTGGCGACTCATTCCCATGAAACTGAACCATATTAAGTGGAACAGATTCAACTATTTCATTAATGAACGATTTTTCATGATTTACAAAAACACCAATTCGGGAAACTTCATCAGGCAATTCATTTGAGATAGATTTTGCTTTTTCAATGGAAATATAACGAGGGCTTTTCTCATAGAATATAAAACCGATAGCAGCAGCACCGTAATTCACAGCACATTCAGCATCGGGAAAATTGGTAATACCACAAATTTTTGTAGGGATCATATAATTCCTTTAATTAAATCTTCTAATGCCTTACCAGGATATCCAGTTTTCATCAGTGAAGTGCCAACAAGAACTGCATTATAACCTAAATCAAATACGTATCGTAATTCATTGTTAGTGGTTATTCCACTTTCAGCAATTTTTATTGAATTAACTGGCAAACGATTTATCATCTTACCAAAATAATTTATATCAGTTTTCATAGTTTTTAAGTCACGACAGTTAACACCGACAATATCAGGTGAAATTTGTTTTATTATCTCAGTGTTTTCTTCAGCATGAAATTCAACCAAAGCTTCAAGACCTAATTCTTTTCCATAATCAATGAATTCTGAAATCTTTTGGCTATTTAATGCCTCCGCAATTAATAAATAAGCATCAGCACCAGCAGATCCTGCTTCCAGAATCTGGTTATGGTGAACAATAAAATCCTTCCGAATAACAGGAATAGATACAGCTTGTTTTACTAATTTCAAAATATTTATGTGACCTCCAAAAAACTGTTGGTCAGTAATAACAGAAATTGCAGAAGCACCGACAGATTCGTAATCTTTAGCAATTTGAACAGGGTCGGCATTTAATAAAATATCTCCTTCGCTAGGAGATTTCATTTTAATTTCAGCTATAACTGAAATACTTGAAGAAGAAAGACAATCCTTCAGGCTTAACCTATTTGATGGTTCATCCTTTACTAGGTATGGTTGGCTTTTTTCGGCCTCTTTTCTTTTGATTTCTAATATTTGTTCAAGAATATTCATTTTTCAAGTCTTTTAAGAATATCAAGTGCTTTGCCTGAGTCCAGCGACTCTAGTGCTTTATCTAATCCTTCTTTTAGGTTTTTTGCTTTACCGCCAACAACAATACCCGCAGCAGCATTAAGTAAAACTATGTCCCTTTTTGGACCTTTTTCACCATTTAACACAGAATGAATTATTTTAGCATTTTCTTTGGGCTCCGATCCTCTATGATCATTTAAGATACTTTTCTTTAAACCTAATTCTATTGCATCAAATTCAAATGTTATTACTTCACCACCATTTTGCATTTGACTGATTTTAGTAGTGCCAGTTGTAGAAATTTCATCCAATCCATCACTACTATTAAATACCATCACATTCATAGAACCAAGTGCTTTTAAAACATTAGCTTGGATCTCAGTCAAATCGGGATCAAAAATCCCCATTGCTTGTGCTTTTACACCAGCGGGGTTACAAAGAGGGCCTAGGATATTAAAAACTGTTCTGATTGCCAAAGATTTCCGGGCTCCAACGGCATACTTCATAGCAGGGTGATAAGCGGGAGCAAACATAAAACCCAATCCAACCTCCTCAATATCATGTATAGATTCTTGTACAGTTTTATTTATGGGAATCCCCAGTGCTTGTAAAACATCTGCAGAACCTGATTTTGATGTCATGGAACGGTTTCCATGTTTTGCTACATGAATACCAGCTCCAGCAACAACAAAAGTTGCTGTAGTTGAAATATTGAACGTTCCTGATGCATCACCACCAGTTCCACACATATCAATGGCAGAACAATCCAAAGATACTTTAACCATCTTCTCCCTCATCGCTTGAGCAAAACCAGTGATCTCATCTATTGTCTCACCCTTTGCTCTAAGTGCCATTAAAAAACCAGCTATTTGTGCGTTACCATACTCTCCAGACATAATGGAAAGCATTACATTGAATGCTTCTTTTCTTTCTAGATTTTTTTTGTTTAAAAGCTTCTCTAGGATTTCCTTCATACTTAAACCTTTAAAAAATTCTTAATTATTTTAATTCCATTTTCGGTGGCGATTGATTCAGGATGAAACTGAACTCCAAAAACAGGATACAAACAATGCTCGACACCCATTATAATTCCATTTTTCAGCTCAGCTGTTATTTTTAAATCTTTTGGTAATGATATAATATCAGCAATCAATGAATGATAACGCGTCGCATTAAATGGATTATTCATATTTTTGAAAAGGACAGATGCTTTGTGTTTGATAGAATCTGTTTTCCCATGTACGATCTCAGAAGATTGAATAACTTTTCCACCATAGGCCACCACAATGGCTTGGTGTCCTAAACAAACACCTAAAATAGGTACGTTAATTCCGTACTTATTAATGATTTTAATTGAATTCCCTGCAGCTTCTGGTCTTCCTGGTCCTGGAGAAATCAATATATGTGATGGATTCCAGGTCTCTATTACATCTAATTCGAACTGATTATTTCTAACAACTTTTACATCTGGATTAATAGTACCAACGTATTGCACTAAATTATAAGTGAAAGAATCATAATTATCAATTACCAGGATCATGCTATTAATCCATTTTCAGCAAAATCAATTGCCGCCATGATTGCTTTAGCCTTATTAACGGTTTCTTCATATTCTTTATCTGGGTCTGAATCATGGACAATACCCGCTCCAGATTGAAAATGAACAATACCATCTTTCATAACCATTGTTCTAATCGCTATACAAGTATTCAGGTTTCCTGTAAAATCAAAATATCCTACTGCACCAGAATAAATATTTCGGCGATCTGGCTCAAGTTCATGAATTATTTCCATAGCACGAATCTTTGGAGCACCAGTCACAGTTCCAGCAGGAAATCCACTCATAAGTGCATCAAAAGAATCTCTATCCTTTAACAACTGACCTTTTACATCAGAAACAATATGCATCACATGTGAGTAATTTTCGATAATCATTTTTTCTGGAACAATTACCGATCCAAATTTGGACACCCGCCCTACATCATTCCGTCCTAAATCCAATAACATAAGATGCTCAGCACACTCTTTTTCATCATTCATAAGATCTTTAGCTAATATTGCATCTTCTTCATTTGTTTGACCTCTTAACCTAGTACCTGCAATGGGTCGAATCTCAATCATATTATCTTCTACTTTCACTAATAGCTCAGGAGATGCACCAATGATATCTAAGTCATCAATCTTTAAATGGAACATATAAGGAGATGGGTTAATATTGCGTAGTGCACGGTATAGCGTTGAAGGATTTACTGTTGTTCGACGCTTAAACCTCTGGCTTAGAACCAATTGAAAAATTTCACCATTCAATATATGTTTTTTGGCCTTTATTACAGCAGATTTAAAAGATTGTTTTGTAAAATTTGATGAAACCCTACTGCGACCAACACGCATAGGTGTTTGGTAATTCACATCAGAATGAAGTGCCTCCCCCAAGTTATCCACTCTTTCATGAGCAGAATAAAATTGGAACCTCAAATCTTTATCTATATTAACATTTACGTTAGAAACTACGAGCGCAGATCCTTTCAAATGATCAAAAGCAATCATATCTTCAAAAAGCATGAATACCGCATCCGGTACATCTAATGCAGTATTTGTATGAATAGGGATGTCTTCAACCCAGGAACCAGCTTCATAACCAAGGTAACCTACAAGCCCTCCTGTGAATGCGGGTACACCAGGAATTTTCACCATATTATATTTAGACTGAATCTGTCGCAGTAAGTCCAAAAATGGAATATCCACTTTTACAACTGTTTCATTTTCAGTAATAGTCGTAATACCATTATGTTTAGCAATAATTTTTGCAGGATTAAATCCCACATAAGAGTATCTGGCATATTGATTACCGCCTTCGACAGATTCTAAAAGAAAAGCATGTTTGGCACTTTGGGATAGATGTAGCCAAGCAGCCACTGGAGTTAAAAGGTCAGCGAGGATACACTGATAAACAGGTATGGTCCGATATCCTTTGGAAACTAATTCTTCAAAATCATTAAATGAAAGCTTTGTATTATCCATTTTAATTGAACTTTAAAAAAAAAATAAATTAATACCCAAAATGTAGATTCTTTCAATATGCATCATTATAATTTCCAGACAAATACAATTAGTTTAGAACTATTTAAAATGTTTAGCATGATGTACTAGACTCAAGTTGATTTTGATTACGAATAAAAAAAAACCCCGATTAATTATCGGGGTTAATTGTAATCAGCGTATACTGGCCTCCTTGAGACTACAATCTCCCTCCTCTTTTAAAATACCAATACTTCGCAAAGAAGTTTTTTATGTTTGCCTGATTCATAAGTGTGGATATTAAGGCAAGGAGTAATGGGTTACCAACATTATTATTCCTCCTGAAATTTTTTTGAGATTTCAAATATTGGCTCTAATATTTTAAAAATATCCTTCCTTTCAATCTTTCCTTTTAATTTGTCTGATAACCTGTCAACAATTTCTTTTTCTCTTTCTAGATTTTCTATCTCTAAAATAATTGTTGATTTTATTTGTCCTATTTCTTTCACTATCCTAAACCGTTCAACCAATATTTCCATAATTTTATCATCATAAGTATCAATCTTATCTCTAAGGTTATTTATTTTATTATCCTTGTTCATATTATTTGCCATCATTTAAATAATTCTGAAGTCCAATTCAACAAATCCGCTTACTTCAGCGTGAATTTTATCACCTTTAATCATTTTATTTACACCTGAAGGGGTACCAGTAAAAATTAAATCACCTGCTTTTAGGGGCACTTGATCTCTAAGGTGGTTTATAATTTTTTTTGGAGACCATATCATCTCTCCACAAAGAATAGATTGGCGTAATTCTTCATTCACTGTCAATGCAATACGGAGATTAGAAAATTCGAAATTATTATCTACAGATACAATCTCAGAAACTGGAGCAGAACCATAAAATACTTTAGCTGAGAACCAAGGCTTCCCTTCTTTTTTTGCCTTAAATTGTAAGTCCCTACAGGTTAAATCAACACCCACAGCAAAACCATAAATATTTTTTTCGGATCCCATTGCAATAACCAATTCTACCTCATGCTGAAAATCTGATGTAGATTCAGGATAAGGTATTTCATTATCTATAATTTTAACTGTCCAACTTGGTTTAGAAAAAAACAACGGAGGTTTGGATGGGTCATTCCCAAGTTCTATTGAATGCGCTATATAATTCCTGCCAACACAATATACAGAGTTAACTGGAAATTGTTTATCCGTATCTTTCACGGGAATAAATAATGGGTCTGAAGGTTTAATAACAAAATCCATTATTAAACTACAAAAAGTATCATTTTCATCACATCATCATAATCTTCAGAATGAAATTTTATAGTTTTTGGTTCAATCAGCTTCACACCTGGATAATGTGAAGCTCGATAAGCTTTTTGATGACTGTTAAATCGGATTTGTACATCAAATGATTTCGGATGATTCCAAAGACAATCGGAAAATTTTCTTGACAAGGACGATTTGACTTTTGATTTGATGTTATCAATAGATTCCTGAGGTTGAATACTGATCGTTGAGTCACCCACCCCAACCATCGTTGCAACAGTTGTGGTTACAGGGCTGACCTTCAATACTTCTTCGCATAATCCTACATCACCTGATAAAAATACAATTGGGACATGATGTTTTGCCGCAATATTACCATGTAAAAAAAATTCGGATGTCTGTTGACCATTGATATGTATAGAATCAATTTTTGAAGATGATAGGGTATGAGCAAGAGGATTTCCCCCTTGACCTGCTCTAGAATGATAACCTATCATTACTAGAGCATCAAATGAATCATCCAATTCTTGTACCATACAGTAAGGATGTCCGCTCCATCCCCGAATTAATTTTACTGCTTTGGGTAACATTTTTGATATAATATTACGACCAGTATAATGAGCATCTTTGACCCAAATTTCCTTCGCACCAGCTTCCAATGCCCCCTCACAGGCTGCAGCTACTTCTAGAGACATTTGTTTTTGAAATTGAATATAGACGGTTTTATCATGGTCGACCTCATCCCAATGAGTAACTCCTGTTATGCCTTCCATATCTGCACTTATATATATCTTCATTTATTATCTGAATTGGTATTCTACACGCAAATATCGGATTAAAAATCCAGTTTAAAAATGGTATTATTTATCACTTTTAATTAATTATTATATTAAAATAATACTAATGATACTAAAGTTTTCTTAACAATCGGTGAAAATTCTTTCAATATCATTATTTTCTATCGCTTTGATATTTTCTCAAAATAAAGATATTGATTGGGATCAAGGTATATACCACACCCAACTAATTTCCTTCGAGGTAAAAAACTTTTCAAGTGGTTACAATATTCCTTGGGGTATGGCCTTTCTTCCAAGTGGAGAACTATTAGTAACGGACATTTCAGGAGTATTATGGCGGGTTGATAAAAACGGTCAAAAAATTCAAATTATGAATACTCCGAATATTTATTATAGAGGCCAAGGTGGTCTGCTTGATGTAGAAATACATCCTGATTTTGAAAGAAACCATCTTATTTACTTAAGCTATAGCGATATTCTATATAATAAACAAAGCCATACATCTATTGCAAGAGCAGTATTAGATAATAATACATTAATAAATTTTCAAATTCTTTATAGGTCACCAGAAAATTATTTTAGTAAATCTTCACTACATTTTGGTTCCAGAATTTTATTTGATGATTCTGGTTTTTTATATTTTAGCATTGGTGACAGAGGTATGCGTAACCAGGCACAAGACATCGCACTTCCAAATGGGAAGATCCATCGTATCAATGATGATGGAAGCATTCCAACAGATAATCCTTATTATAATGTAGAAGGTGCTTGTCATACTATTTGGACATACGGAAACCGGAATCCGCAGGGACTTGCGATTCATCCTGTAACACGGAATATCTGGGAAACAGAACATGGTCCTCGAGGCGGAGATGAATTAAATATAGTATACAAAGGTCATAATTATGGATGGCCAGTTATTACCTATGGCATAAATTATATTGGAACTAAAATTAGCGATTTCACTCATAAAAAGGGAATGGAACAGCCAGTATGGCACTGGACACCATCTATCGCAGTATGCGGAATCAAGTTTTATAATGAAGGAGCATTTAAACCATGGAAAAATAATCTTTTGGTAACATCATTAAAGTTTGAACGTTTGCATCGACTGGTTATTAAAAATGGGAAAAAAGTTGATGAAGAAATTATTTTCAATGCAGGTAGCAGAGTTAGAGATGTTGAAGTCGGTCCTGGCGGGTTTATTTACGTGGCCTTAGAAAATCCAGGTCGTATTGTGAAGTTAATTCCTATAACCACAATTGTTCCATCCAAAAATATTAGTAATTAGCATAATTCTGTCAAAACCCCTATTAGGTCTACAACTCGATTAGAATAACCCCACTCATTATCATACCAGTTTAGTGTTTTTACATAATTCCCCTGCACTACTCTAGTAAACGGTGCATCAAAAATAGATGAATGTTTATTCCCAATTATATCTGTAGACACAACTGGTAAGGTTGAATATTCTAATATTTTTGAAATAGAACCATTCTCAGAAGCAGCGTATACAGCATCATTAATATCTTCAACCGTGACATCCTGCTTTAAGTATACATTAAAATCAACTACTGAACCATCGGGCACGGGAACCCGCATAGCGATTCCATCTAATTTTCCATCCAATGCTGGTAAAACTTGGCCTACAGCTCGGGCTGCACCTGTAGTTGTTGGAATTACATTTTCAGCTGCAGCCCTGCTTCTCCTCCAATCAGAATGAGGTACATCTGCAAGGCGCTGATCATTGGTATAGGCATGAATAGTATTTATCACTCCAATCTCAATACCAAATTCTTCATGGAGTACTTTAGCCATTGGTGCAAGACAATTCGTAGTACAACTTGCATTAGAAATAATTTTATGTTTCTCCTTTAAACCATCATCATTCACTCCAAGTACAACAGTATAATCGATTTCATCCTTTGCAGGAACGGTTAGAATTACTTTCTTTGCCCCTGCAGAAAGATGTTTTTTCAGTTGATCATGTTTTCTAAAAATTCCAGTGGACTCTATCACAATATCTACTTCTAATTCATCCCAAGGCAACTTTTCAGGAACTCGTTCTGCTAGTAATTTAACTTGATGCTCTCCAGCGTTTAAGATATCTCCATCAAGTGAAACCAAACCAGGGAATCGGCCCATTACAGTATCNTATTTCAATAGATATACAAGCGCACCTTTATCAAATATATCATTTATTGCNACTACTTCAATTTTCTTATGANCATNTAGCACTCTAAATACGGACCTCCCAATTCGCCCAAATCCATTAATTGCAATTCTCATTATAAAGANCCATCNTTTTNGTAGAGTAAAATAGTATCCAGGATACGTTTAGAAAAACCCCATCCATTATCATACCAGCAAATGGTTTTTAATAATTTTTTNGNTGTAATCATTGTAGCCTTGGCATCAAAGACCATAGTCTCTTCACGGCCATTCACATCACTTGATACAATAGGATCATNCGTATATCCCAAAATACCATAATATCCTTTTTCTGCTTNATCCTTCATGACTTGATTTACTTCATCGGGAGTTGGAACATTTTTTAATTCCGTAGTTAAATCAACACAAGAACCATTTGGTACAGGAACATTAAATGCGATACCAGCGANTTTTCCNGAAAATTCNGGCATCAACTTTGCAACAATCTTTGGAGCTCCCGTTGTATTAGGAATAATATTTTCAACTGCAGAACGACTTCTTCTTAAATCAAGACCTATGGCATCTGCCAGCGGCTGATCCGATGTGAAAGCATGAACTGTAGTCATCATAGCACGATTAACAGAGAAATGTTCATTTAGGATTTTTATCATCAGTGCCAATACTTGGGTAGTAGAGGATGTAGCAGAAATTATTTCATCTGATTGTTCAATAGAATTTTCATTTACACCATGTATTACAATTCGGTCTATTTGATCTTTCGGTGTGCGTGAAACAATGACACGTTTAGCACCTGCTTGGATATGTTTTTTTAGTTCTTCACGTAATAAATATTTACCTGTAGCATCTATAACTACATCAACACCTAAAGTAGACCAAGNTANTTCTCCAGGTTTATCCCCTGGCAAAATTTTAATTTTTTNCCCATTTACNATAAANTTATCTCCATCTAACTCTATATCATCACCTAGCACTCCATGTATAGAATCTCTGACCAATAGATAATGCAAAGCTTCCACATGACTATGTTCACTAATGGCAACAATATTAAACNGAGGGTCCTTATANNATAATCNAAAAATATTACGACCAATCCGTCCAAAACCAAATAAGGCTATATTTACAGGTTTATTAATATTANGCTCTTAAAACTTAATTAAAANATCNGATTATAAATCAACAAANANNATACG
>PBAR01000030.1:43610-55801 GCA_002718285.1 Fidelibacterota bacterium
CATATTAAANAGTTTTAAAATTTAATACAATATNNTTANNAAGATTNAATCAATAATCAAAACTAAGNTTTCTAATTTANAGACTCATTCCTACGATTAAAAAGGCCAATCCGCTATCGGGATTTAATATCCAGGAGCAACGATACTTTTCATTACTGGCAGTAATTCCAATTTCTATTGGCGAAAATTTACCATTCTTTGTATAACCACCATCTCCCAGACCCAGCATAAAAGGCCCATAAGAGATATTGATATACTTTGACAATGGTGCTTTATCATTTTCGTACACACCATAAAAGGCAGGCTCAATAATGAAGATTCCTGTAGTTAGACTAATACCACTAAAAGATCCCCCAAAGGATACTTCAACATTATGTGCACCTGTATCACTTGCAAACTCAGTAAAATCACCTTTCGGAGGAGCACCGGGAAAATAATAATCAGTAATTGTTAAAGAATAATCCCCAACATTATATGTAGCAAATAAATCATTTTCACTACCATCTCCACCATGCTGCCAAGCAGCCCATGCACCAAGCGTGAAAGGTCCAGTAGTATATGATATCCCTGGTTGAATCGATGGNCCAGTTCCAAATTGNGTTCCCCTCCAGATATATTGGCTATAAATATCACAGGAAACTGAAAAAGNTCCCTGGGCTTTTAATNANCCTATATTGTAAATGGTTACAAAAAATAATATCATACGAAGTACAATCTTCAGTAAATACATAATTTATCCTTATATTATTAGGTTATTCATCTGAGATTACATTCACCAAGGGTAAAGATAAAGAAAAAAGAAAAAATTGGCACTGAGAATAAACAGGCTTAAAAATNAATTTTTATAAATCCCANATTATANGTTATTATTAAAATTTTAATTTTGCAGTTTATGCTTTTTCAAATTGTAGTTTCTTAATAGATATACCTTAGATTGTAATTATTAATTATCTTAGATATAGAAATATGATATTTATAGGGGCTCNATATCTATTTAGTTTTATACTAATCCCCCTGGTTCTAATTATGGCACACAAAGTACGTAATACTATTTTACGCATGCCAGAAGCACCTGGTGATAGNAAAGGTAAAGTAGGGGTNGGAAAGTCGGATATTAGTATTCTTTGCATTGGTGAATCACCGATAGCAGGAGTGGGCCTTTCAAATCAAAAAGAAAATTTTACATATTTACTAGCAAACAAAATCCACACGCACATCAATAAAACAGTAGAATGGCATATATTAGGAAAAACTGGAATCCAATTAGCAGAACTGTATCCAACCTTTATGAATAGAATGCCAAATAAAGCCAGCGTTGTATTTATATGTATGGGAGTAAATGATTGTAAAGAGGGAACTTCTATGTTTAATTGGNAAAATCAATGGAAAAAATTCCATGAGCGTATTCGAAATTTATATCCAAACGCACTCATAGTTTGCTCTTCTNTNCCTCCATTTAAAAGTTTTCCATCATTGCCATTTCCAGTTCGTACTTTCCTAAAATATCGGTCTGATTTAATGAATAAAATATTAAAAATNTCCATAAGTAATATCGATGATAAAACAATTTACTTACCACTCCCAGCTAGTTTATCTCATAAATATTTTGCTGATGATGGTTTTCATCCTAATGCTATTGCTCATAAAAAATGGGGAGAAGGAATTTATAACGCAATTATTCAAAGAGAAGATATTATTTTATGAGCAGAACCTTTCTATAAGCATTAAAAGCATCGGCTTGCATATGNACATAATAAACTCCNCTCGATTGCTCTTTTGCATTCCAAGAAATAGATCGGGTACCAGCATGGATGATTTTATTTAATAAAATAGCTACTTCAACACCCATTATATTATATATAGTTATCTTAACTCTCGTTTTTTTTGCAACCGAAAAATCAATTGAAGTGATAGGGTTAAAAGGATTTGGGTAATTCCTACTAATAGAAAATTCTTTGGGGGAAGAAATCTTTCTATCATAGTTTAATTCTGAATTGATGATATAAATATAATTTTGAAAATTTTGATTTTCTAGTTGTGTTGGGCCAATATTACTAACATTATCAAGAACATCCCTTAGGATTATTCTTATATTCCAATGACCTTCGGTTGATTCCAAAGGAATTTCTATACTCCCAGCAACAGTGGCCGACATTACACTATCATTAAAATCACCAGAACTTTCTATCATTTCACCACCATTATTTATCCCTCCATTTATAATTAATCGAACAGTATAGTTCAATAAATAATTATCAGGGTGTTCAACTCCGATTATATATCCAACACTACTACTTTCCTGACTCACATTGATAGTATCTGGTACAATAGAAAAATTGAATAGGTTCGGCCCTTGATTACCACTCAGACAGTCTTCAGAACAATTATTTTCATTTTCAGGTCCTCCACATATACCATCTCCACAACATGGCATATTTGGAGGAGCGACCAAGCAATCAACAACTCCGCCGCCGCCGCCGCCACCACCACCACCACCAAATCCAGTGCCAATAGTTCCAGCGAAGGCACCTATTATATACGGAGAAGTATAGGTGGTATGATAATGATAAATACCATCAGGAAAGTCTGGAGTCGGTCCGAATTCTGCATGATAATCATCTAGATTCTCAACATTATATCCATCTATGTTTTTTGGTCCATAAACAGGAAAACCATCTGCTGCAAAACCAATAAAATTATCTTCAGTTGTTACAAATAATGACTCAGGAGGAAAATGATAATGATATGATCCCCCAGGTGCAGGATGACCTTGTGCAAGATCAAAACTAAGAATTGTTTGTGGATCTAACTGAGCCGTTGGACCTTCATATTCATTATATAGGGGTACACCATTTAACGATACACCTATTGCACCTAGGAATGTATCTGTCGGACCCTGAGAATTTATTTCTGGATTAAGAGGAATTCGAAATTCATAATCCTGAAGACCAATTTGATTGGGGTTTACATTCATCCCATCATGAGGATCTATAAACCAATCATTTAAACCATCATTATTTTGATCTTCAAAATAATATAATCCATTTTGACTGTCATTAAATGTTTCAGGAAAATATGGACTTAAATGAGATGGAACTCCATCTGCACTAATTACTATCTCATCTTCTTCAACATATATATCTACAGACTCATCAAAATACTGAAATAATACAGTCATATCATTTTGAGCATTAATGATTGCTATAAGTGGAAATAATATTCTNAATATATTTTTCATTGTTTTTCCTGGATTATATATAATTNGTTAAAGTGCNGGAACTTCATTTTTCAGAGCAAATATATCCTCGATCATTCTATTTACTTCATGTTTATTGGTACCGTTATAAAAACCTCTAATCCTAGATTTTTTATCTACTAATACAAAATTTTCGGTGTGAATAAACGCATCTAAATCATAGATTGAATCACCTTTTACCGCAAAATATCCTTTTCTTGCCATCTTATAGATTTCTGATTTNTCTCCAGTGAGCAAATGCCAGTTCTCCGGTAAAATATCATATAATTCCGCATATGCATCCAATACAGCAACAGAATCATGTTCTGGGTAGACTGTATGGGAAAGAATTAAAACTTCCAGATCTTTTAAAAATGTATTCTGAACTCTTTTCATATTATTAGTTAATATTGGACAAATACTTGGACAAGTTGTAAAAAAATAGTTAACTGCCAGTATTTTACCTTCAACTAAATCTGAATCAATGGTCTTCCCTTTCTGATTTTTAAAAGAAAATTTTGGAATAAAATGTGGAGATTTCGACATATGCAATGAATTATCAACCCAATCGGGGTCAAGGTCAGCAGGCGTATAGATTGGTAAATGAAAATTTTTGCTTTTTTCAGTTACGCATGAAAAAATAATTAATAATACTATTGAAATATTATATCGCATTTACATTTTTACAGGTACACATATTTTTGATCCAATGAATCCATACCTCCTATTGTCTATCATTTGATAGTTATACCTCAAATCACCATCACTCCGCCAACCCTTTTGTTTGCCATATTCTTTACCATCCTTATAATTTGACAAGCGAGCTAATATTCCGTTTTGATGCCATTGATTTTGCTCGCCATGTAAAAGTCCCATTTTGTAATTCTTTTTAAATCTTATACTACCATCTGGCCAAAAACCAAAACATCCCCCAATTTTTTTACCATTATTAAAATTTGCTTTTTCTTTTATCTGTCCATTTGGATACCAAGAATAACTNCGCCCATGTTTTTTNCCATCTTTATAATATACTTTTTCCTTATTTTGATTATTTTTATANCTATCTATACCTACTCCAGTGAAAGGATGTTCACCAAAATAACTAATACCTTTAAATGTANTTATTTTTGATAAGTGTATAATTTCATTATCGAAACATCCTGAGATTATTCCTAAAAAGAATATTATCTTAATTAAACTATGTTTTATTTTCATAATTAGTTAGATCTAGATTAAAATAAAATATATCTAAACAAAAATAAGCATATTAATTTTTATAATATTGGNNGTTTATCTGTTTTTTTTTTGTTGAACTCAATATGCGTATGGAAAATAAAAATATTTTCCATAAAGTGTTTTCAAATAAAATCTCAATAAGTATTTATATTTAATATTTCTCCCACCAAGAATTGAATTTACCATTTAATTTTTCTTTTGAAACAACCTCACCAATTTCCGGGGTTAAATATTTTAATCCCATTTTATTTGACAGTTTTATTGTTTCTNTTACTGGCTCNTCCCACGGNTGCATTGCTAATGAAAATCCTCCCCAATGAATTGGCATCAAAAATTCAGTTCCTAGTTCTTTAGCAGCTAATACTGCTTCGGATGGAAACATATGAACATGTTTCCATGCTTTATTATATTGGCCACAATCAATTAAAGAAATATTAAAAGGCCCATGATCTTCACCGATTTGCTTCAAATGTTTACCATAGCCACTGTCACCACTAAAATAGATTTTTACCAGTGGCGATTTTATTGCCCATGAGCTCCAAAGTGTACTAGCTCTATTTAGTGGTCCTNTTCCTGAAAAATGGCGCGCAGGAAGACAAATAAATTCGATATCATCTATTTCGAAATTTTCATTCCAGTTCAATTCAATAATTTTTTCTTGTTGGACNTTCCACCTTTTCAAATGGTTACCAATTCCATGAGATACCAAAAAAGATNTAACATTATTTTTGATCCTTATTATGGTTGAATAATCAAGATGGTCATAGTGATCGTGGGAAATGATAACTATATCAATATTCTTTAAAGAATCTAGATCTATAGGAATAATTTTATTGTATCTTTTCAAACTTGGTATAGGTATCGGAGCAGCATGACTTCCAAGCATTGGATCTAAAAGTATTATCTTACCCGATATATTGATTATGAATGCTGAATGCCCTAACCAAGAAATTTTGTAATTATCTCCTTCAGAATTGCTAAATAAAGAGTAATCAAATTTATGAGGAACTATATAGCCATTGGGCTTTCTTTCAGATCCCTTTTTAAAAAAGTCCCAGGTCGAAACTTCGTCGGTCATAACTGGGGTATACTCTAAATTTTTAAAACTTCCTTTATTAAAATTTGAAAATGTTTCATAATGTTTTTTCTGTTCAGATGTTGGATTAGAACCAAACTGAGCAGCTAAATTCACAAAAGCCACTGCAAATACTATTAGCATTATTAATATAAGAAAAATATAGATTAAAATAGATTTTATCATTTACAGATTAGAGAAAAAGGTATCTTTTTCCGACACTATTTTAATTAGGCTATTGTATTTTACCAAGCAAACTGATTTTTGTTTTCAATTAATGTCAGTAGATTTTTATCTTTCAATAATCGGGCTAATAAAAAATAATATGCAAAAGAAACTTAATATTGTCATTACTGGCGGAAATCGTGGAATTGGATATGGTTTAATGAAAATTTTTTTAAAGAAACATAATGTATTAATAACAGTGAGGAATGATAAAAAAGGACAAATTTCCACTTCTGCATTTCCTGATTCAAAAAATAAAAAAAACTATACTGTAATGGATATAGATGATTTTGATTCAGTTCAAGCAGCAGGTATTCAAATAAAAAAAATATTTAATAAAGTTGATTTATTAATAAATAATGCAGATATTCTATTGAATGAATATGCACTACCAGCATTAGAAACAACTGATGACTCTATAATAAAAACTTTTAACACCAATACTCTAGGTGTTCTAAGAGTTTGTAGAGTAATTGTGCCACTAATGAAAAGCGGTGGAAGAATAATAAATATATCTAGTGGAATGGGACAATTAGATAAAATGGAAAGTGGTTCCACCGCTTATCGAATTTCAAAAACTTCTCTTAATGCTTTAACAAAAATATTGTCCAATGAATTATCACCATTGGGGATAAAAATAAATACTATTTGTCCGGGCTGGGTACAAACAGATATGGGAGGAAAAAATGCGACACTTACTGTAGAGGAGAGCACGGTTCAAATCGCATCATTTGCTTTAAAAAACAATTTTCCCAATGGTCAGTTTTTAAGACATGGGGAAATAATACCTTGGTAACTTTTTATTAATTAATAAAAATTATTTGTCATTCCGTTCTCATTCACAAAGTTTTTTTTTATCCCTGAGAAGGTTACTAAATTCTGATTCATAAAAAAAAAATATTATAAATAAAGGAATTAAAATGCATTATAGAATTACCAAAGTACATCACAATCCTAAAGATAGAGATAAGCTCATTGAGATATTAGAATCAAAAGAAAAAATTCTGAATTCCTTTGATGGTCTAAAATATGTAAGGATGATTGGAGTTACTGATTCAGTTACAATCGCTGTCTCTGAATACGAATCTGAAGAGCACCTAAAAAATGTAGAACCTCGTTTTCAGGAATTAATGGTTGATCTGATGCCTCTTATGTCCGAACCACCTGAAATTTATAATGGCGATGTTTTTTGGAAACATAATAACTAAAAGTATAATAAGGAGTTTCGTAATGAATAAAAACATATTTTTGTTTATTTGCTTTATATTTTCTGGATTATTACTTAATGCTCAAACTTTTTCAAAATCAGAGCAGAAAGTGATAGATGCTGTTAATAATTATTGGAAAATCTCAGCTGGAAAGAACAAGGAAGCTTGGAAGGATGTATTTCACAAATCTTATAAAGGCTGGAATAACAATAATAAGGCACTAAGTAATAAAGCAATGATCACAAAATGGATTGATTATAATTGGGGTAAGAATGAAGTTCTTTATTGGGACATCAATCCAATTGGTGTTCAAATTTATGATGATGTGGCAATTGTTCATTATTACTATTCAATGGTTACTAAAAACAAACAAACTGATAAAACAACAAATTCTGATGGAAGATGGACAGATATTCTATTAAATGAGAAAGGTAACTGGAAATTGGTATCAGACCATGGAGGAAAAGAAGAATCTAAGACTAATGAATAGTTAGTAATTATTTTCTAAAAAACCCCACAAATGTGGGGTTTTTTGTTTTTGTTATGATGATTATTTTATGATAATAATATATTGGGAAGGGTATTAAAATATGCAGCATGAGAATTGGGTTTGTCCAAAATGTAAAAATAAAGATTATGAATTAGGGGAAATAAGAGTAGCAGGTAGTTTTTGGCAAAAAATATTTAATGTGCAAAGAGAAAAATTTAGTTCTGTAACTTGTTTAAAATGTAGTTACACAGAGTTCTTTAAAGGACAACCAGCATCTAGATTAGCAAATATATTTGATTTTTTTTCAACCTAATTAATATAAAGATCCAATTCGTATAAAATTTAATTTTTAGAGTTAATTGGAAGAACGATATATGCTTAGATATATAATAAATCTATTTCTTATTGGATTTCTATTTGGAAAAACTATTTCTGATATTGATTATATTTTTAATAATCAAATTCTTAAACTACAGAAAGACCAAAATGTTATAATTATTAAACCAAATCAAAAAATATTTATCAATGGATCTTTAATGATTTTTAAAAGTGTAGATTATAAAAATAAATTAATTAAAATTGATAAGGCTAATAAATCAGAATTAAAACTTGATTCAATTCGTTCTTTTCGATACCAAAAAAGCAATATTCTTAGCGGCCTAGATAAAGCGATTTACTATAAAAATATTGGGTGCAAATTCGGTTGCCTTTATGGTGCTTATGCAGCATATGAAATACTTTCCAATCCTAATGATGTCTTTGCAATTACTAAAATATTTGTACCTGTATATCTTGTCATATTTAGTGGCTTTGGTGGTTTTGTAGGTGGCGTAGCTGGTGGTTTTATAGGCTATATATATCCAGAATTCAGTGATGAGATGATCATAGATGAAGGAGAATGGGAAATAATAACACCAGAATTAAATTCTTTTCCTATATAATAGACAAAGGTTCTACAAATATTAAGTCCATATTGTTAACACACTAATGGATTAACCAAGAGAGTGTTTTTATATTTAATAAAGTTTAATTTTGATCTATGTATGTACGTATTGCTGCAGCTTTTTTTATTATTTGGTTAATATGGTATATATATCTATTTATCAGGATTAACAAATCACAGTTATTGATTATATTTAAAAGAGTGAAATATTTCTACACAAATCCATTAATTAAACAAACTATAATAATGTCGACTTTAAAATATATTATTAAAATTATACGAAAAACATTATTCAAGTTTTGATTATCTATCCTTATCAATATTAACCTGTAAATCTTAATATTCCACTTACGATTTATCTTATTTATTATCATTACCACTAAAAAAATGAAAAACATATTTAATATATTAGGATTTCAGGCAGGATGGTGGGCATGTGTACTTGGAACAACATATGAAGCCAAATATTTAGGCCCTTTAGTAATGTCAATTTTTATTTTAATCCATTTGTATTACTTTTCAAATAACACTGAAGAAATAAAACTTATAATAATTTTTGCTTTTATAGGTACAGCTGTTGATACTGCAATATCTTTATCAAAGATTATAAACTATAACGGTCTATATAACACTAATATTTTAATAGCACCCTTATGGATAACAGCAATGTGGTGTGGATTTACTGCAACGGTAAACCATTCCATGGCATGGTTACAAAATCGCTGGATAGAATCCTTTATTTTAGGTGCTATATTTGGACCTTTAGCCTATCTAACAGGAGCAAAATTCGGCGCAATCCAGCTGCAGGAAACTAAAATTTTTGTATGCATAATTTTGGCTTTAGTTTGGGGTTGCAGCGTTCCTGCAATTTACTGGGCAAATGATAGATTATGCTTAAAATAAATTTGCGAGAATAATATAGATTCCATCATTAAAATAGAATCTTCACTCATTAATTAATATACATTTGAAAAATTTATTATTGATTTATTCATTTTTTGTTTTTGCTCTATTTAGCGAATGTCAATCAAAACCAGATATAAATAATACAACAATGAAAACTGTCGAGTTTGTGGATCTTGAACGCTTTATGGGTGATTGGTTTGTAATTGCAAACATCCCTACTTTCTTAGAAAAAGGAGCAACCAATGCAATAGAGAGTTACAAATTAAACAACAAGGGTATTGTTGAAACAACTTTCACATTTTACAAAGATAGTCCTGAAGGTGAAAAAAAAACCTATAAACCAAAAGGTTTTATTTATAATTCAATAACCAACGCAGAATGGAGGATGCAATTCCTCTGGCCATTTAAAATGCCTTTTTTAATTATTGAACTTGCAGATGACTATAGCTATACGGTAATTGGTTATCCCTCAAAAAAATATGTATGGATCATGGCTCGAACACCAAAAATAGATGAAGATAGATATAAAAATATATTAGAAAATCTATTCGAAATCGGTTATGATACGACTCAGATTCAACTGGTTCCACAAGTATGGAATTGAATTTACTTTTCCTCCATTTTTTCACTTATTAATGAGACCTTTATATTTTTAGTCTTCATCAGTTTATAGTTAAGACTATCACTTAGTGCCTGCCAACTTGCTTCAATTATATTTTCAGAAACACCTATAGTCGACCAGGAGTCTTTACCATCGGAGCTTTCAATGAGTACTCGAACTTTTGCACTGGTTCCATCTTGTTCATTTAATACCCGAACCTTATAATCAGTTAATTTGACTACATTCAAATCTGGAAAAAATCGGACTAATGCTTTTTTTAATGCATTGCTTAATGCATCAACAGGACCAACACCATCTGCTGCAGTTTGTTCAACCTCACCATCTACAATAACTTTTAACATTGCATCGGCACGATTGTGCCCAGACTTATCATAACTGACATTTACTCTTGAATCCAATATATCAAAAAAAGGAATAAAAGTTCCTTGTTTTTTCCTTAACATGAGTTCAAACGAAGCTTCAGCACTTTCAAACTGGTATCCTTTGTATTCCAAACTCTTTACATGACTTACAAGTTCTCTTGTTAATTCACTATCAACATTTAAAGCTACCTTTAATTCATTTGCTTTGAAACGGATATTGCTCTGGCCTGAAAGATCGGAGACCAATACTCGCTGATGATTTCCCACTTTTTTTGGTTCAATATGCTCATACATTGTACTATCTTTTATAACAGCACTTACATGAATACCTCCCTTATGTGCAAAGGCTGATTTCCCTACAAATGCTGCTTGGTCATTGGGATGCATGTTCATAAGCTCATATACAAAATGAATCACCTTTGTTAAATCTTGCAAATTAACTTCTTTAAGAGTTTTCTTATTCATTTTCAAAAGAAGATTCGGTATAATTGTCCCCAGATTAGCATTACCACAGCGTTCACCAACACCATTTATAGTACCTTGGACATGTACAGCTCCAGTGGCGACAGCCATTATTGTATTTGCCACAGCTAAACCACTATCATTACGCGCATGAATTCCTATATTTTGCCTAAATCGCTTAACAACATCTTCTGTTACTTTCCTAATAAATTCAGGCAGAGAACCACCATTTGTATCACATAATACAAGGGTATCTGCACCTCCATTTTGAGCTGCCGTTAACATTTTAATAGCAAATGAAGAAGATTGTCTATAACCATCAAAAAAATGTTCTGCATCAAAGATCACTCGTTTCCCTTCTTTAACAAGAAAAGAAACAGACCCTTCAATAAGCTTAGCATTCTGGTCATCATTCAATCCAAGCCCTTTCTCAGAATGAAGTTGCCAAGTTTTTCCAAAAATCGTAACTAATGAAGTTTCAGCTTTTATTAGAGCCTTCAAATTAGCATCAGATTCAATTTTATCTGGCCACCTAGCAGTTGATCCAAAAGCACATATTTTTGCTTGTTTAAGCTTTAAATTCTTTGAGCGTGTAAAAAATTCCTGATCTCTGGGATTACTCCCAGGCCAACCACCTTCAATAATATTAATTCCAAATTCATCTAATTTTGCTGCAATGCGAAGCTTATCATCAACCGATAAGTTCACTCCCTCACCCTGTGTTCCATCCCGCAAGGTTGTATCAAATAATTCAATCAAATTTTTTTTCCTTTTTATATTTTCGTTAATAGCCATGGCTGATTTTTATGGTGTTTTGATTCAAATAATCTAATTTTTTGACTCTTTGATAGCGTTATTCCAATCTCATCCATTCCATTTAATAGCGCATCCTTTCGAAATTTTTCTATTTCAAATTTTATTTTTTTTCCTGATGGTTCAATTATGACAGATTCTTTCAAATTTACAGATAATGAAAAACCAATTTCGCGAATAGTATTTTTAAAAAGAGATTTTATTTCATTTTTACCTAGTACAATTGGAAGGATTCCATTTTTAAAACAATTATTGTAGAATATATCAGCAAAACTTGTTGATATTATTACCTTAAAACCATAATCAGCTAAAGCCCATGGTGCATGCTCTCGACTCGACCCACAACCAAAATTTTTACCCGTAATTAAAATAGATGCATTTTTGTATCGATCTTTATTTAAAACAAATTCTGAATTCAACGGACGATCATCGCAGTTTTTCCCTGGTTCACCATAATCTAAATAACGCCATTCATCAAAAAGGTATTTCCCAAATCCAGTCCTTTGAATTGATTTCAAATACTGTTTAGGTATTATTGCATCAGTATCCACATTGGACCTATCCAATGGAACCAATTGACCTGTAAACATACTAAACGGCTCCATTAATTGAGG
>PBAR01000031.1 GCA_002718285.1 Fidelibacterota bacterium
GGATTTTAAGTCCATAGTGTCTACCAATTCCACCACCCGGGCACTAAAAAAGATTGAGGCGTCGGCCGGATTCGAACCGGCGAATAACGGTTTTGCAAACCGCCCCCTTAAGCCACTTGGGTACGACGCCATAACATAATATTAAAAAGCCGCGGAATTTACTGTTCTTCAAATAAGTGAACAATTCACCATTTTAGTTCATTGATATAAACTTTACACATAGATTCAATTATGGATATTGACCGTTATAGCATCTATGAATACTTGAGAGATTTTAGTGTGCCGGCATCGGTTCTTGATAATATCTTTTCTTCGGAAAAAGATCTGGATGTATTAATAGATGCATGGAATTCTTTAATCAAAGATGGTTATTCGAAAGATGAGAGTGCCAAAAGGATATCTGAATTAATCTTTAAAGAATTGGATATTGAACCTGATCAATCCAGTGATGTGGAAAAATAATTATAATTAGCAGTATGCTTTGGAGGAGGATCTATAAATAAGTTGTAGTCTCCACTATTGTAAGCTTTTGTTCGCAAATTAGTAAGATATTGAAAATGCCTTACTGCAATATCCAGGGGAGGAACACCGATTTGAAGGCTATCCAAAACATTATCACCATAGAAAATAGCCTTTGTTCTTAGATGCCCTTCCTTCAGCTCCTGCCATACTACAGGACTGGACTCCATTTTACTATTATGTATGACCAAATAGCGATGAACGAATCGTTCAATATCGAGTGGCTCTACTGCTGTTATTATTTCACTTATAGAAATAAATGTAAGTAAAACAATGGTTGTACTATAACGAAGATACATCAATGTTATTTAACCATTTTTTTGCTTTATCTACTACATTCTCCAGGCACCCTTCGTTAAATGGGCTAATCAAACCCGCCAGTTCTACCAATCCTGTAAAAGATTTGCTTCCACCTGCCTGGCAAAGTCTATAATAATCTTTCCAGGCTTTTTTAATATCCAGTTCACTCTTAATCCAGAATTGAAAAGCACATGTCTGGGCCAATGTATAATCAATATAATAGAAAGGAACTTGGTAAATATGTAACTGCCCCTGCCAGATTCCTCCAGTTTTAGGAAATTCTATATCATCATAGTCTCTTCCAGGAAGATAAATTCCTTCCAGGTTAAGCCACTGATCTTTTCGCTCCTGAGGCGTCGCTTCCGGGTTTTCATATACCCAATGCTGGAAATGATCTACGCAGGCACCATAGGGAAGAAACGATAAACTACCAGCCAGGTGCTTATATTTAAATCTATCTGTATCTTCTTTAAAGAATCCATCCATCCAAGGCCAGGTAAAAAATTCCATGCTCATAGAATGAATTTCTGCAGATTCCATTGTAGGCCATAAATACCCTGAGAGCGGCTGTTTTCTACTTGCATAATATTGAAATGCGTGGCCTGCCTCATGTGTTAATACTGTGACATCATGATCTGTTCCATTGAAATTAGAAAATATATATGGACGCTCATATTTTGGAAAAGATGTACAGAACCCGCCTGCCATCTTACCTTCGCGATTCACAAGATCCATCAATTCTTCATTTATCATGATATCAAAAAATTCACCTGTTTCTTCGGATAGTTCATGATACATTTCCTGTGCAACTTTGATTAGTTTCTCTGGTGTTCCTTTGGGCCTTGGGTCACCTTCTTTAAAATTGATTCCATCATAAAAATATAAATAATCCAGATCTAATATTTCTTTCTTCTGCTCTTTAAGGATTTCTACAAAAGGAACCACATATTCTACAATTTGATTTCTAAAATCAGCTACTTCTTCCGGACCGTAGTCTGATCGATTCATCCTTAAATAGGCTAATTCGGTAAAACTTTCATAACCAAGCGTGGTAGCAATTTTATGCCGGAGCTTTACTAATTTATCATATAAACGGTCAAATTCTTCAGCATACTCTTCAAACCACCCGAATCGTGCTTTAAATGAACGTTTTCTGATATCCCTGTCTTCATCCTGATGAAATGGCGCTAACCCCGCCAAATTATAATTCTCCCCTTGAAATTCAATATTCGCTCCACCAATCATTTTAGTATACTCATTCCTTAAATTGGTTTCTTCTCTCAGCATTTCCTTAATCTTTGGATCAAATGTTTTTAAACTCATCTCAATATTTTTCAAATAGGTATCACCCCATTTTTCCCGTAATTCATTTTTATATTTTGATACGTCAACCGCCCGCTCAAGTGAATTAAATATCTCAGTAATATCCGGACCTATGGTATCATAATATTCTTTTTCTTCCTTCGCTCCTTCATCATGAATATTTTTATTGAAATTCAAACTTGCTATGGCCTGGTATGTAGAATATTCCCTTATTGCCTTATCTGCTTCTTCTATAACGGAAATCTGATCGTCTACTGAATCTGCATTCTCAAATCTACCTAACCAACCTTTCATGGCTTCTTTTTGGGATTTAACTGTAATCCTTTTATATGGAAAGTCACTGTATTTCATCATTTACCTTTGTTTATATTTAGTCTTGATTATTGATACGAGCCATTTTCCTATCTTCTCTTCCTGATGGATCGGGAATTGGAATAGCTCTTAATAGTTCTTTTGTATAATCATGCGTTGGATCATTAAATAAATTACCTGTTTCATTTATTTCAACCAATTCTCCATTGTACATTACTCCCACACGGTCAGATATGTGCTTAACAACAGACAAATCATGGGCGATAAAAATAATAGATAAATTAAATTCATCCTGCAGGTCCATCATTAGATTAATGATTTGGGCCTGTATGGAAACATCGAGCGCAGAAACAGGTTCATCAGCAATAATAATATCTGGATCCGTAGCTAATGATCTGGCAATACCAATTCGCTGTCGCTGACCGCCTGAAAATTCATGAGGATATCGATNTGACTGTTCAGATGTTAGGCCTACTTTATTCAACAGCCATGCAACCTTTTCATCTTTCTCAGCATTAGTCAGTCGAGAATTAATATTTAATGGCTCTCTGATAATATCTTTAATAATCATACGTGGATTTAGTGATGAGTATGGATCCTGAAAAATCATTTGTATATGTTTTCTATGCGGTTTCATATCCTTTCTTGATAATCCAACCAGCTCAGTATCAATATTTTCAATTACCATAGATATTCTACCGGAAACACTGACTTCAGGAGCAGTCAATCTGAGTACGTTTAATATCGCATTCCCCAGTGTTGATTTTCCAGAACCAGACTCTCCTACTATTCCAAGAGTCTCCCCTTTAATTAATTCAAAACTCACCCCTCTTAAGGCCTTAATCGAACTGATTTTTCTTTGAAGGATGCCTCCAAAAATTGGAAACTCAACTTTAAGATTTTCAACTTTCAATATAGGATTATTCTGGATCATTATTTTAAAATATCTAAATTGATGCGTGCATGATGATTTGGAGCCACTTCAATCAATTCCGGTTCCATCCTGGTCCCGCCGCAAGCACAATCATCAGGCTCAAACCGTGAACAAAGTTTGCATCCATCACCAAATTCTAAAATTGAAGGAACCATACCTTTTAATGCTTTAAGGCGTTTTCTAGTGGAATCCATTTGAGGTATAGATTCCATTAAAGCTTTAGTATAGGGATGAATTGGATTTTTAAATAATTCATGAATATCTGCAATTTCCTGAATTACCCCGCCGTACATAACAATAACCCTGTTACATGTTTCTGCCACGACAGCCAAATCATGGGTAATTAATAAGATTGCTGCATTTTCTCTCTTATCCTTCAGATTCATCATTAAATCTAAAATTTGTGCCTGAATTGTCACGTCTAATGCCGTAGTAGGCTCATCAGCTATCAGCAAAGCAGGATTACACTGGAGTGCCATTGCAATCATAATTCTTTGTCTCATCCCACCNGAAAATTGGTGGGGATATTCGTTTATTCTCATTTCAGGGTCAGGAATACCTACAGCGTCTAACATCTCAATACTTTTTTCTGTTGCTTCTTCTAAGCTTAATTTATCATGATGAATTAGCAGTTCATTTATTTGCGTTTTTATTCTAAGAACCGGGTTTAGTGACGTCATAGGTTCCTGGAATATCATTGAAATATGATTACCACGATATTTACTCATTTCATCATAGCTCAGATCTAAAAGATTTGTTCCTTTATAAATTATTTCACCGGATACGATTTCACCAGGAGGACTAGGAATCAAACGATTGATTGATAATGAAGTCACCGACTTTCCTGAACCGGACTCTCCGACAATTCCTAATACTTCACCTTTATAGATATCAAAGGATACGTTATCAACAGCTTTAACAGTTCCTGCTTCTGTATGGAAATATGTTTTAAGATTTTTTACTTCGATCAACTTATCTTGATTCATCGCAATCTCGAATACACTTTAGGNTCAAACGCCTCACGGACACCTTCGCCAATAAAAACAATTNACAACAGCGTGNAAAATTGTGCAGTTACAGGAGAAAAGACCATCCACCATTTTGTAATATTTGACAGNCCTATATCAAGCATTTGTCCCCATGATGGTGTAGGGGGAGCAAGACCAAACCCAAGATAATCTAATCCCACAAGAGCTGAAATTCCCGCAACAACCGAAAATGGAAAATAAGTAATGACGGGTACCAATGAATTTGGAAAAATATGTTTAAACATTACCTTAAAATCCGTCTGACCCATGCTAAGTGCAGCAGCAACATATGGTTTCGATTTTTCTCTATAAAACTCCGCCCGGATAAGATAAGTCATACTTATCCAGTTCACTAAGGTATAAATTCCTATAAGTAGAATAAAAGAAGGTCTCAGTATTGAGGAAATAATAATTATTACGAACAGCATAGGCAAACTGGACCAAACTTCAATCAATCTCTGGAAAAACAAATCGAATTTCCCTCCGTAATAGCCCATAGAACCGCCAATTAATATTCCGACTATATAATTGATAATTGTAAGCAATAACGCAAATGATATGGAAATATTAAATGCATAACATAATCGCGCAAACACATCTCTTCCCGTATTATCCGTACCCAACCAATGAATTCGTGATGGAGACTCGTACATTTTATTTCCTTCGTAGGTAATATCTTCATAGGGTGAATATGGATAAACAGGCAGTATTACCCAGTTCCCAGTCTCCATTTCTTTTTCAAATTGTATTTTTAAACTACGATACCTTGCTTCACCTGGGACATCCTGTCCAAAAGTTTTCCCAGATATATAGCCTGAGATAACAGGGAAATAATATTTATCATTATATTTGACAACTAATGCTCTATTATTTATTAATAATGGTAAAAAAAATGAAATCAGATATAAAGTCAGAAGAATAATTAGTGAATAATAACCTCTTTTCAGACTTTTAAATTTTTTCCATCGTTTACGAANGATTGAATTATTAAATAATNAATTATTTTCTACTTNAATCATTACTTGAAACGTATCCTTGGATCTACCGTAGCTAAAGCAAGATCTGAAATTATATTCCCTACAAGACGGATCAATACTACAATAACAAGAAAGCCTAAAGTAACNGGGTAATCCCTGGATAAGATTGCTTCGTATGCCATCCTTCCGAAACCGTCTATATTAAACATTCTTTCTATAAAATAAGATCCTGCTATAACCACTCCGAGAATGTGTCCTATGCCGGAAGCAATCGGAATAAGGCTATTTCTTATAGCATGAACCCATACTACCCGTTTTTCTTTTAATCCTTTTGCAAAGGCAGTTCGCACATAATCCTGACTTAAGTTTTCCAATAAACTATTTTTCATTAATACAGTTAATGTTGCAAAACTTGAAATGGACCATGCAATAATCGGCAATATCATATGATGAATCTGATCCAAAACTTTTTGCATTGGAGAAAGAGTTTCCCATATTTCTGAAGGACTTCTAAATCCTCCAAGGGGAAATACATCAAAAAAACTTCCTCCACCAAAAATGACAAGCAAAACTCCACCCAAAGCCCAACCTGGTATTGAATAAGCCATAAAAATCATAACGCTTGATCCAAAATCAAATACTGAACCATGATTAAGCGCTTTTTTTATTCCTAATGGTATACATATTAAATAAGATAGAAAAATACCCGTTAAACCAAAAAGTAAAGATATTTTAAATCTCGGTCTCATAACTTCAGTAACCGGCTGCAGGTATGTATAAGATTTACCTAAGTTTCCAGTAAGTATTCCAGAAAACTCTTTTTGAAAAACCACTGCATCAAGGGACCCGTCTTTTTTGATTTCATCTACGCTTCCGTACCAAATATCACTAAGTAATCCATCTTTCTCAAAAACCTCTAAAGTATTTTCATTAATTAGATGTATATCGACCTTCCAGATTCTCCCGTCCCTTTTACCAACACGTTTTTCTAATTTTTTCTGGTCTTTTTCTATGATGAAATTTCTATGTTTTATTTCCCGAGGCCATATTCCAAGCCAGCTTAAATATCTTTGATATATTGGTTTGTCAAATCCATAGAAACGTTCTAATTCTTTTAAAGCTTCCGGNGGTAATGCATTTCCGCCAGTAATATCNGATGATGCTCCACCTCCGCCTTCTGCTCCCATTGCGCCACCCATNTGTAATTCNAGCATTATCTGCTCTATAGGACCACCAGGTGCCATTTGGAGGATAGTAAAAACAAGAACTGTAGAACCCAGAAAAGTTGGGATCATTAGTAAAATTCGTCTAAGAAAATATGTCGCCATTCAAGGCAAATATGACTACAAGTTATTTAATAAATAATTAGGCCAATATTTCATATCAATAGGTTTGACAGATAGCTGCTTACCACTTTTTACTGCTTTTTTTAACTCAAAATCTTTTGATTCTTCATACCANCAATAAATAAAAGAATCCCAGTGTTCGCCCTCATAGCGCCCCAACATCCATTCTGGATAACCAAATTTATCCCACCACATCAAACGTGAATATCCCCTGGAAATGCTATATGCAATTGGATGTGCATCATGAAATAGCCCATCAATCTCCTGGATAATTTCAATACGACGATATTGGTCAAAGCAAATGTCATACTCATCTAGCAGATCATCTACTCTTTGACTCTTAAAACCCCAGACATTATTATTATCATTTTGATCTGCAAGAGTTGATCTGAGGCTTCCTTCAGGATTAGGATACTTAAGTCCTGTATATGCTAAACTGGCCAGTTGAAAATTTCTAGCATTAACATTCTTAATCATGGTATTGTAGTCCATAAACTTTATCTGCATATCAATTCCATATTCCTTTAACATCTGCTGTACTGGAGTTACCATATATGCACTGGTTTTTTGTATATTAATTTGAAATGACAATACCTTCCCTNTCTCTTCATNAAATAACCATCCGTCTGAGTTCCTGTTTTTATATCCGGCTTCCTTTAATAATTCAATAGCTTTTTCAGGATTATATTCAAATGGATTATTATCCGGATTTTCATAGATGCTTCCTGAATACAGAGAATTCATCATCCCATATTCATTATAATACATTTCACGATTCATCTTTTCTCTATCGTATAAATAACAAAATGCATAGCGTATTCTTTTATCGTCAAAAGGCCACTCTCTCATATTGAAAAAATAGCCCGATGTTCCTGCAGGTTTTTCAGAAAATATTCTTTGTTTTTTTATCCATCCTTTCTTCGTGGCTTGAAAGTCTGTTTCTTCTACCCAGCGTCTTGATCGTAAAACACGAAAAATATCCTGCTCACCCTTTTTAAATTTCTCAAACTGGAGTGCATCATTATCTTTTATGGCAGAAATTTTAATTTTATCAAAATTATATCTGTACCTTGTAAAGTCACCATTTTTATCCCAGTAATCATCACGACGCTCAATTAGATAGGATTCCTGGTTTTTAATATTTTCATCTCTTATAATGTACGGGCCNGTTCCNGGAATAACGGAAAATGCATATTCTTCTAAAAATTCGGTACCATCTAAATCCTTTAATATGTGATTAGGATGCAGTCTCATTGAAACTGCAAAATAAAGGAAATTTCTCCAGGACTTTGTATTTGCTTTTACTGATACAATATATTTTGATTCAGCAACAGGACGCTCAAATTTTCCAAAAGTAATCTGTCTGGCAGGTTGNAGGATNGTTTCATCCATTAACAGATCCCATGTAGCGATTACATCATCAGATGTAACAGGCATACCGTCCCACCACCTAGCGTCAGGATTAATTCGAAATTTGAAAGTCATTTTATCATCGGAAACATGCCAATGAGAGGCAAGTCTGGGTACATAATCCAATGTTAAAGGATGTTCTTCTAATAAAGCTTCGTAACATAAATAAAAAATAGTTTGCGCATTAATAACCTGACTACCATTTTGACCATAGTAGCGCATTGTTCTTGGGAATACAGAATGTATATNTTCTATTGTTCCTCCTTTTTTTGCNCTTGGATCTCCAAAATATGTTTTATCTTCTTTTTCTGACCATACATATGTTTTATAGCCAAGGTCTTCAGAAATATTTTCAAACCCATACCCACCTTGTTCTGGAGATGTTAAATTATCTTTTGAATAAGTAACTTTATTATTAGATGGTAGATTGTTTTTATCTTTCTTGCCGCTACAGCTAATATAAAATCCCAATAAAAGGATGAATGCAAATTTTGATTTTATNCTCATAAACTCTAATTTATTATTTTANAAAATATTTCGNNCAGGAAGTTATTATATAAATTGAAAGATTCTTGTTTATGATTTTTATTTTTTTTCAGCCATTACCAGACCTATATAATAATAAAAAACTACTATTGATGTGCACATAGCATGATTTGATGTCCAACCATCCATATACTGAGCCTTATGATAATCCCGTTTGTAATCTCCTAATTTCAATTGTTTAACGGTCTCTTTTTGACCAGTTTTCTTACATTGTTTTAATAATTTTCTAAATAAAAACATTTTCCTAAGTGGAACAGCTTTGAATCCGTTTTTTTTTGCCAGTAAAATTAGTGGGTGAACTGGATCATGGCACGGTCCTNNTCCTAAATCTTTTACTTTTTTAACCTTCTTTGTTCTTTTCGGAGATATATCATTAGCTTGGCATAATCCAATAAGTAACAAAATAGAAAAAACAAATCTCATTTGACACCGAAAACAGTTCTTAGAGAAAAAATTGGCAGTTTATCTATCTTCATTGNAGGTCCCTTAACTTTATTTCTTTGTACGTACCATTCATTCTGTTTGTATTTATTATTCATAAAGCCAAATTTAAAGTCTACACCAAGACGAGAAGATAAATAAAAACGTGCACCAATCATTCCGGAATAACCAAACCAATTATTGACCATTTGGTCCGTACCTCCTAGTTCCGTAAGGGGGTTACTATCTCCAAAACTATTTAATAATTCGTTCCAGTCTTCAAATTTATCACTGGGCTTGGTATCCATTGTTATTTTTGCCCTGCCCCAGATAGGTGTTAAAGTAAAATTGAGTTCTATTCTTGGTCGCCAGCGAAAAAAGGTTTCAACTGGAACCATTCGGTACCTAATAGCACGCTGAAAAGCCGGCTTAGACACTTCAAGATCTAATTTTCCAGCTTCAAATGACGTAAATGAATTGTATCCAAATCTTGCATTATTAAAAAATTCGTAATATACACCCCAATTTAAAAGCAAATTCCTAGTAAATATATTNTTTGTTGGAAAAAATACTTCGGGATTTTCATCAAAACCCTTCATCTCAGGTCCATACATCCCCAAACCTAATTCTGCACTTAATTTAGGTTGTGCAAATAGATATTTTGCAAATATAATTAAACTAATTATAATAAATCGCTGGATTTGACTCTTCATCTAAGGATGTTAATTTAAGACCCATGAAACAATTACTAGGCATATTCCTTTTCTNTTCTTTCATTTTCTCAAAGGCAGAAGATGATACCGATGTAAAACATATGATTGTACTTTTTTCAGGAAAGACAATAACCGGATATGTGGATTCCATTAATGTCGCTAACATCTATTATTTACCGAAAGATTCCTTATCTCAGGAAATCATTCCTACCTGGAAAGTCTATTATATCTATAATGATTTTGATAGAGTATTTCACTATAGCAAAAGCTTTGAAGAAAATATGAGACGGATAAATAATAGCAGTGGAATTATACAGACAATAAGTAATGACACCATTCGTTATCAGTCAATTCAGGTAAATAAGGATATGATAAATCCAGAATTCTTTATTACGTTAAGCTCTAATGAATCGGAATTCTATCCTCTGCTTGATGTGAAAAAGGTAGTTACAGATTATTCCATAATGGAATATTCAGTAGAACGGGGCTTCCGGCTCTCTTTTACTGGGTTTTTTCTCGCTTTTTTATTGGACAGAAGATTAAAGGATTTTATGCCAAAATTTGAATTTATAGGGTTAAAAAAGAATGGAGTCACCTATGAGTCTTTTGTACATTTAATTCCTTTGGCCACNGGAATAGCAATGGTCTATGATTANTTTATGGATAANAGAACATTTTATTTTACTCCTGTATTAAATGATGAAATATTCGGTAGAAGTATGTATGTATTCTCCTTACGCAATATTCTTGGTNCAGTTGAANAAAATATTGTCTGGCGGATAGAAAAAACTTCATTTGGAGGAAAGGTCGTGCGCTGGATTAGAAAAAAAGTTTCGTAAATTTAAAAAATGAGAATTTTAATCAANATTATTTTANGGCTAATTATTGCTTTCATGTCAGTACTATCATTTTCCTGTGAAAGCCAGGAACCGATATCCCTTCCTGAAGCAGACAGATCACCCCCTACAGCACTAATAATATACCCTCCAGAAAGTGCCACGGTTTCGGGAATTGTGACTATACAGGTGCATGCTACAGATAATGATAAAGTAGATTCAGTAATGTTTTTGGTTAACCAGGATACTATTGGTACCGATAGTAAAGGAGAAAACGATATTTTTGAAAAAAAATGGACAACATCTGATTTCCGGGAAGATGTATTTCATTCTTTATCTTTTATTGCACATGATAGAAAGGGAAATTCATTTCGTCCCTACCCAATACTGGTAAAAGTAGATAATAATGATGATATTATGCCTGAAGCACAAATTATTAGTCCGTTTTCAGGTGCAATAGTTAGTGGAATTGTTCCTATTATTATTAACGCTACAGATAACGATGGAGTTGAATTTGTAAGGATCTTTATAAATAGTATGCTGCAAGGTTACGTCACTGAACCGCCATACACATTTTCATGGAATTCCAATTTAATCCAGGATGGGAATTACTCAATTTATGCAGTTGCTACTGATTTGACAGGAAATGAAACTACCGTCACACCGATTATCGTCACTACAAATAATGGAAATATTAATGATATTACACCTCCAACNGGGGCAATTATTTATCCGGCATCTGGNATCACCATAAGCGGAGAAGTAACCATCTCTGTTACTGCATCTGATAATAGTGGCAGAATGGGACAAGTTATTTTTTCTATCAATGGATCAGATTTATTTACAGATACAATTGAACCTTATGAATATAGCTGGAATACTATAGATGAAACTGAAGATGAATATCATGTAATTACTATCATATTAGAGGATCCTTCCGAAAATCAGGCCGTCCTTAACCCTATAACTGTTTTCATAAATAATGAACCAGATATTGATGTGACACCACCTTCAGTAAATATCATTTCCCCTACCGGCGGACAAGAATTAAATGGTANAGTAACAATTAATGTATTTGCTGAAGATAATCACAGCGTTGAGTATGTTGAATTCTTTATTAACGGTGAAACAGCATTTGTAGATATTGTATCACCATATTCCTACAACTGGAATACAGAAATGGAAGATGATGATCAGTACCATATGATTGGAGCAGCTACAGAAGATTCGACAGGTAATTTTTCTGCCGCAACCCCAATCATGGTATATGTCAACAATGCTGATAATGAACCACCTATTGGTCAGATTTTATATCCATACCCAGGTCAAATAGTTTCCGATAGTGTAGCCATACAGATTTCCGCAACAGATAATGAAGGGATACAATCCGTTGAAATTTCTATTAATGGAGACTTGGTTATTACAGATACAGAATTTCCATACCAATATGATTGGGATACTGGTACTGCTACAGAAGATCAGCATCATGTAATTAGTGCTAGCATTACGGATATATCTAATAATACAGCCTATTTGGATCCGATTAGCGTACTTGTAAACAATCANAATCCCGAAGACACTACACCTCCTATTGCTGTTATTTCTAATCCATCTTCCGGACAAACTGTTGGAGGTACTGTGAATTTCAGGGTTGATGCAAATGACGATATAGGCATTTCTTCAGTAGAATTCTTTATAGATGGATCAAGTGTATCTGTGGATAATGACGCTGATTATAGCTATAATTGGGATACTTCATCACTGGTAAACGGTACGCAGTATACTTTAGGTGCACAGGTAACTGATACTTCTAATAATATTACCACGGCTCAACCTGTTTTGGTTACAGTAAGTAATTAATGAAGTATCTAAAAAAAATCTTACTGGTCTTTCTATTAATGGTATTAGGCTGTGATGGCCCATATTTTAAAATACCCAAAGAACCAGACAGTTCTCCACCTATTTTAACCATTACCAATCCAGCAGATAGGGAAATTGTATCGGGAGAAATAACTATAAATGTATATGCATTTGATAATGATGAATTAGAACTTGTAGAACTGTTTTTAAATGAAGAATCAGTTTTATCCAGTAATGAAGGACCATTCGAATATCAATGGGCCACAACAGAATTTCCTGAAGATAAATATCATAGTATACAGGCNAAAGCAANAGATATCACNGGAAATTTTAATGAAACAAGAAAAATTCAAGTTTTTGTTGATAATATAGAAAATCCAGATTTAGCATCTCCCCAAGGGACTATTGTAAATCCTGTAAATGGTCAAACAGTTACGGATACCGTATATTGGATCATAGAGGCTTCAGACAATGATAGTATAGCTTTTACAATATTCTACATAGATGGTGATAGCATTTTTATTGATAATGAAAAACCTTATGAATATGAATGGATCACCAATACTGTTTCCGATCAGAATTATGGACTTTCTGCAAAGGTTTTTGATAATTCAGGGAATTCAGTAATCCTTGGTCCAATTACAGTTATTGTGGATAATATCCCGGATCCAGACACTACTCCTCCATTAGGAAACATTACTTACCCGCCAGCATCATCTACTGTATCTGGTAACATATCCATAAAAGTATCTGCATTTGACAATGAAGCTGTCAATCATGTTCAGTTTAACATCAATGGTATAGANANATCTATAGACAATAGTGATCCTTATGAATATAATTGGGACACCAGCCTTGAAATCGATAAACAAAATTATTTCATTTCTGCAAATATCAGTGATGAAGCAGGAAATATTACAATATTGTCTACCATATCTGTATTTGTCAACAATTCTGGTGATGGCGAAGGACCAATTGTGAATATTACATCACCAGCGTCAAATCNAACAGTATCTGGNGAAGTTGAGATTTCTGCATCTGCCTATGATGAAAGTGGAATAATGCGTGTAGAATTCCATCAGAATGGAAATATAGCCGCAACGGATACAGAATATCCTTACGCATATACATGGAATACGATTGCAGAAATTGATGATACTAACCACATCTGGAGCGCTGTTGCATTTGATTCCAATGAATACTCAACCCAATCACAGTCAATTATTCTATATGTAGATAATAATGATAATATATATCCTACTGGGNCCATACAATATCCGTATGCAGGACAACACGTATCAGGTGAAATAGAAATCCAAGTTTCTGCTTCAGACAATCAAGGAATTTCCAGTGTAGATTTTGTAATTGAATCTATTACAGGTATTACAATTGTTCAATCTAGTGATACTTCCGACCCTTATTCCTATATTTGGAATACAACTGATGCTTCTGAAGACCAACAACATTTTATCAAAGTCACTATTACAGATCTTTCTGAGAATATTACAGTATTAANTCGATTACCNGTTGTAGTCGATAATGATGAANATACTGATACTACTCCGCCTATTGTATCAATACTATATCCAATATCTGGTCAAAGTGTGAATGGTGCTGTTATAATATCTGCTTTTGCTTCAGATAATATTGGTGTTTCAGAAGTAAAATTTTTAATTGATAATTCTTTGGTATCTACAATTACGGAGACTCCCTATGAATATTCCTGGGATACTTCTTCCCTTACAAATGGCACTGAGTACGTTATAGCTGTAGTGGCTGAAGATGAAGCGGGTAATGAAACTAATGCCCAACCCATTGCTGTTACTATACAGAATTAAATATAATTAATCAAGAGAATGGAATCCAAAACAGAATATAAATAAAAAGCTGATATTGAGGACTATTGACAACTAATGGTGATCGTTATAAAAAATCTAAAAAATAGTTCCATACACCGAAACTATTTTTGAAGAGCGAGAGACGAGATTCGAACTCGCGACCCTCACGTTGGCAACGTGATGCTCTACCAGCTGAGCTACTCTCGCATTATAAAATTTACGCTGAGAAAATTAGTGCGCCCGAATTAATCTGACAATAACGATTTGGGAAATAATTCAAAGACCTTTTTAGGACGAGTCAAAACCATATAAGAAGCACCAAAGAAAACTATATTCTCCAATATTTTTTCCCAGCCGACTAGTTGACCTTCCTTTAAACCACAACCACATTCGATATTAAAACCACGCAGTATTGCTTGAGAGATTAATACAATAAATAGGAGCATTAATCCAGATGATATATATGCAGCNCCATCTACCATCACACCAAAAATCAAACCAATACCAATTAATAATTCTAACCAAGGTAATACAATAGCTACCAGATTTTCTAATCCAAAAGGAATTATATGAAAATTAGCAATATCCCGAGAGAATTGACTGGAATCCAGTATTTTATCCAGACTGGCCCATACCCACATACAACCCAAAAGAAACCGTATTACTATAAAAAAAAATCCGTAATATTTATTCATGATACTCTTTAGGTAATCCAGCATCATTCCATTCTTTCCATCCTCCTTGAAAAACCAAAATATTTGAGAACCCATAACCTTGTAAACTATAAGCTAAGTCTTCACTTGAACCGCAATCATCATCACTGCAGTAGATTACAAAAGCTTTTTCAAAACCAATTAAGTCGTCTATCTCTTGACTTAATAAACCCAAATCATCATTTGCCAAGGCACCAAGTATAAATCCTTCTTTAAGATATTCTTCTGCTCTAGCATCAACAAATAAGACATTTTGTTCATGAAGTTTTTTTGCAGTTTCAATGTCAATCTTCCTTATTTGAGGTGTCAAAATTGTCTGGGTTAAGTCATCTTCTAAAGTGACTTTTTCCAATGGTTTTGCTATTAAAGGGATACCAGTCATCGAAAGAAAATTATATAATAATGCAANAGTAATGGAAATTAGAAAATAAATCAGACTTTGTTTATTTCTACCCACAAACTATTATATTGTTAATCTATTTGTATTTGAATTAGTGTTTACTGTGATCATGGTTATGTTTATGGTTTCTATGATTATGCGGTTTTACATTTTTATTTTTTTTAGCTGGTTGTCTGTTAAGTGCTGTACAGGTAGCAAGCGATTTATCAANAAAAGCCAACATTTCTGTATCATCCTTGATTTTCCTATTGAGTGGAAGCAATTCAAATTTTAAAGTATTCACAGCTGAAACAATTGCATTTTTNGATTCAGTTAATTCATNCTGATATTGNTTAATCAGTTTCATTACATTAGCTTGTTCGGAATAAATCTTTTCTAAAGATTTTGTTGGATCCTTTTTCTGAAGGCGAGCTAAGCGTCGATTTATAGATTTTATTTTTCCTTCGTAACCCGAAACATCAATAATTTTGTGATCAGTATCTTTAATTGATGNTGTAATAANGCTCATATATTTCCCCTGTTTACCAAATGAATACAAATAAGGTCCTCCGTCATTCTGATGATTTGTCGGTCTTGTCATATTTGTACTTCCACTTGTATAGATAAAATCTACATCTTTAAAGATTTCAGGGAGTTTTTGCTGCAANCCTCGACCAATATTTACCATAATTGCTAAAATATCAACATCGTTTTTAATCTGGTTTATAATTTTATTGCCAGCTACCGCATAATCATCAGAAATTACAGACTTCATTGTATCAGGTTTTAGATCTGTAACTCCTATAATTCCTANCTTTAATCCATTTCTTTCAATAATAACATAAGGTTCAAATATTAGTTTTTCAGTATTTGCATCACGAAGATTAGCAGAAATAAATGGTATACTGCTATTATTATTAATACTTTTTAAAAAAGGAAGACCAGCTATCANTTCATAGTAGCCAACATTTATTGCATCACAACCAATCTTTTGATATCCATCTATAACAGCACCAGCTCTAAAATATTCTGATTCTCTATTTTTNTCTGAAAGTTTTGTAGTGCTNAAAAATAGATCTCCCGCATCTAAAATAACTGGATCTATTCCAGAGTCTCGAAGTTCATTTACTTTAACAAATTTTCTAGACAGACCGCCCAACGGATTCTTTTTTCATCCACAAGGATCTAATTGTCCATGTACGCTTCCAGAAACAACCATAGTAATTGTACCCTGACCAGAAGCTTTTTTACAAGACCATGAAGTCATAGCCGCTATTATACTCAATAATGTCAAGTATACTGCAATTCTCATTGTCTGTTTTGCTTTAACCACCGCTTAATTTCACATTATATCCCTTAAGGGATAAAATTTCCTTTATTTTTTCTCTATGATTNCCCTGTATAAGAATATCTTCATTTTTTATACTTCCNCCAACGCCAAAGGANTTTTTTAATTCTTTAGCNAGNGATAATTNNNNAGAAGAATTTTGAATACCACGNACAACTGTAATAGTTTTCCCGCCACCTTTNCGATCTAAATGAAGTGTTATTTTTTGTTCATCAACTGGAACAACTGTTTTTAGTTCAGTATCATGATCTGGTAAANTTCCAGTAGAATATACTAACCTAGAGTTTTTCATTTCCATCCATNAGAGAATATTTTAAATACTAAAATCTTCANAATTATATTTCACAAAAATACTAACTTTTCCTATTATGAAAATAGGTTCATTTAAAGTCATACAGCTAATCAATAAATATTGTTATAATAATATTAGCTCTTTTTCATTAATTCTTTTCCCATTTAAAGCTACAATTAGAATTATGTTAATTTCATTTTTTATCATTGGAATAAGAGCTCAACAGAAAGAAAAGGGAAATGCAAACATAGAAAATACAGGATTGTATTTAAATAATCTTTCCATTGACTGGATAAGGATGGAAAAAAACTTGCAATTTTCGGGTAACTTAAAAACATTTCAATTTGGTTTTAAAAATGTTAACCTTTTATCCAATCAATTNAANAGCGAGCAAAAATATAATTTAAAATTCCNNGGTCCNGAAATATCTCTTTCNGGATTAAAAATNAAAGTAAATACTTANAGTCCCAACTGGNTTAATAAATATATACAAGNCTACCAGCAGAAACGTCAAGAACCGGCTATTANTGGTATATCTATTTTGGACGCTGCTATAGATTCGTTTTCTAATATACAAAAATTCACTCCAAGATCATTCGATGAACTAGTAATGAAAAATTATATTAAACTTGATCAATTNCCNTTTAATNAAAANACTTGGAATTTTAAAATAAAAAATTCTCATAATATTATTGCTACTCTTCCATCCAATCGTTCNATACGNTCAGATCAAAAAATAATTTATGATAGAAATNCCGATGANTATTACGGAGATTATCAACCAATAANANCAATCGATAGCATTGACTGGGAAATCACCTTATNAGTAAAAGAAGTAAATCAAACTTTTNCTACTGAAGCAACATTATCTTATACAAAAGAAAANACAAATTTNGAATTCTATCAAAAGAAGGGAAAATTCAATATTATTGGAATAANTCTTGAAGCGATACCNAAAACAAACATTATTGATTTAGCAAAATTTAATTTATCACANATTGGTCTAGAAACTAGAGANCTAGCNTTCAGCGCTNATCTTTCNGATTCAATACCCATTCTNCATCAAGGTGNGGGNCGTTTTATTTTACGCAATCTAAATGTGAATATNCCTACATCATTAANTGAAGAANCANAAATTGGAATTTATCTTGAAAAACTAGGTATATGGAATGGCGCTTTTCTTATTCGNCTTATTGATNTCGATATTAAAATAATNAGTGAAAGAATGGGNGAAATAAAATTTAGATTTCAAACTCCGTATATTAACTTTAATCTTGATGGAGATATTTCTATTCATCAGAAAAATGGAAATACTTTATTACACTTTCAACAAACAGTCCTTAGAATAAACCCAATATCCTTAGGTGTCCGTACCTTTATTCATGAATGGGAAAAAAAGAATAACCTTACAATGCCAAGAAAAAGCGGTGCCATTATATTAAAAATGAATGGGCCAATTAATAAACCGAGAATTGACGGATTGACTTACTGATATTAATTGAAGAATGAATCTATTTAATCCAGAGAAGATAAATTATATAAGTGGCAGTTTTCTTTCCTTACCAAGCACATATTCTGTTTTCCACTTTCCAGGTGATTCATAAATATTTCTATCAGCAAGAATAGATTTTCTATATCCATTAAATTTTATATTTTTGTCCCAGTCCCAACGCCTGGCTAATTTCTTCATCAATTCTCGCTGAGTTATTCTCCGTTCCATCTTGATCAAGCGTATCATATCTCTTGTGATATCATTTTTCATTGATCTATGGGAACTGTAAAGTTCATTAATCTTATCACTAAATACACGAGTATTCTCTTCTAATATCAATGAACTGAACACTGGTTTCAAACTATCATGAACCTTATTATTTCGATATTCTTCATCATCGAGGTATAAGTTCGCCAAGTCTAAAAGTCCAGTTTGATTCTTAAAAAAATCTGCATTGGGATTTAGCTCACGATAATAGTCTGCATCATACATAATATATGGAACACCATTCAGAAGGCCGTCAGCAGTACTAGAACTCCAATTACCTATTTTTTGTGCTGGAGAAACACCAAAATAACTTCTTTTTAATCCATAATAATACTTATCTAAGTCCGTGATTGGTACTTCATTAAAGAGCCAATCATAAGATTTTTGTTTTTTGGGATAATATGGAATCCAAACACGAAAATCCTGCCGCTTTTTCCACAATCTATTCATAGCTTTTATAAATCCAGGAAATGTTTTTTCCTGGTTTGGTCTATGATTAAATACGATCATTCGTAAATAATTATTATCCATACTACGGACCTGATCTACATACCTAATAGGTTTTCTTAAAGCATACATCTTTTCAGACAATTGTTTTACAGTAATTCTATTAAATATTTTCCTTGCAGAATCTAAAGCATTTCTTTTCTCGCGATCGGTGTTAAAATAGTGAGCATCCATCTCCATAATACCAACTAGTTTTTCTCTTTCTAAAGAGCTATGCCCTACTTTTAGGATACTGTCTTCCCAGTGCGAAAATCCCAATACTTTGGGTACAATATTTGTATTATCATAAAAAAATGTCCTAAGGTGAGTTGTTAACTCTGGAAGATTAGTAAGTACTACATCAAAACTATAATCTTTCCACTGAATTTTCTTTGCTAAATCAAAAACATCAAAATGGTAACGATTATTTGGTGGCAATGGGCCTGCTACTTCAAAAAACCGGATATTTGAAATATTTAACAAATCCTTGATTTGTTTAGTTTTCACTGCCATTCTTCCTTCAAATTTCGGAATAAGACAATACCAGTAAATATCATTCCGAATTAATTTCATGGAAAACAGAAGTTTTTTTAGAAACTGTAGGTAACGATCCTTATCAGGATCCTTAATAGTTGTTATATTGGGATAAATAAAAACTCGTTTCATTGAAATTTCTGATTAATACAAAATGATCATAATCCTTGCTCTATCTTACAACTTGTATTTATTAAGTCTAAATATATTTCATTAAAGATGGAGTAGTTAATTTATTATTTCTTGATTCTATTTTATAACCTATAATTATTTTTAATTAATCAGGAAGCTAATAATGTATCCGCTTAATTTCAAAAATTCTATAAAAGTAAAAAATCAAACTATTAGATAATTTACAAAATCCTAAAGAAATAATTGTAGTGGAGCTGATCAGGATCGAACTGACGACCTCCTGAATGCCATTCAGGCGCTCTCCCAACTGAGCTACAGCCCCATATTAGCATATATTATCAAATGTCATTAGTAAGACGAAATTACAAGGCATGTCTTTATAAGAAAAAGATTTTTAATAATTTGTCAAAGTATGATTTGAAACTATGTTTGAAAATTGATTATAAGTTTATATTAATATTATAAATTATTCATCTTTAAAACATTTTCAATATCCTTAGCAAGGGAAATACACTCCATAGTAACTCCGCCAATTTCGTGGGAAGTAAGAGATATTTCAACTTTGCACCAACTAATGAATATATCTGGGTGATGATTCCTTTTTTCAGCTAATTCGGCAATCTTCATTACAAAATCTATACCATCCATGTAGTCATTAAATGAAAATAATTTTGATATTTTATTATTTGAATATCCCCAATCATAGGAGTGAAGAAACTTTTCAATATCATTATCCGATAATAACATCATATTTTAGATTTTTAATTAATTACTAATTATAGTTTCTCTTTAAAATATTCAACCATTTTCTTATATAGATGTTCCCTTGCACCACCAAAATAAATACCATGATTTTGGCCTGGATATTGATACCATTCAATATCCTTTTTTGCTGCTAACGCAGCTTCAATAAAATGATTAGTGTGCTGTGAATGTACATTGTCATCTGAAGTGCCATGCATTAGCAATAAACTTCCATTCATTCTATTTATCCAAGAGATTACACTAGTGGAATCATAACCATCACTATTTTCTTTGGGAAACCCCATAAATCTTTCTGTATATGCTGTGTTATACAACCTGTAATCAGTACATGGAGATATAGCGACTCCAGTCTTAAAATATTTTCCGTTTTTTGTCATCATTAGGCATGTAAAATATCCTCCACCGCTAAAACCATAAGCACCTATACGGTTAGAGTCAGCATACCCCTGTTCAATCAGGTAGTTTAGTCCAGAAAGTTGATCTTTCGCCAGGAATCGAGCCATATCACCATAACTTAGATTTTTAAATTTTTCACCTCGTCCTCCCATTCCTCTCGTATCCATAAAAAAAACAATATATCCATTTTGTGCAAGATACTGGTGAAAGGAGTTCCCCCACTTGTTCCATACAATTTGAGTACCTGGCATACCGTAGCCATGCATGATGACAGGATATTTTTTTTCTGAGCTATAATCTGGAGGTAAAATTATTACACCATCCAATATTTCTTTTCCATCTTCTGTTGGAAAATGAACAATACCAGGAAATGACCATTCATAATTCTTAAACTGATTTAAATCAGTTTCATCTAAAATCTTAATCAAATTACCAGATTTCAAATTCTTTAGCAGAATACGCTTCGGTAGCATCATACTAGAATAGGAATCAATGAAATAATTTCCAGCACCAGTAATTAATATATCATGGCAACCTTCTTCAGGTGTAAGTAATAATAGGTCAGTACCATCAAACCTTATCGAATAAAAACGAGTCTCAAAAACAGATTCCTTATTTGATGTGAAATAAATCTTTTCATTTTTTTCATCTATATACTTAATAGTATTCACTTCCCATTCTCCTCTAGTAATAGACCAACTTTTACTCCCAGAATGCTTCGCCATATGAATATGTTGATATCCAGACTTCTCTGATAACCAGATAATACGACCATCCGTGAGAAACCAAAACTGTCCATGATTATCAAGCCAACCGTCTAAATCTGATTCCATGAAAATTGTATTTGATTTACCAGTTTCCTTTTCAGCAACCATTAGTATTTGGTTTTTCTGTTTTCGATCCATCTTCAAAAATGCCACTCTTTTATCACTTATCCACTCCATCCAAGGGAAATAATGTTCATTTATTTCCCCAAGATCTAACCATCTACGTCCCCCACCTTTTGCGCGAACAATGCCTATCTTAAATGTAGGATTAATTTCCCCAGCTTTTGGATACCGTATTTTTTGTATTACTGGGTATAATTCTTTATCACTAATTAAAGCATATTCTTTTACGGAAGATTGATTTTCCTGCCAAAATGCAATATATCGACTATCTGGTGACCAACGATAAGCATCATAACCACTCAACTCTTCCTCATACAACCATCCAAAGTGTCCATTTAGAATTGTATTAGATCCTGTATTAGTTAGTTTGCGTTCTCTTCGATTTTCTATTTCAAATGAATAAAGATTATTATCTTCTTTAATATAAGAAACAAATTCCCCATTTGGTGCAAATTTCACATTCATCAGATGATGGTGATCTCTGCCAACTTTAAACACTCGCTTCTTTTTAAGATCATATATAAAATAACTTCCTCTATGAGAATAGCGCCAGATTTGATCATAGTTGGTTTGAATCAGCATTTTATTTCCACAATTAGACAGTTTAATTTGATTAATATGAATGTTCTCACCTTCAAAATACAGTTCATCCCCATCTAATAGCCTGGTTGTATCCATATTGGGAAGCGTCACCTTATACCATGAATTATGATTTTCCCCCTGTCCACGAAAAAATAGTGCATCTTCACCATGAATGGAAGTCACATCACCAATGCTAGCTGTTTGAAAAGGAGAATGCCAAAGTGATTCTTCAAAACTTATCCGATTTGCCCATAACGATTGCACTACAAGTAATAATAAATAAATATAAAATATCATATTAAAGTTCGAGTTTAATCTTTTCAATTAATTCTACCATCATATCAAAGGTTAACCGTCTTGTATTTACATTTCTTGGGCTTGGATGGAATGCGCCATAAAGAATAAGCCCATTTGGAAGTTGATATCTAACTCCATGTCCAAATTTATAATCCTTCATTTTTAAAGTTTCTGTTTTTCTTACAAATTTCAAGCAAGAATCAAAGCCTATTTTCCCTAAACCTAAGATAATCTTTAATTGTTTTAATAATATGAATTCTTTAGCAAGAAAAACCTCGCAATTTTCTTTTTCTTCTGCATTTGGCTTATCACCTGGAGGAACACATTTTACGGCCGCTGTCATATAACCATCTAATTCTAAACCATCATTTCTATGATCAGAATTAGGCTGATTTGCTAAACCAACATGATACAAACATTTGAATAAAAAATCAGCAGACTTATCTCCAGTAAAAACCCTTCCTGTCCTGTTCCCTCCATGCGCTGCTGGTGCTAATCCTAAAATCATTATTTTTGAATTAGGATCCCCATATCCAGGTACAGCTTTTCCCCAATAGTCCCATGTGCTATATGATTTTCTTTTCTCCAAAGCAATTTTTTCACGAAAATGAACCAATCTATCACATTGACTGCAACCTATTATATCTTTTTCAAGATTTAGAAAATTATTCAATTTGATTTCAGCAATACTTTACCAATATTTTTCCTATCGGCAATGTACTGGTGTGCTTTATCTGCATTTTTCAATTCAAATACTGAATCAATAACAGGACTAAATGATTTATCTTCAAGCCAATCAAAAAGAATATTTCCATAATGCTGTACTAAATCTTTTCTATCTCTTATCATACCCAAATGAAAACCAAAAGCACCCTGATTTTTCATCATCAAATGCCTAGGTTTAAAGCTTGGAATTTGTAAAAATCGTTGTAATATTTTAAAATAACTTCTTTTCGGTCCAGTTACTGCTGTTGAAAATCCATATACCCCAATTCGACCAAACTCAGATAAACATTTATAACTATTCAATAATTCCTTCCCCCCTAAAGGATCTAAAACAAGATCTACTCCTTTACCATTGGTCAAATCCATTATTTTTTCGTAAAAATTTTCTTTACGATAGTCAATAAGTTCATCAACCCCCATTTTCTTCAAATTTTTATGTTTAATTAATGAGGCGGTTCCTATTATTCTAGCTCCAATTATTTGAGCAATCTGCGTAGCTGCTATACCAACACCACCTCCTATACCATGGATTAAAATCGTTTCATCTTTTCTTAAACACCCTTGATGAATCATCATAAAATAGGCAGTTAAATAATTTACTGGAATAGAAGCTGCAATACTCAGCAGATCATCATTGATTACAAACAATTGTTCCGCTGGAACATTAACATTTGTTGAATATCCACCAGATTTACAAATTCCCACCACTGTTTTTCCAATCATTGAATTAAATCTCTCTGATCCCGTTTTAGAAACAATACCAGCAATTTCCATTCCAAGTATATATGGTGGCTTTAACCTGGTTGTATAAATACCCATCCTAGTCATTATATCAGCAAAATTTATTCCAGAGTATTTTATTTCAACCTGTACTTCATTTTGTTTAGGATCTGGAATTGAGGTAGATTTTAGTTCCAAAACTGATGGTGGACCATGGCGGGTAATAAAAACTGATCTGCAATCGGTCATAATTATATAGCTAAGTTATATAATTCTTGCTCATTGTTTCATCAAATACCATATTATAAATTTGCCCGCCGTTTTCTACGAATTTGATTCGATTGATTATAATTGCAATAAAAGGAATCTATATGGCTTTAATGACATCCATTCGTAACCGTATGCATATTGTGCTTTGGGGTCTCCTCGCTATGTTTTTACTTAGTATGACTATTGGTGGCTTAGTTGGTGGAGCAAATATTATTGATCAAATTTTGGGTAGAGTAAATCCAAATACAACCATAGCAAGAATAAATGACCAGGATATTTCACCAGATCAATTTCAAAATCTAGTATCTCAAGAATTGCAACAGATTCGTTCTTCTGGACAACAAGTGAATGATTTACATATCCAACGTGCTAGAAATTCTGCATGGGATAATTTGGTGCAAGATATTCTAATCACCCAAGAAGTGGATCGACTTGGAATAAATGCCAGTGATGAAGAAGTCCTATATCACTTAGAAAATAACCCACCCCCATTTCTCCAACAAAACCCAGAATTCCATACAGATGGTATTTTTGATATTAATAAATATAAAAGTATCCTTGCAGAACCCCAAGGAAACGAATGGGCACCAATAGAATCTTTTATGAAAACAACCTATATCCCAAATTTTAAACTTCAACAATATCTTGATCAAAGTATAATAATTACAGATACTGAATTACTTAAGGAATTTATAATCCGTAATGTGAATTATACCATTAATGCCATTCATATAACGAACAAAACAGTATCATCAGAAAGTATAGAACCCACCGATTTAGAATTAAAAAATGAGTACGAGAATTCTCTTAAGGATTTTGAGATGGATGAACTTCGTACCATTAAATATTGTTTTTGGAAAAAGGAACCATCTAAACTTGATTCTACAAATATTCTTTCACTTGCCAATCAAATAACTAATCTCGCTAAATCTGGAGAAAATTTCTCTGCATTAGCTAATGAGCATTCTCAAGATCCTGGTAATCAAGGAAATAATGGTGGGGATTTAGGATGGTTTAAAAAAGGTCGTATGGTAAAACCTTTCGAGGATGCAGCATTCGAAGCTGATATTGGTCAAATTGTTGGACCTGTTAAATCAAGTTTTGGCTATCACATCATTTATGTACGTGATAAAAAATATGATAAGAATAGAATTGAAGAAATTCTAGCTTCGCATATTTTGTTAAAAATAGAGACAAGTTCCACTACACTCTCCAATTTAAAACGACTTGCAACTCTTTTTAGCTATGATGCTCAGGATTTTGGATTTGTGGATGCTGCTGACTCTAGTAATTTAGAAATACATACTCAAGAAAAACTCAATGAAAATTCATTTTCTATACAAAATATCGGGTATTTGCGTAGTGCTATACAATTTGCCTTCCGTAGCGAGACTGGATCAATATCAGATATTTTTGAAAATGATCAATATTTTGCAATATGTTATTTAGATTCTATAATTCCACCAGGTATTGCACCCTTTAAGGAAGTAAAGTCAAAGCTTAGAAAACGTATTATTAAGCGTAAAGAAAAAAGCGCTACATTAGATATTGCTAATTCAATCCTAGTAGATATAACTGCTAAAAATAATTCTTTATCTAATTTTGCAAATAATGATTTAGAAATAGATGAGATAAAAAATGAGACCAAAACTCTTAATCAAGGATTCTCATCCATTAATCGAAGCAATTATATTGTTGGTTCATTGCTATCAGCAAACCCAGGAGATCTACTGGGCCCTATAGAAACTTCAAGAGGGCATGCATTAGTAGAATTAGTTGATGTTTCAGTATTGGATAGTACAGAATTTGAAGTGCAGAAAGAAACCTTAAAGAAAAATATTTTCAGTCGTAAACAGAGCCAATTTTTTCAATCATGGTTAGATGATTTAAAATTGAAAGCAAATATTATTGATAATCGAAAATTTTATTTTTAATAAAAGTAAATATAATATCTACTTATTATTATTATTTTACTAAAAATATGAATTAAATATCTCAAAAATATATTTTGGTATTTTTATAGGACGACCTTTTTTATTTGTAAACACATGAATGGTGTATCCTTTTAATAATAATTCATATTTATTTTTTAATTGTATTTCATACCTAACAGTTAATCGAGTTTTTGGCATCTCAGTGACTTGACTTCTTATTATTATTTCATCTTCAAAGGAAGCCCCTTTCTTATATTCGGCATGAGCTTCGATAACTGGCATCATATATCCTTGCAATTCTATTTCTGAATACTTCAATCCAATATCAGCGAGCATCTCTGTCCTTGATTCTTCAAAAAATTCAAAATATCGAGAATAATAGACAATACCCATTTGATCTATATCTTTGTAATATATCTTTGTTTGATATATATGCTGAATCATGATTCTTCCTGATAAATTCCTAATTTATCATATTTAAGAATTCGATTTTCCAAAAATGATTCGGGATCGGTATTAGATAGTTCATCTAAAGCTTGAATTAGTGCATTTTGTAGTAAATCTGCAGACGCTTTAAAATTTCTGTGAGCTCCACCATCTGGTTCTTCAATTATTTTATCACAAATTCCAATTTTTATTAAATCATCAGGAATTGGTTTCAATGCTTCTGCAGCATCTTCAGCCCGTGCGGCATCACGATAAAGAATAGAAGCACATCCCTCTGGACTAATAACAGAATACCAGGTGTTCTTCATCATTAGCATTCGGTCACACAAACCAATACCCAATGCACCACCACTCGCGCCCTCTCCAATCACAACTCCAATAATTGGGACTTTTAAACTAGCCATTTGAATTAAATTACTGGCAATAGCTTCACCCTGCCCACGTTCTTCAGCACCAATACCAGGATAAGCACCCATTGTATCAATAAGTGTAATTACTGGAATCTCAAATTTTTCTGCAAGCTTCATTATGCGGAGCGCCTTTCTATAACCTTCAGGCCTCATCATTCCAAAGTTCCGTTTTAAGTTTTCTTTTGTACTGCGTCCTTTTTGTTGCCCAATCCAAGCAATTCTTCTATCTCCAAATTTACCGATTCCAGCTACTACAGCAGGATCATCCATAAAGTATCTATCTCCATGTAATTCAAGAAATTTTGGAGAAAAATAATTTATATAATCTAGCGCGAATGGCCGATTCGGATGGCGAGCTAATTGTACCCGCTGCCAGCGAGATAAATTAGAATATATTTCTGAAATAACTTTAGATCGTTCATGAACCAAGTGAGAAATTTGTTTTATAGTTTTCTTATTTGGTTTATTTAATGCTTCTAATTCTAAAATCTTATCATCTAATTCCTGAATAGGTTTTTCAAATTGTAAATAATATGTTGTCATAAATATTTTGAAATTAAAATTTTATTATTTTTATTCATAAATGGTAATTATTAAAACCGTACTTTATAATAGATTAATATAAAATTATAATTATCTAAAAATAAAATGCTTTAATTCTGTTAGAATAAGTTTACCAAACATCATCATTGTATAGAACCAATTAAGTATAATGGGATAATCTTTCGCCAAATGTTTGAAGTAAAAATAATAATAACTTCGATGCCATTCAAAAATTGAGCGCATTGGTTGCGCACCAGAACCACCATGGCCTCTGGAATGCGAAATGGTAACTGCAGGGTTAAATACAATTTTCCATCCTTTTTTCTTTGCCCTAATACAATAATCACTATCTTCTTGATATGCAAAAAATCGCTCATCTAAATAACCAATATCATCAATGACTTTTCTACGAAATAACATACAGGTACCTGAAACTCCATCTACTTCAGATAAAGTATATTCATCAAGGTGTTCTAATCTATACTGTGTCATTTTTGGGTTTTTATTAAAAACTGTACTAAGGCCTAAAAAATACGTGATGGTTGCCCAGGGTGTTGCAATTCCCCTCCTCGTTGAACGTTGAAAAAGTCCATCATCTCCTATTATTCTTGGTTCGCAAATACCAACAGTAGGATCCATTTCTAAATAATGATATAAAGTATTGATTGATCCTGGACTTAGCTTAGTATCAGGATTTAATTGCAATAAGTATGAACCTTTAGCTCGTCGCAAAGCCTGATTCATCGGAGCAGTATAACCTTTGTTAATTCTATTTTTGATTAATGTGAATTGTGGATAGAAATTCTCAAGCATTCTTATAGTATCATCTTTGGAGTGATTGTCAACTATAATGACTTCATAATTTAAATTTCCTATTGCACTAGGAATAGAATCAATACATTTCTTCAATAATCTCCAAGCATTTAAAGTAACAATACAAATGGAAATATTCATGTTTGATATACGCAATTAATATTTCAAATCCATCCAAATAATTTCAATATTCGTAATCTCCAAACCATCCATATGGCTTCAATCATAATCGATCTAGACATTTTTGAATCTCCAATAGTACGGTCAACAAAAATAATTGGATATTCAATAATATTAAATCCATTAATCCAAGCCCTAAAGTTCATTTCAATCTGAAATGAGTATCCTTGTGACCGTACTTGGTTTAATTGGATTTTTTCCAATACTTGACTACGCCAAGCTTTAAATCCTCCAGTACTATCCTTAATAGGTATTCCAGTAATGATACTTGAGTATAAATTTGCACCATAGCTTAAGATAAGTCTGCGAATAGGCCAGTTTACTACACTTACGCCATGGATATATCTACTGCCAATCACTAAATCATAATTCTGTAAATGCTTAACCAATTTAGGTACATCATTAGGATCATGAGAAAGATCAGCATCCATTTGCACTATTGCTTTATAACCTCGTTTTATCGCCCATTTAAATCCATGTATATAGGCAGTCCCCAGACCTGATTTTCCAGATCTCTTTTCAATAAAAAGATTAGAATACTTATTTTGCAACTTTTCAACCACCTTAGCCGTTCCATCAGGAGAATTATCATCAACCACGAGCAAATGATATTCTGGATAAGGAACTAATATTTTTTCTATTAAAGATTCTATATTCTTTTTTTCATTATAAGTTGGTGAAATAATAACCGTTTTCATTGTAAAACTCTTTTCAAAATCGTTTCGAGACATTCATCAATTGTTAGAGGGGAAATTCCTAATTTTTTGCTTAGATATGAAGTTTTTAATCCTGAATTCAAAGGTCTTTTAGCTGGTTGATTCAATTCTTCAGTCTCTATCGGTTTAATCAGGTTTGAATTTAGACTAAACTTTTTAGCTATTTTCACTGCAAAATCATAGCGATTTAAATAGTCAGCCCCTCCCCAATGAGCAATACCTGAAATATGCTTTTCAATTGAAAGTACTATTGTTTGAGCCAAAGATTCTGACCACGTAGGATTATTAATCTGATCATTTACCACCTGGATTTCCAGATTATTTTGAAGTGATTGAATAACCCAGTTCAAAAAGCTGGCTTGCGTATTTAGATTATAATCGTATACCACATTACTGCGTATAACTAAGCTTCCTGGATTGTTTTCCAATATTAGTTTTTCACTTTCAAGTTTAGTAGCACCATATTTATTAATTGGTTTTGCTATATCATTTTCAGAATATGGACCATTTTTTCCAT
>PBAR01000032.1 GCA_002718285.1 Fidelibacterota bacterium
GTATAATCATTTCCATTTCCGCTAGTAAGCCCACTCCCAGCATCATTTACCATATTTGAAAAATTCCAATCATCTGTTGATTGACCAAGGTCAGCCAAATGATTGTAAGGGAAATCTGCTTCCGTCAATTCCAGATCGTAGCACTGCGTCGGAGCAAATACATCAGTGTCCCAGTCACCATTGCCATTATCTGTCAAGGTTCCAGGGCTTTGTCCAGGCGATGCTGATCCTTCTGCATAGTCAACAATAGTTGTTGATTGATTTTCATCAAATTTCCAGTATCCAATCAAACCAGGTGCATCTACATCTACTATATTATTCATTGAAGCTTGTATTTCATTATCTAATTTCGCTATATTCCATAGTCGGACTTCATCTATAGAACCTTTAAAGGCTTTATTATTGTCTAGATATTTTCCAATATAAAAATCAGTATTTATATCTTCCCACACTATGGCTCCACCAACATTTGCAGCACTATAACTTTCCTCTAACACTCCATTTTTAAATATTCTTGCATTTGCGCCATCATAGGTTCCGGCAATATGAGTCCATGTATCACCATCATATGGTATATCAACCCCAGGCCAGCTTGCGAGCTGTGGAAAAACATCTTCATCATCGGCCGTAATAACAACAAACCGCCATTTTCCTCCAGTGTAAATAAAAGCGAATCCTGATTCAGTGGTTGGGCCATCAAGAGTAAAATAAGATATGATACCATTCCTATCATAGGTTGCAGGATCTTCTGTTGGCTTGACCCATGCTTCCAGTGTCATACCTGCTGAAGGTTGGAGCTGGGCATTCGAAGTTATAGTTACAAAATCTTCATTCGTACCAATTGTCTGAAAATTAAAACTATTATTCTGCTGGGAAAAAACCAGATTGGACAAATAACTACTCAACATAATACATATAAATATTTTATTGAGCATCGATCACTGCCTTTCCGTAACTGTTAATTTTTACAGGGTTATTTTGCGCATTGACAATCCGGGTGGAATCACCATATTCCAACTCAGAAATTCCAGGTGAAATGATATTAAAATAAACCTGAGCCATGGCATCTGTGCCAGATACGTTCTCAACAGTCTGTGTAGGCATGGAAAAAAGAAAAACATCCAGAACCCCTTCCACATCATCCGTAAACAGAAGAGGATTCGTTTCAATTTGAAAGAAAGTATCAGTGATAACAGAATCAACACGAAGACTTCCACGATCATAGAGTACCTGAAGATGAGCACCGGCTACGTCTGGAAGGTCATAACTATAGAGTTTTACAGAAAAAGTATCGTTTACACCTCTATTAAATTTTGATGGATGAAAAAATATGGCCGGAGGTGTCAAATCCAAATTCAGTGGATCGCTCAAATTATCAAGCTGATACTCAGCATCCTCACATGCTAAGAAGCATGTAGCCAGAGCTAAAAGTAACAAGATGACTCTTTTAGGGTATATCAACACCCAGATTTGCCCCTGCAGTTATCCAGAACATATCACCATGAACTGGACTTTTGATAGAATTGGTTCTACCAAAGAAAGAGATATATAAAGGAACTGTAGCATCAATTTTAAATGCGATATCCATCCCTATTGTAAAACCATTACCATCTCCTGACCTGGTAGGACCAAATAATAAGCTCTTTTCAACACTTTTTCCACCAATCCGTAGAAAATTACTGTAGTCAATATTTATTATTGTACCACGATTAAATCCACTGATTACATTTTCCTTATCATAGTTTCGTAAGTCAAATGTATAATTGGTAATCTCATATTGTAAGGAAGTGCGAATAGGTCCTAAGGTAAATCCTATGGGCATTTTTATTTTAAAACCGCCACTGGTATGATTTCTGTAGTCTTGTAGCGCAATATTTCTCATTACAGGTCTAAGCAAAATACCTCTGATACCAAATCCTGAAGCCAAATCCCACGCAGTTATATTTGGTACACCAATTTGACTTTCATTGTAATCGGTACCAAACAGAATATTTCCTTCATAGGGTTCTTCAGGACCGACTATATAAGCATGTATCATATTTACAATCCATATTCCCATACCAAGGTTTCGAACATTCCTCATCAAATCATTGTATCGCTTTGTCTCTCTGGCATATCGAATAATATCTGGCCTGAGCTCAAGAAGCTCCTTCGGATCAGTGATACTTTGGTAGCTGGTATAGGTATTCTGAAACCCGCCCCAGGACTGCTTATAATCAGAATGCCAGATGAACATAAAACCCCCAAGGGTAAGTTCTGTAGCCAAAAATCCCATTCCAATATATTTTCGTTTAGAATACATCTGGCCAGTACCAGGTACTACAGTAGATAAAATAAGAGATTTAATTTTATCCGGGATATTGATATCAGGAAACTGGAAACGGTATTTTTCCTTTTGAACTACCAAATCAACGGTTTTGGTCGTGTCTGAAGCGATAGATAGTGTATCAGGAACTGGGAGTCCACTAACATCATAAGCCAGCTTTTTCATACCAAGTAATAGACTATCTGTAATCCCAGTACTATTCATTGAAAAATCGTTCATTAATGATTCCAGGTCAACAGAATAGAGCCTTCCCTTTATAAGATATTGATTATCATCAATATCTTCAATGGTGCCTGCAATAACATAATTAACGCCAAGCAATTTTCCCCTCTCTACAGCACAACTCTTATTCCAGCAATCCCAATAGTCATCTGATTCGGGCCGAAAAATATTTACACGTTGCGTGATACCACGGTCCTGAACTTCAAATATATTCAATCTTCTAACTGTATTACGAAATTCTTCCGTCATGCGGGTTGCGAGGGGTAATGAGATACCTTTCCCTTCAAATTCAAAAATTGCAAGATTGGTGCCGGTTTTTATCGAAACATTCGTAGCCGTTTGAGTCCTTTCCTGCACTTGCTGATCAAACTCTTGTTCTACTGCCTTCTTTTTTTTGTATGTCTTGGGCTTTATTTTCATTGGTATGGCCGCAATACGATTGCTTGCCAGCACCGCTATTATCCCAAAAACAAGGATTATATTTAGCTTACGTTGACACATAGATTCCTCGGATAGAAAAATTTACATCAATGAAGAACTAAGTCAAATAAGCACTATATATTTTTTTATAGCTGTTAAAATTGATTAAATGGGTTATCCCGGAACCATTGATCAATGAATAATGCGGTTTGGCCCTTGATAGTTTTTTCAATATCCAGCCTAATATTTTCGCCGGTTGACTGACCTAAAATCTCCCGCTCATAAATTTTATATATTCTCAATTTTTTAGTAATTACTGTATCTTCCATAGATTGGATATAATCTGATTCGGGAATCCCATAATCATACAAAGTATAATTAATCATATATGAAGAAATTTTATCTGCTCTGCTATCAATGGCATAGATGTCCACAGTCAAACGAGGAATTGGAATATCTTGATCAATGCTTATTTTTGTTTGTATAAGTGATAATTCAATAAAGTTTAGTATCTTTTGTTGCCATTGTTTATCAGTTAACCCATCAAGATTAATTTGAATACTTAGATCATGAACCCCTTTCAAGTTTCCATTATACCATTTGACCTGAGACATAGAAAAAGAAAAGAAAATCAGGATAAATATGAAATGCTTCATTAAAATATTATTTTAATAAAAATACTTTTTGAGATTGAATACCGAAGTTGGATTCAATTGCAATAATATATAAGCTGGATGAATAATTATTTGCATGCCAGGTAATTATATGTTCTCCAGGATCAAATACCCCCCATAAAAACTTATCAACCAATCGACCGGTAACATCATAAATATTCAAACGTAGGGATATATTATTTTGACCTAACAAATCAAACCGTATTATCGTTTTTAAGTTAAAAGGGTTTGGATAAACAGGGTAAAAGGTCAATCGTTCCGGAACAAGATCGGTTTGGTATGCATAGAGTTCTTCTGCATCCATTAAATCATCAATGATATATAGCATATACTCAGTATCCACTTCATTGTTAGCATATACCAATTTACCATCACCATCAACAATAAAATCTCTAGGATATGGTGAACCTTGATTTGGAATGTAATATTGATCGTAAATCACTCCACCAAAGCCACTCGGCCCAGAACCGCCACTTGTCTGGTCTTTTAGGATAGGATAAGTAATACCTGTTTCATCAATAAACTGATTAATCTGATTTTGATTCACAGCTGTAATACCCAATATAATCACACTGTCTTGGTTAAAGTTCTGCCATATAGCGGTCTCAAAGTCCGATAACTCCGGACTGCAAACTGGTCATCCCGGTGCAAAAAATGCTATTATAACAATTTTACCTTCGTTATCGCTTAAGGTGAAATCCCCAGATCCATTCGCTACAATTGGCAATGTAAAATCAGGTGCTTCAATACCAACGATTCCACCTTCATAATTACCTGTCAGCTGTACTGTTATTTCTGGTTCATCTGGATCATTCGAAACAATCTGCATTACACCAGAAGCATTTTGGTCTGAACGTGTATAAATTACCTGAGAAACTGCTGAATTTCCCGCGTCCAGATACTCAGGAAAATTGACTGCCTGAAAATCAGGATGATTAATATCAGGATCAGGAATTCCTAGGGGAAATTGTCCATTATTTTCAATTATAATATCAAAGGTATCACTTTCTCCAAGCTCAAGAATAGGAAATGAAATATCCCATGAACTTATATCCAAATCTGTATCAGAGATTTCTCCATATGAAAATACTTGTAAATGCTTCCACTCTGCTGAAAAAATTATGCTGTCCTGGGCTCCTATAGCCATGGTCCTTTTTCCTGTGTTCTTATAACCAACTAGCTCTAATGAATCACCGTTCCATTCCAATATTTTTACATCCAACCAATCTGATACAGCTACTTTATTACTGTCAAAAAGTGCAATTTTATTTGAAAGTCCTGGCGTATCATAGTTATCCAGTAAAACCGGGGTATTTATATCAGCAATGTTATAGACCGATACACCCCCAGAACCCTCTGCTGCGAATAAGAGTCCATCATTAGAGATCAGATCTTTAACTGAACCAAGGGTTAAAAAAGATGTACTAATACATGAATCGGGTACACATGGAATTTCAGTAAGAATAACTCCATGTTCACTATTACCTATTGCAATATGATTTGAATCAATAAACTCTACTGTCCACGCATTTTCGCAAGGGATTATATATTCAAATTGAGGGCTAAATATATCAGAAATATTATAAATAAACACTCCATCATCATGGGCAGCAACAGCCAACTTATCTTCAAAAATATCTGATCCTTCGAAAGAAGGATTATTAATATTTGATCCATTTGTTGATAGAGAACCAATATAAACGGGGTTTACAGGGTCGCTAAAATCAACAATAGCAGAGCCATCTTGCTTAGTTCTACATGTAAAATAAGCTACACTATCAATAGCAGAAACCCATATCCCTGATAATGCCCTGTTGCCGGAAGGAATTTCAATATTTGCAATTAACGTTGGATTGACTGGATTTGATATGTCAAAAAAATCGTATCCATCCAAATTGCCAGGAATAATCATTATATCACCAAAGATTTCAACATCCATATGTTCCCTGGCTGGAGGATTAACCCTATTTTCCAATCTAAGATTTTTTCCAAAACAAATGACCGGAATTAAAAGAACAACAAAGATTTTTCTAATTTTCATAAATAAAGATAAATGAGATTTATCCTTTGACCATTGGTACGAAGCGTACAGGAAGAATTTTTTCCTTATGTATTTTTCCTTCTTCATCCTTTGTGATAACCCATAGATATTGAACTGAAAATTGTTTCCCTACTGGCAGTATCATTATTCCATTGGGGGCTAACTGATCCAAAAGAGCCGAAGGAATTTCCTCCGGAGCGGCAGTGACCATAATTCGTTCAAAGGGAGCTTCTTCAGGCCAACCTTTATAACCATCCCCACATCGAACCGTAATATTATTATATCCAAGTTCATTCAAAATATTCGTTGCCTGTTCAGCCAATTTCGGTACAATCTCAATAGAAAAAACATGTTGTGAAAGTTTACTAAGTACTCCAGCCTGATATCCTGACCCTGTACCAATCTCAAGTACCTTATTCTGCTCAGATACTTCCAACTGTTCTGTCATAAAGGCAACTATATAAGGTTGACTGATTGTTTGTCCATAACCAATTGGGAGCGGACCATCAGAGTAGGCATGTTCCAAATATTTTTCTGGAACAAATTTATGCCGTTTCACTGATCTCATTGCTTCGAGAACAGAATCATCTTTAATACCCCGGGCTTGCAATTGGTCCTTTATCATAAGATTTATTTTTTCATCTATTTTAAAATTATTTTGTGAACAGGAAATTGTATATAGAAGGGAAAAAAATACAAACCGACGCATAATCAGAAATTACTATCAAAATAATATATTTTTTTATATGGCTGGAATCAGCATCTACCTAAATATTGTAATATCAAAATATAAGGTATGATTTCTATGAATTGAATAGCAAAAGGTAAATTTATATATTCATAAATCCTTTTATATCTTATATCAGATTTACTAACTCATAACTTTACTAAAAATTTTGATTGTCTTATAGATATCATTTTCTGTAATACCACCATGAGTTACCAAACGATATTTTTTAGGACTAAGTTCAAAAAATCGAACACCTTTCTTTTCTAAAATGGAAAGAAATTCCTGACCAGATAGATTATCTCGTTCTAATAGAAAATATACAATATTTGTTGAAACAAATTCTGGGTCACAAGTTAAACCATCTATTTTAGATAGCCCATCAGCTAAAATCTTTGCATGGGTATGATCTAAAACTAATTGAGGAACCATTGTGTCCAAAGCTTCAATGCCCGCCGCAGCAAGAATACCTGCCTGACGCATTCCTCCTCCCAGAGTTTTTCTTAAACGTTTAACTTTATAAATGAAATTACTTTCTCCACAAACTAGTGACCCTACAGGAGCAGAAAGACCTTTTGATAAACAAAAAGTAATTGAATCCACTGGTTCGCAAAGTTCCTTAACAGAAATTTCAAGTGCCACTGCCGCATTAAAAAGTCTTGCACCATCTACGTGTAATTTTAATTTATTTTCTTTAGCTATAGATTTGACAGAACTTAGATAGTTTAATTTCAATGGAGACCCAAAACATCGATTATGGGTATTCTCTAGGCAGATTAGTCTGGTTCGAGGAAAATGTATATTGTCAGATCGTATTGCATCCTTGATATTATCCAAATCAAGAGTACCATCATCCTGATTCTTTAGTTGGTAAGAATGAATTCCTCCTAAAGATGAAATTCCACCAGCTTCATAGAGAAAAGTATGCGATTGGTCACCTAGTATAACTTCGTCACCCCGCTCACAGTGAGCCAATATAGATGTAAGATTTGCCATTGTACCACTTGGGACAAACAGTGAAGCATCTTTTCCAGTTAGATTTGCTGATTTTTTTTCCAAGTCATTAACAGTAGGGTCTTCATCCAGGACATCATCACCCAAATTTGCTACTGAAACAGCATGCATCATGCCCTCTGTTGGAAGGGTGATAGTATCACTTCGTAAATCTATCACTGGAATTAATTAACTACCTTGATCTATGCCAACCCATACATAATCATCTTCAACCTTTGTCTCAAAGGTTTCAGCCGGAGTCGGTTCCATAGACATCATTTTCTTAGCATCAGGGTCTAATTTAGAGAATAACCACGTCATAAATTTTTCAAATCCCTTTACATTGAGCCATTCTGTTACATCACCTGTTTGGTACGAAAATGTACTGGAATGGAATTTGCACCGAACAGTCTTATCTTTTTTATTACACCCTCCTAAATTCAACGCTAAACCTAAATGGGGACATCTATTATTTATTGCAAAGAAACCGTCATCATCTTTTACAACTAATATATCATCGCGTTTCACTTTTAATAACTGTTCTGGGCTCTCTTCAAAACTTTTAACATCTGCAAGTTTCGTCCATTCAATATTGTTTTTGTTCATTATTTTATCCTTTAATTATTTGAATCTATTCCTACCCAAATAAATCCATCCTGTTCTTTAGTTTTATAGACATCAACAGGTATTCGTTCCATTTTTGAAATTTCCTGCGCTTCAGCATTTAAACCCATTTTTCCTAACATTTTTTGAAAATTACTTATTTTCATCCATTCACGAACTTCTCCAGTTTTATAACAAAATGAACTTTTATGCCATCGGCATGCGATGGTCTCATTTTTTATATCAATATCACTGCCTTGTAGACTAAGATATGCGTGTGGGCATTTATCATTTAATGCAAAAAAGTTTTCTTCAACTTTTACTATAAGAATATCTTCTCTTTTAATTTTAAAAACCTGCTGAGGGTCATCAACGAAAGATTCTACCTCAGAACATTTATTCCAGATAAAATCATCTTCAATAATTTCTTTTTCTCTTTCTTCTTTTGAAGAAAAATTTATATCTTCTATTTCATAAAGTGTTACGCGACCTTCAATGCCAGGAAGATTGGTACGCATGAAATCTTTTATCAGCAACGAGTCTTTAATCTCATCATGCGTTTCCTGCGAAATAAGTACCCTGGATTGAAATTGCTTATTCGCCGATTCGACACGACTTGCAAAATTCATTGCATCACCAATTGCTGTAAGTCGTTTTGATTTACCCGCTCCAATATCTCCTACGACTGCCTCACCCCAATGGATACCTACACCAATATCAAAATCCTGACCGTACATCGTTTTGAGGTACGGCTTCATATCATCCATTTCAGCAGTCATGTCAAGTGCAGCATTTACGGCATATTGAGCTGGGCTTTCTTCATCATGTAAACCAAATATTGCAACCATACCATCACCGATATAATTATCTACCGTACCATGATTGTTTTCTACAGCATTAACCATCCTATTAAAATACCTATTCAGAATAAATACTACATCATATGGAGTTAATTTTTCAGAAAAAGGGGTAAATCCTCTTATGTCACTGAATAGGATTGCAATTTTTTTTGTTTCACCTAATCTTCCAGAAACGCTTCTCTCAGAAACAGATTCTATATCTTCCTTATTTAGTACGAGTCTCCTAACCGTAACATCACCCGATATAGTAGTTTGACAAGCCAATCTAAATTCATCAGTTGTATGAGCTTTTTCTTTAAGTGCTATTTCTTTTTCAGTCTCTGTTGAGCAGTTTTCAATACCTTCCAAAATAAGTAGTCTACATGTAGTGCACTTTCCTTCCCCACCGCATGCATTTACATGCGGTATTCCATTTCTAGACGCAGTTTCTAGAATTGTTTCTCCTGACTCTACTTCAAATACCTTATTATCTGGAAGAAAATCTATTTTGGGCATAATTTATTTATTTCCTAAAAATGTCATCATCATTACGAAATGTTTTGAATTCAAGCATATTATCACTTGGATCTTTAATAAAAAATGTTGCTTGTTCCCCTTTATGATTATTAAATCTTATCCTTGGTTCTATAAAAAAATCAACACCATTATCCTTAATCTTTTGACATAAATCTTCCCAAGATTCCCATGGTAGAATAACGCCAAAATGTCTTGACGGTATCAAATAACCATCTACTGGATTTTTTTTTGAATTTAAGCAATCATCAGGGGATAAATGTGCTACAATCTGATGTCCATAGAAATCAAAATCAATCCAATACTCTGATTCTCTTCCTAATTTACAGTCTAAGATTTTTGTATAAAATTGCCTTGATAATTCAAGATCTTTTACAGGGAAAGCCAGGTGAAACCTTGGATTCAAATTTTTTATAGATTTTTTTATGACTATTTCTTTCTAATTAAAGTTCTTCTAAAAATTTAGTAATCCTATTGAGCGCATTCTTCACATATTCCTCTGGTGTCCCATAACCAATACGTACAAAGCCCTCTAATCTGTGCCATTTCCCAGCAGTAAGCAATACGCTATGATTATCTCGTAACTTGTAAACAAAATCTTCAGAATGCATATCAATGTTAAGACGTGCAAAAGCTATTGCTGCAGCCTGAGGCCTTGTCAGAGTAAGCTCTGGTACATTTTTTTCCCAATCACAGAGTAAATCAAGATTATGAATAAGATGTGATTTTGTACGATTTAATATTTTCATCCTGCGATCATAGGTCATTATTCTTGATGCAATCCAATCGCTTAGATATGCAACATTAATCACGGTATAATCATGGAAAGACCAAGCTCTATTAATATATTCTTCGGAGCCTATACTCCAACCTAATCTTAGACCAGGGAGACTATAGGCTTTGGAAAGACCCGCATTTACCACTGTCTTATCTGTAGCACCAGCTAAGGTCCTGCACTCAACACCATTCAATTCCGCACCACGGTAAACTTCATCTGAAAGTAACCAACAATTAATATCCTTACTTAGTTTTATAACACCATCCATCACTTCATCTGACATAATTGTTCCTGTTGGATTATTTGGATTACATACTGCAATCATTTTTGTATTTTTGGTAATCATTGCCTTAAGCTCATCCAAATCCCATTGCCAACCCAATTCCTGTCTAATAGGTAATTCTTTAACCGTAATGCCAAAACTTCTGGCCAATCCATAGATCTGTGGATAATTAGGTACCATATAGATTAATTCATCTCCTGGCTCTAGCTGTGTCATTACTGATAGAAAATTTGCTTCAGCAGATCCTGAAGTAATCAGTACATTACGAATGGAAAAAGATTGACCGTACATTTCAGCAATTCTTTCTCTTAACATGGGAGAACCATTTGTATATCCATAATACTGTTCCATATTCAGTATTTCCTGTTGTTCTTCCTTGGTTAATATCTCTGAAAGTGATAGCGGATGTACACCACTCTCTGACAGGTTATAATCTACTTCATTTTCATAAAGAGACTGATTCCTTTCCAGTTCAAATATTTCAAATATCATACCTTTTTCTCCTTATATGCATTATATACTGCCACTGCAATTTGTATATCCTGTACTGCAACACCTGTTAGATCTGCCACTGTAATCTGTTCTTTTGATAATCTTCCTTTTTTAGAGCCATTTAATATGTTACCTAACTCAAGAATTTTCTTTTCTTTAATTGCTCCCGAAGTCAACCCATGAAAAATTTCACCCCGCTCTCTACACTGTGAAATACTATCTGCGATAACTATATCGGAAATATTTAAAATATCTGCATCAAGTTCCTGCTTTGTAATAGTATCAGAACCCATTGCTGTAATATGGGTACCTGGAAGAATATCTTTTGCAAAGATTAATGGTTCTAACGAAGCTGTCGCTGTTATTATTAGATTACATTTCTTTGGAATATCGTGTGCAGAAAAGCTTAGATCCACTTCAAAGCCATCTTCCACCATATCCATTTGGTATTTTTGCATTTTATCCTTATTTCTACCCCAAACCATTATGCTCCGACAAGGTGTAATATTTTTCAGGTATTGCACCTGCATGCGAGCCTGCAGACCTGTTCCAAGCACACCAATACAACTTACATCATTGGAAAATAGCTCTGCACAAATTGCCCCAGCAACAGCAGTACGAACATCAGTAAGATAAGCTTCATCAAGTAAAATTGCTTCGCATTGTCCAGTCTCTTGTTTGTAAAGGAGCATCATACCCTGGCCATTTGCAATTCCAAATCGCTCATTATTTGAAAAACCCGATGCAATCTTTATAACATAGAATTTTTCTTTTTTTATATATCCGTATTTGATATGAACTTCTCCAGATGGCTCATTAAAATTAAGTTCACCAACTGGAGGAACAACTGCATTCCCTTCAGAATAAGCAATAAATCCTTTTTTTATAAGCGGTAACAGATCCAGTTCTCTGACCAACGATTTAATTTCTTCTAAGTGCAGAATTTTCATATTACTCCTTTTAATTTTTCTAAGCTAATGTTACCACCACATATTACGATACCTACTCTTTTTCCTATTAAATCATCTTTCTTTTTTACCATGGATGCTATCGCAACCCCAGCTGAACCTTCCAAAAGTTGATGCTCGTGCTGCATGTACAAAACCATTGCTTTTCTTATTTCCTGTTCAGTAACAATTACTGTCTCATCAATATTCTGACTACATAATGGAAAGGTAATTGAATCTTTTTCTACTCCACCCGCGGTTCCATCTGATATTGTAGGTTTTGATTCTAAGTCTAAAATCTTTCCTGCTTTCATAGAATGAACCATGATTGCAGAATTTTCAGGAGAACAACCAATAACATAAAGGTTCGGCCAAATACTTTTAAGATAACTTGATATACCGCTAATGAGTCCACCTCCACCTACTGAAACAATCAAAACATCCAGTCTATTACTTTGATTTTCTATTTCAACTCCTATTGTACCTTGTCCTGCAACTACAAAAGGATCATTATATGGAGAGATATATGCTTGGCTTGTTTTATCAGATATATCTCTTGCTTTTGATTCACATTGAATACAGTCATCTCCGAAATATTCAATTTTTGCTCCAAATAATTCCATTTTCTCTAATTTAGACTGCGATGTATCATGTGGTACATAAATCGTTGATTGGATACCTAACTTTCCTGAACCATAGGCCACTGCAGCACCATGATTTCCTGTAGAAGCCGAGATCACACCATTTGCACGTTGATCAGATGACAAGGAAAGGAGTTTATTTAGAGCTCCACGTACTTTAAATGAGCCAGTTATTTGCAAATTTTCGAGTTTAAACCAAACACTAGCATGAATTAATTCTGAAAAAAAAATAGACTTGTTGAAAGGAGTTTTTCGAACATAGGAGCGAATTCTCTTTTCAGACTTTATTGAATCATGAATACCTGGAGTCTTCATTTTCTCCACTTATACATATTATGAATTAAATTGATAAAAATACATTTAACAATAATGTTATTAAAATAATTATAATAATAACAATTCTTTTTCAATTGCATCTATTAATTGTCCATCACCAAAACGGATAAGATCTGTTGTAGGTAAATTATACTTTGATTCAATTTCTCTGATTTTTTCTATTGCTAAATTTTCAGGCATTTTCAGAGTCAGTAAGTTTATACCCAAGAATTTTGAAGATTTAAAATTACGCATTAATAAAAGATGTAAATCCATAACATCTCCTATATTTGCTACCTTATAATCAGAAGCATCAAAATCTCGACCAGGTTCATCAGTGATAATCATATAATCAGGCATTGCACCATGCATTAAGCCCAGTGTTACGCCAGAATAATACATATTTGTTAATGATCCCTGTCCTTCTACCACTACTAAATCAACCTTATTTTCAATTGAGTCAATAGCATTTTCTATTTCCCCTGCCATAAAGTCTGATATAACAGCATCAACAGGAACGCCCCATCCATTTAACATTATTCCAGTTTGCCCAGTACCAACAAACTCAACATTTTTTCCTCTTTTTTTCAAGCGATCTGTTATTTCCCATGCAGTTGTCATTTTCCCTGTATCACAATCTGTCCCTACAACCAGCAATACTTTAGTTTTACGTTTTTTCCAATTACCTTTTGAAAAATGAGGAGGATCTGGAGGACAGCGAAAATCATTTATAGTAATTGAATTCTTTTTTGCCAGTCTTGAAAGTTCTGGATCATCATTTAAAAACTGATGCATTCCATTGTAAATATCACAACCAAATTTTATAGCATCAATAATTTCGTTTCGATATTCATCATTGATCCTTCCTCCAAGTGGCGCACTGCCAATTACTAAAATATCAGGAGCATAATCAACGGCTTCCAAAAAAGTTGATACAATAGGTATTTCTCCGCCAAAACCGAGTACATTTTTCGCAATCTTTCCAGAATGTTTTGGATCAATTATACTACATACCTCATCTGATCGATATCGAATAAACATATTTCCTGTCTTATTAAGTAAATAATCAAGAGCACCTGGACATAAAATCGTATAGATAAAAACTCCTTTATCATTAAACGCTAATTTTTATATCATTGTAAATATATTTTTACATGAATAAATCAATCAGGTTATATCTTTTACTATTGTGTTAATTATAGTTACAAAAATAGCCACATTAAAATAGTGGCTATTAGGTTTAACAAAAATTAAAAACTGGTGGGCGATGAGAGATTCGAACTCCCGACACCTGCGGTGTAAACGCAGTGCTCTAACCAACTGAGCTAATCGCCCTTTCAATATATCTGTAAACTTACATTATTTTTTAATTTTACCCGAAATAGGTTTTGATTTTTTTCTTCCATTCAATATTCCGGGAATAGCAACTTTTAATACATCATGTATTTCTTTGGCAAAATGGAATGTTAAATCTTTTGAAACATTTTCGGGAACATCTTCAAGATCTTTCCGGTTTAATTCTGGTAAAATTACTTCCTTAATTCCTGATCGATGAGCTGCAGTAACTTTTTCTTTTACTCCTCCGATAGGAAGTACATTTCCTCTTAATGTTATTTCACCAGTCATAGCAACTTTTTCTTTCACAGCTTTACCAGAAAGCAATGAAACTAAAGATGTGACCATACTTACACCGGCAGATGGACCATCTTTAGGAATCGCACCTGCAGGCACATGGACATGAATATCTGAAGTTTCATTAAAACCAGAATCAATATAAAAATCATCAGCATGAGACCTTACATAGGTAAGACCAGCAGTAGCTGATTCTTTCATCACATCGCCTAACTGTCCCGTGAGAGTTAATTTACCTTTCCCTTTCATCAAAGTGGATTCTACAAAAAGAATATCGCCACCTGCGGCCGTCCATGCCAAGCCAGTAACAACACCTGGTTTAGTTACTCTCTCAGCCAATTCAGAGTGAAATCTGGGAGCTCCAAGATAATTACTAATTTTTGTTTTAGTAATGGCAATTTTTTTTGTTTTATTCTCAACCTGTTTTCTAGCAACCTTTCGCAATACATTGGCAATTTGCCTTTCAAGGTTTCGAACACCTGCTTCCCTTGTGTAAGAACTGATTAATTCCTTTATAGAACCCAAATCAAATGTTACCTCATTTTTTGTCAATCCATTTTCTTCAATTTGCTTTGGAATTAAATGACGTTTAGCAATTTGCGTTTTCTCATTTTCAATATAACCAGAGAAATCTAATATTTCCATTCTATCACGCAATGCTATAGGTATTGCATCCTGATAATTTGCAGTTGAAATGAACATAACATTACTAAGATCAAAGTCAACCTCCAAATAGTGATCGCTAAAAGAATGGTTCTGCTCTGGATCAAGCACTTCAAGTAAAGCAGAAGATGGATCACCTCGAAAATCAGATCCAAGCTTGTCAATTTCATCCAACATAAAAACAGGATTATTTTTTCCAGCCTTTTTAATACTCTGGATCATTCTTCCAGGCAATGCTCCAATATAAGTACGTCTGTGACCTCTTATTTCTGCTTCATCTCGAATACCTCCAAGAGACAATCTCACAAATTCACGCCCCATAGCACGCGCAATAGATTTTCCTAGGGAAGTTTTACCAACACCTGGCGGCCCACCAAAACATAATATGGGGCCACGTACAGAGCCATTTGGATCTTTTTTCTGCTTCAGATTTCTCACTGCGAGATACTCAATAATACGTTCTTTCACTTTTTCCAAGCCATAATGATCTTCATCCATTATTTCTAATGCTTCTTTTAGATCGATTCTATCATCAGTCGAATCACTCCAAGGGAGGTCAGCCAACCATTCAATATAGGTTCGAGAGACATTATACTCTGGAGATTGGGTCGGAATTCGAGATAAACGATCTAGCTCTTTCAAAGCTACTTTTTCTGCATCTTCTGACATCTTTGCAGCTTTGATTTTATCTTCTAACTCTTTGAGTTCAACACTCCCTTCATCCTCACCCAACTCTTTTTTAATTGTTTTCATTTGTTCCCGCAGGTAATACTCTCTTTGAGTTTTAGCAATTTCATCATGAACCTCTGATTGGATTTCTTCACCCAATTTAATTCGCTGCATTTCACGAGAAATCAAGTTAAGTGCTTTTTCTATACGTTTTTTGATATTTAATTCTTCAAGTATTTCTTGTTTTTCAGGATTTGGAACTGTCATTAAAGAAACTGCACGATCTGTCAATCGATTGGGTTTTTGAATATTGGTTAACATCCCTGTATGCTCTTCATTTAAATTAGGTGCCACATTCATAAGCTCTGAAAAGGACTGACGAAGATTTTTTGAAAGTGCTTCTAATTCTAATTTATTACCAGACGACTCTTCTTCCAAAGTTTGTATTGCAGCCTTGTAATAAGGATCTATAGTAGTAAAATCCAATATTTTGACTCTTGAAAGACCTTGGACTATTGCGGACTTACTATTATCAGGCATATCAAAAACCTTCAATACATTTGCTAGAGTACCATAGGAGTAGAGATCCTTAGGCTCCGGATCTTCAATAGAACCGTCTTCTTGTGCAACTACAACAATATATTTCTTTTTTGAATCCAATTCATTGATAAGTCTAAGTGAGCGTTCACGCCCAATGTAAATAGGTATGACCTGCTGTGGGAAAAGAACTGTATTCCTCAGCGGCATAACTGGATAATGATCCATATCTTCAATGGAAAAATTTTCAATTTCTTTTTCTGTCATTTTATCAGTCATCTTTCTATCCTCAAGATTATTTATTTCTTTTCCACAATAACTATACCATTATTACTATAATGATTTTTAGACTTGATAAATTCCTAAATCATGCAATAATGGCATACTTTCAATAAATGTCAGTAACTGAAAGAAATTTTGACAAATATTGATTATTTCTATATTAATAATAAACAAATGGATACTATTAATTTAAAATTCTAAATAATGCTATTTATCTTCCATTACCTAATTAACTACAAATCTTACTTAGATATGAACGAATATTAAACACATATAAATAATTATGTTATATATCCTTCTTACCTTTAAACTTAATTTATTCTTGATTATCATTTATATGATTATACAAAGTACATACAATCACTATTTAAAATATTTCGCTGATTAAGAAATATAATATGTGGTAAGATAAATTTATTTTTATCAACAATTATTTTTTAATGCGACTTTTGCTTGTTGATCCGCACGATAAGAACTGCGTACTAAAATACCCGATTCAATCACATCAAAACCCAGGTCTTTACCAAATCTTTTTAAATCAGAAAATTCCTTCTGTGTTAGATAACGTTGCACAGGAAGATGATTTTTTGTTGGTTGTAAATATTGTCCAAGGGTAAAAATGCTGACTCCCAGTTCTCGAATTTGTTCCATTGTGGTGATAACCTCATCATATGATTCACCTAATCCTAACATCATACCTGTTTTTGTTTGTAAACCATAATTCACAGACAATTTTAATACATCCAAGCTTCTTTCCCAACTAGCCTGGCTACGCACTTTTTTACTGATTCTTTTGACACATTCAATATTATGGCTAAAAATTTCTGGTTTTGCATTAAAGACCAATTTTAACGCAGGCAAATATCCTCTAAAATCTGGAGTTAATACTTCAACAGTGCAATCTGGGACATGTTTATGTATCTGGTTTATCGTTTCAGACCAAGTACCAGCACCATAATCATGCTTCAGGTCATCCCTATCTACTGAAGTTATAACTACATGATTTAGATTCATTTTTTTTACTGCCATTGCTGTCCGGTATGGCTCCATAGGATCATCCCATAATGGCTTTCCAGTCTTTACTGAACAAAATCCACAGGCACGTGTACAAATGTTACCTAAAATCATAATTGTGGCAATTCGACGATCCCAGCATTCATAAATATTAGGGCAACGTGCTTCTTCGCAAACAGTATTAAGTTGATTATTATCAACGATTTCTTTTACGAATTTATATCCGTCACTTTTGTAAAGACGAATTTTTGGTTTTTTTTGATACATAATTCTATTCCGTATTCTGTTTTTGAAATAAATAAATCATGTATTTTCTATATTTACAAAATAGATTCCTATCTAATAAATCAAGTTGATTTTTTTTTGGTTTTAACTTTGCAATCAATAATTTTTTCATTAATGAAAAAATTATTGGATAATTTTTTTTCGCTGAATATATACCATAGTTGAAAGCTGGAGTAATAAATCGTTCAATAAAATATTTACCAAAATCTAAAGTTGGCATAGTATTCTCTGTTTGGTCATATTCTTTAATAAGGTTAAATCCATTTGATTCAGCACTTAATAAATATTTTGACATATCATGAGATGATTTCAAATGTAGATTATTAGAATCATCTCGATAATAAACAAAATAATCTGATACTAACAAATAGCCCTTATCTCTTAGCACATCCCTTGCTTTTTGAAAACCTTTATCAATATTAATATAACAGGCACTTTCACTTTCTAGGATTAAATCATATTGGTCTTCATGCTTAAAATTCTCAAACTTACAGTGATGAAATCTTATTTTATTATTAAACTTCCTAGAAATGACTGATTTTTGATAATCGTCCGGCGATAAAGTTTCCACTTTATATCCTTGATTAATCAAATATTCAGTATTCCCACCTATTCCACAACCCACATCTAATAGAAATTTCACTCCTTTTGGAATAAATGATTCTAGATGCTCAATATAGCGACCTTGAGCATTTTTAATTTCCTGCAAGGTAATTGATTCTATATCAATAGTATTAGGATTATCCCAAAATCCATAATGAAGATAATCAGACTGTATCGTTTTAGAGTATAGTTTTAAAACGTGATCTATAGACATTAAAGGCTTTGATTAAAATCAATTTTTTCAAGATTCTTGCGGATAGATTGAATAAACTTTGCTCCTTGAGCACCATCTATTAGTCTATGGTCAAATCCTAATGAAATCATCATAATGCTACGAGTGAATATCGCATCGCCATATTCTGTTTCAATCACTACAGGCTGTTTCTTGATAGCACCAACACCTAATATACCTACATTTGGTTGATTAATAATTGGAGTACCAATTGTGACCCCATACAAACCAAAATTGGTAATTGTAAAGGTGGAATTAGATAATTCATCTGGCATAATTTGTTTGCTTCTAGCACGAATAGCCACATCATTCACAGCTCTACATATACCTAAAAAATTCTTTTCATCACAATTAAGTATAGTTGGAACCATAAGTCCATTTTTTAAAGCAACAGCTAAACCAATATTTACTTCTTTGTGATAAGAAATTGTTGTCCCTGTAATAGAAGCATTCATTTGTGGGTATTTTTGAAGAGATTTTACTGCAGCATCTACAATAAACGGCGTATACGTTAGTTTAAAACCTTCACTGGTAAAAAATTTATCATTTCGTATTTTTACATAATCTACAATAGATGTCATATCCACTTCAGTCATAACATAAACATGAGCAGAAGTATCCAAACTAGACCGCATATTCTCAGCAATCATTTTTCTCATATGATGCATTTCTTCTGTTCTTGCTGAAATTGTCTGGGAAGAATCAGATAAGGACAATTCTTTGATTTTTGATTTTATGGTTGTACTGGAATTTATATCCTGGTTATTGGTTGGGGATGAAATGCGGTTATCAATATAAGCCAAAACATCTTTCTTGGTAACTCTTCCTCCTCTTCCCGATCCAGATATAGTTTCCAATTCACTTAAAGCAATATTATTATTACTAGCAATTTTAAGTACTACAGGAGTAAAGAATTTTTTCTCTATAGAATACGAATTTTTTGGTTTTGTAGTTTGTATTCTTTTTTTTGGCTTTTGAACTTTTATTGAATCCAAACTTACACTGTCCTTTTTTTTAGAATTAATTACACCTTTTTTAGTTGGATCGGTTTCTATTCTAGCAATCACAGTCCCTACATCAACAACATCGTTCTTAGATGCAAGGATTTCAACAAGATTTCCTGCAACTGGAGATGGAATTTCTGAATCAACTTTGTCAGTTCCTATTTCTAAGAATAATTCATTTTTTTCTATAAAATCACCGATATTTTTCCTCCATTCGAGAATGGTTCCTTCCATAATAGATTCACCCATTTTTGGCATAATTATATCAACTATCATTAATATTCCATTAAATCAATAAGTGCTTCTGTAATATCACTTGTTTGAGGCAGAACTTCTTCCTCTAAAATATTATTAAATGGAATATGGCAATCTTTTGCCGCCACTCGTCTTACAGGACCATCCAGTAGGTCAAAAAATCTTTCAGAGATTATAGCAGAAATTTCTGCACCAGGTCCATTAGTCATATTGTCTTCATAAACAATCAACACTTTTCCAGTTTTTCGAATAGATTCCATTATTGTATTTATGTCTAATGGATTCAAGGTGCGCAAATCAATAATTTCAGCAATCCCCTCGGGCAATTGTTCGGAATTAATAGCATCCAATGATTTTTGTACCATAGCCCCCCATGTAATTATGGAAACATCACTTCCTTGAGTAATAACATTTGCTTTGCCAAATGGCAGAAAATAGTCTTTGCCTGGTTCTTCTGTCATGCAAAATCCTTGTCTATACAAACCCTTGTGTTCCATAAACAATACAGGATCATTCATTTGGCAAGCCATTTTCAAAAGTCCTTTAGCATCTGCCGCATTGGATGGATAGACCAAGTATATACCAGGCATATGCATAAAATATCCATCAATCGATTGGCTATGACACAAACCTCCATGAATATATCCTCCAACTGTAACTCGAATCACCATTGGACAATACCAATTGTTATTAGACCGGTAACGCATTGTTGCGACTTCATTTCGCAACTGCATCATTGCTGTCCATATATAATCTCCAAATTGAATTTCAACTACAGGCTTATAGCCAGCTACAGCCATACCTATTGCCGTACCAATAATTGAAGATTCTGCTAGAGGAGAATTAAAAACACGATCCTTTCCAAATTCATCGCTTAAACCTTTTGTTGCAGTAAACACTCCTCCCTTTGGATCGGAGACATCTTGACCATATATAACCATTTTATTATTACGTTGCATTTCCTCATTTAAAGCATGATTTATTGCATCTACCATTACAATTTTATCAGAAATAGAATTAAAATTTGTTTCATAATTATAAATTTTATTATCATAAATATAGTCCAATGCCGTATTCGCTTCAGGATGATCTTTTGCTTCCGCCCAATCAGAATCTAAGTTGACTTGCTTATCAACATTTGTTTCAATTTCATTTAATTCATTTAATGAAATAAAATTTTCTTTCAAACATTGGTTTTTTAAGATTGAAATAGGATCTCGATTTTTATCTTTATTTAAAGATGTAATTGACCGGTATTTACGTTGGTCATCGGAGCTAGAATGAGACATTAAGCGAACTACATTGGAGACAACTAATGATGGCCCTTTCCCTCTTCGACCTCTCTCTACAGCTTGTTTAAATGCCAAGTTTGTCTCAAAAAAATCAGTTCCATCGACTTCGAAACGAGCTAAGTTTTTATATCCCGATGCCATTGCATATACAGAATTGGAGCTCTGTTCTGATTTATGAGTACTTATTGCATATTCATTATCCTGGATATGAAAGACCACTGGAGCTTTTGCCAAACTTGCCCAATTCAGTGCCTCATGGTAATCACCCTGACTTGTAGTCCCCTCACCTGCAGAAACATAAACTATTTCTTTAGCTTTTTCCTTCTTACATGCCAAAGCACATCCTAATGCCTGCAAAAATTGTGTACCCGTTGAACTTGACTGGCTAACAATCCTTAAATTTTTATATCCATAATGGTGTGGCATTTGCCGTCCACCAGAGCTAGGGTCATCTGCTCTAGCTAAAAAAGATAATAGATGATCACGACTTGTCATACCTAGAGCAATACATAGAGCGGCATCTCGATAATATGGAAAAACCCAGTCTTTTCCTGAATGCATTGCATATGCTGCTGCTAATTGAGCGGCCTCATGTCCTGAACTACCCATATGAAAAAAACTTTTTCCTTGTTTTAATAGGGTTATCATTTTTTCATCCAGTTTACGAGCTAACACCATTTTTTCGAATACATTTAGAATATCCTTTTTAGTAAATCCATGAAGCCTAGGCACTACTACTTTCCTTGAATGAAATGTTGAATAAATTTATTTGATAAAACTTTTTTTACTTCTTCTATGTCTTGCAGGTCATATAATTGATCTTTCATTGAAGTAACGCCATAATTAAAAATACCACAGGGAATAATGCCGTTGTAATAAGCTAAATCTGTATTTACATTAATTGAAAATCCATGCATTGTAACCCACCGTTTAATCCGAACTCCTAAGGCTGATATTTTCGCATCTTTAACCCAAACACCAGTAAGACCTTCAAACCTTCTTGCATCAATATCAAACTCAAATAATGTATCAATTACAACTTGCTCTAAGGTTCGAATATACCAAATTACACTTTTTTCATAATTTGATAAATCCAAAATTGGATATCCCACCAATTGTCCAGGACCATGAAATGTAATATCACCACCGCGGTCAATATTTAATACCTTGACAGATTGATCACGATTTGGCAACAAGTGATTTTCATCTGCATTCTTACCTAATGTAAAGATTGGTTCATGTTCTACTAAGAATAAAGTATCTTCAATTTCTCCATTAATTCGTTTATTTTGCATTTCTTTTTGGATAGCCCAAACTTCTTTATAAGGATGATATTTTAAATCAATAATCTTTATTTGCTTTAATTCGGTTTTTATCATTTTACTGATGGATTGGCGATCCATAAGCATCCAAAGCCGCTTCCATTATTGCTTCTGATAATGTTGGATGTGCGTGGACCATCATTGCGATATCCTCCCAAGTAGATTCTAAGCTTTTTGCTAAACTCAATTCTGCGATTAGTTCTGTAGCTTCGGAACCAACTATGTGCGCACCTATTAATTCACCATATTTCGTATCAAAAATTAATTTAACAAAACCAGTTGGACTTCCCATTGCCATAGCTTTTCCATTTTTCTCAAAAGAAAATTTTCCAACTTTTATATCAATCCCTGCATTTATAGCATCAGTTTCGGTAAATCCCAAAGATCCTACCTGAGGCTGGCAATAGGTACAACCTGGTATATTAGAATAATCAAGTGGTTTTACGTCTTTTCCAGCAGCATGATCAACAGCGACATAGCCTTGCGCAGAAGCTACATGAGCCAACCATGGTGGCCCTGTTACATCTCCAATTGCATAAATATTTGAAATATTTGTTTGATTAAATTCATTAATTAAAATAGCTCCTTTTTCAGTTATAACCCCTAATTTTTTTAAGCCAATATTTTCAATATTTCCAGTTACACCAACCGCTAATAAAGCTTGACTACCTTCTAAAATTTGTTTTTTTCCTGACTGTTTTTGGAAATAAACTTTTACTTTAGTTTTAAGTTTATCTATTTTTAAAACTTTCGCTCCAGTGCAAACCTTAATTCCTACATTCTTAAAATTTTTTGCTACTTCTTTAGATACATCCTTATCCTCAAGAGGTAGAATGCTATCTGACATCTCTATCAAATGAACATTTGTACCAAACTCATTAAAATAAGATGCGAGTTCACATCCAATAGCTCCAGAACCAATAATGATCATTGTTTTTGGAACTTTATCTAACATAATTGCTTCTTTGTAACTGATAACTCTTTTACCATCAATATCCATGTTTTTTAGAGTGCGAGGTCTTGCACCTGTCGCAATAATTATCTTATTAGCATTAAGCCTTAAATTGTTTTTACCATTAGCCAATTTTATAGCCGTATTTGAAATCAATTCACCTATCCCGCGAATATAAGTAATATTATTTTTCTTCATTAGAAATTCTATACCTTTATTCAACTGGTTAGAAATAAACCTACTGCGCATAATATTTGCATGGAAGTCCACAGTTACTTTTTCTACCCTAATACCATATTTTTCGGCATTCTTAATGGTGTTATATACTTCAGCATTTTTTAAAAGAGCCTTAGTTGGAATACATCCCCAATTGAGACATATACCTCCCAATTTATCTTTTTCAACAATACATGTTTTCATACCTAGTTGTGCACTACGAATTGCAGCTACATAACCGCCTGGTCCACCACCTAATACTGCTAAATCATAACTATCCATTTATAACACTGATCTATTAATGATTGATAAGAATTCTGATCTGGTTTCAGCAGACTTTCGAAATTGTCCCAGCATAGCACTTGTAGATGCAAAACTATTTTGTTTTTCAACACCACGCATCTGCATACACATATGCCTACCCTCCATTACTACTGCAACACCTATCGGCTGTAACACATCTTTAATCACTTTTGCCACTTGACGAGTTAACCTTTCCTGTACTTGCAAGCGCCTTGAAAACATATCTACAATGCGAGGTATTTTAGACAGACCTATTACCTTACCATTTGGGATGTATGCCACATGAGCCTTTCCAAAAAATGGAAGCAAATGATGCTCACAAATAGAAAAAAATTCTATATCACTAACAATAACCATATCTTTAGCATCTTCTGTAAAGATAGCATCATTAATGATTTCTTCCAAATTTTGGTTATAACCCTTGGAAAAAAACTTCCATGACTTTGCAACTCGAGAAGGAGTTTTTTTTAAACCTTCTCTATCGGGATTTTCGCCAATTTCCCCCAATAATTCTTTAGTAAGTTGTTTTAATCTATCATAGTTTTTCATTATTTATTTTTTTTCCTTAATCATAGTCTGCAATTTCAATTCTTCCTTTTAATGCGTAGATCACACAATAAATGATAGGAGTATCAATTAAGGCTACTATAACCTTAAATAAAAATCCATTTTCCAGTAATGGCCAAAATCTACTCCATTCAATTGCTCCAGCTGAGCATAATAATATAAGTACAGCTGCTGTATCTATAAATTGGCTAAAAATCGTTGAGGCGTTATTCCTAAGCCATAGGTGTTTTCCTTTAGTTAATTTTTTCCAGAAATGAAATACTCTAACATCAATGAATTGAGCAGATAAATAGGCAACCATCGATGCAAAAACTGCCATACCTTGGAGACCAAAAACTTTTTCAAAAATGTTGTCATCTACTGGAGACCAATCTGTACTTGGAGCTGCATTAGCAATAAGGACAACAATCATAACAAAGATACTTGATATTAATCCAGATATCACTACCTGGTCTGCTTTTTTTTTGCCATAAAGTTCAGAAATTAGATCAGTCGCTAAAAATGTTATTGGATAGGGTAAGATACCAACAGAAATTTCAAAAGTGTAGATACCAAAGGGTGTCCATGTAAAAAATTTCTGAAAAATCAAATTACAGCTGACTAAAGAAGCAATAAAAATTCCAGATAATATTAAATAAAATTTATCTTTAAAATTTATTTTCATAAGGGCCCATAATAATCCGTATGTATTGAATGCGTTTCAACCAACCGAAGTCGATAAAGTTTTCCTTGATTTAATATTGGTTGAATTTGATTCCATGCCCAAACTAAAATATTCTCAGATGATGGCTGTTTATCCTTAAACCATTTAATATCCTCTTCAATTTGAGAATGATCTAATATATTAATTACCTTTTCTTTCACAATATCGTTCAGTTTTTTTAAATCTGTAAGCCAACCAGTATCTGGGTCTATTGGCCCAAAAACTGAAACTTCTAAAATATAATTATGACCATGATTATTATAGTCTTTTCCAAATACCTTAAGGTTCTTTGCTTTAGACCATTTTGAATTACCGTATTTATGTGACGCACAAAAATGGTATTTTTTTGTAATAATTGGGTGTTTCATATTTGTATAATGCAAATAAATAACAACATTAAAATTACTACCCTTTCTTAACGGTAAGAAAGGTCAGAATAAGTATAATGGAAATTAATTTTTAATAAAGATTGTAAATTTAGTTTTCAATAAAATTACAGGATATAATTATTATAGATAAGGAAAATACTAAATTAGGTGAGTTTATTCAGTTGAATTATAATTATGATTTTATAATTAATTTTACAGATCTACTTTTCTCGCCACACTCGAAAGGATCATGATCATATTTGCAATAAAAAATTATAATTTAAACATCTGAAATTTGCAAAAATAAATCCTATTGGTCTAAATAAGAAAAAATAAAGATTTCATCAATCTAATTTCTGATTACAAATTTAAACATTCATCTCTATACGTATTCTCTTTTTTGATGCTGCCCAAGAACAAATAAGGCATTTTTTTAGATCATGATTTCTTGCAGGACAATGTTCACGTCCAAAAAATATAATTTGCAAATGACGTTTATTCCAGAATTTTTTAGGCCATAGTTCCTTAAGATTTTTTTCTGTCATTGTCACATTATTACCTTTTGACAACCCCCAACGTGCAGATAGCCTATGAATGTGTGTATCTACAGGAAAGGCTGGAATACCATACCATTGTGACATAATTACACTAGCTGTTTTATGACCTACACCTGCCAAACTTTCTAGGTAATTCCAATCAGCACGAACTCCACCTCCTTCGACTAATTGTTTAGCCATTATTATTAAATTTTTTGATTTAGTGGGTGCAAGTCCAATCTCTCTAATTATATTATGTATATAACTCACTTTAAGATTAGCCATTTTCTGTGGTGTGTCTGCGTGTTTAAATAATGTAGGCGTCACTTGATTTACCTTCTTATCAGTAGTCTGAGCTGAAAGCATAACTGCTACAAGCAATGTGTACGCACTTGTGTGATATAAAGGTATCGGAGGTTCAGAATACAATTCATCTAAGATTTTTCCAATTTTTAATGCTTTTTCTATACGCTTCATTGTTCAAAATCTTTATTGTACTGAAATTGAATTAGTATTTAAAATATTTTGTAAGCTTAAATTATATAAATAATTCCAAAAATGATTTTTTGCTCTTAAATATTCTCAAGATAAAAGTTCATTTAAAAGATTGGGAATATTTTTAATGAGACTGCTTTTCGGAAGAATAATATCGCAGCCTGCTGATCGTAATTTAGTCTGCTCTTTATTATTTATTTTATTTACAGTCCCAATTACTTTAATATTTCTACGTTTTAATTCAGCAACAAGACCCACAGATGAAAAAGCTTTTTCATCCATATCTACGATAGCAAGTGACGCATGAACCGAAAATTCAACTGGGTCAGTTTTTTCATCACTAAATTCAACATCTCGATTCTGATCTACGCAAATTTCTGATAATCGAGATCCCATTTCAAAATCTTTAATAAACAATAATATTTCAGGCATAGTTACTCCAATGTCGGGATAATACTCCAGTCAAAATTACTTAAATTATTGCATTGATTATATGATTCTAGGACATTAGAGATTTGGCTTAATAATAAGGTCACATTTATTCCCCTATGGATACCAGAAAATTGTTCAAATTTTTCGTTAGATTTTTTTATTTGACTTATTGCACCTTTTATATTCCCATTACCAAAATGGTAAAAACTCACCGAAAGTTGTATTAGCCCCTGCATAAATTTGCGATCATCTAAATAAAAATCTGACCATAGTGTTTCCCATGACTCGTGTGCTTCAAAGAAATTCATATCTTTATAATACTTAAGCCCTTCATTAAATAATTTCTCTTTTTGCTTTTCGTCATTCACTGATAGTTACTGCATTATGAATTTTATAATGCTTTTCACGTTTTTGAACAGTACATGCCTGATACATAGGGTCATGTTCTAAAAAAAGTATCCAATTTTCATCAACCATTTTTGGTAATAAAGCTTGTTTTTCTTTAACTGTTATTACAGGTTGAATATCGTAGGCCATTACCCATGTTATTGGAATATGTGCTGCCATTGGAAAAAGATCAGCTCCATAAAATACTGTACTGTTACCATCAGAAATAACTGGGTGCATAAGTCCTGCTGTATGACCATGAGTTAAATATATACCAATTCCATTTATGAATGATTCTTTGCCATCAACTAACTGAATTAATCCATTTTCTGCTAGTATTTTCCAATCTATTTCCACAAAACTTCCTGAATCCTTTTGACTAGGATGATTCGCAAGTTTCCAATTTTCTTTTGTAACCCAATAATTGGCGTTAGGGAAAGTCGGTACAATAGCACCATTATCAAATTTGGTATTTCCACCAGCATGATCAAAGTGCAAGTGAGTACAAATCACATCAGTAATATCATCAGCTTTAAAACCATACTTTGCCAGTGATAATTCGATACTATATCTAGTAGTATCAATATTATAAATTTTTCTGTACTTCTTCCTCCATTTTGTTCCATTTCCTGTATCAATAAGAATCTTTTTATTTTTACTTACAAGTAATAATGAACGAGTAACTAGCTTAATTCGATTCATCTCATCAAAATCCGCTTTCTTTTGCCACAACGGTTTTGGTATAATGCCAAACATAGAACCACCATCCAGAGCGAATTCAGAAGTTTCAATACTATATAGTTTAAAATCACCAATAATCATGATTAAAAAACCGATCCATGCGGGCCCCTAAAATTACTAATTGCTCCTTTGAAGCAGTTTTGCTAAGAGCCCTTATAGACTCTAAAATTACCAATTCTTCTACTTTTTCCGATTTATATTTCTCACTTTGAACTATATTTTCAGCTATACTAATAAATTTTTTACCATAATGTCCTTTAACAACCCAGTGATTTAAATTACTTTCAAGATGACCTGAATCATTTTTAATTGGTTTTGTAAGCCAATGACTCAATTCTCTCCTATATCCTCGAATTCTGACATAGTCCCCATTCCAAATCCTTTCAACAGAAGAAAAAAGAACCAAATCTCCACGTTTTATCATTTCATCTTTATACATCATTGGGGTTTTTGTCGAATAATCATGAGGATCGGGTAAATCGGAATATGATAGATATTCCAGAAGACAATTTATATATGTCCAATTATCTTCCCTGATTTCCTGAAACTGGAATGCTCGGAGTAAATGAAAAACAAAAATAGCATTTCTTTCTGGATCTTGCAGAGCTAATTCAGCTAGAATATCCAAAACGCCGCGGGAATTATCAGATGCAATAAATATATAAGCAGCCAAATCATTAGCTTCCATCCAATTCCCATTTTGGCAGGCATCTTCTAAGTCGCCAATAAATGCTGATGATATAGTGCCATCATCAAATAAATCATTTAATTTTTTTTGATCATTTTTTCTAAACTCAAAACTAAATAAATAATCAATAGCAAATTCCAATAAGATTAATGAAGGATTTTCCCGATCATCTCCAATAATATTTTTTATAGAGTTCATTAGAATTAAAGGGTGATCACCTATTTGATCATTTCTACAACTCAATGCACTCGTGAATAGCAGTTCATTGATAGTCTTAATAAGACTTTTATCGCTATTTAAGTTGGTTTTTAAATATTCTTTCGCCTTAAAAATATCCTGGGTATCGATATAATCCTGGAAACAAACTTCAGCCATAAAATAAACAGGTTATTATTTTCTACCAATATACATATAAATTTGAAAAGAAAGCCCTGTTAGCCTTGAATATTCTGAAGGAAATCCTTTATTGACTGGAGGATAATTAACGTATGAATCTCCAAATTCTTCCACTGTCTTTGGAGAATTTGGATCCCAATCAAACGAAAAAACTTTGCTGATAGGCATAGCTTGAAAATCATGATAATAGCCAAATTCAATACCCCATTTTCTACTAATTTGCCGCCCATAGAGTAAACCAGCACGTGTACTAGGGCCATACAAACCCTTTNTATCGCGCTGACGTACAACTCCATTGGGAATAATCATAATCCTAAAGCCTAACCAAGAAATTGGTAAAATACCTCTACTTTCTTTTTTAGCCCTACTAAATTTCATATATGTAAGATCATAATTTGAATTCGGGTTAAAACTATATGCTAAATTCAATATATCCCACTTACGATCATTCCTAAATAATACACGATTGATATCTACTCCAGTACCTGATAATGGGATTCCAATTCTAAGCCCCACATCAGTATTTTTATTTAAACCACGACGATACCATATAACAGGGATAACATTTTCAATTGATAGGCTAAATCCCATTTCAGTTTTTCCTTCTTCAGCAAGTTTAGGTTGTATAGCNGGATGAGAAGCACAGCCAGAAGCNAATATTAAAGCTGCTATAGATAAAACAAAGAGGTTCCGAATGATCATACTTGGTAAAATACTCAAATCTGATTAGAGATTAAATGGGAAATGGGNTTTATTTTAAATAAATCATTTTTCGACTCATTACGGCTGGAGGAAAATTCCCAGTTTGAGCATGNATAGTAAAAAAATAGATTCCTGTAGATCTATTTTCGCCGCTCCATTCGTAATTATAGGTACCTCCATTCATAAAAAAACCATCAACAAATACATCTCGAACCCGACCAGTAGCATCTGTTACATAAAGTGAAACTGTGGCATCTTCAAGTAAATCAAATGTCAAACGAGTTGACCCATTAAAAGGGTTTGGATAATTCTGATAAAGCACAAATAATTCTGGAATTAATTCTGTATTTTTATCATTTAGGAGATAATTATTACTGGATCCTAGCGTCGAATTCTTGAGTTCAGTCCAAGATTTCCCATCAGGCATCCTGTTTTTAGCTAATGCTGAAGAATCTAAAATCATATATTCTAAAGGTTCCCATTTATCATTAGACCACTTATTCCATGATAATAGAACTGGGAAATTAAGATTTTGATCTAAAANGAANGATGAGTCTACATACTGAATTTCAAAANCTGAATTCCATTCTAATTCCCAAATTAATTGGTTGTGCAATTTGAAAGCATAACGTTCATCATAATTAGGTTTTCCAGCAGCTTCTATATCCAGTTTCAAATTATTTGGATGCCAAATTATTTCATTAAACCATGCGGATNTAGGNTCTAATCTNTATTTTATAGCNTAAATATTATTACNAGGAATTAATTCCCCTTCTATTGTATTANTAACAGGTTCTTTAATCCATAATGGAAATCGTTGATGAAAAATTCCATTTACCATCAAATCAGTATATCTCCAATAGGGGGGCAAAATAACTGAGGCGCATCCAGAGCTATCCCACTCAAAGGATGAAAAATCTAAATATTCATTTCCATATAAAAGATAAGATTCATCAATGTTTACATGATTCCTATGGACTGTCTTTATTACAAAATTTTTCTTATCATCTTCAATCTGCTTTACACCTATAATATGAACAGAAGGCATTTTTGATAATAACAGTAAACTTTTTTCATACTCCTCATAAATCCTTACCCATCGATCATATAATAAAGAAAATTCATNATCTATTTTTTTTTGCCATTCATTCGGCTTAATCAAAAATTGGTTACGATATAAAAACTCTTTTTCTACTATTGAAATAAAAAATTCTGACTGATTAAAAACCTTATGTATTGCCGATACTTCTGATCCGATGTTTTTTAATTGATAAAAATGGATTTCTTCCAACCATANATTTTCTATAGAATTGTCACTAATTATTATTGGTAAAATTNGATCNATATTAAGCAAAGGGTCTAAGACTAAAACATTTTTCCGAATATCAGATAGTATCAATTTCTGAATTGTTGAAACCTNAGGATCAAACTGAGTTGTATCTTTTAATGGAGTACAAGATCCGAAAACAGGAATGTTATTATCACTGGTATATATCCCTCCTGAATNATCTTCAATTTCAATTAAGAAAAAATAGCGTATGCCATCTTCACACCCTTCTATAAGATACCGGGTAGCCTCAGGATTAAGTTTTTCAATAATCTGATATTCAGCATCGATTGTGTTTCGTGATTTAATAGTTACTGATTTTGCATCAATACTATCATCATAAGACCAAGCAAGAAGTAAAGATTTATGTCCCTCAAATATAGACAAATCCACAGGATAGTAATTCACTAAACCTTGTTCCAATTCTTTGGAGAAAAGCAATCCAGATAAAAATACGATCTGTATAATAATTATATATAGTCTAGGAGTCATTTTTAAGTTCAGGCGAGACGCAATTTCGAAATATTAATAAAAGGAGGCAAGTAATTCCTCCAGTGATTTAATTCACTTTAAAAATGTTGATTTCTGAATGTATTGCTTCCCATTTAGATTAGTTTTAATAAAATAAATTCCTGATGGTAAACCAATTGCATTCCAATTAAACGTATGAGTTTGCTGATTAATTTTTTGATCAAAAAGCGTTGAAATAACTCTCCCATTAATATTTAACACCTCAATAATTAGATGGCCATCAAATGGTTTAGCAATATCAATGGATACAGATGAATTAAATGGATTAGGATATGGTTTAGAAATTTGAAATTCCTTTGGGAATTCAATTTGATTTACCGTGTTTATAGTATGGTCATAATTAATCGCATCCATAATATTTATAATTCCATATCCATATATATTATCGGGATTTTCATGTTGCGATGATGTCATCAATATTGATTCCCTTACCTGCATAGCTGTCCAGTCGGGATTAGCATTCATAATTAATGCCGCAGCTCCACTTACCAGAGGGGAAGATGCAGACGTACCATTNTAAACAGTAATAAAATCATTTTGNGTACTAGGTCTAGCNCCAACTACTCCTATGCCCATTGCACAGACCTCGGGTTTTATTCTACCATCATAAGATGGCCCTCTAGAACTAAATGAACCAATTATTCCCGAACTATTTACGGCACCAACAGCAATAACAGANTCTGCATCAGCAGGNGCAGATATATAGTGAGATATAGGAGGTTCGCAAGGATCGATCGGCGGAGATGATGATCCCCAGTTTCCTGCGGACGTAATACATAATACACCTAAATACGAAGCAATATCCACAGCGATTGTAGTCACTGCTGTATTTCCATCCATATTACAATAAGAGTACCAATCTAAATAACCTAAGGATGAAGTACTGATATCGGCACCAAGGCTTTCCCCCCATTCCAACGCGGCTACATAATTATCTTCTTCAACCTGATTCTCGCTACTTACATCCTCTGTCTTGGCCAATAAATATTCTGATTGAAACGCTGGACCAATTAATTCACCAGGATAATAGCCTGCAATAATACTCAACATGCCAGTCCCATGTTGGTCTTGGTTGGGATGATCATTGTCTTCATCTTCATTAGCAGTATTTTCATTATTATTAATAAAATCATATTGTGCAACGATGTTAATTGAACCAAAAGCCAAATGTGACAGCATATAACCTGTATCAAGAAATAATATTCTAACACCTTGTCCAAAATATCCTGCNTCATGAGCTTCATGACATTTTATCTGTTCGATTTGGGTAAATGAATTACCATAGTCAAATTCACGTCCATTATTTTTAGAAATTGAAACAAATGAATTATCAATAAATGAATCAATAGATTTCCTCTTTTTGTATCCAAGTACGGGTTCTATTTTTTTTACAAAATCAAATTTTAATAAATCATTAAGGGTTTTAATATCAGTTTCAATTGAAANTGCATTAAGCCAACGACTTTTACGCCTTATTACTATATCAAATTCTTTTAAAGAATCAATATATTGATTCTTTATTTTAAGGTCGTACCAAAGATTATTTGGTTTTATATTATTTCTTGACCTTCTTTCCTGGGCTCTATCAGAAATAATTTCCTTTGCTGATCCAACCTTATCTTTGAAATAAACCCATGCATGATATTGATTCCCCCTTCTNCCAGGATCCATGTATGAAGATGTTAATTGNCCACTAATAAGAGAAACAGTAGNGATAAACTGAATAACAAATTTCATTAAAATTCCATGATTAGATTAATCAATAAGAATAGATCGAACAGATTAAATATATCATTATTATCCAAATCAATAATTGNAAACTGAGAAGAATCTGGCTCTTCATTTGTAGCGAGCATATCTGCCATCTGAATTATATCAATAATCCCCAAAGCATGGTCACTATTTAAATCCCCCAAAAGAAAAGAAGGGTAGGCTGTAATCATAAAATTATCAAAACTAAAACCATCCCCGTTAGTGTAATTATCTGATTTTTGTATAAATCTAAACAAGGTTGGTTTTAATTCTCCTAACTGTTCAAGATNAATGATTTCCTTTATCCATTCATCTGAATTACCGTGATATCCTTGATTGACAGGATGGATACCCTGGCCAGATACGATGGTTGTATACTTCCCTTTTAAGCTTACCCACCCTTCTTCTGGTATGAATGCCTGGAATTGTACAAAATCATAATACGTTTCAATATCCCAACGAGCAACATAAGAAATGTAAACACCGTGAAAATACGAAAAATCAAAATCTATATTTAGAGTTGCAGTTGTAGATTGACTATTNCCATAATCTCCTTCTGGACTATCACTCANAGCCCAATTCCCTGCGAAGGGACTATCTNTCAATCCCCATTCACCATCTAATTGCCAATTAATTATCCCAGATTCAAAATTATCAATAAAGATAGTATCAGGGATACCTATGAAAAAGTGAATTGAGTCCTGCCGAGGAAAACTGGAATTATCTGAAATAGTAGTAATAAATCCTGTTTTGATACCCNTAGTTGCAGAATCCGANANAGAAAAACCCAGGCCAAGCCAATAATTATCCCGTGCATCTATACTACCTAACCCAATAGAATCGGACTCAAGAGCAATAAACGAATTCATTGGCTCCAAAATAATAGAAATATCACCATCCGAATTCATCAAACCTCTATTCTGGATGTTTAATTGTGCAGTTAATAACTCTCCTGGTAAAAATGATTCTACTTCAAAAGATACATCCATAAGGATAATATCATTCCCAGCTATAAAAGAAAAAATTTTATTTGGGTGTAATTGTTCCTGGCATAATGGCACAATTCTATTTTCCGATGGCCAAAAATAATCATCATAGGAACCTATTTCGGGTGTAAATGTAATTATATCTTGATTCCCGTAGGTCCAATCTACTGCATCTCCATTTACAGTATAGCCAATCGTTTCATAACCTGTACCGATAGCNTATCCATTAAATCTGGCAAGCTCATTACCAATTTGTTTATAAGAAGTAAGGTCTGGCTCATTGGGAATGGCCCCGCTACCGTATGGATGAATATATACATTAGAGAAAGTATGATAGTGAAAAATATTCATAAAGAATCTTTGTTGTATAAACTCCCTAACAGCATCTGTTTCAGGTTCTGAAAATGCACTGACCCCGCGATAAGTCTCGCTACAAGGATCTGGCGATGAACCAGAATCATCATTGCCCCAACCATAACTGTAATTTCGATTTAAGTCCACGCCTCTCTGAGTACTATTCCCACAATTAGTATCAAGTCTATTTTTACGATGCATTCCACCTCCTTCTGGAGCATAGCTTTCATTATATATGTATCCATCTGGATTCATTACAGGAATAAACCACATTTCACGACTATCAACAAGATATGTAAACTCAGGATCAATACCATATTTTTCACATATTATCTGTACAAAATAAAATAAATTCATCATACTCAATGGTTCTCTAGCATGNGTGAGTGCAGTAAATAATACCTCTGGTTCTTGTTCATCTTCAGCGGGATTATCAGAGACTTTAAAAGCCCAAATATCATGGCCTTCTACTGACTGTCCAATGATATGGCGATCTGAAATAATTGATCCATATAAATCTCGTAATTCATCAAATCTATTATTCAATTCATCCCAAGTATAGTTTCCTTGCATGGAACCCAAAGGGAAATTCCTTGATAAAGCAGGGATATTTTTTGAAAGCATGTATTGTACTAAATCTGAAATTAATATCTCAAANTCAAAATTATTATCCAACCTTTCAATCTGGCTCTTAGAAGCTATAATATCAATATANTCTCCAGCTTTCCCAGTAANATGATCTAACGGTATACCAGCTTCAGAAATAGATTGAATAACGCTAGGTGACAAATTAAAGATCCTTACTTTTTGATATGTTTCTTCACAATATCCTGGCTGGAAGCAAAAGATCAAACCGGCCAGCATTACCGGTATAAAATTCATAATATTTAAACGGTCTGTTTAATCCAATCTGTTGTTACAGATTTTGGTCTAGTGATAGGAATCCCCAATGCTCGCTCCCAAACCATTTGTGAAATCATACCCATTGTTCTGGAGATACTGAAAAGTACTGTATAGAAATTATATTCTTTTAATCCATAATGATATAGTAAGGAACCAGAAGCTGCATCAACATTCGGCCAAGGATTCTTTGCTTTTCCTTGTTCTTTTAATACATCTGGAACTACTTGAAATAAACCAGAGACAATATCAAATATTTCATCATCATGAATATGTTTTTCACCAAAATTAATAAATGCAGTAAATCTAGGATCTGGACAACGCAAAACAGCATGACCATAACCAGGGATTACTCTNCCTCTCTCTAAACGATCCAAGCAAAAACTACGGAGTTCATCTATATTAGGTGCTCCATTGAATTCATCGCGAATATTTAACACAAACTTCAAGCACTCCTGATTTGCCAATCCATGAAGGGGNCCTGCTAGGCCATTNAATCCTGCCGATACTGCATAATATGGATCNGATAATGCAGATGCAACTGTGTGNGAAGCAAAAGCACTAACATTTCCACCCTCATGATCACAATGCAACATTAAATAGAGTTGCATCAGTTTACAGAAATTACCACTTTCATCTGGTATGCCAGTCATTCGAACAAAATTACTAGCCCAGTCCAGATTTGGATCTGATGGAATTCTTTCACCCTTATCAAAATGCATTCTATAAATTCCTGCACCTAATGCGGGAAGCTTTGCTAAAAGGCGAATCCCATCATCTAAAATAGCTTCCCAATATTCTGATTTTTGCATACCNAAATCATATTTTTCACGGAAAATACTTTCCCCCTGCATAGCTAATATTCCACTATTAAACATAGTCATAGGATGAGCATTATGTGGAAATTTGCTGAGGATTTCCCAAACATAATCAGGAACTTCTAGATGAGCTGAAAATTCTAATTGAAGATCAGAAAGTTCATCTTTTTTTGGTAATCTACCAANAAGAAGCAGAAAAAACACCTCTTCGGGTGATATATGAGTNATATCCAGAAGAGGAATTCCTCTTATNATAAGTCCTTTTTCAGGATNCACAGANGANGTATCACATACAAATGCTTTTATCCCTCTCAAACCAGAATAAGCTTGACTAACTGTCACNNTACTTATTTGGGANNNACCACTTTTTTCTATAAGTNTANTAATATCATTTTTTACAANTGGTATCTGCTTACTTAATGCTTTTTTTANAATACTCATNNNCTATGGTNAATAATAAACAATTATTAGANGNAAGAANTTAACNNTTCATTCTTTTTTATATANTCTCTAATTCAATAAACGAACTACAAGCCCNGATCTAAGTTTTGGCTCAAACCAGGTAGATTTTGGAGGCATTACCTTATATTTATCAGCAACTTTTAATAGTTGATTAATAGANACTGGATNTAATGCAAANGCTAATTNTGAATCAATTNTGCAACGACGTTCCAATTCTTTCANTCCTCTTATACCTCCAACAAAATCAATTCTATTATCGGTTCTGGGATCNTTGATACCCAGAACNGGATCAAATAAATGATTTTGNAGAATTGATGCATCNAGACCTAAAACCAAATCTTTTGGAATATTNTCCTCATTTATACTCAATTCATACCACTTTTTTTTATANTACATTGTAAANGTATTTTTATTTGTTGGGNGTCTCCTTTTTTTTAGTAATCTCANATTAAACTTCTTTTGNATTNGACTCAANAATTCATNATTAGTTAANCCACCTAGGTCNTTTANTATACGGTTATAGCTAAGTATCTGAACCTCATCATGAGGAAAAACAACACCCATAAAAAAATTATAAGCTTCATTTCCACTATGATTTGGATTATGCATTTCTCGTATTTTTTGAACACGAGCGGCTGATNCNGCACGATGGTGACCATCTGCAATATACAAAGCAGGAATAGAGTGAAAATAAGAAATTATATCTGCAATTTTTTCGGAAGAAATAATTCTCCAAATTTTATGAATTGTATTATCTTCTGCCTGGAAGAAAATATCAGGTTTTTTTTGAATTAGATTTAAAATTTTATTTTTGTAACCACCATCATTCTTAAAAGTCAAAAATACTGGACCCGTATTTGCATTGGTAATTTTTATATGGTTCGTTCTGTCATCTTCCTTATCAGGGCGGGTATTTTCATGCTTCTTTATAAAACCACGGTTATAATCATCTATAGATATTTCAGAGATAATTCCCGTTTGGATATGTTTATCTATAGCAATCTGGTATATATATAATTGCGGTTCCTTGTCTTGGCACAACTTCCCTGTTTTAATAAAATTTTGTAGATTTAATGCAGCATGGTGGTGAATACTATGAGAAACAACTTTATAATTGGGATCAAAATCTGATTCTGGTTTAATCACTCTGAGAAAAGAATTCTTGTTATTTTCTACGTAATACCTAGCTTCTTTGGATGATAAAACATCATAAGGAGGAGAAGAAAAATCTTTGGCCAAATCAGCTGGAGGTAAAAAGCCTCGGAAAGGTTTGATCGTAATCACTAATTTACTTTTTATTTATGAAAATTTGTCGTGCAGATTCTAGGTCTTCTATGAAATCTATTTCTAAACATGGAAACTCAGATACATCTTCAAAGTAAACATCTACTTTTGAAAGAAGAGGCTGAATTCCAGCTTCAAAATAATCATTTTTTCCTCCAGCATTAATTAATTTTCCAAGAGTTCCTGCTAACATGCCCGCAAAAGAACGAGATAATTTAGCAACACCTATAAATTCACCAAGACATTGTGCTTCAATAAGATTCTTGCCTATATCTACAATTTTTTGTCCAGCTCCTTTAACTACCTTCACTTCTTCTCGTCCACATGATTTTACATCTACAGCTAAAACATTTTCAAAAATCGAATTAACTATCCTCTTTAGCAATTCCTTTGGGTAAACTACATCAGCATTCAGAAGAACCTGATCATCAGAGATAAGTTTTTCGCGAGCTAAATAGAGTGAATAGGCTGTATTTGTTTCAAAATAATGGTGATTAATAAGAAAATCAAAATTCAAACTCGGAAAACTATTAGTAACGTGTTCCATCAATGATTCGCGATAATAACCAGTAATCATGGTGACATCATAGATACCAAGATTTTCTAAGGCTTCAAGCTGATAATTAATGATAGGCTTACCAGATACGTCTAGAAGACATTTATGCAAATTATAAGTATATGGGTAAAGGCGACGAGAGACTCCAGCTGCTAAGATTAATGCTTTCATATATTTGAAACTTAAACCTCCAAAAATATATTTTTAATATTATTATCTATATCTATCTTAGAAATATTTTTTATACACAATATTTCATCCTCAAAATTATTACATTTATCCCCCATACATGGGTAGCAGTGTTTTATAATTATATTTTTATCACCTATAGGACCAGTTACTTTTGGATTCCCCGCTCCAAAAAATGAAATTGTTGGTATTCCTAAGGCTGATGATACGTGCCCTAAACCACTATCAGTCGCCAACGTATATTTACAAAGAGATATAAGAGCCATTGATTGTCTTAGTGAATATTTTCCGCAAAATGATTTCAAAGATATATTTTTACAAGATTTTATTAAATCTTCAGCTTTTTTAATATCAGATTTTGATCCAAATACAATATATTGCTCATTTGAATTTTTCAACCATTTTCTTATTATATTATTTGGTATATTTCTAACACTTGATACACTATATGGGGAAAGAGCTATTGGGAGGTTAAAACTATATTTCCCCATTTCTGATGATGCCCATTCTTTTTCTTCTTCAGATATATATATTTTAGGCTGTGAAACAATATTATTATTTAACATTGTTAAATATTTTTTAGAACGATGAATTTTTGGATTCGGTTGAATTATAGAATTAGTTAAAAATATTGATCTCATTTGTGAATTAAAACCAAATCGCTTTTTCGCACCCGACATCCAAAGAATTAATGCACTCCTGGCTGAATCAGTGAGAGTAAAAAATAAATCAAATTCTTGGACTTTCAATTGGTATCCAATGTTAATTGAATTAAAAAAACCATTAATTTTTCTATCTGATACAGAAATTATTTTGTTCACAGAAGGATTATTTTTATAAATAGCTGCAACCCAATCCTTACAAAAAACTTTTATTTCTCCATTTGGATATTGACCTTTTAGCTCTTTTAAAAATGGTAATGCCATAACGGCATCACCGATCCAATTTGGACTATATACACCAATATTCATTTTATTTTTTCTTCAATGGCATTTACCAGTCTAAGAGATGCCTTACCGTCCTTCTTATACAAATACTGCTCATGAGCAATCTTACGAAGGGAACTCATTTCATCAGGGTAATCTAGAGCGAATTGTATTCGACCAATTAAATCAGCGGGATCTTGTATTTTATATGCAAAATCAATATTCTGCATTCTTTGAATATCTAGTTTCCTCAAAAAACGGTGATGAAAAATCTTATGTTTAAGTCTTAAAGAGAAACATTCTGCTTGAATAATTGGCTTATTCAAAGGTAAAAATTCAAAAATTGTTGATGAAATATCACTAATCAATATATCAGCTATTATATAATAATATAATATATCATAGATGTCCTTCGATAATAATTTTATTCCATCAAATTTTTCTGCTAACTCAATACACATAATACTTTGATATAAAAATCGTTTTTGCTCCCAGCTAAAACTATGTAGTTTTATAATTATATTATAATCTCTACTTAATATTGATAATTGGGAACAAAGTTTTTCTATTGAGGTAGGATAAAAACTGGGAGCATATAAAATCGTTTTTTTATTGGTGTTAAGGTTAAGATCTTGTTTTATTAATTTTACAGTATTTTTATTTATACTATATAATCTATCAAGTTTGGTAAAACCAGTAAGTACAAGATTATTATGTCCTTGCCCCTCAAGCTCAATTAATCGCTCTTTTGATTCTACGGATCTTATATCTATACGTTCATCAATATCCCTATAATAAGATTGCTTAAGACCAATTCCATGATAGACCATAACAGCCAAAGTATTAGGTAGTACAATCTGCTTCAATTGACCTACATTGCCAACAATAATTATATCGTAAGCTTCTCGAATTATTTTTTTAATACGTTCGTTCTCATTTTCTCCCGATAAAAAGATCAAATTCAAATCACTGCAGGCTTTATTTAATGTTTTTTCTTCTCCAACAATTTTACGTTTTGGCATTGAAAGATGAATAATATAATCACCACGATTTTTTAATTCTTTTATAACTGGCAAAAAGTTAGGCAAGTAATACAAATGATGGGTTTCAAACAGAACTTTCTTCATATCAAGCGTTAATTAAAATATACCTAATTAGGAGGTTATGATAGATGGTTCTTAATAAATCCAGCAACGGTAGTAATACTTGTTTAATAAATGATTTATATCTTTTTTTTTCGTCTTAAACTATTATGCAGTTTCCATAATTTCTTATGAGCAATAATGTTTAAATATGCATTAATACTTTTCCCCTTGCTGCCTAGCCAAAGACCTAGACCTTTATCATCCCTCCCTGGGTAATGAAAAAACACTTGATTTGGGAATTCAGCCAGATTTTCATGATAAAACTTTCGATTAGAATCATGTAATGCAACAATGCCTCTTCCAGATATCCAATCTTTAGCTTTTTTAATGCATTCTGGTCTCGAACGTCCATCAATAAGAATGAAATCAAAAGGGGCTGAAGATTTAGGAAAATCAACATAATTTTTTAAATCGCTATATGAACAATCATTATTGCTATCTGTCCAAGGATATACATTAGGATGGACCAGCACTACCTTTACCTTTTGATTTTTATTATATTTTTTTACTTTATCAGCCCATTCAGATGAATGTTCAATTGAGAGCCAATTAGAATCTTTAATTAAAAATTTTGGGAAATATAATGTGCTATAACCAGATCCCCACTCAAGGCAACTCTTGGGTTTTAAGTTTCTTAGTAGTTCTTCTATAATTAATATTTCACGGGTTTTCATGTGCGGCTTAAAATTGTTTTTTTTTCTTTTTGAAACCACTTGATTATCTTGCAAATCCCTAAACTGCTCTTTAAAGATTAATGATATTAAAGTTAATGATAGCCAATGCATTTATTTATTTTTATGATAAAAAGTTATATTTAGATTGTTTTTTATTAGTACTTTATATCCTTCATCTTTTAATCTAGAAATTGTTTGCTTTGTTTCCTTACCTGGATCCCTTCCTTTAAGTTTCAGATCAAATTCTACACACAAATAAGTTGGATATATTTGATCATTAAGCATATTGTTTAACACACGTATCTCCGCTCCTTCTATATCAATTTTCAGTAGATCAATATGATAATGGTTTTCTTTATGCATTAGGTTTTTAATAGTCGTCGTCTGAACAATATTATAATTCCTTCCAAACATATTGTCTATTAGTGTCTGTGAAACATTCTTTTTATTATTTTGCTTATAGAATTTTGATTCACTATTCTCATCCCAAAGTCCTAATGGAAGAAATTTAATTTTGGAAAAATCGATATTAATTCCTTCAATATTACTTTTATAGTCTTTTTGAATATTACCAGTAAACAACCAATTATTTGTTGAATAGTATTTTTGAACTTCTTGAAAGTGGATCAAGGAGCGTGGTGTAGGATCAATGAGCAAAATATTGCAATTATAATTCGAAGATAGTTGTAAATCAAAAGAAATATCTTCTCCAACTCCTGCACTGTAAACAATACTTCTAGAATCCAATTTAATATCATTAGGAATAAACCAACCCCCGTATTCGGTACCAATTTTTTTAAATCTATTCCATTTCGACAAAGGAATAAATAACATATTATAAAAGCCTTAACATAGAAAAATAAATAGAGAATTTAAAAACGATTTTCTTTGAATAAAGGAATTCAAAGTCCATAAATATAAAATATCTACTGATATTAAACGTAAAAAAGTGTTAGTCTTAAACCAGTTCTTATAAATTACCCTAATAAGTGTTATTTTACTAATCAAAAATCATAATCATTAGCAAAATGATGTATTTAACATTATTTTAATCAATACTAGAAAGAATCAGGAAATTTTTAATGGAAATTAATAAACCCAAAGGTAAACTAGGAATCCTAATTCCTGGTATGGGCTCTGTTGCAAGTACATTTATAGCCGGTATTATTGCAATTAAAAAAGGATTAGCAAAACCGGTAGGAAGTATGACCCAAATGGGATCCATTCGCCTTGGGAAACGGACAGAAAACCGTATTCCTCTTATTCAGGAATTTGTTCCTCTAGCAAATCTTGAAGATTTGGTTTTTATGGGTTGGGATATCAACCCCGAAAATCTTTTTGAAATAAGTGTTAGATCTGGTGTACTTAATAAAGAATTATTAAATCCCTTAAAAATTGAACTTGAAAAAATAAATGTATTGAAAGCTGTTTTTGATAAACAATATGTTAGAAGATTATCTGGTGATTGGACCAAAACTGGTAAAAATAAAATGGAACTATCCGAACAAGTCAAAGCTGATATTCATGCTTTTAATAAAGAGAATAATATCGAATCAAATATTATGATTTGGTGTGGTAGTACTGAAATATTCATAAAACCATCAAAAGTCCATTCGTCTCTATCTAGATTTCAAGAGGGTTTGTTAAAGAATGACCCAGAAATTTCGCCTAGCATGATTTATGCATATGCGGCATTAACAATGGGCATTCCTTTCGCCAACGGATCACCAAATCTTACAGTTGACATACCTGCGCTTGAAGAATTAGCTCTTACTACAGAAACTCCTATTTGTGGCAAAGATTTTAAAACTGGTCAGACACTTATGAAAACTATTATTGCTCCAGGTTTAAAAGCTCGGCAAATCGGCATAAATGGATGGTTTTCAACCAATATTTTAGGAAATCGTGATGGCGAAGTATTGGATGACCCAGACTCTTTTAAAACTAAAGAAGAAAGTAAGTTAGGTGCCCTAGACTATATCTTACAGCCTGATGTTTACCCCGATCTATACAAAGATTTATATCATAAAGTCCGCATAAATTACTATCCCCCACGGGGTGATAATAAAGAAGGCTGGGATAATATTGATATATTTGGATGGCTAGGGTATGAAATGCAAATTAAGGTTGATTTTCTTTGCCGAGACAGTATTTTAGCAGCACCAATTGTTCTTGACCTAGTTTTGTTTCTTGATCTCGCTAAACGAGTAGGCATGAAAGGAATACAGGAATGGTTGTCTTTCTATTTCAAAAGTCCAATGACCTTGGCTGAATTATATCCAGAACATGACCTATTTATTCAACTTGCAAAATTAAAAAACACATTGCGACATATAATGGATGAAGAATTGATAACACATCTTGGCTTAGACTATTATGAAGGTTGATTAGATTGAATATGATATTTATTGCTGCAGGCATGGGATCTCGTCTATTGCCAGTATCAAAAGGAATACCAAAAACCCTTATGAAAGTAATGGATAGACCTTTAATTGATATCCTTTGCCAAAATTGTTTAGACGTTGGTATAAAGAATATTATTATCGTTACTGGCTATAAAAATCATTTGATAAATAATCATTTTTCTGAAACAATAAATGGTATGAAAATTAAATTATTATTTAATGTGAATTGGAAATTACCTAATGGATTAAGTGTTTTAATTGCAGAAAAATTTATTCCAAGAGGTGAAAACTTTCTGCTCTCAATGAGTGACCATATTTACTTTCCTGGATTGTTAAAGATAGTCAAAGAAAGCAACCTTGATGAAACTATAGTTAATGTGGGAATTGACTATAATATTGAAAAAATATATGATCTAGATGATGCGATGAAAGTAAAAGTAGATAATAATAGCCTAGTCAAGTCAATATCAAAAGATCTCAGTGATTATAATGCAGTAGACTGTGGTGTGTTTAAATGCAGATATGAATTTTTCTCAATATTAAATACCGCTAGGGAAAAAGCATCTTATTCATTATCAGATGGATGTAAACTACTCTTAAAAAATGAAAAACTTGGAGGTGTAGATGTTGGTAATAATTTTTGGCTAGATATTGATACTCCAGATTCCCTTGAATACTTTAATAAGAATCATCAATTACAAAACCTTATTTGATAAAATCCAGTATTCAATTCAATTTCCAAATCTATTTTTTAAATTCATAATATTTACTATGCTTGAATATGGATGTCTACTATTTTGCTAATCAAGTTTATGAATTTTCTTTTTCGAGACCGATCTATGAACGTATAGGAGGAGTTTTTGTTGTAAATAAATACAGCAGACTATTAAGATTCAAAAAATATCTGCGAAATGGAAATAGTTTTCCAGATATGAAAAGGAATTTTTTAAATACACCAGCAGTAATAAAAAAAGATATAAAAAAACCTATTGGATTGAAAGGTATAATTATTTCTCAGTCTAACACGACAATAAACTGTGAAAATGATGATTGTATTAAAATTTTCATGGGACATGGAACAGGAGACAAGAAATATGGAGGAGCACCTACTCCTCTTGAAACTTATGATTATCATTTTATTTCTGGACAAAAACACCTTCAAAAACTGAATGACTTAGGAGTGAATATTCCTGAAGAAAAACAAATAAAAATTGGATACCCGAAGTTTGATGAATACGTAAATGGTCAAACCAATCATGAAGAACACCTTAACCATCTCGGTATTAAAGATCGCAATAGAAAAAATATCCTTTACGCACCAACTTGGAAATGGGGAAATGGTACACTACAAAGATACGTATATAAATTTTGTCGGGATTTAACTAATGAATTTAATCTAATCATACGACCACATTTCTTTGAAAGAAAATTTATTCCATTTCTTAAAGCGTGGACTAAAATTAATAGAATAAATCACGTTTATTTTTCTAATCCAGCTAATATTTTAAAAAATACTACATTAAATGATTTTGCTGTATCTGATATTCTAATCAGTGATACATCTTCAATTCTTTATGAATACCTCATCACTCTTAAACCGATCATTATTGTAGAATCAGATTATACAAATCTTCATAATATGCCAGATACTATGGATATAAACTGTCTAGCTAAAAGGTATAACGACTCAAGTAATTTAGATATTTTAGAAATGGTAAATGACTCCATAGAAAAGGAAGATAAGTATAAAGACTATCATACACTATTGAATAATTGTTTCTATTATAATGATGGAAAATCCACTGAAAGAGCAATCAAATTTCTTTCATCTTTTCAAAAATTATCTTGAACATATTTAAAAGATATTCTAATTATTAGGAAATAATAATTAAGGAATAATGAATTTATCTTTATCTAATCCATTTATTTCCGTTGTTATCAGATCTTATAACCGGTTAGGATGTGTTCTAGAGTTGATTCAACATTGTTTAAAACAAGATTATAATAATTTTGAGATAGTAATTATTGATCAGAGTAAGAAAAATCACTGGGAAGAGTATAAAAAAGCACTTAGCTCAATTGATCAAAAAATTCGTTTAATACGGACCGAACCAAAAGGCTCTGCTGCAGCCAGAAATTTAGGTGTATTTGTTTCTAATGGTGATATTGTCCTCTTAATGGATGATGATGATTTACCAACAAAAAATAATTGGATTTCCTCGCATGCTAAAAATTACAAAGACCCATCTTGCATTGGTGTATCAGGTCGCTACATCCATGATATTAATGAGAAAAATCGTTACAAAAATAAACAATTTGCTTATGAACGATGCTTAACATACTCCTTTTTTTTAAGAGGAAGGGACTTCACTGGGATAGATGAAATAAAAAAACCTGTAGAATGGCTACACGGATCTAATTCATCAATCAGACGATCATATGTTATTGAACTGGGAGGTTGGTACCCATATATTAATAATTTTGATGAACATTCATTTTGTTTCAAATTGAAAAAAATTATGAACTCAAACGAATACCTTATGTTTGATCCAGAACCAGTAGTACTTAGAAGATTTGATATTCCTGGAGGGTTAGGGAAAAGATATCTTTCACTTACAAAGCTATTAAAAAATCAATTATTATTTTACCATAGAGTGGTTGCAAAATATTATCCAATTCGTTTTTATTTCCTATATCCTTTATTTAATCTTTATTCATTTAGATATATAATAAGATGGTTCCGAACTTTCTCTTATTTTAATGATAGCATTTGGTTCAAATGGTTTGATAAAAAAAATGCAATGCGATTATATTTTATTCAAGAGTTTGTTAAATACCCTCTATTAGTTTTTCAGTCCCTTTTTTCAAGAAAGCCAAAGTGGCATGCCCCACTAAATATATCAGAAAAATTATATTCCGAATATAAAAATGGGGAAGCAAATAATTAGATATTGGTAATCAAAATATACTCCAACCAGATAGACTTTGAAAATCAATCATTGTTTGCTCCCATTTTTTATGGCTAATGGAAGCTACAGCATTTTTAAGAACCCAATTCCTAGGATTATAATTTTTATTATTAATAGATTCTATGAATAATTCAGTTTGATGAATTAATTCATCTTTATTCACTTTAGTAATACCAAAATAGGATTTATATGCTTTTTCTGTTTCGATTAGATATATTTCTTTAGGCCTATTTTCATCTTGCATTAACCCTACCATCGTAAACATACAAGGAAGGTTCATTGCCATTGCTTCGTTACAAACAATACTGTTACCCTCATACCGACTCAAGTGAATAAATGCTTTCGCTTTTCTCATCCTATCAGGAACATCATCGGATCGGCAATTCAATGGTTCAAATTGCCAATCTGGAAAAGCTTGTTCTAAAATAGGTAAAAGATTTAATCCTTTATGTTTAGTCCTTGCATCGTGGAGGATTAATCGAGAATTATCATTATCTAATTTTCCATCAAAAAGTTCCGTATCTATATGATGATATATTACATGATTTGTTTTGTTCCCATATAATTCTTCAAACTTTGAAGCAATCCAATCAGCGCAGGCTATCCAGATTGTATTCTGTCTTTTTGAAGATTTTTCCTGAGATTTTTTTAATTTCTTGTGCCCTCTTGAACGAGTAACACTATATTTTACTGCTCCTACACCATGTTGAAATCCAATGACAGGGATATCATCGGGTATATCAGATACCATTTCATTGGTGCAAATAACAGGAATCTGTTTATTTAAAATATATTTCAAATCCAGATTTTTCGGAGTCATATATTCAACATCATGAAATATTAGTCTGAGTCCTTTAGCAAATGTTTGTACACCTCCAGTTGTCGAAAGGGGATCTTTATCATTATAATAAACTACGGTTAAAGGTATTTTTCTATCTATCATATTTTTAATCTCTGAATTGATTGTCATAAAGAAATTTATATTGTTTACCTAATTGAATAAGCTCTTTGTGCGTACCTTGTTCAGTAATCTTTCCTTTATCAAGTACAATTATTTTGTCTGCATTTTTTACAGTAGAAAGACGATGGGCAATTACTATCACTGTTCGATCTACCATTAGAGATTCTATAGCTTCCTGAACTGACCTTTCAGACTCACTATCTAATGCTGATGTTGCTTCATCTAAAATCAAAATTGGAGGATTTTTAAGAACAGCGCGAGCAATTGCAATACGTTGTCTTTGTCCACCAGAAAGTTTTACTCCCTTTTCACCAATGAAGGTATCAAACCCTTCAGGTAAATTATTAATAAACTCTAGGGCATTTGCAGCTTCTGCTGCAGATAATAAGTCATCATCTTCCACGCTTGTGCAACCATAAGTAATATTGTAACGAATTGTATCATTTAAAAGGATTGTTTCCTGTGTCACAATCCCCATTATTTGACGCAAGGATATAGATTTAATGTCTTTAATATCTTTATCATCAATATAAATTGACCCAGATTGAATCTCATAAAATCTAGGAATAAGATCTGCGATTGTGGTTTTTCCAGAGCCACTTGACCCGACCAGTGCAACGATCTGACCTCTCTTTATATTGAAAGTAATACTTTCTAGTGAAAAATTGTTTTCTTTATCGTATGTAAAACCTACATTTTCAAACTTTATTTTATCATTTAGACCACTTATTTCTACAGATCCAGGTATATCTTTTATCTCTGGTTCGATATCAATTATTTCAAAAAACCGCTCTGCTGAAGCGTAACCATTTTGCAGATTTATATTAACATTACTTAAGGAACGAATTGGCCCCATAATTGCAAACAATAGAAAAATAAATCTTAAAAAATCTTCCGATGTAATACCATTTCCTTGTATTACTTCTTTCCCACCTAACCATAAAAGAAGAACAGCCATAGATATACCTATGGTTTCAATCACAGGAGACGATACATGCTTCAGTTTAGCAGAACGGAACAAGAGATTAAAATATGCCCAAGACTCTTTTTCAAATCGTTTTATCTCATGGTCTTCCATTGTAAATGCTTTCACGATCTGAATGGATGATAACGTATCTGCAATTATACTTAAAATATCACCAATTTGACGTGTATTTCGTCTAGCTTTTCGACGGATACTTTTCCCTATGGTAGAAATTGCTAATTGAGAAAAAGGAATAATTAAAAGTGCAATAAGAGAAAGTTTCCAACTAATTATAAATAGTAATATGCCAAAGGTAAGAATATTGATTGGCTCTACAATAATCTTGTGAAACGTTGTACCAATTGCACTATTCATTATACCTACATCATGGATAATGACTGATGTCAGATCTCCAGATTTTTTATTATGGAAAAAAGATAAAGACAGGGATTGTAGATGTTTGTATAGCTGATTCCTAAGATGAGTAACAATTTGTAATTGAACAAATGCCATGGATACATTTTTTAGATATAAGAATAAATTTTTTGCAATGAATATTACTACAATAGCTAAGCATAATACTTGAAGTGTATCAAGAGGAGTATCGCGAATAATAAATTTATTCGTAAAAAATTTTAAACGATCATTAAGACTAAATTCTGTATTTAAAGCAAGCTGAGTTTGTTCTGCTACCAAATTTTCATAATCTGACAGAATATTGTTTATAAGAGATGCGGTAAGCCAAACTGATAAACTGTTGAAGACTACATAAAATAATGCTGATACTGTCGAGACAATAAGTAAAGGCCAATGTGGGTAAACCAATTTACCCAGTCGAGAATAAATATTTTGCGACATATACTTAAATTAATTAGATAATATTTACCAGTCATTAAGATAATACGAGATGTTTATTTTAAACAAAAAAATAATAGGATTATAATATCTATTTTATACCCGCGAATATTTTATTTGGCGTTGGATATGCTTCTCGAAGATAAGGCAAGCCAAGTTTAAATAAGCGTAATTCTGGATGATGCCCTGTTATATTATCTATTATATCAATTCCCGATAATAATTTCAAGTTAATTGAAATATCGATTAAAGATTTAAGACTATCTAATTCCATGTTTAATTTTTCATATAATTGTTTGTTATTCATTCTATTGAAAAGCAAATAGTTATTCAGGGTGCTATTATTTGTTTTAAGTTCTCCAGGAATGGTGATAATCTGATTTAAATAATCATCTACAATCAATTTTCTTTTCCAAAGATTAATTTGTTTATTAATATCATCATAATTTATATTATAGTTATCATTGTTCTCTTTTAAAAGAAAGAAATCGCGAATAACAACAGCAAGTTTTTTTCGTAAATCCCTGGAAAAAACATCAACACTATTTGTATCTAAATAAATTGGCCTTAGACTCATGTGTTCCAGAATTTGTTTGGTTTTTATAATTCCTTCCTTGTGAATAACAAGGCTATCATTGATCCAATCTCCGAAATAGTTTTGTTCTCTATCTAAAATAGGATCTAAGAAAAGTGTTCCAAATTGTTTGTAAATATAAAATAAATTTCTGGTTAGATTATTAAATGAATTAGCTTTTACAACAATATCTTTATGAGACATATATGAATCAACAAAATTTCTTGCCAACAGATTACTTTTTTTATTTCTAATAATTTTTTTATGCCTGGATCTTATATTTTCGATTTCATTAATTGATACCGACCGATTAACAATATCATCAATTCTTATAATGAAATATCCAGAATCAGTAACTATTATATCAGAAATATCCCCTGGAGGAAGTTTAAATATTATATCACTAATTGGTTGAATTAGCTGACCTATATTGGTAAAGGGTGTTTGTTTAACTAAAATATAATTGTTCAGATATTTTATTTGGGATAATTGATTAAAACTTACACCATTCATCAAAGAATCCTGGCATTTTGATATAATATCAAAATCTTGACTATATAGAAATGTTATTTTTACTTTTTTTCTTGAGTTTATAATTGACTCTAGTATTTCCTTATTAGTCACAATTAGTTTTTTATCAACTTCAATTTCAAAAATCTTTTCTATGATTAATTCTTGCTTTAATAGCTTCAATCGTGGATCATCATCTTTAATAAAATACTGTTTATTTTTTGTTAATTCTTGTGCGAGTACGATCTCATTAATCATTGCTTCTAAATAGAATAGTTTAGGATCATTCTTCGGTTTCAAATTTGACGGACCAAAACTATAGCTATTAGTAAATTGTTCAAGAGTAATGTTAGTATCTCCGACAGTTGCAAGCATGGAAGAATTATAAGTCTGGTAATTCATGTTATATGAAACAAATACCAGTATAATAAATAAAATAAATATTAACTGTAATTGGATTGATTTCAACATAAATCTAAAATATGATTATAATATATTTGCTACTTTAGATTTATAAAATAATTGCTTACAATAAATTCTCCATTAAGAAAAAGAGTAATTATATAAGGGCCAGTGCTGAATTCAGAAGTGTCAATTTGATGTGTGATTAAAGTTTTATCATTTTTTTCTTTTCTTTCTTTAAAAACTAATTCACCCAATATATTATAAATATTTAAATCCATATAATTGGTTTTTGCCTTCCATCCACTCCAGTAGTCCAATCTATAGGTAATATTTAATGTTTTATTAGTTGGATTAGGATAAACCTTGATCTCATAATCATTAATGGGAGAATGTTGGTTTAAAGTAACATCTAAATTACCATTAGAAATCTGATTAATAATAGAATCTGGGATGCTATAATAAAATGGGTAAAATATAGACCATGATTCATGAAAATATTTTGCCCCCGATTCTGATACAGTAAGAAGATCACCATCTTGGTTAAAACTCAAATCTTCTGCTCCCGATGGGATGTTAAACACAGTATCAATTACTGGTTCATTTACTTCGGATAATCCACTTACTAAGCATCTATAGATTTTCCCATAATTATTCCCACCATTACTTTGACTGATATATAAATAATTTTTACCTTCAATATATCTCCATGCGACACCTTGCGTACGGCGAGGTAACATATATATAGCAGGGTTTTCTCCATTGAGAACTGTACCAGAAGAATCGATTGGATAACCAAGAAGATAAGGAATACTTTGGACAGACGTTCTATACTCACCTACCCATAAAGTATCACTGTAATATGTTATGAATGATGACTGGCAATCCACCGAGTATAAATCTTCAGGAGCAGAAAATAAATCTACATATTTTCCGCTATCATTTTGATAAGTTGGGATCTCATAGGCTTCAATCTTATATATAGAAGCAACATAAATCTTATTGTTTTTAAATGCAATTCCACCATTATGTGCATTTTTCAAATAACCATTTAATCTGAAACATCTTCTTACATTGTAACTGTCTGAAGGGTCCAGTTCTACAATTATCGATTTTTTTTGCCCAGTTACACCACTCTGGGTTTTGTTATATAATGAAATATAGACCATTCCAGATGATTGAGAATCAAACTGATCATCTTCAAAAGAATTCGTAACACCTTGCGGAATAAAATCATCATTCTGATAAGGTACAAATACCGCATCATTTACTTTGGTAGGGTTAAAAAAGATTCGCTGATCTACATTATCAATACTTGATCCAACTTCGTAATCATGATAATTTGGAATCCCAAAATAAGGGCTACCATCAAATGGGATTTTCGCTGTATTGTATTGACTTTCAAAAAAATAATTTTTGATATTTAATGAGTATACTTCTCCTCTCATTCCAGAATATGGCAATATATTATTATCACCAATAGTTACAGCTGAATTGTAATAAGTATACCCTATAGTTTCAGTATTATAAATTTGATTAACCATCAACCGATTATTTATATATAACCCTACACGAATTGAATCCGTGAATACTTTGGAAAACCAATTTATATGATACCACTCAAATAGTTCGAATGGATACTCTGCAACAGTTTCATAATTAATACCATTGAGCTTATGAATCAATATTATTCCTTCTTCAATAAATCTAATTTCAATACCATTTTGATTATTTGTAATCCAACTTAATACCTCTCCAGTATTATCAAATTGTTTTACCCAGACTTCACCTGATAAAATATGTGATCCAAAAAATGCCTGGCTGATTGAATCAGCGCTAATAATAGAACTAGAATCATTTGGGAAATATGCTGTCTTCCGGCTTGAATATCCCCAACTGTCTTCATGACCTCTAGCGAGCTCTTCTATTTCATCAACTCTAGTCGAAATATCAACATTATTGGTTATAAAATTATTCTGAATAGGATTACCATTATCATAGTCTGCATTAAATCTAAAGATTATTGATTGCTGTGCAATTACCAGATTAAAAATGAAAATAAAATAAAATCTAAATATTTTAGATAAGCAATTTCCCATACACTAGTTATTTTTATTTTTTGATATCACAGGGAAAATCCAATAGAAAATCGATGGACCATTTGAAGTATCCCCCAATCCGAGTATGAGTAATCTAAATCAAATGGAAGAAAAATATTTTTACTAGATTTTATGCCAATGCCGAAAGTAGCCCCTGCAACAGTTTCAGTATTAAATAATGAATGGTATCCTGTTCTTAAAGCAATTATATCAAGAATAGTACATTCAAATCCAAGATTAATACTTTCAGAATCATTTGTTGGGTGTAACAAGTCCATCAATAATAAAATTGAGCTTTTCGATGAAAAAACCTTAGAATATGAAAGCCCAGATCGGATTATTAGAGGTAGCGGAAAGGATTCAGTTTTGAGGAGTACATTTAATTTATCATTTGAATAATTTAATTGATCTGCATCGTATGCACGTGTCAGATCACGACCATTTAATCTCATTTCAGAACCAAAATTAGATATACTACTACCAAGTACTAGACCATCATACTTTGTTTTATAATGGATACCAACATCCAAGGCATATCCATCTGCTATCTCATGCCAAATTTCCTGCCTTATATATTTCCAGGTAAATCCGAAAGAAAATCTTTTTCCTAACTTTCCTGAATATGTAGTACCTAAGGAAAAATCTGATGCTGCATAATATTCCCCTGTACCTTCTGGTTGTGTAATTGTTCTAACTTTTTGATCCTGAACATAATTTAAATAGGTAAAATAAATTCCTAATGTATGATTAACCTTTATTGGTACTGCTAAACTAACATTCTCAAAATCTGTACTAGCTAACCAATCCGCATGATTGAAAGAAATCTGAAGACCATCTACCCAAGAAAGACCAGCTGGATTCCAAAACATCGTTGTTGGATCATCAGAAACAGCTGTATAAGCATTCCCCAGTGCGGTGGCTCTTGCTCCAACACCTATTTCTAAAAATGCAGAGGAAGAAGATCCGCGATTATAAATTTCGCTTGAATAATTTAAATCCAAAAAATCTTCTTCCCCGGACTGTGCAAACAAGAAGCAAATTATAGAACAAACAAGGAATATCTTTTTCAAACAATATAATAAATACATAGTATTATTTTATTAATGCAAATTTTCCAATTTTCATACCAATGCCTGGTGCTTCAACATGATATATATACACACCATAAGAAACAGTTAAACCATCATCAGTGATCAAATCCCATGATTGAGCTCCATTCTGGACTATGGATTGACGGTTGATTGTTTTTATATGCTTTCCACTCATTGAAAATATTTTTATTGTACACTCTCTTGGCAGATTAACAAAATCAATCCTTCTCTCACCTCGACCAGAAGAATAATATAGAGGTTTTTCCCAAGATGCAGTAACAACATAAGGGTCTGGAACCACATAAATATTATCCATATTTGATTTAGCAACATCATTACTAGAATATGTACTGGTAGTTTTGAATTCATATGTGTCTGATGATCCAAAAGGTTTAGATATAATTAACTTAAAAATGTCACCTGGACTAGGTTCTGCTGTTAAAAGTGTATCCATAGTGATTTTCCAGCAGGATTTATAATTGAAACCTTGAACATCAAAAAGGATTACAATCTCATCCCCACCATTAAGAACACTATCTATATTAACTCGTTCATTTAAAGAAAACTTAAATTTTTCATTTATAGTTGTATTCCATACTTGGAAATTGACGGGTGCCCTGAGAAAGGCAAGAGGATTATATGCAGTATCTGCACCAAACTCCAAAACTCGAATTTCAAAATCTTCAGGTATTGCCCTCGCTCTGGGAGCATTGTCAAGCTCTACATATGCTTCAATAGTTTCCATACCATTTCCCCATTTCCAAGCGTAATACTTAGGCGCAGGAAAAGTATCATTAACCAGATCAAAGTGCAGACCTTCAAAAGTTCTCATTTTTAGATAATTTTCATCATAATCTTCAGATTCATAAACAATATCATTATCTGTTATATTTTTTATAGATATACTTTTAGTCAATTTTGAAACAGTTGTATCAGTAAATGTTATATGATATATTTTATTTTCTTTTAAATCATCGGGGTTTAAAACATTAACATTCACAATACCTGTTGCTAACCCACTGTGATCAACGTTTCCTATTGCCCCTGGTGTATAACCCGCACTGGGTGCATTCGGGACAACTGTAGCACAGTTTCGACCCATAGAGACCACTTCACCAAGAAGATTAGTTTGAATGTTTTTTTCACACTCACTAGGAGATATTATAGATAGTTGGTTTTTATCAGATAAACCACGATTAAAAAAATCAGTATCATATCCTTTATCATATGAACAGACTGCATAATAATATGTCCTTCCATTCTCAACGTTTTCATCTACAAAGTAATACTGTAATCCAGTATCATTTCCTATATTGAAATGCGCTCCAGTCTCCCCTACAGGTATAGGATGTGGGCCATTTAAACCATTTTTTATATCAAATTGAGCAATTGGCTCCCAAAAAATTGGATTACCATATGAATCTGTTATTGTTTTTATAGTATTAAATGAAGGATCAGTCGCTCTATATACCAGATATCCTTCAAAATCTCTTCCATAAATAGGGTCGATGGATCTCTCTGCATTACTATCCCACTTCAATACAACACGCTTATTTTGCGATACTGCTGTAACTACCGGCAACCTAGGAGGTTTAGCAAAGCTATAATCAGCATCATAAATTTTTTGCATAGTCTTTTTATTGCGAATAATATCATCAAAATCATTTCCAAATAAGCAGGTTATGGCAAATTTTCTTGTAGAATTTATTGGCATCGAAAAGTATCCAGAACCATAGGTAAATGCCAGGTTCGTTGGCAATGCACCAGCAAATACACTTGGTGTCATCTCATTCCAGGTTCTTTCATCATCACTACTATTACCAGCAGGCCTTAATAAAAAGCTGGTTAAACCAATCTGATCAGATTCATCATTATCTGTCTTTCCAAAGTTTGGTTCACCATGATCTGGCAAACCATTAGCTTCGGTTCCATCAAGGTCAGGTCCAGGATATCCTTCCTGATCCGGACTAATTCCATCTGAACCAGTATCATCCCAAACTTCTTCTCCTTCATCCCATAAATCATTTGAATTTTTGTCTTCAAATGCACGCCAATCTCCATCCTCATCTCCAGACCAATGTAATTTTGATTCTCCAAAATTGCCAATTGGTCCAAATATCAGTTCGCCACGATCATTATCCTGCCTTTCATCAATTAATCCATCCTGATCATCATCATATCCATTTAAAGGATTTCCAGGACTTTCTAAAAATGCATAACCAAAATAGCCTACTCCAGGCCTACCCTGATTATCAATTCCATCTAAATCCCAACAATAAGTAATATCTTCATCTGTATCAAATTCTGCATCATCATCTACTGAGTCTCCCTGACCTCCAACTGCAGGGTCGACGTACATTCCAAAAACAACATCCTCCAAAATTTTATTGCTTACATTTTTAATATCATACCTAACAATAAGAATATCTTCAGCCTGTACTTGCACCCACTGGTATCCTCTTACTCCAACCTGGAGTCCTAAACCTCTCCGACCTAGAGGAAAACCTGTGGAGTCAATTGAACTATTTATAAATGGGTAATAACCAAATTCATCATTATATCTATCATCCATAACATAATAGCTCTCCTGGTCAGCTCGTGTATAAGCACCAAATTCACCATTCCAAAGCCCATCCCTGGACCCTGCAAGTCCAGGATAATCATGTGGCCAAGAATCCGGCCAAGTCTCATGCTTATGACTCATAGCTGGATATTCGTCTTTATTATTTGACCCTGTATTAAAATATCCAGGTAACGGTTCCCAACCATATGTATGGGTTTCATCTGGCGAAATATCAAATGAACTAGCATTTGTATAATTCTCTGATATAATATGTATAATGTTTCCACTAGTATCAGTAACCTCTGCACCGGCCATCATAATAAACTCATAACCATACCAAGTTCCCGATCCTTTTGGCCATTCCATTTTCGGTGGTTCATAACGACTACCTAAATTCCCAAAGTTAGAAAATCTAGTATAAACAAGATTACCATCATGAATACCAGTTCGCCTAAAAATGGCATTGGACCCATCTTGAGCATCTAAAATGCCAATCGTCAACATTAATAATCTAAAAGAAAAATTAATAAACTGTATTATTCGCATAATTAAAAATTTGTTTTAAAACCGATTATAATCCTGCGAGGTTCTGAGAAAAAATTTGGTCTTAAATTAATTTCATGAAACGTAAGGTTTGGGTTCTGAGATAATAAAACTCGTTCTGTTTCCGTACGATATGGTTCATCAGCATTACCAGTGCTGGTATAGACAGTTTTTTGATTTAATCGATCAAAAAGATTAAATACTTTTATAAATGCCCTGAACTTATAAGATGAAATATTTATGGTTTTAAAAGTATTAAGATCCACAGTATACACAGTAGGTTTGTTATCACTATTTTCAAACTGTGTGGTTAGTTCACTGCCAGGATTTGTAGGTGTATAAGGCTGACCAGTTGACATTCTACCAATGAAACTCAGATTCCATTTCCCTGGGTCCCCGAATGTAATACTACTATTTAGTGTATGTCTTTGATCCCAATCAAGAGGCACAACCTGTTTTTCACTTTCCTTGGGGGGTGTTGTCTGAAAATCAACAAAGACAGCATTTGGATCAGATGCATTGCCTTTAGCAATCTGGTAAGTATAATCAAACTTCCAAGAAATAACGCCAGTATTCTTTCCAATTAAAGAAGTGGCAATGCCTCTAACATTACCATAGTCTCGATTAATATACCTTGCATATACTTTTTCATCAGAAGTATTAATTATCTCCTGACTGAGCAAGTCTCTTATTGTCTTATTATAGACTGCAATATCCATTGATATTGTCTTATTTATTTGCTGTTGGAGCCCTAATTCAAATGTAATAGTCTTCTCTGGTTTAAGATTTGCATTTCCCATAACAGTCTGAAGCCCCCCTAATTCAACTTCAAACTCAGAATTATTGAATACAAATTCAAAGCGAGGTATTTGGAAAAAATGTCCATATGATACATGAACTACACCCCGATCAGAATAATTATATGCCATTCCGAACCTTGGACTAATCTGCATGATGGTTTTAGACGGATCCAAGTCAGTATCCAGCCTTATACCATCATTTGGTTTTGTTGTTGCTCTAGGATTAGATGGAACATATGATTTTGCGTCCCAATAATCATACCTTAATCCTGCATTTACTATCAGTTCATCAGATTCAATCTTATTTTGGATATAAAAAGATATTTCTATTGGTGATTTAATATATCTATTGTTGCCACTAGTATTTTCTTGAGGAATAGATAATATAGGTAATGCAGTTACAGGCCCCTTTGTTATCGTTGTCATAGAATAATAATCTAAATTATGTGCTATATAATCAAATCCAACTTTTACCTGATTGGATTGGTTAATTTGTCCAGTAATATCAAACTTAAAATTATTTGAACTATTCCGAATCTTATTACGTGAGTTGCTCGTACCACCAAATGAAAACCCATTTGACGAAAAAGGGCTACCTTGGTATTTAATATTCAGCTCATCTTCATATAAAAATCTTTTTGACTCCTTTGTAAAAGTAGAAAAACTCAAAGTATAAAATAATTTGTCAGACAACATATGATTGAAACTAAATATCTGGTTTATATCTGTCTGGTATCTAGTAGGTACACCATCTGGAGCATATCTTCTGTAATTACTATATGATTTACCTTTATTATTATTATAAATCAAAGAATATGAAAATTTAAGTTTTTTTAATGGATATAAAGTTATTTTTGAGAAAAATGAGTTAGTTTTTTTAGTATTTAACGGGACAAAAGATTCATCTCCTGTCTCAAGAGAATCAGGGATTTTTATACCTGATAAACGTTCTTGCTCTGTCATATCGATTTGAGCCTTTTGAATATATTGTTGAATCGGAACTGTATCATCTATATCAAATCTATTTTGTCCAAATAACCACCCACTAGAATTGTATGCTCTTGCAGAAACTAAAAAAGATCCTCTATTAGTAAATAATAAAGGACCATGAAATTCTAAATTATTATCTGTTTCATTTAAACCTTTTTCTTCTATATTGATGAAAGTATCGCTGTTATTACTAAAATGATCACCTATGCTCAGGGAATAGCTACCCCCAAAATTCTGAGGTCCATCTTTGGTAACAATATTTACTACACCAGATTGGGCTTTCCCATATTCGGCATTAAATGCACCACTTATAACTTGTAATTCCTGTATCCAATTATTTTGCATCCCTACTGAACTACCTCCACTGAATTGATCAGAAACCATGACTCCATCAATTAAATATGCTATTTCACCATGCCTACCTCCCCTAAGATGAAAATTTCCATCAGCATCTTTCACTACTCCAGCCTGTAGTTCAATTATATCTTCAACTTCCTGGACTGGCATTAAATCAATTTCTTCAGCTGAAGTAAATGATGCTGAACTAGTCCTATCTTTCTCAATTAGTGGTCTTTCAGCAATAACAGTAATCTCACTTCCTTCTATTATTTCCGTTTTCATATTAATATTTCTTATCGTTGAACGATCAATTGAAACAAGGATATTCGTTATATTTACCGTTGAATATCCAATGAAAGATGCTTGAAGGGTGTAGCTTCCAGGAGGAACATTGATAATAAAATAATTACCATTAATATCACTTACAGTACCCAATGATGTATTTTTCAGATAAACATTGGCACCAATTATTGGGTTATTTGCTTCAGAATCAAATACCCTTCCTTTTATTTTACCCGTGGTACCTGAAAATGTAATATTTACGATAAGTAAAAATAGAATAGGGTATTTATATTTGAACATTATCCGATATTATGTTGTTTTGAGTATTCAGACCACTCAATTTTGACTAAGGCTTCTTTAATATAGCCCAGAATTTTGAATAATATACCCCTACCAGCAAAGAGGTGGAGATAGTTAAATATCAACACCTCTCAGTGGCAATTGGAATTTTGTGAGACTTTATTTGATTAATAGCATTTTCTTTGTTGATGAAAATCCATCTGCTTCAAGTCTGTAAAAATACATACCTGTTGAAACAGAGACTCCATTAATATCTGTACCATTCCATTGAACACGATACAGTCCTGCTGTCGTCTCTTTATTTACCAACGTATTTATTTTTTGTCCCATAACATTATATATTTCTAATCGAATATCAGAAGTAACTGGGACGGTAAATTCAATACTGGTATGCGGATTAAACGGATTAGGATAATTTTGCTTCAGATTAAAAACCTTAGGTAAGGATGCAAAATCATTATTCAAACCAAGTAGATTGAATGACCCGTCTATCGTAGTTCCAGGAGAAAATTGTACATTATTAACTCTTAAGTGTTGCCTGAAAGGGTCAACAGAAGTTGTATCACCATCGGGGTTCCTTGTAACAGAGTTATTATTATTTACAGTATCACCAATCTCAACTCTCATCTCAAAATTAATATTCATGGTAGCATCGGTCTTAGGAGGCCCACGAAGGTACTTGGAACCATAGGCGACATAGGTATCATACATGCCACCTGGTGCTTGTAGCACAACATATTCACCACCATTTGCTATACCATTACCAATAGTATCAGCTGCAAGAACTGAAGATTGATAAATATCGGAATTATACCCTGCAACGTTTTCATTATCACCATGATTAACTGCTCCAAAAATAACGACTAATTGACCAGGTGCAATTTTGTAACCTTCAGGAAAGGTATAATTTACCCTTTCATCATCCCCTAGCATCCAACCAGTCATATCAACAGTATCAGAGCTCATATTTACAAGCTCAACAAATTCATCATGCACTGCGTTTCGAATACCATCAGCATTTGCATCACCAATAATGGGATCACTATCTGGATCAGCATTTATTTCATTAAAAATAATTGAGTGAGGTTTTTGAAAAGCTGGTACAAAGTATACTTTTAGACTAACTGTACCGCTAATTAAGAGTGTTGACGGGTTGACAAATGTCTCTACACCATTCAACTCCCAATGATCGAAAACATACATAGGATCTGCAACAGCAGTAACACTAACTGTTGATCCTATGCTAAACAATGTGGTTGAATCTGGTGAAATAGAAAATGTTCCTGAACCGGCCTCAACAGACACTGACACTGGAAATGCAAGCGTTGGATTACCAATATTAGTTGCATTTGGAGAGAATGCTACATCCGTTGAATCACCACTCACAAGAATATGTTCTTTAAACATTGATTCTGGATCAGCATCATACTCTCTGGTGATTGAATTATTTCTATTTGCAGGAGCATTGGTAGAATCCTTAAACTCAAAATCAATACCTGATACAGCATCGCTTGTTGGCGGTCCAGCCCCATACTTAGATCCGTAGGCAAAATACATATCATGGTTACCTGCTGCAGACTGTATGATCATATAATCACCACCATTCGCTAATCCATTTCCAATGCTGTCTCCAGTTGCAAATACTCTTGTCGTTAGAGAATCCGATGTCCAGCCTGGTACGTTCACTAAACTGTCACCTCCTCCTCCAAAAATAGTTACAAATTCATAAGGGTTAAGAGTATAACCATCAGGAAATTGCCAATCAATTCTCTCGTCATCCCCGACCTTCCATCCTGTCATATCTATTGGACCATCAGATATATTTAAGATTTCAACAAATTCATCATGTTGTGCTTGTCTAACTCCATCACCGTTTGCATCGCCTTCAACAACAGTTGTTGTAGCTTCATTATCAGTAGCAGGATCCACAAGTACTTCATTTACCATCAACTTTCTATCATACACAACATCAACCCAAGCTGGATCAGCCAAGCCCAAAGTGTCTGGATCGCCCAGGACACAATCAAAACCGTTTCCTGTTGCATCCGCAGTAACATCTCCAGAACCTTCATCAAAGTGATAAAGTGCCAAGGTGTAAGCATCAGTCTCATGCGGACTTGTATGCGGAGTAAAATCTGTTGTGTATCTAGCCACAGCTGAAATTCTAACTTCGTCAATTTGTCCTCTAAAAGTCTCATACCGACTGTAAAGCAAATTTTGTGAGCCTGATCCAATGACGATTGCCTGCGGACCACCTTCAACTGCAGGAGATGTTTCACCTGTAGGGACGCCGTCTGGTTGTATGTCTGATTGTAACACACCATTAACAAATATTCTCATACTGTCTTGTGTATTCCAACAATAAGCTACGTGTGTCCAGCGCGGTTGCCAAATTTCCTGGTCTGTGTATATTGCAGTAGTGTTTGTACCATCCTGTATAAATCCTTGGATTGCTCCCTGGTCCCTTTTCCAGCAAAGGCCCATATCTCCAGCATTGTTACCAGATATATTTTTGCTAAATAACCATGTATAGTCAGGATCATGGGTATCATATTTTAGGATTGAATCTGGACGGAACCACATTTCAACTGTTCCCTCATTTAATGTAGCGGGCCACATAAGACCGCCTGTATCTGCTATAATAAAATCATGTTCCAGATAATTAAAATGTAGAGCTTTATTCCATTGAGCACTGGCAAATGAAAAAATGCTTAAAAACAATATTGACATTAAAATTGAAGTGTTATTTTGTTTGATTTTCATGTGTACAACTCCTTCTTGTTAATTGCTTGGTAAGAGAATTGGTATATTGTAATTTTCATACGAACATAATATAACTGTACAGATTTTCGAATGAACATAATTGAAAGTCAAGCTATATATTTGCATATTAAATCAAAATTTCTGTAATCTTTTTGCAGTAAAAAAACATAACTTAATGTAAAATAATTTTTCATCAAAAAAACACATAGTAATGAATACCATGATTCTAAGGAAAAGACAAGAAGAAATACTACAAATTATTAATAATAAAAAAAGTATTAAGGTTGATGATCTGTCTAGAAAATTCAATGTAACAGAGCAATCAATAAGAAGAGATCTAAATGAGATTTGTTCAAGAGGGTTGGCAACAAGAATTCATGGGGGTGCAAGAATTATTAATTCTATATCAAACCTTGCATATGAAAAAAGAAGGCTTGTATCATCAGAAGCAAAAGAAATTATCGGGAAAACAGCGGCAGGATTAATACCGAATAATTGCTCACTAATGTTAAATATCGGTACCACAACTGAAAATGTAGCAAGGTCTCTATATTCTCATAAAAATTTGATCGTCATTTCAAATAATGTAAATATTACTAATGCTCTTATTGGCTCTGAATCCAAGGAATTAATATTGGCGGGCGGTGTTATTAGGCAATCTGATGGTGATATAATAGGCGAGAGCACGGTCGAGTTTATTTCACAGTTTAAATCTGATTTTGCAATTATCGGTGCATCTGCAATAGATAAAGATGGTAGTATTCTTGATTATGATTCTCGAGAGGTATCAGTAGCTCGATCTATCTTAAATAATTCCAGGAAAAAAATATTAGTATGTGATAATTCAAAGTTTGAAAAGACAGCTCCGCACAGGATCTGTGAAATAGGTGAAATTGACATTTTTATTACAGATTTAAACCCTCCAACAACATTCAGAGAGATTGCTGAAAAAAATAATTCCAAAATTATAATTGCATCGGAGAACAATAATTATCAATTAAATTAATCCAATCTATAATAAAATAATTGCTCTAAGCCTTTGGTCTAATTTTCCAAGTGAGACTCAACAAAATAATTCCTGCAATATTTGCCCCAAGTATGCAGAAAATCACATAATTCCATCCCGTCTCTATTCCATAAAGATTCCCATAATGGTCAACTATCCAACCAAAACCTTTTGCTTGCGAAGAACGTCCAAGATATCCGAATAGACCAATAAAACCAGCAGCTGTTCCGACAGCCTTTTTTGATGTCAAATCAATTCCCGCCACCCCTAAGAGCATTACAGGAGGATAAATAAATAAGCCGACTATAACCAACATAGCCATATCAAAATCCAAGTTACCTGGCGGGTTCAAATAGATTCCAGTAAAAGCAAAGAAAATCGGAATTATACAGATAAGACTAACCATTCCACGACGTCCACTTAACCGATCTGAAAGCCAACCCATTATGAGAGTTGATGGAATACCCGCAAATTCAATAAGTAAAATAGCAAAACCACCATCTTGTAGAGTAGCTCCCTTAATTTCTCTGAGATACATAGGCCCCCAATCCAACATACTGTAGCGGATGATATAAACAAAAAAATTTGCAAATGCTACAATCCACAAATACTTATTTCTTAAAATATTATCTATAAATAATTCGCGGGTTGTAAGCTCATGCTCATGATTTTCTTGAATTTTCTCAGTTTCTATAAAATCAGCCTTATATTCTTCAATAGGGGGTAAACCTACAGATTGCGGTGTATCTCGCAGCCGCCAGAATAAATAAAAAGAGCCTAATAAAGCAATAGCTCCAGGGAAATAGAATGCAGCATGCCAACCATATTTTGACGCGGCATAGGCTGCCATTACTCCAGCTAATCCTCCGCCAATATTATGGGAGATATTCCAAACTGCGAACATAGAGCCACGCTCCTTTAAACTGTACCAATGCCCAAGAGATCTTCCACAGGGGGGCCATCCCATTCCTTGGACAAAACCATTCAGGGTCCAAAGTAACAAGTGTACCCAATAAATTTCCATACTTCCAAAAATAAAATTCACAATACCAGTAAGGAATAAACCAGTGGCCATGAATTTCCTAGGATTAGCTCTATCAGATAGTGACCCCATAAAAAATTTCCCGAGGCCGTAAGCGATAGAAGAAATCGCCAGAATATTGCCGATCATATTGTGGTCATATGAAAGAACTGTCCCAACATCTTTCGCTACTGTAGAAAGATTGTTTCTAACAAGATAGAACATTGCATAACCTAAAAAGGTTGATTCCATAGTGCTCCACCTATAGCGCTTATATGTTTTATCAATCATATTATCAGGTAAACGATCAATATGATATGCTGGGGAATAGAATTTTTTTATCCTTTCTATCATGATTTACANCTGCTTTGTATAAAAGTTAAAACCTAATAATATATTCAGGTTAATTATCTTNACTATAGTCTCGAGTTTTATTGAGTCTTTTACCATACATTTTCGAAGATATAGNGGGAAATTCTGGATCAGGAATATCATTGACACGCACGACCAACCAATTATTACGTTTNGCATANTCAGCNATACTCTCTTTTTGATCGGGTGCTATATGTTCATCAGGATTTACAATCAATTTTAATCCNTTACTATATTCTATCATTTCTTTATCTCCCCTACTGTTTCCAGCCACGAAAAGAGGAACGTCCTGAATAAAAGTTGCAATAGCTTCTTTCTTCCCNTGATCTTGAGGAACNGGGTGTACAATTTCATCAGTTATNATACCATCCNTTATTACAGATTTNACTCCAATGATATTGGTGATGGGAATTTGAAANACTTTTGAAAGAAANTTTTGATACANNCCTTCTGGNGATGCAGTAACTATCCATATTTCAAAATTTTCACTTTTTAAAATATTTATCAGTTCCTGTATTGGCTTAAAAATTTTGTCAGTATAATAATTATTAAAACATTCTTCTCCCATATTACGATATTCNTNTAAGCTGATTCCAGATACAAGTCGAATCCTNTTTTGGACATATGGNAGTGATACATTTGATTGAGACTTTAATGAATCNATTATTATAGGTTTATAATCGGGACGTTNTNNTGCCCANTGATACATACATTCATCNGCGAGATAGTGAGGTGTTTGCCCCAATACTGTACCATCACCATCNAATACTGCAATTTTTCTNCCTTTTTCATTCTTACTNCCNGCTATAAAATGATTTAGCTGCTTATTANCTTCAACGGTTAACCCATCTATATTGATTTTATTTTCACACGAATTCAAAATAATGATATTCATANTAATTATAAATATCATNAGTGATTGNAATAATATATTNTTNAGGTTTNTTATTCCAACTAATGATTTTTNATCCCTACTNNTATTGTATTTATAGTTCACTATCCCTCCTTTTTATATTATAAANATAGATTTCGTGAATTTCCCTGTCATATCCAGGGTAAAATCCTTGAGGCACACCTTGTATTATACGGCTACCTCTATTCATAAGAATAGACAATTTTGTTACATCAGGAGATAAACAGAGTCCTTCTACTTCTCCTGCTTTAGTAAATTCATCCAATAATTTTTCAGATACTAGATTTGTTTCTTCACCTTCACTTTGAGCATAACTAGGAATTGTGATTGAGTAAAGATTATCATGTTCATCTTTATCAGCATCACCATCATCTGCAGTCAAAAAAATTTGATCCTGATAAACCATAATTCCTTGAATTTTAACAGGAGTTGGCACAATTTTTAAACGTCCACTATACTCTCCTGAATGCAAGTTATATTTGTATAAGTATTGACCATTGACCCAGTCTGCCAGCCAAATTGTATGTTTCTTTTCATCTACAGCTATTCCGCATACTTCTACCTGTCCAGAACTAGGGTTCCACGGAATTGATCTTTTATATTTTAAATCATCTATATTATATATAACTATCTGGATATTTTCTCCTCTTCCGTTAATAAAGTTTTCTACCCCCGCAAATATCTCGTCTTTATAAATTGTAATATCTCCAAGATGATTGGCTTCCCCAGATAATTTTTTAAATGGAGTAATATTTTTATTTAACAATTCTCCATTTAATGTATAACGATATAGCGCCTTACTATCACTTACTATATAATATTTCCCATCGGTTGCTACACCTTGTCTTCCATCTACTTCAATAATTGACTCTAGGNTATATTCGAATNAAGCGTTAGGNTTACTTTTTTTCTTTGATANACAAGATACAAAATAAAAAATAATTAGATAACAACAGACTGATGNTNGAGAATAAAATTGGANCCNAAAACTACACATNTTTATTCTTTTAAAAATTNAAGCCAAAGATCTGGGTAGTCTGTAATTATATTATCAACCTTTAGATCCCTTAAACGTATCATCTCTTNCCTATCATCTACCTTTCCCCAGACATGTACTTCTTTGCCTGACTTATGTGCTTTTTCTACAAATTCCTTAGTTACTATTTTATTCTTAACGCTTAACAAATCAACATNGGCATTAAATACATCAACATTTTCGGGNACTTTTGAAAAGACATATCCNACAATAAAATTTGGGTTCATTTTTCTNACTCTATCTATTGCATCAAAATCAAAAGATGTAACAATACATTTTTCAANAAAGTCTTTATTCTCTAAGACCTCAACAACATGCTCTGTGAGNNCATNTTGATGTCCATTCATTTTAATTTCAACATTTAATAACATTCTACCATTAACGCTATCAATAATGTCCGTAAACAAAGGAATAGGCTCACCTTTATAGGCCTGACTTTTCCATAANCCNACATCAAAACCTTTAATACTGTCATANGGTAAATCCCACACATTTTTNNCTTCACCTGCAGTACGTTCGTATGTTTTATCATGGTAAAGAATTAAAATACCGTCAGAGGTTTCTTGAACATCCAACTCTGAATAATGGGCACCCATCTCAATCGCCAGTAAATAAGCAGACATAGTATTCTCCGGGGCTTGACCAGAAGACCCCCTGTGTGCTGTTATTAATATTTNATGTTTGCTACAGGAAGAAAGTAAGATTAAAGTTATAAATAATATTTTATTGCAAGCGTTCATAATTCCCCTTTATCTATATTAAATGGATATTTCTATATCACATATCTTATAAGATAATAAACTAAAAGATAAAATCAATTCGTATAATTTTATCATATTAATGATTTTTATACATATTCTATTATTAGTCGTTGATAACAAAAATTACTATATTTTCATATGAACATTATAATTATATTTTTATTTTCATATGAACATTACTGAAAAATTTTCAATATCATTTTTTTTTTAAAAGATTGAAATAGTAATTTGGTCTACAGGTTAAATCTAAAAATTCTAGTGCCATTACAGTTTGACAGATAAGATCTAGGTTCCATTGCAATCATATATGTCAGCCTTAGAACCAAATAGAATTATATCATCTTTAATAATTACGGCCCTAGTAAGTTTTTTAAATAATATGGCTGGGTGCTATTCAAAGTCACCTCAACCAACATACAGTTGTCTTAATACTCTGAGTTGGTACAATAGCACCCGCCTTCTATTAAAAAAAGCAATTGAATTGCTACAAATAAAACATCTTATTAGTACCCAAAATATAACGAAGGTCATAAAAAACTCTGTGGTGAGAGTGTTTATATTCGCTCTTTTTCCCAATCTTTTGATTGGCCAGGGGGCAATAGTATTTAGGTATAATTCCGATCCAGCCTGTTATGAATCGGTAACAGATGTTGAATCATTTAATATAACTGTAGAAGAAAGTACTGATTCTACAGAATTAGACGCTCGTGGGATTGGCGGATGGGGTTTTTCAAAAAGATTTACAACATTGTTTAATCATGATTCATCCTTGATAGAATCTACGTCAGATCTTATCATTACTTTTTCCGGATCACATGCAATTTCTGGAGAAATATGGTTCAAAACAAACCACCCTGATGGTGGTTTGTTAAGCTGGATAGATTCCACCAGAGCTTCTGGCGTTAGTCTATATCTACAGGATAGTATTGTTACACTAAATTTTAAATTCAGAAATGAACACTTTATTATATCAGATAATAATAAAATCAATTTGAGGGAATGGACTCTTCTAAATTGGTTTTGCAGAGCGAGCGAAGATTCTATACATCTTGGAATAATAAAAGATGGTTTGCTATCAAAGTATGATTCATGGAATATTTCTATACCGCCAATTTTTTCTTCCTATATATCCAAGGTAAGATTGGGTAAAATCAATGGGGAGCCTTCCTTTAATGGAGAATTACACGCCGCTAACATTAAAAATTATTTTTTAAATGGTGAATACTCATCGGCTTCACCACCATTTGATGGAAGTGGATACTTTGGAATACCTAATTATCTCGATAACCATCTTGGAATATATTTAGATAATATTGATGAAAGAGTCACCGAAAGTCCGACTCCAGTAGAAATAATAGCTTTTGTCCCTTATCAAAATGACGATTACGTACCACAAGGATTGACAAATTCCTATGAAGACGAATTTTATAGTGATTCCGTAGGATATATTTACATTTCTATGTACAATAAAACAAAGTTTGGGGCTTCTTATCAAAAAAATTCAATTATTGTTGAATTAGATCCTGCAAATAATTATGGTGTCAGAAGATGTTTTATGTTAAACGGAGTTCAGGGAACTGGCCATAATGGGGGAATTTCATTTTTTAATAATAATATATTTGTTGCAACAAACTATAAAATTGGGAAATACTCAATTCCTGACTATCAAAACAACAAAAGAAAATACCAAACACTAACTCTAACCAATGAAAATACATTTTCTGTTATCAGTAAAGCTTCTTTTATGACATATTACAGAGATTCAGTCTGGGTTGGTGACTATAGAGAGAATGGTGATCAGGTTCAACCATATCTTTATGGATATCCAATCGATTCGCTAGGGAATGTTATTACTAGCGCAGATCCTGTAAAATATAGAATACCTTATCAGACTCAAGGTGTAGCCTGGACAAATAATAATAATATTGATTATTTATTTATTAACACAACAAATGGTGGAAATAATCATAGTATTTTATACAGAATACAAAAAAATAATCTTGAAGCTGAAAATATTTTTGGAATAGAGAATGAATATTTTTTACCATCTCAGGTAGAAGATTTAAGCTTCAATCAGAATGGCGATTTAATTACAGTTTCTGAGTCTGGAGCAAAATATTATCAGATAGGCGCAGGATGGGAAATGTTTTTTCCATTTATTTTTATAGTGAATCGAGATACAATTTTTTCTGAACCAGCACAATTAAGCATTAAGAATAATAAATTTATTCAAAATCCTGGCTCATTTCTTATTCTCCAAAATTTTCCTAATCCATTCAATGGAAATACAAATATCCCATTTGAAATAATACAAAAAGAAAATGCCAATTTGGAAATAATTAACGTTAATGGCAGGGTAGTTAAAAGCCTTATTATATCCAATTATCCAAAAGGAAATTATATTTTCAAATGGAATGCAAGAGATAATCAGAATAAGTTATTACCATCAGGACAATATTTTTATTCTATATCATCTAACAAAGGTCAATCAGTAACTAAAAAAATGTTACATATAAAATAAAATGAATATTGTTGTAATTGGAGGCGGTATTAATGGATTATGCTGTGCGTGGCAGCTGGCACAAAAAGGAATGAAGGTGAAACTAATTGAAAAATATGATATTATGAGTCAAACAAGTAGAGCATCATCAAAGCTACTTCATGGAGGACTAAGATACTTGGAAAATTTTCAATTTAGTTTAGTATATGAATCACTAAAAGAACGTAACTGGTGGTTAAAAAATTGTCCAGATTTAACGAAAGAGCTACATATGATTCTACCAATATATAAAAATGGTCCCAGATGGAGATGGAAAATTAAAACTGGACTATTGCTTTATGACATTCTCTCTGGAAAGAAGAATATCGCTAAACATAAATGGTTATCAAAAAAGGAATTAGAAAGGATAGCTCCTGAACTAAATAATAATAAACTGATTGGTGGATTTAGATTCTCTGATGGCCAAATGGATGATTATAAATTAGGGATTTGGGTTGCTACACAAGCAAAAAATAGCGGTGTAAATATTATTAATAATACTATAGTTGAGAAAATTGAATTAGATGGGAACATTATAATTAATGGTTTAAAAGAAAAATATGATTATATAATAAATACATGTGGTCCTTGGGCTTACGAATTATTAAATAATTCAGAGCTGAAAGGAAATTATAGACTTGATTTGATAAGAGGAAGTCACATACTATTTGATGGTGAGCTAAGTCAACCTTATTTTTTGCAGGCAGAAATTGATGGTCGTATATTTTTTGTTTTACCATACAATGGCAAAACCTTAGTTGGCACAACTGAAGTAAGACAAAATTTATCTGACCCAATAACTCCATCAGATAAAGAAATTGAATATTTGATAAATGAATATAATAAATACTTTCTTAAACAAAAATCCAGAGCAGATATAGTAGGAAAATTCGCAGGATTAAGACCATTAATTTTATCATCAGATAATCCAAATAAAATAACACGCGAATATAAAATAGAAAAAATGGGTAAAATTCTTAACGTTTATGGAGGAAAATGGACTACTGCAATGTCTCTGGGACGAAAAATTACAAAAATGATCTTAGTTTAATAATCATTCTAATTTAATTGAAAGATCTCAGAACTTATTTTAAGAAAACAATTTTTGTTATTGCCTCGAATTGGCTCACTTTGATTCTACAATAATATATTCCAGAAGGAACATCATTATTAGTTTGATCTGTTCCATTCCAAGCAACTGTTTGAACCCCAGATAATTGAGACTTATTGATAAGTGTTTTTACATGTCTTCCAAGTAAATCGATTATGCTAATATTCACAAAACTGTTTTTTGGAAGATTATATTTAAATATTGAGTATGGATTAAACGGATTAGGATACCATCCATGTAATATTGGTTTTTCAGTAGTTTTACTTTCAGAAGAAATTGAAGCCGTTGTAGTATCTTGCAAACTAAACTGAAAAGAAGCAGTTACAGGCAAATGGTCTGAAGCAGCATGCAAAGCATATGCAATAGATTGACTTACTGCACTGTTTGATCCTTGATATATAGCCTGATTACAATGGTTACCATCATTGCCATATGATGTATAAGTCCCATCTAAATAATTTATTTCATTAGTTTCTTCAAGAACTGCAGCTGATACCATTATCCAGTCAAAGCGATCATCCATCCCGCCAGTGGCTCCATCTCCAAAATCTAAAACCCTCGTTGATTGTGTGTGAACATCAGCATACTCACAATCTGTTTCACCAATATCCGCATGCCAATCTCCTATCCTGTTCAACGGATCAAATAATTGGCCATCAATATCAGATCCTGGACTTGTGATAATTTCAAATCCAGGTTCAGTAGAAGCATTGTAAATATTGAAATCTCCAGCAACAATAAAATGACTTTGTTGAGGTAAATCATTCAAATAATCTCTCATAATACTCATTTCAACCCTGCGCCTTTCTTCATACCCAACATTAGCTTTAAAATGAACTCCGTATATACGAAACTCAACCGACGTCGCAATATGCTTCATAACCCATTCTACCACATTTCTTGTACCGCTTGTTTGCGCTGTATTAATCACTGATGTATTAATATAAAAAAAGTGCTCAGACTTATAATAAAGAGCGATATCGTTGTTAGCAGACTGGTCTATGAAGTCTGCACCTTCCCACAAACCAGGCTGAGCAATATTTAAAACATTGTCTAAAAAACTATTAAAACCATCAGTTCCATTTATTTCTTGACAAACCAAAAGGTCAGGCTGTATCTGATTTATTATTGTTTGATAGAAAATATCTCTATTATCTTCCCCATCATAATGAAGAACATTGTAAGTCATAATTTTTTCTTGGTACAGACCATTTTGGTTTGAATAGTGATTAAAATCTATAAAACTATTATCGTCTGATCTAATTCTACTGGCTAAAAGCAACAATACTATAGTATATAGCCTTAATGTTTTTAGAATAAATAGATTATTAATCAACTTCTGTCCAATTTCTAATAAGCAGGTCATAATCAATTGTAATTGGTTTTGGTTTTTCATTATCCAATTTTGGTTTTGGAGAACCAGGATTATTTAGCCAATATTCTGGATCGCGCGGTATATTAAGTTTAGGACCAAGCGCACCTTGTATACCTGCACGCTCAATACGTGATAACACTTTATCTTGAGCTTTAGCTAATGCATTCATAGCTTCCTGAGGGGTCTTCGAACCAGATGACGCATCACCAATATGCTGCCACCATAATTGTGCTAGCTTAGGATAATCTGGGATATTGGTACCTGTGGGCGACCAACGAACACGTGCAGGCGAACGATAAAAATCAATTAATCCACCTAATTCTTTTGTCCTATCGGTAAATGACTGGTGAAATATATCTGAGTTACGAATAAAGGTTAGCCCCACATGTGACTTTTTTAGTGAAACAGTTTTTGAAACTGTGAATTGCGCGTAAAGCCACGCTGCTTTTGCTCGATCAACTGGCGTAGATTTCATAATTGTCCAAGATCCACAATCTTGATATCCAAGTTTTTGTCCTTTACTCCAATAAGCTCCATGAGGGCTAGGGGCCATACGCCATTTGGGTGACCCATCATTATTCATAACAGGTAAGTTTAAGTCTACCATAGTAGCAGTAAAGGCAGTATACCAAAATATTTGTTGTGCAATATTCCCCTGACCAGGTACTGGACCAGATTCTCCAAAGGTCATTCCAGCAGCACCAGGTGGTGCAAATCTATTTAACCAATCTATATATTTTTCTACTGCATACACTGCAGCAGGACTATTAGTGGCACCACCTCGAGATACAGATGAGCCAACGGGTCGATTATTATCATCAACCCTAATACCCCACTCATCAACTGGTATACCATTTGGTTCCCCTTTATCTCCTGCCCCTGCCATAGATAGCCAAGCATCTGTAAAACGCCAGCCAAGGGAAGGATCTTTTTTACCATAATCCATATGCCCATAGATAGGTTCCCCATTGATTTCTCTTATGTCATGTGTAAAAAATGCTGCTATATCTTCGTAAGCGGACCAGTTAACTGGAACACCAAGTTCATAATTATATTTTTTTTTGAATTTTCTTTTGATTATTGGATCAGTAAATAAATCGTAACGAAACCAGTAAAGATTAGCAAACTGTTGATCAGGAAGTTGATATATTTTACCATCAGGTCCTGTAGTAAAATCAATACCAATAAAATCATCAAGGTCAAGTGAAGGCAATGTAACATCTAATGCTATTGCATTCATCCAATCTGTTAAATTCCGAACTTGTTTATACCTCCAATGAGTTCCAATTAAATCAGAATCATTTATATATGCATCATATAGATTTTGTCCTGTCTGCATTTGAGTCTGTAATTTTTCAACAACGTCTCCCTCTCCAATAATATCATGTATGATTTTAATACCTGTGATTTCGTAAAAAGCTTTTGCCAAGACTCTGGATTCATAATTATGTGTTGTAATGCCTTCAGAGACAACACGTATTTCCATACCACGATATGGAACTGAAGTATTAATAAACCAGATCATCTCTTCTAATTGTTTTTCCTTCGATAATGTAGAAGGCTGGAATTCATCCATAATCCATTTTTTTGCGATCAAAAGTCGCTTATTATCAGGCTGTGAAAATATGAAAGAAACAAATCCCAAAAAAAATATTCGAGAAAGATACTGTTTATATTTTATCATATAATCTCCTTACTTTTTCAAGTTACTATGTTAATTAACATTAATCAGAAAAACGTTTAATAATTAATATATTCTAATTGTACAATTACATAATTAATAATACTTAAATATCAATATTGCCCAGATTATCGAAATAACACTAGCAAACCATAGCGTGAGATTAGTGAATCCAATCCAACTTAAATGAATAAAGCCACTACTTAAAAATGATATAAAAAAACGATCACCACGTGTTGTTTCAAACCCAAATATACCTAATCGATTACCACCACCAGGCCTTAGATATTCCCATATACCCATACAAACGATTGATGCCATTATTATTATTATAAAAATAATAACATGAGAAGTCCACGCCATCCATGATAAATTCATTATTTTATAATCTACCTAGGGAAAAACCTTTGGCTATATACTTTCGCACAAAATAAATCACTAAAGCTCCAGGTAATATAGTAAGTACCCCAGCTGCGGAAATTAGACCCCAATCTACCCCTTCTCCAGAAACAGTACGAGTTAAAACTGCAGTAATCGGCTTTGCTTTTGTAATGGTTAATGTTCTAGCAATCAAAAGTTCTACCCATGAAAACATAAAACAAAAGAAAGCAGTAACTCCAATACCTGATTTGATCAATGGTAAAAATATTTTTATAAAAAATTTTGAAAATGAGTAACCATCGATATATGCTGTTTCATCTAGCTCTTTTGGTATACCAGATATAAATCCTTCTAAAATCCATACTGCAATAGGAATGTTAAATAAAGTATGAGCTAAAGCTACTGAAATATGTGTATCAATTAATCCAATTGAAGAATAAAGTTGAAAAAAAGGTAAAACAAAAATAGCTGAAGGGGCCATACGATTTGTTAAGAGCCAAAAAAAAGATGCTTATCACCTAAAAAGTTGTAGCGGGAAAAAGCGTAGGCAGCTGGCAATGCTGTTAAAAGACATATAATTGTATTTAGAATTACATAGGTTAGAGAGTTTATGTAGCCAGCTCGCCAAGTTGGTTCTATAAAAATTGTTATATAATTATCTAATGTGAAATTCTCAGGGAATAAAGTAAATCCTCCTAAAATTTCCTGATTGGTCTTAAAACTTGTTATAATTAACCAATAAATAGGTATCAATAGAATAATTACATAAAATAAAGGAATTAGATTAGTATGAAGAGTTAATAAATGAGTCTTAATTTTTTTTACGTATTTCATAATTTACGCCAGTCAGGCTGTAGATTCTTTTTCCCCATATTTGTAACAATAGTAAAAAATACATAGCAAATCAACAATATAATCATAAAATAGACTAAAGACATTGCAGCAGCTGGACCTAAATCAAACTGGCCAACTGCCATTTGGACTAGATCAATAGATAAAAATGTGGTTGAGTTCCCAGGTCCGCCTCCAGTTAACACAAATGGTTCAGTATATATTTTAAAACTATCCATAAATCTTAATAGAATTGCAATTGTTAATACACCACGGATTTTCGGAAATTGAATTAAACGGAAAATATCTCGATTTGAAGCTCCGTCTATACTTGCAGCCTGATAATAAGGTTCAGGAATCGCAATTAACCCTGAATAAGTCAGCAATACTATAAGACTAGTCCAATGCCAAACATCCATAATAATCAGTGTTATCCAGGCATCAATTACATGCTGCGCATAATTATATTCAATGCCCAAACTCAGTAGAGTATGTCCAAATAAACCAATATCTGTTCGACAAAATACTTGCCAAATTGTACCAACAACATTCCATGGAATTAAAAGAGGTAAAGCCATGAAAACTATGTATATATTTACCTTCCAACCAGATTTTGGCATTGACAGTGCAATTAAAACTCCTAGTGGTACCTCAATAATTAACACAATTACTGAAAATAGGATACTACGTTTTAAAGCATTAAAAAATCGCTCTGATTGTAGCAATTCCTCGAACCATTCGATCCCTACCCAAAAAAATACATTACCACCAAATGTATCCTGTAATGAATAATTTATTACAGTAATTAAAGGAATTATCGCATTGAATGAAACTAGCAGAATCACAGGCATCACCATTATCCAAGCTTTGTTATTCCATGCTTTATCCATAATTATTATTAAGGTTCAATTATTTTTGATTTACAATAAATATGAATTTTATCAGGGGGAAATACGGCTACAGGATTATCAGGGATAGCTTCGTCATTCGGAACTATAGCATTAAATTGGTATGTACCTCTTTCCAAATAAACAATATTTGACCTTCCATAATTGATTATGTTTTTTATCACTGCTGGTATACCCTGAGAATCAACATCTGCAGAGTCAAAAAGTTTTACATATTCAGGTCTAATACCAAGCTCAATTCCATCACAGAGATTACCATAATCACTACAAAGTTGAACTTTCTCATTACCAATTAATGCAATTTTTTCTTTCACTTGACAAGGTAAAAAATTCATACCTGGAGAGCCTATAAAATACCCTACAAAAGTATGTGCTGGACGTTTGAATAATTCATTTGGTGTACCAACTTGGATAATCTTACCATCTTTCATTACTGCAACATTATCAGCAAAAGTAAGAGCTTCGGTTTGATCATGGGTCACATATATCATTGTTTGATTTAATTGTCTATGTATCGATTTTATATGAGAGTGTATTTCCCATTTCATTTGAGGATCTATTACAGTTAATGGTTCATCAAATAATATAGCATTAACATCTGATCTTACCAGTCCTCTACCTAGTGCAATTTTCTGCTTTTGATCGGCTGTTAAATCATTAGCCTTATGATTACTTATAGCATCTAACTTTAATAAACCCAATATTTCTGTTACTTTATTTTGTATTTGATTTAACGATAAACCACGATTTATTAATGGAAAAGATAAATTTTCAGCTACTGTCATTGTATCGTAGATTATAGGAAATTGGAATACCTGCGCTATATTCCTTTCTTCTGTTGGTAAATATGTAACATCTTTTTCATCAAAATAGATACTCCCATTTGATGCTGTTAATAAACCTGAAATAATATTTAACAAGGTTGTTTTCCCACATCCAGAAGGACCAAGTATAGCAAAAGATTCACCGTCATTCCAAACATGGTTAATTGATTTTAGAGCATAATCAGATTCTATGTCTTTTCGCTTTTTATAAGAATGAGATATATTATTAATACTAATTCGGGCCATAATTCAAACTTTAGAGGGGGGGTATAAAAACAGGTAAACCATCATTATCAAAAATAAAAATATCTTTTGCATCAATATAGATTTTTATATGATCTAGTTGGTCATCATAAACATAATTTGAGATAAAAAACTTCCAATGCTCTCCATAAAATTCGGTATGGATAATATTTTCCGCTCCAGCGAACTCATTACCCAATATTTTCATCTTAAATTCAATCATATCTTTCGAATGCTTTTTAGAAAAACCATGGTACGGCCTAACTGCAATACTATAAATACCATCTCTAATATGTTTATGATATTTTTTAACTGGAAATAATTGAGTATTACCTATAAAAAAATATTTTTCCTTTTTTATTACTTTTAATTCATTTACAGATGGATCAGAGAATATTTTCAAAGCAATTATATTATTTGGATTATTATATATATCATAAGTGGGGCCCGACTGTATAGCCTGACCATTTGATAAAATAGTAGTATTTCCACTCATAAATAGTGCTTCAGATACTTCTGAAGTAGCATATATAAATATTGCGTTAATTTCCTTCATTATATTGGGAAGCTCACTACGAAACTCTTCCCTGAACTTATAATCTAAATTGGCTAAAGGTTCGTCCATTAATACCAAATCAGCATCTTTTATAATTGCACGTGCAATTGCAGTTCTTTGTTGTTCTCCTCCAGATAGATTATTAGGGAAAAATTTTAATAGAGATTCAAGCTTAAGTAATTCAGCAACCTTATTAACTTTATGACCAATCACCTTTTCATCTATGCGAAGAATGCGGAGTGGAGATGCGATATTATCAAATACCGATAATGACGGATAATTAATGAATTGTTGGTGGACCATCGCCACATTACGTTTTTGCACTTTTTGATTTGTTATATCATTATCATTAATAAATATATTTCCTTCTGCACATTTATCAAGACCAGCTATCAGGCGTATTAAGGGAGTTTTCCCAGACATTGTGGGACCTAGAATTGCATTTACTATGCCAGACTTAAACTGTAAACTAATATTGCTTAGATGAACTTCTGCGTTAATAAAATTGCTAGCATTCTTTAATTCAAGCATACTTAAAATTATATAATAATATGTTTATTGATTTCTATGGACCTAATATGGATATTTATAACCCGAAAAAAATACAGCAATTAGTTTTTCATTAGTAAAATTCATTCTATTATTTATAGTAATCTTGAAGAATTTTCGTATCTATAATCATTATAATTATATTCCATCTTTAAGTATTCATTCCATACAAAAAAATTAACAGCAGTATGTTTCCAAGCCCAAACCTTAAATTCAATCATGAAATCAGCAGGCATCTATATCCATATTCCTTTTTGTGCAGTAAAGTGTAATTATTGTGATTTTTATTCCATTACAGACCGTAAAGACTCCGTTCCTCGATTCATAGATGCAGTTGTAAAGGAAATACAAAAATGTACAGTAGACGTATCTAACTGGAATCTAGACACTATATTCATAGGTGGCGGTACTCCCAGTCTTTTAAATGCCAATGATATAGAATCCATTTTACTCGCACTTGAAACAAAATACAACTTAACACAAATAAAAGAATTCACCATTGAAGCTAACCCAGGAGAATCACCATTAGAACGGTTAAGGGATTTTCGAAGCCTTGGGATTAATCGGTTATCAATAGGTGTGCAATCTCTCGAGCCAAAAATTTTAACATTCCTAACAAGAATCCATTCTGCAGATCAAGCCTTTAATACGTATGAGAATGCAAGAACAGCAGGATTTGAGAATATAAATTGTGATCTAATTTATGCTATACCAGGGCAATCATGGAAAATTTGGGAACGAGATTTAACAAGAATACTTAATTTAAATCCTGAACATATTTCCGCTTATATCCTGACTTTGGAAAAAGGAACAGAACTTTACAAGTTCGTAAAAAAGGGTTCAGTTTCAATGCCAAAACAGGATCACACAGCAGAATGGTTTTTAAATACACAAAATATACTTAGGACAAATAGTTATTCTGCATACGAGATCTCAAACTATGCTAAACCAGGAATGGAATGCCTGCATAATCAGCATTACTGGAGAATTCATCCATATCTTGCCTTCGGACCATCGGCACATGGTTTTGATGGAAAAATTCGATGGAATAATTTTAAATCACTTGATAAATACCTAAAGCAAATTGAATCAGGAAAGATACCTGTTTCTACAGAAGAATCATTAACTGAAAAGAACCTAATTAATGAATTAATTGGATTTGGACTGAGGATGAAAGATGGTATTAATTTAATTCGGATTCCTAAAAAATATTTAAAAATTTTCTCTACAAATCTTATATCAGCGGAAAAAAAGTGGAAGGATTTTCTTATTATAAATAATACATCTGTTTCTCTAACAGAAAAAGGAATGGTCTATGCAGACTCTATTTGCGTTGATTTGTTGCTATAAAAATTGAGTTAAAAAAACTTAACTAAACAAGTTAAAGCGAATTATATGAAAAACTGCTGCTATACCATCTCTCCAGGTTATTTTTTTTCCATCATCGTAGGTCCTCCCATAATATGAGATAGGTATCTCATAAATACGTAGGTTAGCTTTTGCTACCTTTGCAGTGAATTCTGGTTCAAAACCAAATCGATTTGATTTAAAATCAATAGTTTCCAGAATTTCTCTTCGAAACATCTTATAGCAGGTTTCCATATCTGTGAGGTTTAAGTTGGAAAACATATTTGAAAGTAAGGTCAAGATTTTATTACCGAAATAATGCCAGAAATATAATACTCGATGGGTACCACCGATAAATCTGCTACCATATACTACATCCGCATCCCCATCAATGATTGGTTGAATTAATGCCAAGTATTCTTTAGGGTTATATTCTAGATCAGCATCCTGTATAACGATTATATCGCTAGTAGCATGTTGAAAGCCTTTCCTTAAAGCAGAACCCTTTCCCTGATTTTTTTTATTTTTTAGAAACGCAACTTTTAATTCGGGTTTAACTTCCAATAAACGATTTATATTGTTATTAATTTTCTCTACACTTTTATCTTTTGAGCAATCATCCACAATCACAATTTCAGATACTAGGTTTTGCGCTGAAACTAAATTAAAAATTTTGTCAATGGTGTTTTCTTCATTATAAACTGGAATAATTACCGATAAGGATGGAAATTTTTTAGTTTCATTCATTGTAAAATATTCAGATCTACTTATTAACTATAATAACTTGATAATTGAGAGATAATTAAGTTGGAGTGAACATCAATAAATATTTTTTTTTCAATACTGATAATCGTCTTTTTTTATCGAGAAATTTATTGTTGATTTTACTAACCCTAAAATGGGAAAAATCCGATAAAAGTTTAGGTCTAGGATTCAAATTCATCAGAATATCATATCCTTTTTGTCCAGTGTATACAATAATATTATTTTCAGTTTTCCTGACTGGAAATTCTCCATCAATATAGATTATTTCCCGATCAAAATAATAATTAAATGATCTACTTTTCGCTTTTTCTGATTCTTTATATAAATAGAGTTGAATAAAATCATAATTATTCTTCTTAAGAAAATTTGCAGCCTCTGATGGAGCCTGATAAGCTAGCAAATGATTCATAAAAAAAAGATTTAACCAATAATTTGCTATTATTACAGCAGATATAGATGGTATAAAAAATTTTATAAACTCATCATGAGTTCTAATATGGAAGTAGCTAACCAAAAATAAAAAAATAAAGATGGGAAATAGTAAATAGTAATTTCTAAAAGGAAACGCATAAAATGAAATACCAAATACAAAACTAACTAACAATATTCCAATAATAAATTGAATAATATAGAAACAAATATATAGTCTCTTTTTTTGCATTAAATCTTCTATCCCCTTAGCTGTGATTATAGCCGCAAATGGAATAGCACAATAAATATAATGAGGGAGTTTATAATTTGATAATGAAAGCATTACCATAGATAATAAAAAACCAAAATAGGAAATTAATTCATTATCAAGAAAAAGGGTTTTTCTAAAAATCAAACCTTTTGTTTTTTTATAAAAAGCCCAAAGAAAAAGGAATGTCCAAGGTAAAAATGCATATAGAAATACATTAAACAAATAGAATGGGCCCGTTTGATTAGTCCAACTACTATCGCCAGTAATTCGGCCAAAACTCTGTGTCCAATAGAAAAACTGAATTCCTTTGGACCCAAACTGTGTATAAAGTCCATAAGACATAGGAAAAAGACAAAGAATAATAACTACTATACCAAGGAGAATATTGATATCTATAATATTGCTTAATCTACGCTTTACAGCCATTTCAAATCCAAACACAGATAACAATATGATTATACCAAGAGGCCCTTTCCCCATCATTGAAAATCCAATAGCAATAGAACCAACCAATAAACTATATAATTTCCCACTTTTTAAATAAAAACTAATTTGCCAAAATGCAAGCATCATAGGTGCAATCATGTACATATCAGTACGTACATCAGAATTCATAATAAAAAAAGCTTCACAAGATGAAAGAATAACCGCTGCAGTCAATGCAGTCTGCTTAGAATAGAATAAAATCGCAAATCTATATACTGAATAGATAGTTAATACTGAAAAAAGAACTGACGGAAGCCTATAGATAAAATCTGAAGTACCAAAAATTTTAAAGAAAAGGGATGTAATCCAGAATATAAGTGGTGGCTTATCTAAGTACGGCTGACCATTATCAAAAAAATGTAATAAATTATCCCCTCTTAGGAGTTCTCTGCTCATAGATGCGTACTGCATAGCATCAATTTCCATAATAGGGTTAAACATACCTGTAATATATCCGCATATTGAAATAAGGATAAAAACCTGCATAGATAGGAAATTTCTGCTAAAGATCAATTGTTAAAGAAACTGGGCAATGATCAGAACCCATAACTTCATCATGTATATCTGCATCCAAGCATAAATGTTGCATACCTTGATCTACAAAGAAATAATCAATACGCCAGCCAACATTTCTTTCACGTGCTCCAAATCGATAGGACCACCAAGAATATCTTTCACCCTCATCATGAAATAAGCGGAATGTATCTATCCAACCCTGCTCAACATAGGTATCCAAACGCTCTCGTTCAATGGGCATAAACCCAGATGTATTAATATTTTCTTTGGGTCTTGCGAGATCAATTGGATTATGGGCAGTATTCCAATCCCCAGTAACAATAACATTGTTTCCAGATTCGACTTGATCATTTATAATTGGCAGTAATTCATCATAGAAATCAAGTTTATACTGCAATCGATATTCATCTTTCTGACCATTTGGAAAGTAAATATTATATAATAAAAATCCCTCGTGCTCTGTAATCAAAACACGACCTTCTCGATCATATTTTTCTACGCCTAACCCTTCCTGTACAAAAAGTGGTTCCTTTTTGCAAAAAGTAGCAACGCCACTATATCCTCGACGTTCTCCCGAATGCCAATAAGTTTTATAACCATGTTCTTCCATTATTTCAGATCCTAATTGATCAACATGGGCCTTAGTTTCCTGAATACAGCAGATATCTGGCTGTTCCTTATCTAACCAATCAATGAACCCTTTTTTTACTGCTGCGCGGATTCCATTTACATTCCATGATATTAATTTCATAATACTATATCACCTAAATTATTGTTAAAAAATCATTACGACTAAGGTACAAGACGAATAAAGGTTCGGTCAAATATAACAGAACCAAAAATACCAATACCTCCTTCTACCCCATAATTTCTACCCGAACCTCCCTGCCCGATAAACAGGTTACTGTATTCCTGATCTTCCTGAGAGTATTTAATAAAAAAGTCATAGTAATTCTGATCCATGCTCATTAACTGTAATAGTAACCAATCTTCACCCCAGTCTTGCTCAGAAAAATTATTTTCATCACAAAATTCTCTGTGGTAGGTCCAATTATTTTCTCCAGGGCTTATTAATCTTTCCTGATTAATTCCACATACTCCTCTTTCGTAATAATATCCATAATAGTAAAAATCATTAATCAGGCTTAAATAATTACCAACATTAATTAATTGATTATGATTAACTAATGGATCCCAATTAATCTGAAGGTCTTGATTTATTTGAAAAGTATCTGGTAATACTTCTTTGTGGAGATTAGAACGAGGTGGAATTATTGTTTGACCTGTGACATAATGACCTGAAGGTGTAGTTACTGATAAAGTGTAAACTTCTCCAGGCTGAGGGTTCAAATCATCCCCGTTATAGAAATAAGCACCCATCGATATTTCATATCTATCTTCCATATAAATATTGCTATAATCAAATTGATATTCTTTATCATCTCGGTAAACAATTACTTCCGCATTCCGAACCACAAACCGGGAAGCATAATAAATATTTATTAATCCATTAACTGTGTCACGAACCAATGTATCCTGTGCTTCTTCTAGATCTAAGGTACGGTGAACCTGTACAAAGCTCGTAACAAGAGAATCAGATGATATTATGCCTAAAATATTTAGTAAAGGATCATGATCAGAGCTGATATCTTTCCATTCCACCTCTGGAGGAACAATTGAACAAGAAGAAAAAAATAGAATGAAAATAAGTATGAATATGTATCTCATTAGAATTCTACTCTAAGGCCCATTGTTAAGAAAAAAGGAAACATCGGAACTTCAGCCCTCTGCAAACCAAGAGTTTCCCCAGTTAATCTATTTGTTTTATTACGATATTGATGAGTCAACGGATTGATATGATTAGTCACATTAACCAGCTGTAAAAAACGTTGGTATGGTCTACCAAAAAATGTTTTATCCTGTTTTAAGCCTACATCCAGTCTAAAATAAGGGGATAATCTTGCAGAATTCTTATCATCTACAAGAAATCCTTGGTTATAAAACCAGTTAGTTCCATATGCTTTATGATCTGCATACCACTGTTCGTATCTTCCCACCGGAGGAGTAAAAGGTTGACCGCTAGAAGTCTGCAGGGATGTACTAAAATGAACATCCTTCCTTAATTCAAGATCACCAACTATGTTTAATGTATGGGTACGATCATATTTAGACTGATACCAACCATGTTTTTTAATGTGTCTATTTGTTTCTGCAAAGGTATATCCTATCCACCCTCTGATTTTTCCTGCAGTCTTTTTTAACAGAAATTCTATACCATACGCATAAGCTCGCGTATCATAAAACTCATTGAAAGGCGTAAATTGCAATTGATCTCCATCTTCTTGAAAAAGTTCTCCTTGTTTCAAGGTAATCAAGTTTTCAAAATGTTTGTAATAAGTTTCAGCTCTAAAAAGCCAGTTATTTCCAGATAAATATTCCAGACCCAAAATAGTATGATCTGCCCAGGTAGCAGGACGATCTTCGGGGAGTCCCAACCAAAAATCAACTATCTGCCAGCTCTCATCTTCAAGATTGACAATAGTTAGAAATTGATGAAATCGTCCAAGAGAAAATTTTATAGATAGATCTTTTCGAAAGATATATTTTAATCCAAACCTTGGATCGATATAAATATTATCATGAAGTGCATAATCTGAAATTCTAGTACCTATTTGTATTGCTAGTCTTGGAGTAATGTTCCATTTATCCTGAATAAAAATGGATGTCTCCCTTGTCGTGTCCATCATCTCCAATGGTTTTAAATATAAAGTTGTATCCAAAGTTGAATATTCAAATTCCATTCCAAGATCGTATTTAACCTGTTTTAACTGAACTCCTGTCATTATATGATGATTTTCCAACCCATGCCAAGAGAGTTCCGTTTCAAATGTATTGTCATTCAAAACATCAAAAAAATCAAATGAAAATTCATCCTTGAAAGAACCAGTTTCTGATCCTGATGTCCATGTTCCTTTATCGGCAAAACCCAAGTCAAAATGAAACCTGTACCTGCTATTAGCCAAAAAGGTTTTTACTACAAACTGAGGGCTCACCAACCATCTCCATGTAAGACTGTTAGTACGGTTTCCCCAAGGCCAATCAATACTGAAAGATGACTCATTTTTTTCTCCATAGTCATCAATGATATCATATCTTTCGTAAGTATCCGAATAACTGAAATTCAATATATCATCACCATAAAATCGGCTGTATGTAAGACGGTGGTCATTATTTAGATCCAGATTAACTTTGACCTGATAATCATAGAAATAATATGGGAACTCAAAGGTCTCTTTAGGAATAAAAAGCCGAAAGAACTGATCAAAATAGGTTCGTCTTCCAGCCAGCATCCAGGAGCCTTTCAAACCCTTAAACTTGGGTAAAGGCCCTTCAAGCAATCCTTTACTGGAAATAATAGAAATATTAGCATTGCCTTGAAATTTCTCTGTATTTCCTTCTCTGTTAATTACATTTAAGATTGCACCCATACGACCTCCATAGCGAGATGGAAATCCCCCTGCATGAAAATCTGCTTCCTTGATCGCATCAGTATTAAAAGTAGAAAAAATTCCACCAAGATGATAAGGATTATATACGGTAATTCCATCAAGCATGATTAGATTCTGATCTGGAGTACTGCCACGAACATAAAGAGCACTGGAGAAATCATTCAAAGTCTGAACCCCAGGTAGCATTTGTACAGTTCGAAAAAGATCTGGTTCTATAAAGGCAGGTACAGTTTCCAGGGTACGGAGATCAAGAGTAATACGACTAGGTTCAACCATCTGACGCATTTTCTGTGATTCGCCAAAAACATCAATTATTTGCCCTTCGATTACAGTCCTCTGCAATCTAAACTCAAGACGCTTATTCTCTCCAGAAGTAATTTCAATATTTTTGGTAATCATCTCGTATCCAATAATAGAAACTGCAATATCATATTTTCCAATGGGTATATTACTAATTACAAAATATCCATCCATCGAAGATGCAGTACCCATTTTAGTACCTTTAATAAAAACATTGGCATAACCTAAAGGCTCACCATTTGAATCATCTCTAACAAAACCATTTATACTAGATGTCGCCTGGGCCTGCAAGGAACAGAGCAAAAATAATAAACTGTATTTTTTTTGAGTTTTTCGATTGTTCATAAAAATAAATTCTATATTATTGATGATTATTTTATAAAAAAGATTAATTCTAACATTATCGTAAAATGGTCTATCCCAAGATTATATATAGTTTGATATTAAGAGATTTGGTTAGAGTAATATTAAACGCTATTATATCCAATATCTATAAACAAAAGGCCCCGAAACTACGGAGCCTTTATATTTTTCTTTAAATATTTAATTATTGTAATTTATTCTCTGCAATCTTCTTTTACCGCTCGCATTTCTTCTTCATTATTAATTGTTACAGTTGATGCACCATCTTCTGATTCTATTAAAATATAGACAGGATATTCTAGCTGAGGCTCTTCTTCTGTATCCCCATTTTCCTCATACCAATTTCTCAAACTATACCAACCTCTTTCATCTTCAATAGTAATTAAAGTTCCATCTGGCATGATATAGGTAACAGGCAATACCAATTCAAAACATTCGCCTTCATCGTCATCTTCTCCCAAGTCATCACTCCATTCTTCTCTGCATTCTTCTTTCGCTGCTCGCATTTCTTCTTCATTATTAATTGTTACAGTTGATACACCATCTTCTGATCTTATTGAAATATCAATAGGATATTGTATAACAGGGCGTTGATCCGAAGCAGCATTTTCTTCATACCAATTTTTTACTTCTGACCAGCCATCTTCATCATTGACTGTAACTGTAATCAACGAGCCATCTGGCATGATATAAGTAACTGGATATACAATTTCAAAACAATTCCATCTATTATCTTTTCTATCACACCTATGATAAGCTTCACGCATTTCTTCTTCATTAATGATTGTCACAGCAGCCTCTCCAAAGGTGATTTGAACTGGAAATTGCATGGCAGGTTTCACTTCTGCGTCAGGGTTTTCTTGATACCATTCCTTAATCTCCGCCCAACCATTATCATCACCAGTCGCTACTATAATTGTAGAGCCATCAGGCATATTATATGTTACTGGAAAAACTAAATTAAAACACTTCCAATCTCTTTTGTTATCATCATCTCGAACCCAGTTATCCTTATCCCATCCAGCTCTATCCCAACCACTGCTTTTACCACCCCAATCATTGGGATCAAGTTTTCTACCTTGGATATTAAAGAAGATTTCATTGCGGTGACCACTTCTAAATCCCTTGCCCACAAGCTCAACCTCATAACCTAGCCCAGATGCTTTTTTCACACCAATACTTTCATATTCAATTTCATTATTTATAACTGTTATTGACTGATTCGGCAAGCCGTCTATATCAACATCAACCTTATCTGCATCTCTAATCAACTGGATTAGTTCGGCATCAGTAAAATCAACTGAATTTGTAGGTGTATTTTCACAACTAATTATCATCATTATCAAAAAGACAATGAAAATCGGTATTTTTGTTTTCATATCATACCTCTAATAAAAAAATATTTATTTTTACCAATTAATAATAAAACAATACATCGGTATTTATTTATATTAGCCTTTTGTATTAATAAGTTCTATAAATGTCTTTGTATTTTGTTCATAATAACTGGTTATTTCAATGCAAAATTATTAATTATTTAGGTAGAAAGAAAAAATTATTTACATATGTGGTTTTATTTGGATCTAACTGGTATTCAAAAATTCTAAAATTTTCAATGCTTACAATTTTGTTTCCATTATGAAAATAGCCTTCATAATCAAAACATTTTAGAAAATCAGACACCTCCATTACTTTTTCTTTACCACAGTGTCTAGCTTCTGATTCAATCAATATTATAGGACGACAATAATTAAAAAATAATTTTCCACCATGTAACACTTCTAACTCATGGCCTTCAACATCACATTTTATAAAATCTACAGATATGTTTTTCTTTTTATAAAAAAAATCATCAAGGGTAGTAGTCTTTATTTCTATAATCGAATCGCCAGGATGTTTTTTTTTACCGATAGAAGCACTTGGAGATGAAACTCCTTTAGGAATTATTAGATTTGATTTTCCTGATTTTGAAGAAAATGCATAAGGGTACAAAAAAATATTATTATATTCATTCTCATCGATTATTTCTTTCAATGTAGTATATAATTGAGGTTGTGGTTCGAATGCGTATACGCTACCATTATTACCAAGGGATTTATACATCCAAAATGCGTAGGCACCTTTATGCGAACCTATATCTACAGCTATTTGTCCAGGTTTTAAATGTTTAATTAAAAATCTAATTTCGTGTTTTTCTATTATTAATCTATAGCGCCAAGCTCTTGCCACCCACTTGTATTTATCTAAAATAGTCATTAATAAATATAATATTGTCTCTACAAATTACCATCTTTATCATGAATGTATTAATAAAGACAAATCTTGAAAACTGATTTAAAACCATTTGTTTTTCTTTTTAAGTTCGTAGGATTAAAAAGTTTATACAATGGCTATAAAAGAACGTAAAGGGATTAAAAAAACTAAAAATAATTCTTTCATCAGAGAGTATGACTATGAAATCCTTATTATTTTACTTTTAGCTCTTGGTATATTTCTATTGGTAGAAGATTTAGAAATCAAACAATACTTGTTTCTTGGTCTCAGATGGTTTCTTTTCTCAATTGGAGACATAATTAAAGCAATCAGCAAAAATATTTTATTATTAAAGAATGTATTTGAGTTTTCAGATCTGGTAGGTATTTCTCTTATTTTATATGCTCTTTACTTAGTTGCCAAAAGATGGAGGGAGAGAGAAATAAAAAGATACTCAAATATTAAGGGATGTCCAGACTGTGGAGGAAAACTTCAACGTATTCAGCGTACACGAAAACAAAAAATCGTTTCTTTAATATATTCTGCTAAAATAAAACATTACAGCTGTAATAATTGTACCTTCACCGGAATAAAAATGTTAACATAAACCCTAAACTAAAGGAGGGAACAATGGAAATGAAAGAACAAATAATATCAGATATTGAGGGGAATTCCATCATTTTGTATATGAAAGGAACAAAGGAAATGCCCATGTGTGGCTTTTCTAACTCTGTTGTTCAGATTTTAAATCATTATGGTGTAGAGTATAAGGATGTGAATGTATTAGAAGATCCAATGATCCGGGTCAAATTAAGTGAACATTCAAACTGGCCTACAATCCCTCAACTCTTCGTAAAAGGTGAATTGATCGGTGGAGCTGATATAACCAGAGAATTACACCAAAATGGTCAACTTCTGGATATCTTGGATGCAGCAAAAAACGGAGATTGAGAAATTTAAAAAACATTGGTCCGGCTTTTTACATAGCAATAAATTTGCCGCCAGAATACCAGTTTAATCTAGTAATATGGCCCGTTCGTCTAGTGGTTAGGACTCCAGGTTTTCATCCTGGCAACAGGAGTTCGATTCTCCTACGGGCTACAAAATAATTTTTCATCTAATTGGTTTTCATTTA
>PBAR01000033.1 GCA_002718285.1 Fidelibacterota bacterium
GGTGATTTGGGAGCTATTCTAAAAACTGTAAGAGGGGTTGAAGTATATCAGGCGGGTATGGGAAGAACTGCATTAAATGTGAGGGGATTCATGAGTGCTTTCAATGGCAGGTTTGTTTCTTTAGTCGATGGTGCCAACTATATGGAGCCTACTTTTTATATTGCCTATGGTAATACATTGCCGTTCGTGAATGAAGATATAGAGAGATTGGAAGTAGTTTTTGGCCCCAGTTCTGCGCTATATGGTCCAAATGCACATAATGGACTACTGAATATCATTACTAAACATCCAAGAGATTCTGAAGGATCAACAATAGCATTTAGCTCAGGAACAAGTGGTTATACTTCTTACAGGGCACGTTTTGCAAAATCTTTAGGGAAATTAGGGTTTAAATTTTCTTTAGCAAATATGTCGGTCTTGGATTGGAAATATCCTAGAAATTTTAGCCAGGATTATAATTTGGATGGAGAGATTACTGATAATGAGAATCATGAGAGTGTGATTTTTTGGGATTTCTTTGATACAGATGTTCCCAGAGTCTGGGATGATAAAAATGGAGATGGAGAGTGGGATCACCAGGAAGAAATGACGGTTATGACATCTGATTTTGAGCGACAGATGAAGAACCTGAAAGCAAACCTTTTTTTCTACTATGATATTTCACCTTCTTCAGAATTGTCTTTTGGACATGAACACTATTATCAATCTGGTTATCAACCATTTGACTCTGGATTAAATTTTATCAATTATACTATGGGTTCGCTATGGACAAAAATAATTAGTGAAAACTTTTTTGGTCGCTTGCACTGGTTAAGATCAACGGGAACTGAATATTGGAACTCGGATGGTGCATACCTGAATATGATGAGGAGAAACCTAACTCTAAGGGAATCAGTTGATAGAACTAAAATATCAGACTTTGTTACGACTGATGTATTAAGAGGTGATTTTCAAACAGCTTTTGGAATAAAAAATGTAGATTTTATTACTGGGATTGATTTTGCTTTTTATAGACCTGTTAGTAATCGCCAGTTTTTGGATGACAGAGGGGCTGTTTCTTTAAATGAGAATGAAGCAATTGTGGATTCTGTAATAGGAGAAAAAATTGAAATAGATGAATATGGTGGTTATTTGCAGGCTACGGTTGATTTACCTCTAAAAATAAAGTTTGTTACAGCAATAAGATACGATAAACATAAATATTATGAATCTAGGATCAGTCCAAGGTTTGCTTTACAGTGGAATGGTTTAAAATCAGGAAATTTACGATTCAGTTACAATCGTGCATTTCAAACTCCCAGTATATTTAATCTACATATGTTGAAATTTTTTGATAAAACAGATAGCGGGAATATCGTACCTTTCATGTGGGACTGGGGTGTTTTTGGTGAAATTGTTGTTAATGTAAATAATCCTCGTGTACAGCAACAGATAGGCAGTGGTGGTATTAGTGCGGGTGAATTAAACTGGGTTCCTCTGCAGACACAATTTCGCGGAAATCGGGATGGATTTATAATTGATGAATCTATGGTCGTCCCCTCGTTGGATATAGAAACCGTAGATAGCTACGAACTGGGACTTAAGAAATTATTTTTTGAAAAACTATTTTTGGATGTTTCAGGTTTTTATTCACAATACAAAAATTTCATTAGCCCTCTACGTATAATACACGATTTTTATCCATCAACGTATCCCTTTATACCAGAAGAGGTAACCCATATTGGTGATGATTATATATCTAATTTTGTTCAAAGAAATAGCACCGTAGTTTATTCGTACACCTCTACTTCTGGAGCTTCGGTATATGGGTTAGATCTAATGGCAAAATATACCATATCAAATAAAATTATTTTATCTACTGGTCTATCTGCATATGGGAACCTGAGTTTTGATTCCGATGATAATGTTACAACCGACCTTGATGTTGATAATTTGTTTAGTTCTATAAAGAATGATACACTGAGATATTTTATAGAGAATTCACTGCAAAGTTACTCATTTCAGCCAGGGAAGTTATTTTTTAATGCTCCTACCAGAAAGGGTTTCGTTGCTTTAGCATTTGATGGAATTATATCCAAAAAATTATGGGCACAATTATCAGCTAACTATACAGAAAAGTTTGATTTTGTCAGTGGATATCATGTTGCTACAATTAATTCAGATCTTGCAAGTCTATCGCCAAATAAAATTTATGAAAATAGGGGTCCTATTGGAGGTGGTTTTATCTTTGATTTACATTTAGAGTATACGCTGAATAATTTGGTACGGATTAAAATGCAATTAAATAATATTCTGGATCAAGACGGTCCAAGAGTTGTAGGCACTCCACCATTAAAAAGAAATGCCATTCTTGAAGTACTATTTAGTTATCTATAATGTATAAAAGAAAATTATATCGTCAAATTATTTCCAGATTCCTGATTAGCTTGTTATTTTTATTTGTTAGCTGTATGAACCCTATTGAAGAACCCCCAGAGCAATACTCAGAGTATTCAGAAATAATAATCTTTGACCCAGATAATGGCGTCCCTAATGGGAACTTTGAAAATGGACTGGAAAAATGGAAAGGGGAGCAGTATAGATGGGGTAACGAATGGGGATCTAAAACTGAATTTAATATTGTAGATGCAAATGACGGACATATATTGGATGGTTCTAAAGCTCTTGCTCTAACAATACAAAATGGTAATGCTCGTATTGGGAATTATTATAATTATTCAGCAGGGGATACAATTGTTTTTTCCGTGAACTACATGATACAGTATCAAATAGAGAGTGTTGATGAAAATTATGGGTTTCAAATGGAGTTTTACTATCAAGGAAGAGATGAAAATAATGTTATTGTCAATAATGGTTTTAAAGGTGATGTGTTTAGTCCAAATGCATCTAACCTGGACAGTTCATTATTATCTAATGGTCTGTGGCATGAGGTGAAAGTATCCGTAATCTATAATAGCGCGGATGTTAATCGAGCTTCAATTGGTTTTGGTTTCACCGATAATTCACAGGCAATAGGATTAAACAGAGCGATAACCGTATATATTGATAAATGTGAGATTGAAAGAAAACCGCTTTCAAATTCAAGCCCTTCTGAATTTAGCATCTTGCAACCGTTAGATGGGGATGTATTTAGTCTGGATACGTTTAAATATTTTCAAACAATACGTTATGAGTGGGAAGAATCTTATGATTCTGATACCGTTTTATATACGAACAGGCTTGTTGCAAAGGTTCCCGCTCAAAATCTTCCAATCTCTTCTGGATTCGAAGAAGTATATCATGTCGAAAATTTTAATACAGTAATTAATGATTGGGAATATTATGATATGCCGGCTGGGTACAGGTTTACATGGTTTCAGGTTAATTCTGATTTCAACGGTAACGCATGGTTCCCTTCTGAAAATAGAACGGTCTGGGTTACAGACTCTGTTTCAAGATCGGGGAATAGAAGTCTTAGGATGGGGGCTGTTGACAGAGATGAGCCTCAGCATTATACATCACTGGGGCTTCACCTTTCACGCGTAGATAATTTTAGGGCTAAGGATCGCCTGGCCCCTGGGTCAGTGTTAACCGTTCAAGGCTATATGATGACACCAAGTGATGACAAGATATCTGGCGATAATTCTGCTGTAATTCAATTGTATGGTCTTGGTGAAGATTGGGTTTACGAACTTAGTCCAGAGCTAAATGGCTCTTTTGTTCCTGATAAGTGGCATCAATTTTCAACGGAGATGATAGTTCCTGAACAACTTAATTTCCCAGGTACTGCCTGGGCGGGTATTATTTTTCGGTATCATCAGGTAGCTGGATCTTTAGGGACTGTCTATATTGATGATGTAACCATATCCGTTTCAGAGCCTATCCGGTTTTTTATTACCTATTACTATGATAGGTTGACAGATGTCGAGAATACGGTTATGTCAGCTGCATATTTAAATGGCCTTTTTGATTTTATGAGAGAAGATTTGGCAGGCATAAGTTTCAATGAAGTAAAACTTGAGTGGGGGATACTTGCTACTGATTTTATAACAGAGACATATGCATCAAATTCTCCAATTACAATTACCATAATTGGTGAAAATCAGGAAAATGTACAGCATACTAATTTGAGAAAAGGTGATCAAGGATTAATCCCCGATTTTCTAAGGTAAACTATTAAATGAATACAAAATTATTTTTATCCATAATTTTAGTTTTTTCTCTGATTTCCTTTTTGGAGGGAGATGATTTATGTTCTCCAGATGATTTAAGGGCAAGTTCTTTAGATGGTCAAATAAGGCTTGACTGGAAGAAGATTGATAGCGGAATTAATTATAATACATTATTCTTTGAATGTTTCCCGACCTGTAATGTTCCTTCGCAAGCTACTATTATCCATGAGATTGACAATGGTACAGGTGGATGGTATAGAGATAACGAAGGGGGCCATGTTTGTGCTTTTGGAGCACCCTGTGATACGAATTCATTAGTTCAGTTTGGCGCATGGGGAGGATGGTCAGCAGAAGGAGATGCAATTGACAGTAGAATGAACTTTGGTCCATTCACCATCCCAATTGACTCAACTGTTTATTTAAATTTTGTTGAAGCCTATATTGATTGGGCATGGCAAAATAATTCTAATAGTATTGAAATTTCCACTGATAACGGTGTAACCTGGCAAACCGTATTTGTTTCTGATGCGAACCAGGTTAGATCCGAATTTTTGGAAGCGACAGTTGATTTGAGTGCCTATGCTGGTCAAAGTATACTGGTATCGTATCGCTATGTTTGTGAAGCTGGTTTTAGAGAAGCATGGATTGTTGATCAAATTGGAATCTACTACGCAGAGTACCCTATGAATGGCATTTCTCATTTTACGAGTATTAATGATACAAATTTTGATTTATTAAACCTTATGATTAATTCCAAGGAAAATAATGGGCAAATGGAAACAAATGGACGAATAGCATCTTCAGCAAAGAAGCTATCATTTTCCAGGCCAATTGATTCTGAAATAATTAGAGGTAGAAAAGGAACATTCAGTGATGAACATAGAAATACTGATTTACATTTATCAAGAGATTGTGGAGATAGCCAATCAAAATTAAATATTTACTGCTCTGCCGGAGATTATCCATCCGAGGTATCATGGTCAATATATGATTCATCAGGTGTTCTGGCACTTTCTGGCATCGCTCCGGATAGTGCTGATACATGTTTTAATAATGGATATTATACGATCATAGGATATGACTCTTACGGAGATGGTTGGGATAATGCGTATTTCACGATTACCAATAGTGATGGGGATACAGTATTAAACTATACTTTTTATAATGGCCACATAGATACTGCAACGTTCTATGTAGGCCCGCTATATGGATGCACAGATCCCTATGCAGATAACTACAATCCGTTTGCAAATATTGATGATGGAAGTTGTACCTATACCACCTGTCAGTTAAATCAGACCTACTTCTATTGCAGTGAAGGGTATTGGGCTGAAGAAGTAGGTTGGTATGTTGAAGATTCTCTAGGAACCGTAGTTGCGAGCGGAGTAGCAGATAACAATGAAGTTGTAATATCATGCATTGATAATGGTTCCTATAAGGTTGTAGGTACTGATACTTATGGTGATGGATGGAATGGTGCATGGCTTACAGTTTCAGATAGTTCTGGAAATGTATTATTGGGGTGGACTCTTGAGAATGGATTTATTGACTCCACCTATTTTTATGCAGGACCTATTTACGGTTGTACAGACCCTGAAGCTGATAATTATAATCATCAAGCCACAGTAAATGATGGCAGTTGTATATATTTGAATTGTTATGATAATAAAGGATATATTATATATCTGGATGGAGACTCAATTGATTTCACGTATTTAAATACCTATACATTAGCTGGTGTGGAAAATGGGAAAGAATATTGCCTTTCTGTTGCCAGTTTGTATGCGGAAGGGATATCCGATACCAGTACTGTATGTGTTACTCCTTGGAACAATGTTGTTTTTAGTCCTCTGGAACTTTCTTTTGACAGCTCTTTGCCAGTGGCATATCAAGAACAAGAACTCAGTGTTGGAATTGTACCTGGTTACGACTCTTCTTCTATATTCAGGTTTAGTTCTGGCAATATGCCATTGTTTACTCCAGACCAAAGTTTGTTTTTTGCAGATTTTAATTCTGGTTTGACAAATATGTATGATCCCAGTGGACTTTTTGGAGGGCTTTGGCAGTCCGGAAATGCTGAAAGTGCAAATAGCGGATGGTTTGATTACGGGTTTTCGATGGATAGCTCAAATTTTGCCTGGATAAATGATGATCAAATCGGCGCTGCGGGAGGAGCGGAGAATGCATATCTCATTACTGAAGAGATAAATATTCTTCCTGGTGAAAATGTACTGGTAGCATTTGACCTTATGTTTCCGCAACCATGCGGGTCTTGTGCCAATGGGAATGAATGGTGTGGAGGAGTAGAAGGAGAAGGTTATTCGGAAGATTTACTTTTTATGCTATCAACAACCTTCGGGGAAACTTGGGTTAAAATTGATACAACAATGGGAACTGGAACTTGGGACTGGAACTCACGAATGTACAATATAACAGAAGAAATCAATGGAGCGACTTCATTTATATTAGCTTTTTTCTATAATGACTGCAATGGTAACTGGGCTTATGGTGTCGGCATAGACAATTTTGCCTTAAGTATTGGAGGTGATAATGACTGGCTTATTATTTCACCCTATTCTGGTGTTCTGGACCCTGGTAACATAGTAAACACCACTGTTAGAGTTTACACTGAAAATAATGATAATATTAATGATTCAATTCAATTAACTGTAGCAGATGAAACCTTAAATATTCCCATTTTAATCAGTCCTAATCTTTCTATTGAAGAGAATAGTGTTCCAATAGAATATAGCTTAGGACAAAATTATCCGAATCCTTTTAACCCAATTACAATAATACCATTTGATATCGCGGTAAATGAAAAAGTCCAATTATTGATTTATAATATATTAGGTAAGCAGGTTGCAAGTCTAGTTAATGGGAATTTAAATGCTGGAAGACATACTGTGACATGGAATGGAAAATCAGACAGTGGAATAATGATGCCTACAGGTTTATATATTTATGAAATTCGAACAGATAAATTCAGAGATACCGGGAAGATGTTGTTTATTAAATAAACAAGAAGATTTTTCATTCAGGTAATTTCCCCATTAAGCTATCATAATTACCTGACATTGTATCCCAATCGAACTTTTTAGCAATTCTGGTAAATTTTTCAGATTTAATTTTATTAAAATCGATTATACATTGAACTATCATTTTGTATAATTCTTGATCATTGGAATAAAGATGCTCTTTATGCATTCGATTTGGGATTAATTCAGGATAAGAAAGACGGTTTGGTAAAATTGGCCATGTTTGGCAGTAAATTGCTTCCATGACACTTACCCCGAAAAATTCCTGATTGGACGTTACAGGCAAAATATCAGCCTTCCATAGCCATTCTGCGTATTGTTTAAATGATCCTATATATCCCCATTGGACAATATTATCCTGGAAAGTAATTCTGGCTTTTTCAAAAATTTCTGGATATTGACTAAAATTTTCACCTATAACTGCAAGTTTAAAACCATACCCATCATTTTTAATTTTTTTGAGAATGGAGAAGAATAAATCTGGATTTTTATCATATTCCCAGCGGTGATTCCATAGGATCAGTGGTTTTCCCATCCTTTCTACTTTGTGTTTATCATATTTTTTTAATTCAATTCCTAAATGAAGGACTTCAGACTTGTTGCGAATAATTGGTATTGAGTCTAATTCATTATTGTCAGGGAATTGTTTTAGAAATGGTTGAAGTGCTTCAAGAAAGGAATCCATGTGAAATTTGGTATTAAAGAATACTTTATCAGCAACTAGAGCCGAAACATAATTAATAAATCCGTAGTGTGTATCTCTTTTTTGTTTTAGGTCTCTATCATCGGGTGACCATGGATAAACAAGTTGATTCTCATGAAAATAGATAGCTGCTGGAGTTCTCTGTGATTTATTACGAGTAAGTGCAAGAAATGTTGAAAGATCAAGCATGTCCGTCACAAGGAGAAGGTCAGGATCCCAATCACTATCATTGAATTGATGGGCGAGGGTTACTGCTCCACCATGCATCCTCCATTTCCAAAACTGACCTTTTATCGATAGAATTTTTATATTGTGACGACTGCTATTTTGATATCCTTCAGCCCATTGTTTATGCGATCCTGTAAAATAAGGTTCTACCAATTGAATTTTCATAGGGGAATTTAAAGTCTGACTAAAATAAAAAAAGCCAACATTTATCAGCTTTTCTGTGCCCGAGACTGGAGTCGAACCAGCACGTCTTTTAGGACACACGGACCTGAACCGTGCGCGTCTACCAATTCCGCCACCCGGGCAATCTAATTTAGAAGAACTCTGTAAATAGCTAGCTATATTATCTTATACAGACATCAAAGGGCAAGGAATAAACTTGGAGAAGTTGGACACACTCTCGTATTTTTCACCCGTTTTTTATTCATGGGAAAGTCAACTGTTGCAACAAATCGCAAAGCTTACCACGAATTTCACATTCTGGAGACTTATGAAGCAGGATTGGAGTTAAAGGGCAGTGAAGTAAAAAGTATACGCGAAGGTAAAGCTAGTTTGAAAGAGTCTTATGTAGTTGTTCGTAAAGGTGAAGTTTGGTTGAAAGGTGCTCATATTGCATCCTATAGTCATACTGGTTTTGANGGTCATGAACCAACTCGCGATCGANGANTGCTTTTGCATAAGAACGAAATTAGGAGANTAGGATCGCGAATTGCGGAAAAAGGACTTACTGCTGTACCTACAAAGCTATATTTTAAAAAAGGGTGGCTTAAAATTGAAATAGGATTGGCTAAGGGTAAAAAGTTGCATGATAAACGTGAAACGAAAAAGAAGCGAGATATGGAGCGAGACATTCAAAGAGCATTAAGAGAAAATAGATGAGTTTCCTTCCTGTAAAAGAACAGATGAAATTGATTCGTCGAGGAATAGATGAGCTTATCCCTGAGAAGGAATTATTGAATAAATTGGAACATTCTCGACAGNNTAATANGCCTTTAATTGTTAAACTTGGNTGTGATCCAAGCCGTCCTGATTTGCATATTGGTCATGGCGTGGTGTTAAGNAAACTAAGACATTTCCAAGANCTTGGGCACACTGCTGTGTTGGTTATNGGGGATTTTACTGCTATGATTGGTGATCCTTCAGGACGAAATAAGACCAGACCGCAGCTTACACTTGATCAAGCAAAGTCTAATGCTCAAAGNTATGTTNAGCAATCTAAAGTNATACTTGATATTAATAAACTTATAATTAAGTATAACTCANAATGGCTTAACAATATGAATTTTAGTGAAGTGGTACAGTTAGCCAGTTCTTCTACCGTAGCAAGGATGCTGGAGCGGGATGATTTTACAAAACGATTTGAATCCGAAACGCCTATATCTTTGCATGAATTTTTGTACCCTCTTGCCCAAGCGCAGGATTCAGTTGAGTTAAATGCTGATGTTGAATTGGGTGGTACTGATCAGAAATTTAATCTACTCGTGGGAAGGGACTTACAAAAAGTAAATGNTCAGGATCCACAATGCATTATTACAACACCACTATTNGTAGGAACAGATGGAATCGAAAAAATGTCCAAGTCNTATGGAAATCATATTGGTTTTCAAGATGCTCCTGAAGAAATATTTGGTAAAGTGNTATCCATNTCAGATGATAATATTGAAAAATGGTTTGTTCTTGCTGCAGATGCTGATGAAAGNATCATGAAGAACATTCGAAAAAATTTAAATGACTCATCAATAAATCCTATGGAGATAAAGCGGNAACTTGCCAAATCTATAGTTGCGCTCTATCATGATAACAAAAGAGCACAAAAAGCGGAAGAACATTTTGATAATGTAGTAGTAAAAAAAGGTGTTCCAGATGATATNCCTGAATATAACCTCCAAAATGAAGATTTAATTGTCAATGTAATATTTGAATCAGGTATATTGAAAAGTAAAGGTGAAGCAAGGAGAATGATCAAACAGAATGCTGTAAGACTGGATGGAAATGTTATTGATGATATAAAAACTACTATATCTCCAGGTGGTGTACAAATTTTGAAGGTTGGAAAAAGACGATTTATAAAGGTGACTGAATGACTAAACTGCAAGCGTTATTCCTTGGGATATCAATATTTTATTTATCTTGTTTTTCACTTGGAAAAGAGAAGCCGAAATTAGTTGTATTGATGGTTGCAGATCAGATGAGGCCTGATCATTTGACACGATTTGATAGCCTCTATAATGGTGGGTTAAGATGGTTGATTGATAATGGTATCAATTTTAATAATTCCCATCATGAGCACAGTAATACATTGACTGGACCAGGTTATTTTACAATTGGTACGGGTAAATATCCTGGTTCGCAAGGAATATGGGGTAATGATTACTATGATAGGGAAATCGAGAAAACAGTTAATTGTGTAGAAGATTTTAATGCTGATCCTATCGGTGGTGATGGTAAGGCTCGTTCTTATTCTAGGCATAATTCAACTGGCATAGGTGATTGGTTGAAAGCTGCCAATCCAATCTCAAAGGTTTATTCTATTGCTGGAAAAGATAGGGCAGCTGTTTTTCTCGGAGGAAAAAATCCTGACTTAGTTTTATACTATAACTATAAAGGTCAGTTTATTACGTCAAATTATTATACTGATCAAGCTCCTAATTGGTTAGAAAAATTTAATCTGATCCAGAATATATCAACTTATAAGGATTCTATTTGGCGTAGATCTTTTTCTGATAGTCTTTATTTGAAATATTCCCGAGAAGATAATTTTTCAGGTGAAAAAGATACCTATCAGAGATTTCCCTACAGCCCAGTATTCCCAATTGGTTTTGATTCTGAAATCGATCCCAATAGTCAGATTATGGGGAGACCCTGGTTTGAAAGGATTATTCTTAATCTTGGATTGAAGATTATCCTTGAAGAATCACTGGGTATGGACAATAAACCAGATATTCTTTGTATTTCTTTTTCGGCAATGGATTGGATGATTCATGATTATGGTCCTTTCTCTCAAGAAGTAATGGATGCCTGTATTAAACTTGATAAATATATCGGAGTTTTTATTAATGAGCTTGATAAGTTAATTGGGTTGGAGCATATTGAATTCATTTTTACTTCAGATCATGGTGGATTACCCTTACCTGAATTCCAGCAGAAAAATGGTATACAAGCTGGTCGAATTAATCCGGATGAATTGTTGGAAGCTTACGAGTGGATAGAAGATGAAATTACTGAAGAATATGATAAGGATTTGTTTGTTAGAGATGGAATAAATTATTACTTTGATTTGGAAACTCTAAAAAAAAGAAATATTCCATTGTCTAAACTTCAAAATATTGTGAAAAAATATCTTCCTAAAGTAGTTGGTATAGAAAAAGTTTTTACTAAGAAGGATATTTTAGAAGGAGATTCAACAGATAAAATTATTTACCGACTGCAGAATATGGTACATAAGGAAAAAAGTCCAGATGCTATATCTATCGTATCACCTGGTTATTTATTTCGAAATCCTCATGGTACTAGTCATGGTTCTCCGTATGATTACGATACTCATGTGCCTCTATTATTTTCCAAAAAAGGGAGAAAAAAGAAATCTGTTTTGGATGCTACTGAAACCGTTGATATAGCGCCTACTATAGCTCGAATTTTAGGTATAAATCATCTTGCTAAATACGATGGTAAACCGTTGGATTTTTAATATTTTAGAACTTCTCACAATTACAAAAAAATACGAAGGTACACATGCAGTAGACAATGTATCATTTAAAGTTCAAAAGGGAGATATATACGGTTTCCTAGGCCCAAACGGAGCTGGAAAAACCACTACTATCAGGATGATTATGGGGATTATCCATCCAGACTCGGGCAGCATAAATATAATGGGCCATAATTGTAATCATACAGTTGGTGAAATTGTTGGATATCTTCCTGAAGATAGGGGTCTTTATCAAAAGCAAAAATTAGGGGAGATTATTGTATATTTTGGGCTATTGCGCGGACTAGAAAAAAAAGTGGCAAAAACCAGAGCCATAGATTGGTTAGAACGATTCGAACTTGGTGATCAATATGACCGGCAAGTGGAAGAATTATCAAAAGGAAACCAGCAGAAAGTTCAATTTATACTATCTTTAATTCATGATCCTGCCTTAATCATTCTTGATGAACCTTTTACTGGCCTAGACCCCTTAAACCAGTTACTGCTTAAAGAAATTATCCAGGAAAAAAGCGATTCAGGTACAACTATTTTATTTTCAACACATCAGATGGAGCAAGTAGAACGTTTATGTAACAATATATGTCTAATCAATAAAGGTAGGATTATTATTGAAGGAGATCTTGATTTAATCAGGGCTAATCACCAGAGTAATACCGTAGAATTAAGCTATGCTGGTGAATTAAATGAAAAAATGCTAGAGTCCTACTTTAATAAATTAAATATTACAAACTCTAAGATATCTGGGACTCTTAAAGGTGATTCATCATCATTCTTAGGTTGGATTAATGAGATAGTCTCTGTGAAATCTTTTCAGGTTAAAGCGCCAACCTTAGAAGAGATATTTATTGAAAAGGTGAAATCAAACGAATGAATCAAATTTGGATTATTTTGAAGTGGGAGTTTATAAATCGAGTTCGATCTAAATTATTTATCATTACTACCTTTTTACTACCGTTTTTTATGGTAGGAATGATGTATGTCCCTGCTATTCTTATGGATCTAGAGCCAGAAACAATTACTAAAGTAGGTCTTGTTTACGAAGATTCTATCGGGGCCTTAATAGAACGTTTTAAAAAACAGATAACAAATAATTATAGTTTGAAAAATGGGAATCCCCAGTTTTTATTTAATCGCTCTATCGATGAAATAGAAGCCTTAGATAGTGTAGCAGCTAAATCCTTAGATGGTTATCTTCATATTCCTTCATCAATTTTAGATACTGGTTCAGTACATTATTATAGTCATTCCCTTAGTAATGTAAAATTATATGGACAACTTAGAAGAACGTTAAATCAGGTTGTTATTGAAGAACGGATGATTAGCCAGAATATTGATATTGATATTGTCGGGGAACTGAGCCGGAATATTAATTTTGAGACCTTTGAAGTTGATCGGGATGGATATGCTTCAGAAGGGGATATAATGTCAAGTTTTTTTATCCCGTATCTATTTTTGATGATTTTATTTATGACCATATTTATGAGTGGTCAGCTATTGCTTAGATCTGTGATTGAAGAACGGAATAATCGAACTATAGAAATATTACTTTCATCAGTAAAACCTGATGAATTGATGGTCGGGAAAATAATGGGGCTAGGCGCTCTTGGACTAACACAGATGGTTTTTTATCTTCTTGTTGGTTTAATCACAGCACATTATAGAGATATGGCAGTTATTGAATTGCGACAGTTACCAATCTTTTTAATTTATTTTACAACAGGATACCTTTTTTTTGCTTCTATTTATGCGGCTATGGGAACATTGTTTACCTCTGAACAAGAAGCTCAACAGACTAGTGGTATTATTGGTATTATTGCAGTGCTACCTTTAATCTTTGCATCTTATTTTATTACGAACCCTGGGTCTTCATTTACCGTAGGCATATCCTATTTCCCACCTCTTACACCATTTATGATGATTCTTAGGCTTGGCACTGGTACCGTTGATTGGATTGAAATATTACTTACAACCATAATTATGATTATTTCTTGTTGGGGTATGATTAAGCTATCTGGAAAGATATTTCGTACGGCTATTCTTCTTTACGGCAAAAGAGCAACAATGAAAGAAATCATTCATTGGGTTAAAGCCTGAATTTTGTTTCCAAAATAAAAATTTTATCTAAATTCAGGCTTTAATGACAGCACTAATTTTCTACTTTCTTGTTGCCCTTCTGGTATCATTCCTTTGTTCTCTTCTTGAATCCATTCTATTAAGTATTTCTTTAGCACAGGTTTCTGTGATGGAGAAAGAAGGTCTTAGATCAGGAAAAATAATGAATGGTTTAAAAAATAATATTAACCGTCCGTTAGCAGCAATCTTGACAGTCAATACTGTAGCTAATACAGTCGGTGCAGCTGGAGTTGGAGCCCAGACACTAAAAGTATACGGTAATGAATGGGTTGCATTAGCATCAGCGATCCTAACACTTTCTATTCTAATTTTTTCAGAAATAATTCCAAAAACAATTGGTGCAATTTACCATAAGACTTTGGCTGCATTTGCTGCTTATACTATTAATGGATTAATGTTTATTTCCTGGCCCTTTGTCGTATTATCCGAGTCAATGTCAGGATTATTAAAAAATGGAAATAATGATCAATCGAAAGCTTCTAGAGAAGAATTATTAGCAATGGCAGAGATTAGCGAAGATGAGGGGAGTATTGATGAATATGAAGGTGATATTATTGAAAATTTGATGAAGCTAGATAATATTCTAGTAGAAGATGTAATGACTCCTCGAACTGTGATTTTTGCATTGCAAAAAGATCATACTGTTGCTCAAGTAATAGAAGATCATTCGCCTATTGCTTTTTCAAGGATTCCAGTTTATGATAAGGATTTGGATGATGTGATTGGAATTGTTAGTAGATACACTTTGGTTAATAAGCAGGGTGAAGATCAATTTGATATAAAAATGAAAGAAATGCTTAAGCCTATCCATACTGTTGTGGAAAAAGAATCTGTTTTGAATATATTGGAAGAATTTGTAAAGCGTCGTCAACAAATCTTTATGGTGACTGATGAGTTTGGAACGACCACAGGTTTAATAACTCTTGAAGATGCTATTGAAACATTGCTTGGTGTTGAGATTGTTGATGAACATGACCACGTTGTAGATATGCGTAAACTAGCAAAAGCTAAGTTGAGACAAAAAGAAGTAAAAGAACAAAAACGATAGTTTATGTGTATATACATTGTAGCTAAAGGACATGAATTATAAATTTCCCGGCTTATTTCTCAGGAGAATAGAATAAAATGGCAAAAAAACAGACAAGTTTCGCTGACAAAGCTTCTCGGCTTGGTAAAGATGCTGAAGCAACATATGCAAAATATATAAGAAGCGTTCAATCGGAAAAAACAGGAAAGTGGCGCTTTAACGAACAAATGATTCGAATAGATAAAGGGGAGACTTTAGATGCAGCATTAAAGCGCATGGATAAAGTTGCTAACCTTGTGGATATTGATTTGACCCAATTCTTGAAAGAAAAATCAATAGAGAAACCTGATAGCGGCAAAAAAGATTCAATCGAAGTAGATGCTAAAGCTCCTTCAGATAGTATTTCACCAGAACATAATTTAGTCAAAGATGAAAATATGGAAAGAAAGAAAGATAATTCATCAATCAATAAAGAAATTGATTCTGCATCTAATGAAAGTGAATTAAAAGATAGTGGTGAATCTGATTTAACTAATGAAGAAGAGTAGTAGATCTGGAATAATATATTGTTGTCATATCTTTGGAGAGGTGGCCGAGCGGCTGAAGGCGCACGCTTGGAAAGCGTGTATGCGTTAATAGCGTATCGTGGGTTCGAATCCCACTCTCTCCGCATCAATCTATTGATAAAAAAAGCCCCAAATGACTGGGGGCTTTTTTTATATTGTAAATGGGGAATGATTAAGTGGTCATACACTAGTCTGTCCCAGTTTTGTCCCATTGTTAGTTAAGAAATAATAGATTTTTTATATTCAGTAGTGGTTTCTAAGTAGAAACCCACCAAACGACCCAAGTGGGCACGGTGGTTAGGTACTTGATATACATTTAATTAAAGTTTGCTGAATTTTTTTCTTTGTAAAAACTTATCGCGAATCTAATAATATAACATTATAATGATGACAAATACCTTAGTAGGGTTTTTTTGTTTGTACATCGATTAGTAATTTCCTGGGCTATACATTGTGGAATTTTTCAAATTCATTTCGATTTAATAAAGTTATTGAAAAGAAAAAATGACACAAAAATGGAACTCAAGTATTTTTGTGTGTTATATTTCTCATCTGGAGGGTGTGGCAGAGTCTGGCTGAATGCACTGGTCTTGAAAACCAGCAAGGGTTTACGCCCTTCGGGGGTTC
>PBAR01000034.1 GCA_002718285.1 Fidelibacterota bacterium
GATGAATGGGAAGAAACACGATTAGATATTGATGAATCTGTTAAGCCTGATCTTGTTTCATCAATTACAGATATGAGTATAATTAAAGACGGCTCATTTGATGCGGTGTATTCTGCACACAACATTGAGCATCTTTATGCTCATGAAGTTCCCATTGCTTTTAAGGAGTTTAAAAGAGTATTAAAGGATGATGGAATAGTTTTTATAAGATGCCCAGATCTTTACACAATAGCTAAATTTATTGTTGATGGTAAAGTTGTACAACCTATGTATCAATCTCCCGCAGGCCCTGTAACCCCTATAGATGCCTTATTTGGAATGCGACCATTTTTGGTTAATAACCCATATATGGCTCATAAAATTGGTTTCACATCCGAATTATTAGTTGGAACTCTTAAAGAGAATGGTTTTGCTAGTGCTATATGTGTACGTTCAATAAGTGCTGTTGAGCTTTTTGCCATGGCCTCAGTTAATGATGTAAAAGAGGATATTCTTTTAGAACAGATGCATAATCATTTATCAACAAGGCTAGGTGAAAATAGTATCGAGAAAGTAAGACCCTAGTTTATGAATAAACGGTTAAATAAAGCACCTTTTGCAACACATTTTTTTACAGATGCTTTTAATATATCTGGTGATGAAATTATGGGAAGGCAGGCAGCTGGGAATAGTTATTTAAGTGCTTTATTTAAGGAGAATTATGAAAATATCGCCTTATATGTAGCATCCGTTCAAGAAGATCCTAGAAGAGAAGAGAATAAGAGAAATATAATGAATTTTTTATCGTCTTCGGTAGATTATTCTCCAAATACCAAAATTAGCTTGATACCTTATACATCCCCTAATGAAAGTAACAGTTTTGGTGGTATTTTTAGACCAGATCCAAACCTTGATGGTTTGGCTAAACATAGAGCTTATTATAACCATGATGCGTATAGTCTTATTGGTATAACACATACAACAGCTACACACGGCATAATGACGACTATAAAGGATATGATTCTTGCGCCATTAATGCCCTGGGATGCACTTATATGTACTTCTGATTCTGTTCGTCAAACTGTTGAAGCAATACATTCTGACTATTATGAATATCTTAATTTAAGACTTGGAATAAAAAAGAAACCAAAATTTCAATTACCTGTAATTCCTCTGGGTATTAACCCTGATGAATTTGAAAGAAAAAGGGATGTTAATAAAATAAAAGAAAATTATGGAATAAACGAAGGTGACATAAATATTATTTTTGTTGGCAGGATAAGTTTTCACGCAAAGGCACATAATATACCAATGTTTCTAGCTTTAGAGAAATTGAGTAAAGAAGTAAAAGATCAGAAAATAAATTTTATAATGGCTGGGTGGTTCCCAAATGATGCTGTCGAAGAATGGATTAGAGAAGATGCAAGAAATATTTGTCCTTCAGTTAATTTAATTTATGTTGATGGAAGAGATCAAGATAAAAAGTTTGAGGTCTTTTCGATTGGTGATATTTTCTTTTCTTTAACAGATAATATTCAAGAAACATTTGGGCTCACTCCTTTAGAAGCTATGGCCGCTGGAATGCCTGTTGTAGTAAGTGATTGGAATGGGTATAGAGAAACGGTAAGGAACGGTGTTGATGGTTTCCGTATTCAAACCACATCATTTCCTGAATCAGTATCAAATGCTTTCGCTTTTAGACATGATATGGGGGTTGATACTTATGATAGATATTGTGGTTATCATTCTCTATTTACTTCCGTTGATATTCAAGAAGCAATTGAAAAATTAAAACTATTAATTATGAATGAAGATTTAAGGCATAAGTTAGGATCTAACGCAAAAAAACATGCTTTTGATAATTTTAGTTGGTCAAAAATTTTCCATTCTTATGAAGAATTGAAACAAGAATTACAAGATATTAGAGAAAAAGAAGGAAAATTACAAAAGGAGCTCCTCAATAAGGTTAGTTCTGATCGTTTGCCTCCATTTCATATCTTTTCTAGTTATCCAACTCGGTTCATAGACACAAACACCAAGATCAATAAATTGAAAGGTATTAACAATATTGAATTTAAAGATTTAATAAAATCAGAAACTATTAATTATGCATCAATAATATTACCTGATCTCGACAATGTAGCTCTAGTTTTGGAACATTTAGACGAAAAGAAGTCCATTTCCATAAAGAAATTGAAAAACAAAACATCTCTTAGTGTAGAAGATATTATGGCTATTGTGACTTTGCTATTAAAATATGGATATATTAATATTAAAGACTAAAATGAGAAAAAAAGAACAAATATTATTTATTCATCAAAATTTTCCAGGTCAATTTAGAGCGTTAGCACCTGCTTTAATAAAAGAGGGTTATGAAGTACATGCTTTGGGAGAAGAGACAAATATTAAACAAGTAGATGATTATCCTAACTTAAAACTTCATTATTACAAACTTACTAGAGGTAGCACTAACGGAATTGAGGATTTGGCAGTTGAATTTGAAGCAAAAATGTTAAGAGCTAAGTTTGTTGCTGAAAAATGTGAAGAATTAAAAAATCAAGGACTTAAACCATCGTTAATTATAGCTCATCCACAATGGGGTGAATCATTCTTTTTAAAGGATGTATGGAGCGATACTAAGATATTATCGTATTTTGAGTTGCACTGGCTTATAAATGATTCTGATATTGATTTTGATGATGAGTTCTATGATGAAAAATATTATAAATTTACAGTTAGAAAGATTAGAGCAAGAAATGTATTTAACTATGAAATTTTTAATCATTCAGATCAACTGATCTCACCTACCGAATTCCAGAGGAATACTGCTCCAGATTATATTAAAAAAAATATTGCTGTTATCCATGATGGCATAGATACAGAGCTTATAAAACCCAAAGCAGATATAGAGGTTACAATAAACGACAATTTAAAATTATCAAAAAAAGATAAAATAATTACCTTTATTAATAGAAATCTTGAACCGCAGAGGGGTTATCATATCTTTATGCGAAGCTTACCAGAAATAGTAAAAAATAATCCTGATGCACATATATTAATAATTGGCGGACAAGAAAAAGGCTATGGTTTACCAGCGCCAAGTAACAAAACATGGAAAAATATATTTTATGAAGAGGTTAAGGATAAATTAGATACCTCTAAGGTCCATTTTCTTGGTATAGTTGATTATCGAATACTTATAAGTTTATTTCAGATTTCATCATTACATATTTATCTTACTTATCCGTTCGTTTTATCTTGGTCATTATTGGAAGCTATGGCTTGTGAATGCTTGATATTAGGTTCAAATACAGCGCCAGTAAAAGAAGTTATAAAAAATAATTCTAACGGGATCTTGGTAGACTTTTTTGATCAGAAAAAGATTTCCAAAATAGTTACTGATGTATTGAAAAACCCAAATAAATATAAAAAACTTAGAAAAGAAGCAAGAAATTCAGTAATAAAGAATTATGACTTAAAAACTATTTGTCTACCCAAGCAAATAAATTTAATTGAAAAGTTATTAGTAGAATAATGACAGATGTAAAAGAAATATTTAATGGTGTTTATCAGTTTAAACTCAAACAGCATATAGACGATAGGGGGTTTTTTTCTGAAATTTATAAAAATGAGGACTTATTGACTAATAATATTTCATATTCTTTTGTTCAGGATAATCTTTCTTTTTCGGAACATGTTAATACAATCAGAGGGCTTCATTATCAGAATGAACCTTTTGATCAATCAAAGTATGTTATTGTTTTAAAAGGAAAAATATGGGATGTTTTTGTTGATTTAAGAAAAAGTTCAAATACATATTTAAAATTTGGATTTGCTGAATTAACACAAAATCAGTCATCTCTATTAATTCCTAAAGGGTTTGCCCATGGGTTTTGTACCTTGGAACCTAACACATTAGTTTTGTATAAGGTTGATAATCCATATTCTAAAGAACATGAAGAGGGAATTGTATGGAATGACGAGACTTTAAATATACCTTGGCCAGTAGATAAGAATAAAATTATTCTTTCTGAAAAAGATGAAAAATTGCCTAATTTAGGAAAATTAGAATGAACTCAAACAAGGAAAATATTATTATTACTGGCGGATATGGTTTTATAGGGTCGCATCTTGTTAAGTCATTAATAAATAGTAATAACTTTAATGTAATCAATATTGATAATCTTTCATATTCTTCAAATCTTAAAACTTTGGAAGAAATCGACCAATCTAGTTATAGGCATTTAAATATTGATATCGGTAATTCTAACGAATTTGAATCTATCTTTAATAAATATAAACCTATTCAAGTATTTCATCTTGCCGCTGAATCCCATGTAGATCGTTCTATAGATAATCCAGATATATTTATGAAAACTAATATCCTGGGAACATTTAACATCTTAGAAGGATTAAAAAAGTACCTGAATGGAGTAAACGCCTCTGAAGAAGATAAATTCAAGTTAATATATGTCTCAACTGATGAAGTTTATGGTGAGATTGAAGATGGAAAATCCAGAGAAAACGATAATTTACGACCTAACAGCCCATATTCCTCTTCTAAAGCATCATCTGATCTTATTGTAAGAGCATGGAATAAGACTTATGAGTTACCAGTTGTTATAACTAGATGCACTAATAATTATGGACCTTGGCAATTTCCTGAAAAACTCATTCCATTAGTCATAGGTAAAATTTTGAATAACGAAATGATTCCGATTTATGGTTCTGGAAACCAAATAAGAGATTGGATACATGTACAAGATCATGTTGATGCACTAATTGCAATTTCAGAAAGTTCGAAAAGTATATCTGGAGAAATATATAATATTGGAAGTGAGAATGAGATTACAAATCTGGAATTAGTTAAGAAAATTTGTAAAATATGTGACAAAGATATTCCTTCAAAAAAAGGACCTTATGAAGATTTGATTAGTTTTGTAGATGACCGTCCTGGGCATGATTATCGTTACGCATTAGATAATAAAAAAATTACTAATGAGCTAGATTGGCATCCTAAAATTATATTTGATGATGGCTTAAGAAATACTATTCGATGGTATATTGAAAACTATTCTTCATCTAATTTTAAAGATGTTTATGACGGAAGAAGGATAGGGCTTGGTAAAGAGACATGAGAATATTACTTATTGGTGGAGATGGTCAGCTAGGCAGGTCAATCAAGCATTCTTTTAAGAAAAAAAATATAGAAGTTATCGTTCCAAATTCAAAAAATCTTAATCTTTTAAATAATGAATCCATTGATAACTTCTTTACCGATATAAAGCCCGAGATTGTTGTAAATTGTGCTGCATATACAAATGTTGATAAAGCTGAAATTGATTCAAAGAAAGCTAACCAAATAAATTCAGAAGCGCCAAAATATTTGGCTATGAAGATTGAGGAAATGAAATCATTTATGATTCAAATATCAACTGATTATGTTTTTGGGAACAATGCTTCTGGTCCATTTTCCAACTTAGATAAAACTGATCCCGTTAATATTTATGGAGAAACAAAGAGAGATGGTGAAGTTGGAATTAAGTCAGAAACAAATAATTTTTTAATAATTAGAACAGCATCTTTAATGAGTAAATTTAATGGTAATTTTGCGAGTTCTATCGCCTCGAAATTGCTAGTAAATGAAGATATTAAAATTATAAAAAACCAAAAAATATCAATGACTTGTGCTAACTTCCTAGCAGAAGGTATAAGTTCTATTATTGACCTTCATGAAAAGATAAACTTATCTGATTTATCAGAAAATCGGATCATAAATTTTACTAATTACGGCTATACGGATTGGTACAGTATTGGTAAAAAAATACAAGAAAGACTAATAATAAAAGGTTTGTTAAATGATAAAGATTATATTAATCCAATTATGTCTTCTGAATGGAAAAGTTCTTCTCAAAGACCTAAAGATAGTCGATTATTGTTGGATGACAAAGTATTCAATATTTTAAATATAGATCATAAAAGATGGGAAGATAGTTTGATTGAAATCATTGATGAATATTTAATATTAAATGGATTTATAAATAATGAATAGAAAGGGAATAATACTAGCAGGAGGAGAAGGAACTAGACTTTATCCTTTAACAAAAAATACATCAAAACAGATGTTACCAATTTATAATAAACCTATGATTTACTATCCTCTCTCAATACTTATGTTAGGTGGTATTGAGGAAGTATTAATAATCACCACCCCACGTGATAATAAAGAATTTAGAAATTTATTGGGCGATGGTAAACAATGGAATTTATCTATATCATATGAGGAACAATCTAAACCTGAAGGTATAGCGCAATCTTTTTTAATAGCTGAAAAGTGGTTAAAGAATTCTAATAGCGTATTAATACTCGGTGATAATTTGTTCTTTGGCAATGGGCTTCCAAAATTAATGAAAAATGTTTTTTCAAAAAAGAATGGCGCAACTATTTTTCTTCATAAAGTTATTGATCCGGAAAGATATGGTGTCGTAGAGCTTAATGATAAAAAAGAAATCACCAATATAATCGAGAAACCTAAAAAGTTTATTTCTAACTGGGCTGTTACCGGAATGTATTCTTATGATAATAATGCACCTCTTTATGTTAAGGATTTGAAACCCTCTTCTAGGGGAGAATTAGAGATTACAGATCTGAATAAAATTTATCTAGATGAAAAAAACCTATCCGCCGAATTTTTGGGTCAAGGTTTTACTTGGCTTGATATGGGAACACATGATTCTTTAATTGAGGCTGCTAATTTTGTTAAAATAATTGAATCGCGCCAAGGTATTCGGATCGCGGATTTGGATAATCTTCAATCTTACTAACTATTTGCTATTCCCTAAGGGCTCTTTTTGACAATTTTGATATTGGGTTTGTTATGTAACTTAATACAGTCCTTTTATTCCCAATAATTGAGGCACTTGCTTGCATTCCAGTTAATATGTCCATATTGTTAACCTTTTTTATTTCATCGACATCAACTTCTATAATTGCTGGATAATATGGAACTTCATCAGCAGTTCCTCCTATTTTTGTACTAGCTGATACAGTCTTAACAACTCCATCTACTTGGCCCCAAATAGCCATATCATATGCCGTGAAAGAAATTTTTGACAGCATTCCTTCTTTTACATCCGCGATGTCTTTTAATTGAATATTAACTTCAATTCTAAGTTTGTCGTCTATAGGAACAATCTCTGCTAATGGTGAAGCACTATTCAAAACTTGCCCAACATTATTAGCATGAACTTGAGAAATTACTCCGTCAACAGGAGATTGGATAGAGGTATTTTCGAGACGAATTTCACTGCTTACAAATTTCTTTAATGCGTCATTAAGCAGTATGCTTTCATCAATTAAAGTCATTTCTGCCGCAGCACCATTTTTAACTAATTCTTCAAGGATTTTTACTTTTTTAGTTCTATTTTCCACATCTTTCTTAAGAGCGTCATAATCTGTTAAAGCTTGTTGATTATCGAAAATAAATAAAATATCGCCTTTTTTTACTTTATCTCCTAATTCAATATTTATTCCTGTAAGTCTTTCCGTGTATAAGTTTTGAACCATATGCACTTTACTAGTTGGGATAACAAATCCTTCAGCTCTTATAACAGTATCAAGTTTTGCAAAAGCAGCCCATATGAAAGTGAATAAACTAAAAGAAAAAATAATCCAAAAAACAATAAATGATTTTTTATGTTTATCAAAATTTTGGATCTCCAAAAAGCCAGAAGATAATACTTGATTTGATATAGATCCTATTTTTTTAAAAAAATTATTAATTAGTTTTTTCATTGTAACCTCTTAATTGGCGCTTTGGGTTTTTACAACTTCATCTCTAGGTGCAACTCTAGAAATTTGCCCGTTTACCATTATTGCTACAGTATCTACATTTAACAAATGATTTGCATTATGGGTCGCTATAATAATTGTTGGTTTATAATCCAGGTTAAATATATGATTTATAACTTTCATTTCACTATCTGTATCCATAGAGCTTGTAGGTTCATCTAATACTAATAATCTTGGTTTTCTTATTAATGCCCTCGCAAGAGCAATACTTTGCCTTTGACCACCGGATAAATTTAACCCTTGTTCGTTAACATCATAATAATAAGCTTTTGGAAGGGTGGCTATAAACTCATGGGCACCAACCGCTTTAGCTGCCTCAACAACATTTTCCTCTGAGGCTTCATCAAAGCCCGCTGCAATATTTTCATAAATAGATCCTGAAAACAATTGTATTTGTTGAGGGCAATAGCCGATATTACTACGAAGTTGTGTAGATGGAATATTATTTATATCATAATCTCCAAGAAAAGCTGTTCCAATAGGTGGAAGATGATACCCTATAATACTTCTTAATAGAGTAGATTTACCACAACCAAGAGGACCAACTACTGCAAATTTTTCACCATCTTTTATAGAAAGATTTATATTTTCAAGAATCTTTGATTCATTAATCGAATATTCTAAATTTTTCAATTTAACGCTACCTGAATCAATTATTACTCCTTTTACATCTTGAAGCGTTTCATCTCTACTTTCTTCTTTCATTAATTCATTTACATTTTTAAAAGCAGTAATAGCGCCATTCAAACGTGTAAGTAATTGCCCTGTTTGAACTAGAGGAGATAAAACTCTTCCTGACAATATTACACATGCTATTAATGCTCCTGTAGTGATTTTAAGACTTGATACTAAAAAAACACCTACGACTACAATACCAATCATACTAACCTGTAGTGATGTGGTAGCAAAATTAAGGGCAAAATTTGCAGTAACCCGATTTAATAAACCTATTTTGGCTGATTCTGAAGTGCTGTCGCTCCATCTATCTTTTAAAAAACTCCCACCAGCAATACTCCTTACCGTTTCCATATTGCTTGTTAATTCAATTAAAGAGCGCATTTTGGTTGTTTGGACTTTCATATTTTCGTTTCCATATCTTCTCAATATAGGTTGAACTAAAGCCGCAACACCAAGTACGAGAGGAATAATAAGTGTTGGAACCAAGGCAACCCATCCCCCAATAGCGTAGAGAACTCCAACAAAAATAAACATAAAGGGTAGGTCAATAAATATTGCCAGGCTAGCTGAAGTAAAGAAATCTCTGACTCCTTCAAATTCCTTTACAGTCTGAATAACATTACTTCCTGATCCAAGAAGTCTTGGGTCGTGTCCTACAATCTTTTTAAAGAGTCTTTCATTCACTTCTTCTTCTATTTGTATCCCTGCTATATCAATAAAATACCCTCTAAGCATTTTAAGAATGAAATCAAAAATAATTACAACCGCGATACCAATTGTTAAAGCTAATAGAGATTCCATTGCATTATTAGGAAGCACTCGATCATAAACAGTCATAATATAAAATGCGCTCATAAGAGCAAATACATTAATTAGAATGGATGCTAGGGCTACCTGAAGATAAATACCTTTATTTTTTAGAGCTGTACCCCAGAACCAATGGTCTTTAATTTTTGTTGATTCAGCGTTCATTTTAAAAAACCATCAAAATTCTTTGTATGAGTATCTGGTTTTGATGAAGGAGAGCAAAATAAGATGTTAACAAATTATTCTCAGAATCCATAAGACTCTTTAATTGGTTGATCTCTTGTAAAGCTGTTTCAGCTAATGTTGTTGCTACAAAACCGCTAACTTCTATCCTCTTAGCTATAATTTCTCTTTGCATCTTAGTATCAAGAAAAGCTTGATAAAATTCATTTCTAGATCTAATTGCTGATTCAAGAATACTTAAATATTCAGCTTCAGAATTTAAGTCTTTCTTTTTTTCTATATCTATAGAATTTTTTGCAGCCCTAGATTTAGCTTTTGATCCTGATATTTTAGCTGAAGACCTTCCAAAATCAAAAAATGGATAGGAAAAATATAATCCACCCCTTACATCTTCATCACCTAAATTATCATCGAGGTCATATTTAGTATATCTAGCTGCAAAGCCAAATTGAGGCCTATATTGGCTTTTTTCTATTGTTACATCTTCAACGCTTTCTTTATATTTAGATTGAGACATTTCAACATCAAATGATACATTTTTGAAAGGAATTGATTGCTCATTAATTTGAATTTTAGGATATGACACGCCTTTAAAATCTCTTTTAAAGAAATTTTCATACATTGATATATCTCTTTTTGACATTGCATTAAGATTCACAACTGTAGATTTAATATTATTATATCTAACTGAAAATAGTGCATACTCAACCGGATCTGCTATTCCTGCGTCCACACGAGCTTTAACTTTAGATAAAAAGGGTTCAAGTTCATCGAGGATTTTTTTTGCATGTTCATGGAGTAAATATGATGAGATTGCTTTAGTGTAAATGTTATTAGCATTATATATTAATTGAGATATTGTCTTTTTCTTAGAAAGAGAGATATGATTAGCTCCCTCCTTTGCTTTTCTAACACCGGCATTAATTCCTCCTCCTGAATATATAGATTGTCTGATTTCTACTACACCATCAAAACTATCATCTCGAATTTTTCTTATCGCATCATTTTCCTTTATTTTTCTTGATAAGACTTCATCATTAACTACTCTCATTGACAGCTCAGGCAATCTCTGTCTTCTTGAATATTTAAGATTCATTTCCGCTTCATTGAGAATAGCATTTGCATATGAGAATTCAGGTTGTTCTAAAACAATTTCTCTTAAAAATTCTATATATTCTTCTTCATCTTGTAATTCATAAAATTCTTCCATTGTCTCAAATGAATATCTTTGTGCAGATATTTCAATTGGCACAAAAAAAGAAGCCAAGATAATGAAAATTATTATTTTTATTTTTCCTAAAGACATAACAAATGATCTCGAATTAATATTTAGCTAAAAAAAGATGAACTGATAAGAAATTCTTTAATTCCAAAGAAATTCTAAAGAGTTCTATTTTTTACTTTTCCCTTTTCCTTTGCCATTTCCCTTATCTTTAGCTTTTTGATTATCTTTTCCTTCTGCTTCAGATAATTGAGATTCTAAGGAATTAAGAGTATTTACTAGGTTGTTCACCACTTCTGCTACGATATTTCCTGGAACTTCAATAACTCCTGATTCTCTTACTTGTCCATCTGGACCCGCACATAATCCTTGAATTCTTACCAATCCATTAGCAAATGTAGCTGCACCAATTTGTTCTATTATCATAATTTTCTCCACTTCATAAGATAGTTATAGTTATTTAGGTGGTGATTCTTTTATTAATTTCAACCCCAACGGATGGTGGGCGTGGCTGGGATTGAACCAGCGACCTCTACGATGTCAACGTAGCGCTCTCCCACTGAGCTACACGCCCTACAAATTATCAGGAAAATGAATCCATCCAGTTATAATATATTTGGTTTCATTAGTTACTGAGCCTTTATGAAGGTGAGTCCATTCTGAAGGCCATATTATAGTAAGGCCTTTTATTGGTTTCACTTTAACATCAAAATAATGAAATTCTGTTTCACCACCATCTTTAACAGTATTAAGATATGTCATCCAAGCAAATAGCCTGCTGGAGGAATCTATATTCATTCTTTCCGAATGCCAAGATTTAAAATGGCCGCCCTTATTATATTTTTGTATATTAAAAGGACCTATATGTAAGTCTTTTAAATATTTATCCAGATTGTATTTTTTAGAATATTCCCAATAACAGTTATTTAAATGAGTCATATAATTACTTACAGGTTTATATTCTTTATTTTCTAAATCTAAAGGATTAATAACCATATCTATAGAATCTTTAACTTCTTTATCTAATCCTGTATAAGATTCTCCTATGTTGTGCTTAGATTCATTAGATTCAAACAGTTCAATTAATTGATCACATAATTCTTCATCATCGGATAACCACCCTTCAATGAAAGTTTGTTTCTTTTGTGATTCTTGTAATTCAAATTTTTTCATTTAATTGCACTTTGTTTATTTCATATAAACCATATTCTTCTTGTGATTTAAATACTATAGTTCCAGCACTAATTCTCTTATAAAAGACAGATTCCTTATGCTTGCCTAATTTTTCATAAATATTAGATAGATTCATGTACAATATCCTTTTCTTAGGGTTAAGCTTTATAGCTTCATTTATTAGATCTAGTGATTTTTCTAACTTGTTTTGAAAAAAATAAAGATTTGAAAGATTGGTATAAGTGTCAACGGATGTATTATTATAACTAATTGATTCAATGTAATTTTTTTCAGAAAGAACAAATTCCTCTATCTTTTGATAACACAAACCTAAATTATATAAAGTCAAAGCAATTTCTTTATTCATATTTTTAAAACTTTCTTTTCTTTCGATTATTTCATTAAAGTAATGAATTGCGTCTCGAAATTTCATATCTACGAGATTTATATACCCCAATCTAAATAATGCACGGAAGTTATTTTTATTCTTACTATAAACCTTCTCATAAAACTTTTTTGCTTCCCCAAAATTATTTAATTCATAAAGGCAATTTGCTTTTGTTAGAATTAATAATTCAGATTCAGGATCAGTTTTTAATGCATTATCAATAAATTTATAGGCCTCCTCTTTTTTTTCTAACATTATTAAATTATTGGTCAATTCAGAAGCTATTAGGTGCGATTTATTAGTTAAGTTATATAGAATGTTTAGATATTTATTTGCCTCATCGTATTTTTTTAATCTGTTTAAGGTTGTTATGAAATTCTTCATTAGGGCTATATTATTTTTATCTATCTCAAGACCCTGCTTAAAATAATGTATCCCCTTATCATATCTTTTGAGATTTACATTTATTACAGCCAAAAGATTGATAGCATTTATATGTTTAGGGTTATCGTTTAAAATATCGTTTAAAATATTTTCGGCTTGTTCAAGTTTATTTGAATTAAACAAATTACTGGCGACTTTAAAATTATCTTCGTTTGAGTTATTCATAATTATCCCAGAATCTTCTACAATAATAACTAAGTGTTTCCAATTTAAATAATTGTATAATACATATTTATATTTAACTAGGGTATAGCATGAGTGAAGAATTAAAAATATCTGAAAAAATTAGTCATTTATATCAAAATGAAGAATATAAAAAAATTACGGGGTTTTTTAATGAAATAATTGCGAATTCTACTAAAGATTTGCACCTTTTAAATATTCTTGGAATTAGCCTTATAAAAGAAGAAAGTTTTTCCAAGGCTTTAGAAGTTTTCGAAAAAATCTACGAAATCAATCCTGATCATCCCCATATAAAAATAAATTTAGGGAATTTATGTAGGCTATCAGGAAGATTTGATAAGGCTATAGAATATTTTAATTTAGAAATTCAAGAGGATTCAGAAAGTTTTGCTTCTTTTTATAATCTTTCTTTAGTTTATGAAGAAAAGAATGATAGTTATTTAGCATTAAAGAATCTCAATAAAATAATTGATAAAGTTCCCACTCAACATGCACAACTCATAGATGATATTGGTCCTAAATATATTAATCACTTAATCAATTTGGGGAAAAATAAAGAAGCTTATACAAAAAACCAAGAATTGCTTGAAAAATACCCTAATTCAGTAGAACTATTAGCTAAACAAGCAAACCTTTGCGCCTGGGAAGATGATAGCGAGACTGCCATCAAATACTATAAAAAAGCGCTTTCTTTGAACGAAAATAATGATGCGATAAAATACGATTTATCCTTTTCCTTAAAAAAAGCGGGAAGAGAAAAAGAGGTTTTAAATATCCTAAAAGATGTAAATTACAAAGATTCACGCGCCGTATATATCGAAACTTTATTTTCGCTGGAATTAAAAGACGAATTTTTAAAAGAATTAGATGATGCTTGTATTAATTTTAAAGGAAGTAGATTATTGGCAGATTTAAGTACATATACATCATATTTATATGACTCAGATGATAAGTATCCATTTTGTAACAATCCTATGGATTTTTTGTATACTCGAAATATTCTTGACCCAGGGTTTGTAAAAAGTCTGATAGAGGAAATTAATAATTTAGATATAGATTATTTAAAGCAGGATTTAATACATTCTGGAAAACAATCTTCTGGAAATCTTTTTACATTTGGAGCTGATAAAATTAATGATTTAAAATCAATTATCATTAATGAGCTTAGTCTCTACAAAGAAAAATTTATTAATGAAGATCAATATTTCCTTAAATTTTGGCCAAAAGAAACCGAATTAAATGGCTGGTATATTGATTTAAAAAAAGGTGGAAAATTATATTATCATAATCATCAGGTCGGATGGATAAGTGGCAGCGTTTATCTTAAGATACCAGACACTAAAGATAATAAAGAAGGGTCTATAGAATTTAGCTTTAACAATATAAATCGTAAATTCATAGAAGGATTGCCAACAAAAATTTATAAACCAAGTGTCGGAGATATTGTTTTGTTTCCTTCGTCTTTAAATCATAGGGTCAATCCTTTTAATTCAAAAGATGACAACGACAATAGAATTAGTATAGCTTTTGACCTAATTCCAAGATAAAGTTTGTGAATGTTTAACTTTGATAAAATCTATGAAATACACGAGCCTAATTCTTATAATTTACCCA
>PBAR01000035.1 GCA_002718285.1 Fidelibacterota bacterium
AGAAGGTTTGGTTACGACGGAAAAGGTCAAATTACTATAAAAAATGAAATTAAATTTGATTCAAATCTAGAAAAACTCATAAACAATGCAATTATAGAAAAAAAAATACCATTTGAATTTGAATTTTCTCAAGTTGTCTGCAGAGATATATTCGGAAATGTTTCTCACTTTCCATTGGTAAGAAATGTTCATGAAAATCATATATTAAAACATTCATATGCGCCTTTAATTTTTGATAGTAAATTAGAAAATGACATTAAAAGTATAACAAAAAAAATAGTTACTTCACTAGATCATATAGGGGTTTTAACAGTAGAATTTTTCAAAACAAAAAATGGTATTTTAGTGAATGAAATTGCTCCTAGAGTTCATAATTCAGGTCACTGGACAATTGAAGGTTGTTCTATTAGCCAATTCAAGATTCATATGGATGCAATAATTGGGTTAAAAATAGAAGAACCTGAATTGTTATACAACTGTCATATGGTAAATCTAATTGGCGAAGAAATATATAATTGGGAAAATAAGCAATCGACAGATAAAATATTTATACATTTATATGGCAAGAAAGAAGTTAAAACCGATAGAAAAATGGGTCATTTAACATATATTACCGATTAATATAGTTCTAAGAAGACATTTTTAATAAAAAATACATCTATTCTAGACATTATAAAGAACATTTGATATCAAAATGCACAACTTTAAGGGTTTATTAATATGGAAGTTTCTGTAAGAGACAACAATGTAGAACAAGCCATACGCGTTTTAAAAAAGAAAATGCAACGCGAGGGTGTTTTCCGTGAAGTCAAATTAAGAAACAGCTATGAAAAACCGTCCGAAAAAAAAGCAAGAGAAAAATCTGAGGCAATAAGAAGAGCGAGAAAGTTATCTAGAAAGAGAGCAATGCGCGAGGGTCTTATCCCAATGAAGAAACAACCCACATATAGAGATTTCTAAATTATAAATTAATTGAAATATCTTCAGCCATCTTCTTTGCATCTGATAATAACATCATTGTATTTTCTCTATAGAAAAGTTCATTATCGATTCCTGCATAACCTATTCCTAAACTTCTTTTAACAAAGAGAACGGTTTTTGCATTTTCAACTTCTAAAATCGGCATACCATAAATAGGGCTTTGAGTATCATTTTTAGCTGCAGGATTAGTAACATCATTTGCACCAATAACAAAAGCTACATCAGCTTGAGAAAAATTCGAATTAATTTCACTTAACTCAAATATTTCCTCATATGGAACATCGGCCTCAGCAAGCAAAACATTCATATGCCCGGGCATTCTGCCTGCTACAGGATGGATTGCATAAGAGACCTTTATGCCTAATCCTTTCAATTTATCAGACATTTCTTTCAAAGCATTTTGCGCTCTTGCTACAGCCATTCCATAACCAGGAATAATAATAACTGAGCTAGCATTCTTCAAAATAAATGCCGCATCATCAGAAGACCCAATTTTTACAGGTTTATTTTCATTTGAAACTGTAGATGTAGAATCTTCACCGAACCCACCCATTATAACAGATATAAAAGAACGATTCATTGCTGCACACATAATATAAGACAAAATAGCTCCAGATGACCCAACTAAAGCACCTGTTATTACAAGGGCAAGATTTCCTAGAGTAAAACCAATTATTGCAGCTGCAAAACCTGAGTAAGAATTAAGCATAGATATAACAACAGGCATATCAGCGCCACCAATAGGTATTATTAATAACAAACCTAACGAAAGTGATAAAATTGTAATTAGTAAGAACCAATAGGAATGCGATGCAGTTATATTGATGACCATCCAAATTGAAATAAAAATAAAGGTTAAAAATAACAAAATATTAAGAACATGCCTAAAAGGTAAAATAATTGGCGCACCAGTCATCCATCCTTGTAATTTTAAAAAAGCTATTACTGAACCAGAAAAAGTTATTGCACCAACAAATATCCCTAGTAACATTTGAATAATACTTGGGGCTTTAATATATCCATCAATTAAAAGACCAAAAGATTCTGGAGATAAAAAAGCTGCCCATGCAACAAAAACGGCTGATAAACCACCCATAGAGTTAAGAGCAGCAACCATTTGGGGCATGTCAGTCATAGCAACTTTTCTAGCTAAAAGAGACCCTATTAAACCACCTATTGATATCCCAGAAATAATTAGTATCCAGTTATACAAATTATTCTGTTCTAAATTTATTATTGTGACTATAAATGCTAACAACATACCAGATATGCCAAGATAATTTCCTGTTCTTGCTGTATCTGGTGATGATAATCCCCTTATCGCCAATATAAAAAGGACGCCTGATATTAAGTACAATATAGTAGTTAAATCATTAGTCATCATTCTTACCCTTCTTCTTATACATCGCTAGCATTCTTTGAGTTACAAGAAATCCTCCAAAAATATTGATTGAAGCAAAAATAAGCGCAAAGAAAGAGACTAATTTCGAAAATCCACTTAAAGAACCACTTGAATCTGTTCCTATCGAAATTATAGCGCCAACAATGATGACAGCAGATATAGCATTCGTTACAGACATTAATGGAGTGTGTAATGCTGGAGTAACGGACCAAACTACATAATATCCAATAAATATAGCTAAAACAAAAATGCTTCCGAAATAAACGATTGGGCTTATATCCATAATTAATCCTATAATTCTTTTAGGTTCTCAGAAACCTGACCGTTATTTAAAACCATAGCTTCTTTTATTATTTCATCATTGAAATCTAGAGTATTATTTTCTCTATCAATTAATATGTCTAAAAAAGAATATAAATTTCTTGAAAATAAATTAGATGCATCCGGAGAAATACCATTGATTAATGAGACATCTCCTACAACCTTTATCCCATTAATTTCAACTATTTCACCCAATTTGGATAGCTCACAATTCCCACCTCTTTCTATTGCCATATCAATTATAACTGAACCAGGTTTCATACTTTTTGTTGAAATTTCATCTAATAATATTGGTGCTTTTTTACCTGGAATAAGAGCAGAACAAATAATTATATCCTGTTGTTTAATATGATCAGAAATTAGTTGTCTTTGTTTATCTTGATATTCTTTAGACATTTCTTTCGCATAACCAGATTCATCTTCAGCGTCATTTTCATCTTCGACCATAATAAATGAAGCGCCGAGACTCTCGCATTGTTCTGCTGCTGCCCTTCTCACATCTGTAGCAGAAACTACTGCACCAAGTCTTTTTGCCGTCGCAATTGCTTGTAACCCAGCTACTCCAACACCCATAACAAAAACTTTAGCTGGAGCAACTGTTCCTGCAGCTGTCATCATCATTGACATTGATTTTGAATAAAGTGATGTGGCTGTAATAACTGCTCTGTATCCAGCAAGATTTGCTTGAGAAGATAAAACATCCATAGATTGTGCTCTTGAAATTCTCGGTATAAGTTCCATAGAAAAGACAGACATCGATTTATTTTTAATTCCCTCAAACTTTGATATGTTATCGAATGGGTTTAAAAGCCCAACCAAACAAGAACTATTTTTCAACTTAGACAAAATTTCGTCAGAAGGAAGATCAATTGATAGAAGAACATCTGTTTTTCCAACAATATCATCAAGGGATAAGATTTGCGCCCCTACTTCTTTATATAGATCGTCATGGAAAAAACTCTCTGAACCTGCATTAGATTCTATTAAAACAGTGTGACCATCTTTAATTAATTTCTTAGCAATGTCTGGTACTATTGCAACACGCTTTTCTGAACCTTTTCTTTCTTTTAATGCTGATATTATCATAGCTTGTTTAGTAAAAATTAAACCACTGTGTTACGCTATTAAACAGTTGATTTCTAGTATTTTTTAACAATAAGGTGTCGATTAATTCATTTTTGAAATTTTTCTTTCCAATCCTTATAAGGCATACCATAAACCAATTCTTTAGACTCTTCCTCAGAAATATTTATTTCCATTCTTTCTGACTCTTCTTTGTACCATCTCGATAGACAATTTCTACAAAATCCAACTGTATCCATAATATCAATATTTTGAACATCATTTCTTTCTCTCAGGTGAGTAATTAATCTTCTAAACACAGCAGATTCAATTGAGGTCTTAGTATCAGACATTTTTTCTCCTTTTTCTAAATTGCATTTGATCCATATTTCTTAATCTTAAACGATTTAATTTCTTTTTTATTTTCTTTTAAAACTTCATATATTTTGTTAGCCCATAAAGATCTTTCTTTTAAAGTCTTAAGTAAATCTTGGCGTATTTCTATCAAGATGTGAGGTAATCCATTTAAAGTTCCATGTTTATAAAGGGTATCATTCATCAATCTGCCATTATAAGGTTTATTGTTTCCTATATTTATCTCTTTAAAAGAATTTAGAAAAATAGACGCCAAACGGTCATCCTTGTCCCATAAAATTCCTAGATCTGTTTCTCGCCTCTTTCCTTTCCAGATTGGTGTAAAACTGTGCATAGAAATTATTTTGGGTACTTTTGATTTTTTTATACTTTCTGAAATTAACCTTTCTATTGCCTGATGATAAGGTAAATAAAAAAGGTTAATTCTCTCAGATCTTTCAATACAATTATTATTAAAATTTGTTTTTAAGTTACCACATATTTTTATATTTTCAGATAATTTTGGGATTAGTGTTGGATCATCGATCCCTCTATTTGGATCAATTAATAGCCTTGAAAAATTTGTCATGATTAAAGGGCATTTTATTTTTTCTGAAAGCGCATTAGCTACATCCGAAATACCAATATCATATGCTCTATGACTTTCTATTGTTTCTTTATTTAACCCTAAATTATTATATTTACTTGGAATTCTATTAGAGGCGTGATCGCAAATGACTAAATAATCATCATTAGTTCCTTGATTGATTATAATGTTTCTTTCATTCATTAAAAATACCGGGAATGAAGGTAGTTAAATGAGGTGATTTAGCCTTGCCTAGCTTTAAAGCGTCTATTAGTTTTGTTAATAACATAGTAACGACCTTTTCTTCTAATCAGCCGATTATCTCTATGTCTACCTCTTAAAGATTTTAATGAGTTTTTAACCTTCATAGTACACCTTTCGAAATCGGAAGCTAAAACTTAGTGACAATTATGTCAATATTACAATAGATTATTATAAAAGTTTAATATAGATTTTATACACTATAAAGCATAGCGAAAGAATTAAAAAAATGACGAAAAAATACGATTTTGCAATACTAAGTGGAGGTTTTGACCCCGTTCATATTGGTCATCTAGCTATGATTAAAGAAGCAAGTGATATAGCAAATAAAGTCATTATATTACTTAACAGTGATGATTGGCTTAAAAGAAAAAAAGGTAAACCTTTCATGGTCGAATCACAAAGAGCATTAATTCTAGAAGAATTTGAAAGTGTTGCTAAAGTAATAATACAAAATAATGATAGTGATGACAGCAGCAACAATGCAATAATTGACTTTCATAAAGACAATCCAAAAAAAACTATATGTTATTGTAATGGAGGGGATAGAAGTCAGGAAAATAAGATCCGGGAAAGCGAGGTATGTAAAAATTTAGGAATTGATCTAAAATTTGGAATTGGCGGTATTCATAAGTTAGAAAGTAGTTCTAATTTAACAAAAAATCATATAGCAGATGTTGAAACCAGACCATGGGGAAATTTTCATGTTATTGCAAAAGGTAAAGGATATCAAATTAAGGAAATAATTATAAATCCTGGAAAAAAACAATCCCTCCAAAGACACAAAAATCGATCAGAATATTGGCAAATTATCTCCGGAAAAGGCATGGTTTATCTTGAAGATTCAAAATGTAAATTAGAAGAAAATGATAATATATTTATTCCTCAGGGTGATCTTCATAGACTTGAAAATATCGGAGAACAACTTTTAAAAATAATAGAAATACAAATTGGAAATAATATTTCTGAAGACGATATTGAGCGCTTAGAAGATGACTTTGGGCGTATATAATTAAGGTAACATAGTAGTTTTATATGGTTCTAAAGGTTTATCCTGAGAACGAATAGCTAAATCAATCCAAGAAATTAACTTTGGTCTTGTTTCTCTAGGGTCAATTAATTCATGAACAGAAAAGTTTTCTGCACGAGGAAAAGGTGAGGATCTTTTGGCTAGCAATTCTTCTAATTCTTTCCTTTTTTGTTCAGGATTATCAGCAGATTCTATTTCCTTTTTAAAGGCTATCGCAACACCTCCCTCTACAGGAAGCGCACCACTTTCCGCACTAGGCCATGACAAAACATAACCGTCAGGCGCAAAATGAGCTGCCCCGGCAACTCCATAAAGTTTTCTTACTATAATACTAGCCCACGGAACTTTTGATTGCATTAAAGAAGAAATTGCAGCTGTTCCATGTCGAATAGTCCCAGCCTTTTCAGAATCAGGACCTATCATAAAACCTGGTTCATCAACAAAACTTAATACAGGAATATTAAAAGTATTAACAAAATCTATAAATCTTCTTATTTTTTGTGAAGCTTCAAATGTCATAGCTCCAGCATAAAACATACAATCATTAGCTAATACTCCCACAGTTTGTCCATTTAATCTCGCAAGACCCGTAATTAAACTTGACCCAAACATCTTACCCATTTCAAAAAAACTTTCTTTATCAAGAATAAGATCTAGTATCTTTCTCATATTGTAAGCTTTTCTTCTATCTTTAGGAACAATTGATGCTAATTCTTCTTCTTTTCTATTAATTTTATCTTTTGAAGTTTCGGAAGGTGGTAGATCCATAAAATTATCTGGCAAGTAAGAAAGGAAAGTCTTTATTTGGTGAAGAGCATCCTCTTCGTTTTCAGCTAAATTATCAACAACCCCTGACCTAAGATGTACATCAGGCCCCCCCAGGTTTTCTTTAGATATTTCTATTCCTAAAGCTCTTTTAACTACAGCTGGTCCTGCAATTAATACCTGCGAATCTTTAGTCATTACAGAAAAATGGGATGCTACAAGTCGCGCTGCAGGTAACCCTGCAACAGGCCCTAAAGCAGCAGTAGCAACAGGAATAATTCCCAAACATTTAGCAAGTGTTTGAAATCTATTTCTTGAAAAAACCGGCTCACTGTTAGGAATAGTTGGTTTATTTGCAGAACCACCAGATCCAGTAACCGACCCTCCTCCTCCTTCATGCAGTCTAATTAAAGGTATCTTATACTGGAGCGCTAATTCTTCGGTATAAACACTTTTTCTTAAGCCTGATGGATTTGGGGACCCTCCTTTAAGTGTAAAATCTTCTCCACCAATTATGACTTGTCTATTATTTATTTTTCCAAACCCAAGTAAGAAATTAGCAGGGGTAAAATTCTCTAACTCACCTTTGTTATTATAAATCGGAGAACCAGATATTTTTCCTAGTTCGTCAAAGGAATCTTTGTCTAGAATTATATCTAATCTTTCTCTTAATGTTTTTCTTCCTTTTTCATGCTGAATTCTTATAGATTCTTTACCGCCATGATTAAGTGCAAAACTCTCTCTTTTTTTAATTTCTTTTATATCTTTTTCCCAAGACATGTTTTTCTCTTAATTTTTTTGTTATGATAGTTAAGAAAATAAATTATTCAATGTTTATAAAATGATAGATTACCAAAAAGCCCCTTATTTAGAGCTAGATAACTATAAAGCACCAAAAGGAATAAATTCTATTTTTATTCCCATGAAAGATGAAAAAAGAATCCGATTAATTTATTGGAAAACAAATTTAAAAAACAAAAGTAATGGGACAATCTTACTGCAACAAGGTCATAATGAATTTATAGAAAAATATTACGAAACAGTACAAGAATTCTTAGACAGATCCTTTAATGTTGTAAGTTTTGATTGGAGAGGTCAGGGAATATCAGATAAAATGATAAATAATAAACATAAACAATTCATTGATGATTTTAATATTCATCATCAAGATTTAGCATTCATAATCGAAAACTTTATCTCTAATAATTTTCCTGGACCGCTTATAGGCATTGGTCATTCAATGGGTGGCTGTATTTTACTCTCCTTTTTAAAAGGACATATTGATAAATTTGATAGAATTATATTATCTGCTCCAATGCTAGGGTTTAGAAATGAAAAATTTATAATGCCTTTGATTACATTGGCAAATATTTTATTCCCAAGGAAAAGTTATTTAATAGGATCAAAACCAAACATGGGAAAAGAAACTTTGTTTAAAGATAATGATCTAACTTCCGATAAATTTAGATATTTAAGAACGCTTAAGCTTGTAAGAAAAAAACCTGACATAAGATTATGGGGCATAACTAATGCATGGGCAAATGCAGCAAAAAAAGAAATATTATTAATGAGAAAAGATGGTTGGGCAGAGGATATAAGATATAAAATATTATTTTTAAATAGCTTAAATGATAGAGTGGTATCATCAAAACACATTATTGATATGTCAGAAAGGTTAAAGAATTCAAAAATTTTAAATTTTCATGAAACCGAACACGAAATATTTATGGAAAAAGACAAACATAGAAAAGAAATGTGGGTTGAAATAGATAATTTCTTAATACCATAACTATTTTGGTATTAAATCAAAAGCGAGCGTTACCCTCTCTTCATCAGAAGAAAAAGGTAATGTTGCATGAAATAATGAAGAAGGAAATAAAACCATACTTCCTTTATTAATATCGATAATTTTTGCTGGATAATCTTTATTATCATGCGGATAACCTCCGCCATGCAAACTAAACTTAATATTACCCTCATCTTTGGAGGATCTTTGAGGAATGTGTAAATAAATACTACCACTTACCCAGCCGTGTTTATGCATATGAGGCAATAAATTTCCTTCTTTCTTTATTATTATTAACCAAGCAATTACTTCAAAATTTTTAGGCCAATATTTTATTAGACCTATATTTCTATCAAAAAATTTCTTTTTAAAACTATCAATTGCATCATGTACAATATTTTCCATTATTTTTATATTTGGAGAATCTTGTAAAAATAGATTTCCTGATGATTGAAAACCATTTTTCAATAAAGATTGTTTTTTTTTGCTTATATTAGAATTATTAATCTCTTCATATAATTCTGAAACAAATTTATCATTAAATCTTTCATCATTATATAAATTAGCTTTGCAAAGATAATCAAAAGGATTTGGGCAAAAGTTATATTCATCTTGTTGATCAAATCTTATAGATGCATGCGAACTCAACGTGGCAACTAAAGGTTCTACCGCTTTGGTGTCGATAAATTTTTTTAACTTTTCATTAAAAAGATCTTTATCATTATTTTTATATATACATTCAAGTTGATTGGTTTTACTTAATTTAACATCTGAAAGCTCGTAGTACTTTATTGCTTCATCAAAATTTTCTTTAACCCTGTAAACATTTCCTAAACAAAAATTAATTAATTCATTACTGGGATCTATTTCTAGTCCTTTTTTGTAATAATCTATAGCTTTCTCAGCATTTCCTGAATTTTCAGCAATTAAACCTAATCCTCGAAAAGACATTGCATTCTCTTTGTCTAAATCAATTGCTATTTCATGAAATTTAACTGATTTATCAATATCACCAGTATCAAAAAAAAGATTCCCCGCATTTGTAAATATATGTGAGGATTCTGGTTTCTTATCTAAATTGATCATACTTATGTAGATTTGTTTTGCTTTCTCCAAATTACCTAATGATCTATGAGCAATAGATAAACAATTCATAACTTCAATATTGTTAGGATATTCCTTATTCAAAGTAGATGCTGAATTAAATAATTCTTTAAATTTTTTTTCAGCATGTAAATTCGACATATGAGTAATTTGTCTTTTTAATTCACTTGCTTCATTTGGAGTTTCTTCTCTCATTAAATCCTTGATGTTTAACTATGCTCATTATCGTTTATAATTTTGATAACTCTAGAATGTAATCTTTTATTTGAACAAGCAATAATATTGCCACCTTGATAAGCTTTCTCATTATTCCAAGTTGTAATAATTCCTCCAGAGCCCTCAATAATTGGAATAAGAGCTTGAATATCATAATTTTTTAGGCTTGGTTCTATTACTAAATCTATCTTTCCAGATGCTAATAAACAATAACCGCTACAATCAAGACCAAATCTTCTTTTAGAAGATAATGAAACCAAATTTTTAAAAGAAATATATTCCTTTTCATTAAAAAGTAACGGATCCGTAGTAGAGATAACACAATCCTCTAATTCTACATTTTGGTTTGAAGAAATAGAATTATTCTTACCTCCAGATATATCAAAACTCTTATTATTATAACCTATATATCTCTTACCTAAGGCAGGGAAATCAGCAACGCCTAAAACTGGTCTACTTCCATCATTATATGCAATTAATGTTCCCCAAATAGGAATATTTAGGATAAAGGCTCTTGTTCCATCTATAGGATCAATGACCCAATGAGGTTCTCCTTCTAAATATGTATCTTCAAATTCTTCACCAATAATACCGTGAGAAGGAAACTCCTTTTTTATCAAATCCCTTATTAGAGATTCAACCCCTTTATCAGCATTAGTAACAGGATCAAATCCTTTAGATGATTTATTAGATATTTCAATTTCTTTTTCATAAAAAGATAAAGTAATTTTTGCTGATTCATTAGCTAAAAACTTAGCAAATTCAATTATCTCATTATTTAAAGACATTTTGATTCTCATTCAGCGGATTTTTGATAAACATTTTTTTCATTCACTAAGCCAGATAAGTTAAGGATCATCTTCTGTAATATTCTTTTAATGTTGTTATAGTTTTCATTTATACTTAATTCTTTTTCATCTAAATATAAATCTTTTCTTATCTCAATTTGCAAAGCATTAATTCCTTTTTCTGGTTTGCCGTATTTCTTCAAAATATGTGCACCAGCATAAGGAGAATTGGTCGAAACTTTAAAACCTTCTTTTTTTAAAAAATCTACTAGAAATTGTGTAATTTCTTTTTTACTGGTTTTTCCCCATAAATCTCCTATCACAAAGTCAGGAAGGTTATTTATCTTATATCCATTTATATCTAAGCTAGGCATAGAATGACAATCCAAAAGAACTATATCTGAAAATGTTGTTTTAACTTCAAATATTTCTTTTTCAAGCTTAGAATGCCAAACATCATATGCATTATCGATAAGTTTTTTAAAAATTAACCAATCCAATTTTTCTTTATAAATATATTCTGAACCTCTTAATTTAGGAAAGAGACCTATTCCCGATAAAACTCTATTACTATTGCAAAAAGAATCCCCTGGTAAATTAAAGAACATTTCTTTGTCAATTTCATCTTTACCCCTATTAAGGTCTATCATTAATCTAGGTACATTAGACACTAAAAAATTACATCCAATATCCGGTCCAAATTCATATAATTCATCAATTAAACAATCTTCAAAAATTCTTAAATCCATCAAATCAAAATTTAAAAGATCTAAATATTCTTTTTGATATAATCTTCCCGAATGAGGTGAGGAGAGAATTATTGGGGAGAAATCATTTTTAGATTTATAGAAATTATAAACTTTATTAAATTCAAACATTTCACTGCTATTCTATAGGTATTAAATCAAAAGCCAAGCTAACTCTCCTGTTCCCATCAATTGTGTCATTAAAAGGATTGACTCTATGGTTAAGTGAGGATGGAAAGATTAAGATATCACCACTAATGGGCTTATAACTTTTTGTTGGAAGTCCTTTTATAAATTTATAATTGCTATTATTAAATCCAAACTGAATAGAGCCATCAATCACATTTTCTGTTTCTGGCACCTCTAAATAAACAGTTCCACTTACCCACCCATCATGATGAAAATGATAATCCAAAGAACCGCCTTTTTTTAGGTTGATATACCAGGAATTTAAATCAGTCTTTTTGGGCCAAAAGTCAGTAAAGTATTGATTTTCATTAGAAAAATTCTCTCTATATTTTTTAATTTCTTTTTCAATTATATTTTTTAACTCATCAAAGACAGGAGAATTAATGCTAAAAAGATTTCCCGAAGATTGAGTACCATTCTTTAAAAGATTTTGATTCATTAAATTGAGATCAATTGAATCTATTTCTTTTATACAGTCATTTATTAGGTATGTTTCTACAACATTATTCACCTGAATATATTTGAAAGGTTCACTGCAATATGGGTAAGTGTCATTACGATTATATAAATATGAACTATATTTACTGATATTTGCAATTAACCTATTACCTTTAAAATTTTCACAAGCATTTTCTAATTCTTTTAAAAAATCGTCTTTAAATCCTAGATTAAAAAGCATCTCTATGTAGAATGCTTTTGATAAACTTAATTTTGAATTCTTAAGTAAAGAGAGAGATTCTTCATAATCTCCATTATCTTTTAAGCACATAGCTAAATCAAATTTGATAAGTTCATTATTTGCATCAATTTCTATAGCTTTCTTATACAAATTAATAGCATCTGAATTTAGTTTTCTAGTAGAATACAGATTTGCCAACTTCCAATTAATAATTGATGAATTTGGAAACCGCTTAACGAGCGATTTACCTTCTTCAAAAGCTTCTTTAGTTTTGCCTAATTCATTTAAAATATCAAAATATCCTTCACATATATTGTTCGCTAATGCTTGATTATTTTGACTTAATAGTTCAACCGCCAATTTATAATTTTTAATAGAAAGTAAAGTGTTGCCTATTGATTGATAAGATAAAGCCAAATTGTAATAAGCTGAAACATTATTTAAATTAGAAGAAATTTCCTCATTTAGATATTCTATTGATTTTTCTAATTTTCCACATAAACTGTATAAATTTCCAAGGTTAATTTTTATATTTGGCTGAGCCGGATCAAGTTGTTCAATTTTTTCAAAAATTTTAAGAGCTTTTTCGTAGAATTTTTCAATAGCTAAACTTGCGCCCAAAATATTTAAAATTCTTATATCATCGAGAAAATTTTTATTTATAAACTCATATTCTCCAACAATTTCTTTATATCTTTTTTTTTGAAATAAGTGAAAAATTTGATCATATTTTTCTTTTTTTTTCATTATCTTTAAATTCCTAGATATTTACAGAAATTGTATTAAATTATAACCTATGAACAATTCACTATATATTATTTAAGCTTTCAAGAAAAACTATGAATAATTCTACTTCTAAAAAACTCTCTACAGCAATCAATCTATCAAATTCAAATAAAATTAAGGAAGCCGATATAATAGTTAATGATATCTTGTTAAGTGAGCCAAATAATCTCGATGCCTTGAATATAAAAGGAATAATCAATTCAAAATCTCAAAATTATAATAATGCGATTAATTATTTTGAAAAAGGTTTAGCGATCAACCCCAATTATATTCCAATTATTAAAAATATTGTTAGCGTTCTAAGAATACTTAAACAATACGATAAAGTAGATTTATATCTAAGAAAATTAATTGAATTAGAAAAAGATTCTCCTCCTTTGATTGCTGAATTTGCTAATAATTTAATTTTATTAAACCAAAAGGAAGAGGCTTTAGAAGTAATTGAGTCTCACCTTGATAAAGAAAATCAATTTGAGATTTTAATACAGGCAAAAGCAAATTGTCTTTTTGAACTAAGAAAATATAAAGAGTCAAAAAAAATATACAAAGAATTATACTCGATAAATGATAATAATTTTCAAGCTTTGTTTAAATTAGGTTTTTTGAATCTTGAAAATAAGGAATATCATGAATCAATTAAGTTTTTCAATGAGATAATTGAAAAGAAAGAAAAATTTGAAAATATGAAAAACGAAATAGGAATAGTTTTTTATAATCTAGGCATGTGTTATGAGGGAATAGAAGAGCTCAGTAAAGCTGAGGAAAATTATATCCAAGCTCTTAAATATAATGAAATATTCTTAGATGCTTATGTTAATATGTCAAATATCTATTATTTTCAAAACAAATTACATGAAGCTCTTGATCTTATGAACAAAGCAATAAAAATCAATCCTAGAAAAAGAATTTTATATATGAATCTTTCAAATATTTACCAAAAATTTGGTAAACACCAAGAATCTGTTTTTTGTAAGAGAATTGCTGCTGGTAGTATAGTATTTAAATGTAAAGAAGAATATGGTCCATTTGAAATAGATAAAGTGCAGTTAAATGAAAAAATTTGAAATAGAGACATCACCTAAAAGACAAACTTTCATTGAGGGTTGGTTGGCTGAGGATAATGAATTATGCGACAATTTAATAGAATTATTTGAATCTAATGAATCCAAACATATTATAGGAGAATCTTACACTGGTTTGAATAAAGAGACTAAAGATTCTATTGATATGGTCATTAACCCTATAGATATAGAGAATATTGACTATAAACCAGTAAGTAATTACATGATTCATTTAAACAAGTGTTACTGGGAGTATTTAAAGAAATACAATATGGATAATCACTTAAAAGATTTACATATAGGACCTTTTAATATCCAGAAATATAATAAGGGAGGTCATTTTAAATCTTGGCATTCAGAAAGAATGAATATGGAATCTTCCAGCAGGTTATTTGCCTGGATGACATACCTTAATACTGTCAATGATGGTGGAGAAACAGAATTTTATTATTTTGATATTAAAGTGAAACCAATAAAGGGTCTTACTATAATATGGCCTTCAGAATGGACACATCTTCATAAAGGCTCCATAACCAATGAAATCAAATATGTTATAACTGGATGGATTCATTTTCCTGATAATTTGAAGGGCGTGTAGCTCAGTGGGAGAGCGCTACGTTGACATCGTAGAGGTCGCTGGTTCAATCCCAGCCACGCCCACCATTCCTTAGGGTTGAAATTAATAAAAGAATCACCATCTAACTAAATATAACAACTTTATGGAGTGGAGAAAATTATGATAATAGAACAAATTGGAGCAGCCACATTTGCTAATGGATTTGTAAGAATTCAAGGGTTAAGTGCAGGCCCTGATGGACAAATTAGAGAATCAGGGGTTATTGAAGTTCCTGGGAATATCGTTGCAGAAGTGGTTAACAACCTAGTAAATACCCTTAACACTTTAGAAACTCAATTAGCTGAAGCAGAAGCTGAAACTAAAAGCAATCAAGATACTAAAGGTAAGGAAAAGGGAAATGGCAAAGGAAAAGGAAAAAGTAAAAAATAGAATTCTTTAAAATTAAAGAAATTCTTAAATTTTCATCTTCTTTAGCCGAATATTAATTTCGAGAGCGTTTTATATGTCGTTAGATAAAATAAAAATAACAATTTTCATTATATTGGCTTCTTTTTTTATACCAATTGAAATATCTGCTCAAAGATATTCATTTGAAACAATGGAAGACTTTTATGAATTGCAAAATGAAGAAGAATACCTTGAGTTTCTAAGAGTAATAGTTTTAGAACAACCCGAATTCTCATACGCAAACGCTATTCTCAATGAAGCAGAAATGAATCTTAAATATTCAAGAAGGCAGAGGTTACCAGAGCTGTCAATGAGAGTAGTTAATGATGAAGTATTATCAAGAAAAATAAAAGAAAATAATGCATTAAGAAAAATTCGAGATGATAGTTTTGATGGTGTAGTAGAACTTAGACAAGCTATATATACAGGAGGAGGAATTAATGCTGGTGTTAGAAAAGCTAAGGAAGGAGCTATTCATATCTCTCTTTCTAAGAAAAAGACAATATCTCAATTAATATATTCTGCGAATAATATTTATATTCAAGCAATCTCATCATATTTACTCCATCAACATGCAAAAAAAGTTCTAGATGAACTCCATCCCTATTTATCTAAAGTTAAGGCTCGTGTAGACGCAGGAATAGCAGATCCTGTTGAGTATGCATTGTTTTCAGTTAGATATAATAATATTAAATCTACAGTTGTGAATCTTAATGCAAACTCAAAAAGAGATATATCAATGTATGAAAATTTCTTTAAAAGGGATTTTAAAGACCAATTATATCCAAAAATTAAAATTAATGAACAATAAATTCCTTTCCAAAATTTATCATTTGATGTCGAAATGTCTCAATCTAAATATAAAGAAAGCATTGAAGATATAACTATTGAAAAAAGCCAATATAGACCTCAATTTGGTTTTGCAGCAAGATTTACCAAATATGATCTGGATGATAATTTGGGAGATGAAGATGTACGTGGAGGGTTGTATTTCTCTTATCCATTCTTCGATTTTGGAAGATCTTCAGCGAGAATATCAGGTTCAAAAGCTAAATCAAGGGCTGCAAAAAACACTATTGATATAGAAAAAAAGAAAGATTTAAATTCTGAAGCTGAGTTTTTAAGCGTCCTTGAATCAGCCACAAAATCAAGAAATGAAATTTATCAAGCTTTTGTAGATACTCAAAAACAAAGAGAGATCATTGCTAAAAGAATTGAAGTTAGCGGTTTTGTAGCTACAACATTAGCTGAAACAGCTTTACAAGAAATTAATCAACTCAAAAGCCTAATGGATTCTGAAAATAACTTATTAATGGCTTACTTTGGTCTTCTTCACCAAAATCAAATACTAATTCAAAGACTTTTAATGGTATTTTAAATATGAACACTGAATCAACAAAAATTAAAGACCACTGGTTTTGGGGTACAGCACTTAAAAATAGAGGTATATACTTTCAAGTAGCTATGGCCTCTATATTAATAAATATTTTTGCCTTAATGAGTGCTTTTTATATTATGACCGTTTATGACCGAGTTCTTCCTAATAATGCAATGGAATCTTTATTAGCTTTAACAATAGGTATAGCGGTTGTAATTATCTTTGATTTTGTTCTTAAAATGTTAAGAGGATATTTTATTGATTTAGCTGGAATACAAATAGAAGAAGAAGTTAACGAAAGACTTTTTGGTAAACTCGTTGGTCAAGATCCAAGATTGCTTGGAGCAGGAAGTGGTGTTGTCCAAACAGTAAAGGAGTTTGAGGGGGTAAGAGATTTCTTTACTTCTGCTAGTCTAGCAGTATTTATTGATTTACCTTTTATGTTCATATTCATAGGCGTTCTTTATGCTATTGGCGGGGGGGGTGCTTTGGTACCTACATTAATAGTACCCCTTGTTCTTGGCGTTGCAGGTTTGATTCAACCTATACTAAAAAGATATGGAAATGAAAATACAATCGTGCAAACAACAAAGATGCGTTCACTTTTAGAGCTAACTTCAAATATGGAAACCGTTAGAAGTATAGCCGGGGGAAGCTTTCTTAAGGATAGATGGAATAGCAGTACTAAAGAATCTGCTAGGATAGGATTACTTAATAGAATTACAGCAAACTTTGCTCTTAATTTTGCTACGAGCTCTTTACAGGTTAGTATGATTGGCATTGTTGTTGTAGGAGTATTTTTAATTTCGAGCCTTAAAATGACTACAGGCGCATTAATAGCCTGTGTTATTCTTTCTGGAAGAGTATTATCACCTTTAGTCCAAACTGGACAATTACTAACTCGCTTAAATGGCGCTCTAAATGCTTTTAGAAATGTTAACGAATTAATGAAGGAAGAAAACCGTGACGAAACTCTTCAGGATATAAAAGGCGTTATAATTGACTCAGGTCAAATCAAGGTAAAGAATCTTGAATATTCAATTAATGAAACAAAAATATTAGAAAACATTAATCTCTCAATAAAAGATGGTGAAAAATTTGCAATAGTGGGTCCCCTTGGTTGCGGAAAATCAACTTTGCTGAGAAACATTATTGGATATCATCTTCCTCCTACTGGAAGTTTATTTCTTGGTGATTACGATATAACCAATATCCCATCTTCACAATTACGCACTAACATTGGTTATTGCCCTCAGCAGATACAATTATTTTCTGGTTCTATTTATGAAAATATCGCTGCAGGTTTTGATAATGCGACAGAAGATGACATTGTTGAAGCAGCAAAAGCAGTAGGCGCCCACGAATTCATAGCATCCCTTCCAAAGGCGTATTATTATGAAGTCAGCGAGCAAGGATTGAACTTATCTGGTGGGCAAAGGCAAAGTATAGCACTTGCTAGAGCTTTAATAAGAAAACCTAAATTATTGGTATTAGATGAACCCACAAGCTCAATGGATACAGATAGTTCATTAAAAGTTATAAATCATATATTTAACTTAGATTATAAACCTACAATTATTATAGCCACTCACAATGCAAACCATTTATTAAATGTTGATACTGTAGCTATAATGGTAAATGGACAGGTGTCTAGGGTTGCACCTCGAGAAGAAGTTATAAAGAGAGAAAGTAATAATTAAGAGATTTCAATGAAAAAATTACTATATAATTTATATACAAAATTGGGATCTATACCCAACCAAATATTTGCATCCGGAATTTTGCAGATTCAGAATTTTGAAAAACACAAAAAATCATTTATAGTTTTCTGGATAATTTTTTTCTTTAGTTTTTTCACTTTCTTTTGGGCTGCTTTTGCTAAACTGGATACAGTTATAAGAGCTGATGGTTTTGTGATACCAACTAGCAAAGTGCACATGGTTCAAAATTTGTATACAGAAAGACTAACAGGAATAAATATTGAGCTAGGTGATAAAGTCAAAAAAGGTGACATACTATTTATTTTTGACAATCAACAAGCTTTAACTGAATATGAAGCGTTTAAAAAAGATGTGGAAGATAGAACAAAAAAAGTGAAAATTTTAGAAAACCTTGTCAAGGAAGGTGCGGCTGCAGAAATGACCTTAATTGATGAAAGTTTATTATTAAATGACTCTGAAAAAAGATTTAAGAGTAGCGAAATTAGACTTGAAAACACTTCCATACAATCACCTGTAGATGGAGTGATATCTCAAATACATGCAAACAATGTTGGTCAAGTTCTCGATGGTGGTTCACCGTTAGCAGAAATTGTCCCTATAGGAGATAACTTACGTATAGAAGTAAATATAATGCTAAAAGATATAGCAGATGTAAAAGAGGGAATGTTATCAAAAGTTTCTTTTACAGCTTATGATATGGCCATTTGGGGTCAAGTAGACGGTGTAGTTAAAACTGTTTCAGCTAGTACTAGAGTTGGTGCTGACGAGATTCCTCATTATCCCGCTATTATTGAGGTCAATACTGAGGAAATTAAACAAGCAAATGATATGGAAATTTTGACTGGAATGCAAGCTAATGCCTCAATTATAGGAAGAAAAAGAACAGTATTAAGCTATATTACCAATCCTATATCAAAATTATCTAAAAAAGCCCTCAGAGAGTAGAAGCTCTACTAATAATCCTGGAGATTATCTAAATCAGCTATTCTTATACCCTTTTGTGTTTCTATCATTTTAACAAAATTAGCTGCCTCAATTAAGGATTCATGAGTACCCATATCAAGCCAGGTAAAACCCTGGCCTAAAAATTCTGCTGATAAATTCTTTTTGTCTAAGTAGATTTTATTTAAATCCGTTATTTCTAATTCTCCCCTAGAAGAAGGTTCCAAATCCTTAACATAAAGTGGTGCATTATTATCAAAACAATACATTCCTGTAACAGCCCAATTAGAGATAAACTTTTTTGGTTTCTCGATTATATCAATGATTTCTTTTTTTTTATCGAGGTCTACAACTCCATATCGTTCAGGATCATCAACATTGTTAAGAAAAATAGTTGCACCATCATTTCTTAAAAATATATTTTTTATTAGTTTTGATAATCCCTGACCAAAGAAAAGATTATCCCCCAATACTAAAACACTACTAGAACCTTTAAGCCATTTTTCAGCTATCAAAAATGCTTGCGCTATACCATTAGGTTTAGATTGAGTTTCATATGATAGCGATAGGCTCCACTGTTTTCCATCCCCTAACAAATTTTGAAATTCTTCACTATCACGAGGTGTAGTAATTATCAAAACCTCTTCGATACCCCCTAGCATAAGTAGAGAAAGTGGATAGTAAATCATAGGTTTATTATTAATTGGTAATAATTGTTTTGAGGTATCTTTAGTCAAAGGGTAAAGTCTGGTTCCTTCTCCACCAGCTAATATTATTCCTTTTCTATTCATCTTTAATAAATCCATTTAACAATAAATATTCGTCGATAATATCAAATAAACTTTCTTCCCATTTTTTTTGCTCGATCTCAAGCATATTAAATGTTTTATCATCCAATAATAATCGACTATCAATAGGTCTTTGAGCTGAACTTTTCCATTCGGAAGCCATAATTGGTTTGATGTTATCATTATCATCTAACAAACCTTTTAAGAATAATCTTTCTTGTATTTTTTTACCAATAGAATACCAATCTGTGTAACCATAATTGGTATAATGAATAATCTGATTTTTTGATAAATTTAATAAATTTAACTTTTTATGTAGACTAAAGATTGAATTAATCCCATGAGCTAAATAACTAGAACAAGTCATTGAAATATTTTGATTTTCTATAATTTTTAATTTGTCCTTTTTTAATAATTTTTTTATTATAGAACTTACAAAATTACCATCAAACTTACTTACCAAAGAAGCTGTTCTTAATATTAAATAATTTTTTGTATTCATTTTTATTGCAATTTCAGCATCTCTTTTTGTTTTTCCATAAATATTTATAGGATCTGTTTCATCATGGTGTGAAAATGGACCAGAAGAAGATTTTCCAAAAACATAATCTGTTGATATCTGAATTAGAAATGATTGTATTTCTTCAATTTTTATAGCTAAGTTTTTTGGAGCTTCTGTGTTTAAGTGAACAGCTTTTTTTGAATCAATTTCTGCTTTATCTACGTTCGTATATCCAGCACAATTAACAACGATATCAGGATTAATATCAGCTAAAGTTTTATTAATTGAATCATTGTCCAGTAAATTCAAAATATCTGAATTAGGAGCAATCAATTCCATATTATCGTTCTTAAAGGTATCCGTAATAGACTTGCCTAATTGACCATTACCACCAATAAGTAATACTCTCATATTTCTTTACCAAGCCCTATCCTTCCTCCATCATAGTCAGACTTGAAGTATGATGAAAGTGAAGAATGATTTTCGATGTACCATGTAATAGTGTTTTTTAAACCATTATCAAAAGTAAATTTAGGAGACCAATCAATATCACTTATAATTTTTTTAGTATCTAATGCATATCGATAATCATGTCCTGGTCGATCATCTACAAAGCTAATCAAATCTAGGTAAGATCCTTTTTTTGGAGGGATTTCATTATCACAAATTTTACAAATCTTCTTTACTAAATCTAAATTCGAAATTTGGTTTTCACTTCCAATATTATAAATTTCTCCTGATATGTTTATAGAACTTTCTGAAAGAGCTATTAATGCTTCAACATGATCCTTTACATGTATCCAATCTCTTATTTGCTCTCCTGTACCATAGACTGGTATTTTTTTATTATTCATTATTTTATTTACAACTAAAGGAATTAACTTTTCAGGGAATTGCCATGGACCATAATTATTAGTACATCTAGTTGTAACCACTGGTAAGTTATAAGTTCTATTCCAGGCCCTTACAATAAGATCAGATGATGCCTTAGACGATGAATAAGGGCTATTAGGCCTTAAATTATCATTCTCGCTAGATTTCCCTTTTTTAATTGAACCATATACTTCATCAGTGGATATATGGATTAATCGAATATTATCTCTTTTCGAGCTTGGTAATCCATTTAAGTGCTTCCTTAAGCCATCTAAAATATTAAAAGTTCCAAGAATATTAGTCTTAACAAATATATCTGGTCCATCTATGGAACGATCAACATGTGACTCCGCTGCAAGATGAAATACTTTAACAGGATTATATTTATTAAATATTGTTTCAAATTCATTAAACTCACCAATATCAATATTCAAATGCTCATAACAAGCCTCATCTATTGACTGCAATGTCTTAAGATTAGAAGAATATGATAAATTATCAATATTAATAATATTATGGTTTTGTTTCTTTATTAAGGATTTAACTAGATGAGAACCTATAAAACCATATCCTCCAGTAAGAATAATATTTTCTTTCTTTGAATTCATTCAATATTTCCTAATTCTGGAAATTTCTTATCCTTTTCTGAAAGAATAACTTCATTCTTATTTAGCGGCCATGGAATCTCTAAATTCTTGTCATTCCATATAATACCTTTTTCATGATCTTTAGAATATAGATTATCAACTTTATACAAAACAAGTGTATTAGGTTCCATAGTACAAAAACCGTGAGCAAAACCTTTTGGTATTAACAAAGATGATTCATTTGCAGAAAGTTCTGTATATCCATACTGCAAATATTTTGATGAATCTTTTCTTAAGTCAACAAAAACATCCCAAATTTTTCCATTTAAAACAGTTATATATTTTGATTGATCGTAAGGAGCTTCTTGATAATGGAGTCCTCTAATGGTGTTAGTTTTTTGAGAAAAAGAAATATTATCTTGAATAAAATTTAATGAAATATTTTTGTCTTTAAGATTATCAACTTTATAAACCTCAGAAAAAAAGCCTCTATCATCTTTATGAAGTTTATGATCAAATTTAAAAACATCTTTAAATATTTCCTTTATTTCTATCATTTTATTCAACCAATAGCTTTTCTATAATATTTAACTGTTTTGGAAGACAAACTTTCTTTAAATCATATTTCTTTTTAATAAAGTTTCTTGCCTCTTTGCGTATATTTGAATATTTTGCTGGATTTTGTAGGGTATCAGATACTTTATCAGCTAATTTATTTGTATCAAAAAAATCTACCAAAAGACCATTAGATTTATCCTTTATTACTTCTTTTACTGGATCAGTATTAGATCCTACAATTAGACACCCACAAGACATAGCTTCTAATAAAGACCAAGATAATACAAAAGGATAAGTTAAATAAACATGTACCGACGATATTTGAAATAAACTTATGAGAGAATTATAGTCAACTCTACCAAGAAAATGGACTCTAGATGTATCAATTTGATCTTTAACTTCGTTATAAAAAATATCTTTCCAATTCTTCCCTTTTGGCGCAGGTAATCCATACCCTTTTCCACCACCTCCAATTAATAACACATGTGCATCTGGATTTTCCTTTAGTATTTTAGGTAATGATCGCATAAAAACATGATAACCTCTTTGAGGTTCAAAAGTCCGGTTTATGAAGGTTATTATTTTATCCTTATTGCTCAACTTTATATTATTATTAATGACTAACTCGACTTCATCATTTGGTTTTAAAATATCCGTATCTATACCATCATGAACAACACTGATATTTTTTCTAACAAATTGAGGTGCAGTATTTTTTTGATATTCGGTAGGAGATATTAATTTATCAGAGCTATGAAAGATTTCATGATTATATAAATTACGTGCTCTTAACTTTTTGACAGTAAATTTATAATAATCTTCATCATAAAATTCTTCATCAAAATCAACATCAGAATTAATTGTATGCCAATGTATCTCAAAATAAGAAAGAGTTTTTACATCAGGCCAAATATCTTTTAAGAAAAAGGATTCTCCCCACCCAGGATGAGCTATAATCAAATCAGGGTTAAGACCATCATTTTTTAATCTTTCACACTTATCAGCTGCAAATCTTGCTCTTATCATCTTTGTCTCAAATTCAACGGCATATTCATCAACACCTTCTGCGTTACCATGAGTTATTTTATAATAATGAAGATTTAAACCAGGAAAATTATCAACAATTTTAATACTTGATTCTTCACCTAATGCATGCACTTCGTAGCCTTCATCAATTAACAGAGGTACAAGTGATTTAAATTGTCCTGGAAAATTTTGGTGGACAAAAAGTATTTGCTTTTTTTTTCTCATAATCAAACTTTAACACTAATATACCCATATTTTGACAGTAAAGTTACTATATTCAATACTTCTTCTTCAGTTAAGGATGTCTTTTTTTGGAGTTCATTTATAGTAATTTCATTCTCAGAATCAATATTCGTTAAAATAGTCTTTACATCATTAATATTAGGTAAGATTATCTCCGCAAATTTAATACCGCCTGATTCTTTTAATCTTTCAAAATCTATATTATTTAAACCCTCTAATTTTATAACTTTTGAAGTTTTAGATAAAAATTTAGTTGGGTAACTATTAAATATTGTTGATGGAGGTAATCGGTCAGAACTAATTCTTTCATTTTCTTCCTTTGTTAAATTTCCTTCTTTTTTTCTAATATTAGTTAATTCATCGTTTAATTCTTCATATGTATTTAAAATTGTAGACCAACTAAAATTACTAAAAGCATGTTTTTTTGCATTAGAACCTAGTTCTTTCCTTAATTCATTATTTGTAATAAGTAGCTTTAACTTATCAACTGATTCCTCAATATCAACAGATGTAAATTGAGAATGGTAACCGCAATATCTATCATAAGTGTCAACACCAACATCATGTCTAAAAGCTAGGTTCTTAGAAAGGGATTCTGGGAATGATATAGTTTGTATTCTAAAGCCATCAATACCATCCCTTACAGTCTCTCTATAGCCATTCCAATCACTTACTACAACAGGTATTCCTGATGCCATGGCTTCCAATGGCGTAAGTCCAAAGGTTTCTTGTATATTATCTGTTAAAGAAAAGAAAATATCACCAACAGCAAGGATATCAAACTTTTTCTCCTGGTCTCTTCCATCAACATAAATAAGATTAACAGAAGGACAAATGTTTCTTGCATCTTCTTTAATCCACTCTTCTACTGCGTCATTGGGAAACCATCCAGCCATTATAAAATTTATATTAACATCCTTGATATCTTTGCTTAATTTCTCAAGAGCTAAAAACATTGGTATATTATGAGCTTTGGCATGAAAACTTATTCTTCCTACAAATATAATATTGATATCATCATCACCTAATCCATAATCCTCTTTTAATTGATTACTGTCCTTTTTTATTTCAAATTGATCAGTATTTATTCCTAATGGTATTATAGGTAAATTAATTTTTGGCTCCTTTTGAATACCCAACCTAGATTTTAGATAATCAAAGTAATGAGAATGTATTTCTTGAACTGTCTTTTTAACTGAATCCGAAGTGCATATTAAAGCATCCCATGGCATTAAAGGCGCAAGGATCATATCCTTAATGATAGTCATTATGGAATGAGACGCTGTTGTATGAGTTATACCAACTAAACTATATGAATTATGACCATAATAAGATCTATGTTTTGCTAAATCATCTAGTTTAGGGTCTGGCCTAAAAATACCTCCAAATACTTCACTTTCTTTCGGTTCTGTATATGGTATTAAACTAATTTTACTTTCTTCAGTATAATTAACAGAAGACGATAAAAAATTAATTATCTTTATTTTATTTGATTCAATTCTTGGATCTTCTTGAACTGAAGCTACATATAGAGCAATGTTTTGATATTTTTCATTAAATAAAGCATTTAAGTAGCTATTGCCAGCTGCCTGTCTACCCATTAGGTGTTCACCAGAAATATCAAAAGCATCTGTAAAAAAATGAGTTGCAAATGGTGCTTTTTTGAAATTATCAGCCATAAAATTAAGAATTTACTTTCTCAATATTTTGATTACCAAATCTAGATGACACATGATTATTCATTTGGTTTAAAAGAATATCATCACTTATTTCTTTTACAGAAGCTATAGCAAAAAGTTCGACAGCGCTTATTGAACGTATACATAAAGCATTAGCAAACCCATTATCTTTAAGAGTTCCAATTAATAATTCAGATGTAAAGCCAATTTTATGAGCCATAAATGGATTATTAACTAAGAATCGACGCATTCCAAATAACGCATCTATAGGAGTTACAGGACCTGCTGGAGACTCATACATAGGTTGAACAACTTTACCGTCAACAATAAACTGAGCTATTGTATAAAGATCTGGGCATCTAATAAAAACAATTCCATCACCCTTCAATACCCTTTTAAACTCTTTGAAAGCCATAGGAACTTCATGAGCATATAGATGTTCAATGTTATGTGCAGAATATACCGCATCAAATGAGCCATCTTTAATTATACTCATATCTGTAATTGATGAAACAAGATCTGGCTTAACAGATTCATCAATATCTAATCTTGTTTCTTCCCATTCATCTGTCGCAAAGACATCTGTTGTTTTTGATTTATCATTTTCACCACATCCAACATGTAAGAACTTCATAACAACCTCTCAATTTAATTTAGTATATAAAAAAAGGGGCTTTAAAAAAAGCCCCTGATTTATAAGTCATTATATGAGTGACTAGTATAGTAGGAAGTCACCTGTTGCAGCATAACCAGCTGTTGCATCAGAAGCACCTGTGATTACTAACAGGATTTGAAGCTCTGCAGCATCAACATCACCGCCACCGTCACCGCCATTAGCCGCTCTATCATCCCAAGCTATAACATAAGTATTTGTACCATTATCCATAACAAAGATGAAAGCATCGTCAGCTGTCTCATTTTGAGCTGCAGCAGCAATTTTTGTTGCAGCATCACTAAGGCCATCGGCTAAAGTAAAGTCAGTTCCGAATACAAAGACACCACTAGTATTTGCAGCATTCGTATTAACAGTAGTTGCATGAATAGTAGTTATCGCTTTAGTACCTATAGCACCATTAATAAGCTCACTTTCATCAAAGGATATAGTATCCGTTCCTTGAGTAAAGTTTGCTGTAGCAATAGTGTCCATACCAGTATTCGATGTTTTAGCA
>PBAR01000036.1 GCA_002718285.1 Fidelibacterota bacterium
CGCCGTTGGATTCCGGTACGGGTCGCTGGGATTTATTAACGGATGATAATCTTTCTGCTTCCTATGGTGTATATGTTTATCACATAGAAGCAGAGAATATTGGAGAAAAAATAGGAAAGGTTGCGATAGTCAAATGAAAAAAATACTAATAAAATCAATGCTTATAGTTTATACGGGTTTATCATGTATGTATGCTGTTGATAAAACTGGCACGACTGCTGCTAAGTTTTTATCGATCGGCGTAGGATCAAAGGCCGTTGCGATGGGCGGTGCATTTACATCAATTGCGGACGACGCTACCGCAATGTACTGGAATCCCGCTGGTTTAAGTTATTTTAATACAGGAGAGCTATATTTTAATCATGCTGATTGGATTGCTGATATATCTTTTGATTATTTTGGTTTTTCAATACCGATCCGTCCTGGTCATGCAGTTGGAATAAATATTACATCTGTCACAATGGGGGAAATGGAAGTGACAAGATATGGAAATGAGAATACGGGGGAGACTTTTAAGGCATCCGACTACGCTGCGGGTATTACTTATTCTATGAATTTGACAGACCGTTTCTCAATTGGAATAAACAGTAAGTATATTCAGCAAACTATAGCGAGCAGTAATGCAAAAGGAGTTGCTATTGATATAGGTACACTTTTTGAAACGCCGTTTGGGTTTAGGCTGGGGACAACCATAAGTAATTTTGGACCTAAATTAAAAATGAGCGGGGATGATCTGCTAATTGCTGCTGATGTTAATGAAATTATTGAAGGAAATAATGAAAGCGTTACTGGAATTTTATCCACGGATAGGTTTGATTTGCCGCTTTCACTTAGATTTGGAATATCCAATGAAATAAGTTTCGGTAAATTAGCAAAGGTACTTTGGTCGGTAGATGCTGTCAGTCCAAATGATAACGCAAACTATATTAATTCTGGTATGGAAATGATAATGCTAAATAATCTATTATTTTTCAGGGCAGGGGCCAACTCTATTTTTCTTTCTGAAAAGGAAAAAGAATACTCCTTTGGATTTGGGCTGAACATACCTGGCATTATGAATAATAAAATATTTCTTAATTATTCATTTGAAACAATGCGTTACCTGGGCAGCACCCAGCAGATAGGAATATGCCTTGCACTGTAGTATGTATTGCATGAGAAAGAGAATAGTGAATTTTGTATTTCATTTTTCTTACATACATCTAATTGCACTGTATCTTTCTTGTGCTTCTACAAAACAAATAAAAAAAATTAAACTTGATGAAAATAAATCAATTATTAATAATGAATTTGCACTTGACTCAATCTTAGACAAAAATGTTCAAAATGGATCTTATCCATTTTTGTATGCAAGATTGGAAAAATTGGATGGAAGTGTCATTTATGAACATAGTTCCGTAAATAATGATCTACTGCCCAACACAATGATTGATGCTGAAACATGGATTCGAATATGGTCTATGAGCAAAATTGTGACAATTTCAGTAGCAATGGATTTGGTTGAAGATGGTATCATTTCGCTAAATGAACCCGTAAGTAAATATATACCGGAGTTCAAAAATTTAACAGTAGCCGTTGACAGCAATGGTGTCTCTCTTGCAATGGTGAATGATCTTTCATTGGTTTGTCCTTTTGAATTGTTACCTACTGATTCAATTATGACAGTTCGTCATTTAATTAACCATTTTTCAGGTTTTTATTATGCTACTACAAAAAACGAATGTTTAAATAAGATGTTGGCATTGGAGAACCTTCCTGATGCTTCTAATGGAAATGAACTTATTGATAAAATTGCTTCCCTGCCGCTTATCCAGCATCCTGGAGAAAAAGATTTTTATGGCATAAACACGACCGTGCTTGGACTTGTAGCCGAGCGCGCAACTGGAAAAAGTCTTGATAGCCTTGTAAAAGAACGGTTAACTCATTTTCTTGGAATTGAGGGATTAAAGTATAACCTTAGCGGTCAGGAAAGTTTGTTACCAAGGTTTACTGGTAAAGATACAGTTCTAAGGCTGGCAAAAGATGGAGAGCTAGATATTTTTGGTCCTGATGTCCCATCAAATGATCCAAATAATCATCTTTTTCTTGGTGGAGAAGGGATGATTGCCACGGCTGACGGATATGCAGATTTTTTAAGAATGCTTTTAAATCGTGGTAAGCTTAATGGGAAGCAGTTTCTTTTTGAAAAGACAGTAAAAGAGATTACATCACCTCATACACAGATTGACAGCCCCTGGGGGTATAACGGATATAATCTTTGGGTAACTGGTGATTCAATAAAAATTAAAGGTTGGGGGGATACTGGTCTATGGCAGGGCGGAGGATACGAGGGCACTCAGTTCTGGATCGATCCAAAACGAAATTTTGTTGGTGTAGTCATGTCACAGATACACTCAGTACCCAATAATGGATATGACTATTATAATGAATTCAGAGGAGAGTTATATAGTCAGATTTTTAATAATGAATAATGAAAATTTTTTCAAGGATTTTGGGTTCCTGACTTTTTTTACATTAGTAATACTTGTTTCTTTTTCATGCGAAAAAAATGTAAAGTTAGATCCAGAGCCTTTAAATCGAATTTTAGATCGTTATGTGCATGATGGAGTCTATCCATTTCTTTATTCCCGGATCGAAGATTCAGGTGGAAGGGTGGTGTACGAACATAGTGTGGTAAACAGTGAGTTGTTGCCAGGTATCCATGTAGATAGTGACACATGGATACGAATATGGTCTATGAGTAAACTTGTGACAATATCAATAGCAATGGACCTAATTGAAGATGGTATAATATCTCTGGAAGATCCTGTAGTAAAATATATTCCTGAGTTTAAAAATCTTAAGGTAGCAGTTAATAGTGATGGTATAAGTTTAGCCAGACTAAATAAAAAAAATAATCCATTTCCATTTTCTCTTGTGAGTACGGATTCAGGCTTAATAATAGAGAATTTATTTGATCATACAGCTGGATTCTATTATGCGCTAACTGGATTTGCTTTTATTGACTCGATCATTGCAGAAGTGGATATTCCAAATCAAAAAAATGGGAATGCATTAATCCAGGAACTGGCTCAACTTCCTCTTATCCAGAATCCAGGAGAAATATATAAGTATGGAATGAATACAACCGTTCTAGGACTCCTGCTTGAAAGGGCAACTGGACAGTCCCTCAATGATTTAGTGATTAATCGTATTACCAAACCATATAAAATACAAGGGCTGGGGTATACCCTGCCCGATAATGTTAGTTTGATACCCTGCTTCACAGGCAGAGATGGATACCTTAGACAAGCAATGGAAGGAGAGCTGAATCTTTTTGGCGGAAATGTACCTGATTATGATCCTGATAAAAATTTGTTTTTGGGCGGAGAAGGAATGCTGGCAACTGCGAAAGGTTATATAGATTTTATGAGATTATTATTTTTTGATTCACATTTGAATGGTATTGAGTTTTTATCCAAAAAATCACTAACACAAATGACATTAAAGCCAGAGGGGAAACATAATGATTACGGATATCAGACAGGTTACGCATTTTATTTAACGAGTGATAACAATCCATATGAGAAAAATATATTGCGTGTAGGAGGATATGAAAAAACAAGTTGCTGGGTGGATAGGAAATATAAATTAATAGGAATCTTATTTTCACAGGCAAATGAAACGGTAGATAGAATAGGACTAGGTAGCAGGATGGACAATGATTTTAAAAAAGAGTTACGGAGACAGCTATCAAATTATGAATAAAAAATTCTACAATGCACATCCAAGTCTATTTATGATGTTTTGTTCTTTGATGCTAGCTGCTTTGGGATCCTGTGATACTAAAAATGCTATATTCTATAATAGACCTAATATAATTTTTTTACTGGCAGATGACCTTGGCTATGGTGAACTTGGGTCATATGGACAGGATATAATAAAAACTCCCGAACTTGACAAGCTCGCCAATGATGGTATGCGTTTCACAGATTTTTATGCTGGAAATGGTGTTTGCTCTCCATCAAGGTCCGTACTACTAACAGGAAAGAGCGCATCCCACACAACGATAAGAGGGAATGCCGGTTTCTTTGGTGATGATCAATGGCATGGAAAATGGTTGGATAAAAATTCATTTACCTTGGGTGAGATGATGAAAGGTGCCGGCTATCAAACTGCATTCATAGGTAAATGGCATCTAGACAATCCCGATAGCGTGGAGACCTGGGCTTACGGTCATGGATTTGATTATGCAGTGCAGGAACAATGGAAAGCACGCTTTAACAGTAAAAGAACATTTCCTCCAAATAGACTCTGGATCAATGGAGATAAGGAAAATGTTCCTTATAACTACAAAGAATATGACTGCAAAGATGCACTCAGAACTGAAATGGCTTTTAAATTTTTAGATAAGAGAGATGATGAGAAACCTTTTTTTCTCTTTATGTCATATCGTGCTCCCCACTCGTTTGAAGGACCGATTAGAGATACATTGTTTTATTCTGATGAAGATTGGCCTGATATAGAAAAAGCGCATGCCGCAAAAATCACACTTCTTGATCGACAAATCGGACGTTTATTCAAAAAACTTAATGAAGTCGGTGAACTGGATAATACGCTTATACTATTTACTAGCGATAATGGACCTCATGGTGCGCCTGGAGGTCATGATTACGAATTTTTTAATAGTAATGGAAATCTAAAGGGATTCAAGCGTGACCTTTATGAGGGAGGGGTCCGCGTTCCTCTGATTGCTTTTTGGAAAAATAAAATAGAAGAAGGTGCCATATCTAATCATATATCTGCTTTTCAGGATATTATGCCTACACTTGCAGAAGTAGCAGGAATAAATATCCCAGATCACACAAATGGTTTATCATTCCTTCCTACGCTCCTAAATCAATATCAAAAGAATCATGAATTCTTGAACTGGGAAATTCAGTTAAGCGGATGGTTCCAAACACTATCTGATGGTGGTTTTCGCCAGTCCTGCAGAATGGGGAATTGGAAAGGAGTACGCTATGGAATTAATTCTGAGATAGAGCTTTATAACCTCGATAAAGATATATCTGAAATAAATAATGTAGCTTCTCAATACCCAGAATTAGTGAATAAGATGTCAGTAATATTTGAAACCAATAGAACTGAAACTCCTGGATTTCCTTATGGGGGGGTTGTACAGAACTATAAATCGCAAGATAAATTTTTATTAGATCCTTATGGAGGAGTTGTAAAGAAATATAAATTGCATGGTAACATATAATTAGAAATAAGAGGCTAATCATGAAAAGATTTTTGTACAAAATTATTGTTTTTTCAGGAATTGTATTTTGCAAGGAAGGTTACTTTATAAATCCAATAATTACAGGCGCACATCCCGACCCATCCATATGCAGAGTTGGGGGTGATTATTATATTGTTAATTCTTCTTTCGAGTTTTTTCCAGGTCTACCAATTCACCATAGCAAAGACCTTGTGAACTGGGAATTAATTGGTTATGGTTTACATCGAGAAGATCAGTGTAATGGGAGAATGAATCTGGTGGATGTTCAATCCGATGGTGGGATACATGCCCCAACCATACGATACCATAAGGGTACCTTTTATATAATTACAACAAATGTTTATAATCGTGGAGATGGTTCTTCCGCTCTTATGCGTAATTTTATTATAACAGCAAAAAATGCATCTGGACCATGGTCAAAACCCCATATTATTGAAGGTGCCCCAGGGATAGATCCCGATATATTCTTTGATGATAATGGCAAGGTTTATTTTACGGGTACCCATCATCCAGGTGACATGAATAAAAATGGGATTGGTGAAATCTGGGTACAAGAATTAGATATTAAGGATTGGAAACTTGTAGGAGAAAGGTATACAGTTTGGGATGGAGTTTTTGGGTGCTGTACCGAAGGACCTCATATTTATAAAGAAAATGGACTTTACTATCTAATGGTTGCTGAGGGAGGCACAGGGAAAAACCATGCTGTTATGATAGCTGCCAGTGAAAAAATAATTGGTCCATATGAAGAGAATCCCCGAAATCCAATTCTCACATCCAGACACCTTACAGATCAGTATTTTGTAAATAGTACTGGACACGCAGACCTTATAGAATTGCCTGATGGTAGGTGGTATATGGTAGCACTGGGTAAACGAAATGATTTAAATGGTGATTCAAATATGGGAAGAGAAACCTATCTAATTCCTGTCTCCTGGGAACCTGCAATCGTAAAGTGGGAGCAGGTCAGTGAAACAAAGTGGGAACCAGTAAAATATTTATGGCCAGTGGCGGCACCAAAGACAGGAAAGGTGGAGAGATATACACCGCTACCATTTCCCAAAAAAATACAATATAGGAATGATGTATTCATCGATGATTTTGATCTTCAGGAGTTAAATCTAGAATGGAACTTTGTCAGGGTTCCCCAAAATGGGACCTTTTCTATATCTCAAAATCCAGGGTATTTCAGGCTCTATGCAAAGTCAAACATTATAGAAAACCATAAACAATTTAGTTTCACTGGTTTTCGGCAAAAAGAAACTGATTTTGAGTATGCAGTAAAAATGGATTTTTCTCCAACAGATGAAGAAATTGAATGTGGTATTATACACTATCAAAAAGAGTATAATTATCTCTCAAGTACGATATATAAAGATAATAGAAATTTTTATCTGAGTTTGAAACTGGAGGAAAAACATAAAGATCTAAACTTATTAAAAAAGATAAGGTTAAAGAATTATAAAGGTGAAATTATATTCAAAGTAATATCAAAGAATAATGAGTATAGTTTTTCTTACTCACTGGATAATGGAAATAGTTTTGAAAGTTTGCACACTGCTAAGGCAGAAGTTATCTTAGACAGAAACTATACTGGTGCATATCTCGGTTTATATGCCACGAGTAACGGCAAAAAAAGTAGTGAATATGCTGATTTTGACTGGGTTAAGTATAAAGGTTTCGCAAGATAATTTGATGAAAAACAGTTTTAGTTTTTATATTCTAAAATTAGCTCTTCCAGTGAGCTTACTGTTTAGTCAGGTTATCCATAACATCAGCTCAAACTCTTTCGTAAAAGAATTTTTTATTTCTGGTCCATACAAAACTGAAATGGAGCAAATCATTGATCCGATTGAAATGTTAGATATAAAATATATTCAAAATGAGAATCTATTTAGTAAAAGTAACAAGTATTTCAATGGACAGGTGGTTAAAACTGAAGATGGACAGTTTGATATTAACTCTTTTTTAGATGACAGCTCTTTTGCAGTTGTATATCTTTTTTGCCAAATAAAATCTGAAAAATCCCAAATCACACATTTTTTGATCTCAGCTGCTGATGGTGCAAAGTTGTATGTGAATGGGGAAAAGATTGATGCATATTTTGGGAATAATTATTATTCAAATGAAAAACATCTTATAGTTCCCCTTAAAAAAGGTAATAACAGTCTAGTCCTTAAGGTGCCGAACAAGGATTGGGATTGGAAGGTAAAACTAAAGATTCTTGATGAGATTGAAGGCAAAATTTATTCTAATGAAAAAAACGAAGAAATTGAATATTTCCAATTTCTGAATATAGATATCCATCCTTCGTTTGGTGAAGGTAATCGTAACGGTATACCAATGATAAGATTTAAGGTAGGACGATTTCCTAAACTTGTTTTAGATAAACCAGGACTTGCAAAAAAATATATGGGTGGTAGCTACAGTATTGATGTAAGATGGTTTGATACAGATTTAATAGAAGTTCAGTATCCAAAAAAATCTGGCAGATATGGTTATTATGCTGAAATTGCTGGGGAAAACGGGAAAAAATTGAAAAGAGCGGGGACACTTTTTTGTGAGCCTTCGGACTGGATGGCATGGAATAATCGACTATATTCAGACCTAGATTATTTCCCATATAATAATATTCCCGAAAAAACCTGGATTGACCATGGAGATGCAATTAGATCTTATCTGGGCTTTTCTACGCTGAAATCTTTCCTATTGCAGGAAGATGATATAATGCTATTAGCGTTTTTAGATGAGATGCATAAAAAAGGGTTTCCAAATGATAAAAAATTAACACCACTAATTTATGATGGTGATTATCATGCTGCACTGAAACAGAAGATATTGGGCAAAGAAAATTACTATTCAGAGCTAAAGTTGCCTAAAAAAACAAAAGAAAAGTCAAAGAAGCTAATATTCAAAGTAAAGAAATATGAAAAACAAAATTTAGAATTCAGCACAAAAATGAAAAAACTGTGTCAAGAGTGGATTAAGGATGGTGGCTCTCCATTTGATATGGTTATAGCTAAGGATGGAGACATTATTTTTCATGGATCATTTGGAAACGATAATTATGGAGAATTCACGATCAATACTCCAACGGAGATTGCATCGATTACAAAGCTGTTTACTGGAATATTATTTGCCCAGTTCATCGATCAAAATATTATTGGGATCGATGATCATGTAGGAAAATATCTGCCTGATTTCCCTCAAGAAGGACCAAGAGCAGTTACAATGAGACAGTGCTTTACACATACTAGTGGTTTCTATGGGCACGGATTATTTGATGGTGTACACAATCACTGGCTTGAAAATACACTGCTGGAATCTATAATTAATGATACAGTAGGAACACTCCATAGGTATAATGGAATGGGTTTTGATCTAGCTGGGAAAGTTATGGAATCTGTGACAGGGAAAAGTATCTTCCGGTTATTTCACGAATATTTATATGAGCCGCTAGGCATGGAAAATACGATCCACGACTGGGATCTTGGTTTCAGTGTTCATACCACCGCTTATGATCTTGCGTTACTGGCGCAGATGATATTAAATAAGGGCATATACGATGGGAAAAGATATTTTTCAGAGAAGACTTACAATCAGATTCTTCCAAAAAATCTTAAAGACTATTACCCAGAATTAGACTTCTCTAATCTATGGGATCAAGGCCGGCCCGTTGGTATTGGAACCAAGATTCAAGAGTGGGAAGTAAATGATGAAGAGACAGGCAATAAAAGGTACTTGTTAAGTAAGAATGTGATTGGGCACGGATCTGCTACATCATCAGTTTTTCGTATAGATCTCGATAATAATATTATAATCACACAATCAAGAAGAAAGGGGAGAAGCAGGTTTGGTAATCACTTTTTGAAAGTAATCAAATTGATAGATAAAAAACTGGTTCTGGGAAAGAGTTAAAATGTTTTCAAAATTTCAAAATCTAAGATTCTATTTGTTTTTACTTTTTGTTTTTCTATATAGTTGCAGAAATAAAACCATAGATTGTCGTCCAAATTTCATTATTATTTTTGCAGATGATTTGGGGTATGGAGATCTAAGCTCTTTCGGGCATCCTACCATTTATACCCCTAATCTAGATAAAATGGCATCTGAAGGTATGAAACTCACAAATTTCTATGTTGGAAGTTCTATTTGTACACCCAGTCGCGCAGCTCTGTTGACAGGAAAATTACCAGTAAGGACTGGTATGTACGGAAATAGGAGTGTGCTCTTCCCAGATAATGCTGGTGGCCTTCAACCATCGGTAAAAACGATACCGTCCGCACTAAAGTCTCTTGATTATAAGACTGCATGTGTTGGAAAATGGCATCTTGGTCACTTGCAGGAATATATGCCAATGAATCATGGGTTTGATATTTTCTATGGAATCCCTTACTCAAATGATATGCGACAGGAAGGTAAATGGGACTATGCAAGAAATAATTTTCCACCACTTCCTTTTTTAGATGGTAGTGATACAATCGGAGTCAGCTTGGATCAAAGTCAATTCATTAAAATGTTCACAGATAGATCAATTGATTTCATCCAGCAAAATAAGGATAATTCATTTTTTTTATATCTTGCTCATACCGCACCACATACCCCTCTTGCGGTAAATAGAGAAAACATTGATAAAAGTAAAAGGGGTTTGTATGGGGATGTAGTTGAAGAACTTGATAGAAGTGTAGGAAAAATTTTAAATCATCTAAAAGCTCTAGGCATCGATAAAAATACCTTTGTCATTTTTACCAGTGATAATGGGCCATGGAGCTGGGCAGGTGTAAATGGAGGATCTGCAGGTTTATTGAAAGGAAATAAAGGAAGCGTCTATGAAGGAGGATATCGGGTTCCTGCAATTGCATGGATGCCTGGCAGTATAGATGGAGGGATTATATCAAGATCTATTTCTTCTACACTTGATCTGTTTCCTACAATTATGAGTATGGCTGGGAATCAGGACTATAAAAAACTTGGATTAGATGGGATAGATATATCAAAAACATTTTTTGAAAACTTACAAGTTCGAACAGATGTCCAGTACTACAGACAAGATACACTGGTTGGAATTCGTTATAAAGAATGGAAAATATATATTGATGATCCAAACCCCTGGAATAATGAATTCACCGATTCGGATATTCCTATATTGTACAATATAGAACATGACCCATCTGAAAAATACAATATAGCGGATAGGCACCCCGAGATCATTGAAAATTTAACAAAGATTGCAGAAATGCATATTAGAGAAACTATTGTGGAACCCTCAAAATTGGATACGATACTTCCATCTTATAAACAGGCATATGATCAATATAACAAGAATTTCTAATCAATTAATTTTTTCTTCTGTTTGTTTTTGGCTTATATCATGTAACACTGGATCATATATAAATAATCAAAAAGGATTGAATATTATTTGGCTGGTTGCTGAGGATCTTGGAGCTTATATCCCATCCTTTGGGGATTCAACTATAAATACTCCAAATTTGGATAGATTAGCTGATGAAGGAGTTCGCTATACAAATGTTTATTCTGTTTCGGGTGTTTGTTCACCAAGCAGAGCTGCATTGGTTACAGGTATGTATCCATCAAGCATAGGGGCTCATCATATGCGAACTCTATTTCAACAACCTGCAGCAAAAAAAAAAGGACTCATTAATTACGAAGTTGTTCCTCCACCTGAAGTGAAAATGGTAAGCCAAATATTAAGAGAAAATGGTTACTATTGCACCAATAATCAGAAAGAAGATTATCAGTTTTATAAATCAGAAATGGCATGGGATGAGTCGAGTATATTTGCACACTGGAGAAATCGACCAAAAGGAATGAATTTTTTTTCAGTTTTTAATTTTGGTGTAACTCATGAATCCAATCTTTGGAATCCATGGTACCGGCATTTTGATCTTGATCCGTTTCCTCCGGAAAGATCTCAGGAAAAAGAGTGGTGGAAACAATTCGAAGGCATTGATAAACCCTTGTATATCTCAGGTGATATCAATATAAAAATACCGCCTTATCTTCCAAATAATGATATTGTTAAAGAAGATATAAAACGGATGTACTCTAATATCGCAGAGATGGATGGAAAAATTGGTTTAATTCTCGACCAGCTTGAAAAAGATGGTTTACTAGAAAATACAATTGTGGTCTGGTATACAGATCATGGTGGTCCTTTACCCAGACAAAAAAGATTGCTATATGACTCTGGTATCAGAGTACCTATGATAATAAGATATCCAGGTAAGAAAGGTTCAGGGCATAGTGATGATAGATTAATCAGTTTTGTTGATTTTGCTCCCACATTACTTTCTTTGCTGAATATAGAGCCGTCATCATATTATCAGGGAGCGGCATTTGAAGGAGAATACAGGTCTTCAGATGAAAGATTATATATTCATGCAGCAGCAGATAGATTTGATGAACACTATGATATGATAAGAGCCGTGCGTGATAAACGTTACAAATATTTGAAAAACTATAATCCTGATAAACCTTATTATCTACCACTTGAGTATCGGGAAAGGATGAATACAATGAAGGAGTTGTTGCGCCTGAATGAAAGAGGGGAATTAAATGATGCTCAATCACAGTGGTTTAGATTATCGAAGCCTGAAGAAGAGCTTTTTGACCTTGAGAATGATCCCCATGAATTAAATAATTTATCAGATAATATTTTATATAAAAATAAAATGAATGAATTGCGAAATGAATGTAGGAGATGGATGGGTGAAATAAACGATATGGGTTTTATCCCAGAGGGAGAATTGATTAATTCATTTTGGCCTGATAAGATTCAGCCAATCACAGCTACACCTAAGGTCTATAATGATAATGGTACAATAAAAATAGATTGTATTACAGATGGTGCTTCTATAGGGTATAAACTCTCTGATGATAATTTTCCATGGATAGGATGGAGGCCTTATACCGTTCCTTTTGATTTAGGATCTGAAAAAATGTTACGTATTATTGCCCATCGTTTAGGTTATCAGCCTAGCGACACTTTAATTTATATACCTGAGAAACCATTTTAAAATCTGGTATTACATGAGTTTAGAATTAAATCGGAAGAGCGGAATATTATTGCACATCACCTCTTTACCTGGTCCACATGGCATAGGAGATCTTGGTCAGGCTGCGTATTCTTTCGTGGATTCTATGCATGAAATGGGTCAACGATTATGGCAGATTTTACCTACCAATCCGCCAGAAAATCTTTATTACAGCCCTTATAGTGCTACTTCCGCCTTTGCTGGAAATGTATTAATGATAAGCTTAGAATTATTACAGGAAGATGGGTTAATAAAAGATAATGAAATCGAAAATTTTCCACGATGTTCAAAAAACTATGTAGAATTTGATAAGGTGAATTTTTCCCGGAAAGCTTTATTAAAAAAAGCAGCGCAACGTTTTCAAATAAAAGCCACAGCAGATAAAGTTAAAGATTTCAATAATTTTTGCAACAAAAATCAGAGCTGGCTGGATTACTTTTCATTATATACATATTTATCAGAAAAATATAATTTCATTAATTGGACGAAATGGGAATATCCTTTAAGATCTTTTGACCCTAAAGTGGTGCAAGAATATCTTACGAAATATAAAGCTGAGATCAGTCAAATAAAAATATTACAATATTTTTTTTATATTCAATGGCAAGACCTGAAGGTGTACGCAAAAAATAAGGGTATAAATATAATTGGTGATATACCAATTTATGTTGCTCACGAAAGCGCTGATGTCTGGGCAAACCAAGAGTTATTTAAGCTTGATCAGGATGGTTGCATGATTGTTCAATCTGGTTGCCCTCCAGATTTATTTCAGGAAACAGGCCAATTATGGGGGCATCCGATTTACAATTGGGATATCCATGAAAAAACTGAATTTTCCTGGTGGTTATCCCGCATTGAATATCTCTTTAGGATGGTAGATATTATTCGGATCGATCATTTTAATGGTTTAGTAAAATACTGGGAAGTCCCTGCAGAAGATAGGAATGCAGTAAATGGTGCCTGGATCCAGGCTCCTGGTGAAAAATTATTAGAAAAAATGATAAAAGAATTAGGTAAAAAGCCAATTATGGCGGAAAATCTTGGTGAAGCAGCTTCGGATTCAGAACCGTTATTAAAAAAATTTGGAATACCTGGTATGCAAATTGTGCAGATCTCTATTGATAATGGGAATACACTTGCAGATATAGATACCAATAATGTTATCTATACTGGAACACATGATAATGATACTGCATTGGGATGGTTTAAAAATAAAGTTTCTAATTCGGCACATGATAAAAAAGGAGATTCTGAATTGAAAAAAGATACCTTGTCCTTAATTAAATCAGATGGTTATGAAATTCATTGGGATATGACTAGACTGGCCTTGGATTCGTCCGCAGATATAGCAATTATTCCTTTACAAGATATACTAGGATTAGATTCTCAATCACGAATGAATATGCCGGGAACCGTTGGAAAAAACTGGGAGTGGCGCTTTGACCCCGATCTTCTTACATCTGAAATAAAGAAAAAATTATTAAATATGACTGTTGCTGCAGGACGCGTATGAAAACTAAAAAATATGATATAGCATATTTTTCAGCTGAGATTGGAATTTCATCAAGCCTTCCGACCTATAGTGGAGGACTGGGTGTACTTGCTGGAGATCATATCAAAGCGTCGGGGGACATAGGATTAAATATGTGTGCAGTCACACTTTTGTATCGCGAAGGTTATTTTAAACAGCGGATTGATGAAGAAGGAGTACAGACTGAAACCTATCCGCGATTTGATCCTTTTCCACTATTAAAAAAACTAGATATTAAATTCACACTCCGATTAAGGAAAAGAGATGTATGGATTCAGGCTTATAAGTTTGATTATTTAGGACATAATGGTCACAAAGTACCGATCTATTTTCTTGATACTGATGTGGATAAAAATTTTATAGATGATCGCATTATTTCTAACAGACTTTACTCTGGAGATAAGGATCATCGAATTCTCCAAGAAGCTATTTTAGGATTTGGAGGGGCTAAATTACTAGATGAATTAGGTCAAAATGCTATCAAAAAATATCATATGAATGAAGGGCATTGTTCATTTCTTGTTTTAAATCTACTTAAAAAATTCAATAATGATATAAAAAAAGTAAAATCATTATGCCATTTTACAACTCATACTCCGGTCCCGGCCGGCCACGATCATTTTGCTGAGGACCGTATTAAAAAATTATTGAAAGGCCTATTGCCGAAAAAATTAAAACTGCCATCTCTTATTCAAAATGGACGGTTTCATATGACAGAACTCGGATTATATCATAGTGGGACTGCAAACGGTGTATCACAGTTGCATGGTGATGTTGCTCAGGAGCAGTTTCCTTGGTCAAATATTAAATATATTACTAATGGTGTTCATCATTCATATTGGATGGGTAGCCCTTTTAAGAAGATATATGATCAGTATATACCAAAATGGCGCACAAATCCTGAATCCCTTCTAAAGGTAGATGAAGTTGATGATAATATAATTTGGGAAGCACATCGAGATCAGAAACGATTTCTATTAAGTTATGCGAATGCAGATGTAACAAAAGCGCTTGATAAAGATACTCTTACTATTGGATTTGCGAGGAGGGCTGCAACCTATAAACGTGCTCAACTTCTTTTTTATGATATGGAACGCTTGGAATCCTTGGGCACAGGAAAGATTCAAGTTATTTTCTCTGGAAAAGCACATCCGAATGATATGGATGGAAAAGAAGTAATTCGCAATATAATTGATAGATCAAAAAAAATGTTTGGGAAGGTAAAAATTATTTTTCTGGAAAATTATAATATATGGCTTGGAAGAATGATTACGGCAGGTGTTGATGTTTGGTTAAATACACCGCTTCGTCCAAATGAAGCATCAGGAACCAGTGGAATGAAAGCATCACTAAATGGAGTACCCAATCTTTCAGTGATGGATGGCTGGTGGGCCGAAGGATGCAGAGATGGAATTAATGGATGGGGTATCGGTGATCCCGATAATCCTGATGATTTTTCAGATGCATGTCATTTATATTCCTTACTTGAGAATGATGTAATTCCAGCTTTTTATAATAATAGAGAGAAATGGATTTCCATAATGAAGGAAGCAATTAAAACCAGCGTAGATTTTACTGCACATAGAATGGCAATCGAATACAATAATAAATATTATCAGGGGAAATAAAATCTGTGAATACTATTGATCTTATCATCATCATCATTTATTTACTGGCTATTGTTGTTGTCGGTTTACTTTTACAAAGAAAAGCATCTCAAGGTATTGATTCATATTTTCTTGGGAATCGTAAACTTCCCTGGTGGGTCCTGGGAGCCTCTGGTATGGCATCAAATACTGATATTGCCGGTACAATGATAAATACTGCATTTATTTATGCCCTCGGGACAAAAGGTTTCTTTATAGAGATTCGTGGTGGTGTTACTTTAATTATGGCTTTCTTGATGGTTTTTATGGGAAAGTGGAATAGGCGTTCGCAGGTAATGACCCAGGCAGAATGGATGCATTTCCGTTTCGGAAAAGGAAAAGAGGGTGACTTAGCGCGTATCATTAGTGCTCTATCTGCAATTGTTATGACAGTTGCTATGGTTACGTATTTTGTAATAGGTGCAGGAAAATTTGTAGGAGCTTTTCTAGGTATAGAACCTATATATGCTTCATTACTTATGGTTATTCTTGCAATGACATATACAGTAGCAAGTGGGCTCTATGGGGTAGTATGGACCGATGTTTTTCAAGGTATATTTATTTTTGGTGTAATTCTTTACATTACCAGTATAGCAATGAATACAGTTGATTTGCCCCAGGAATTTTTTATATCCGTCCCAATGATAGATGGTTCATTTACAAGTATAAAGACAACACTTTCTGAATGGTCCCGCATTACACCTCCAAATGAAATGAATATGCCAGAAGGTTCGACTTTTTCTATCTATAATCTTTTTGGAATTGCAATAATGTTTTATTTGTTCAAGGTGACACTTGAAGGAGCAAGTGGTGCTGGCGGGTATATGCTGCAGCGTTATTTTGCTGCAAAGTCTGATCGAGAAGCAGGAATTTTATCACTGTTTTGGACATGCTTATTGGCTTTTCGCTGGCCGCTAATCACTTCATTTGCTATGCTAGGTGTTTACCATGGCATACAAACAGGTTCAGTGATTGCTGATCCTGAATTAGTTCTTCCCGTAGTTATTAAAAATTATATTCCTGTTGGTGTAAAAGGATTTTTAATTGCAGGTCTCATGGCAGCCGCTATGTCCACTTTTGATTCTACCGTAAATGCTGGGGCAGCTTATTGGGTTAAAGATCTCTACCATACTTACCTGAATACTAAGGCTACAGAAAAAGATCTTATGATCCAGGCCCGTCTTGCTTCAGTTGGGATAGTTGTTTTAGCTTTATTATTCAGTCTTACCATTTCTAATATAAATGAAATCTGGGGTTGGATAACCATGGGTATAGGTGCTGGTATGTTTATTCCTCAAGTTATTCGCTGGTACTGGTGGCGTTTTAACGGATATGGTTTTGCAATAGGGACAGGGGTTGGTATGATTGCGGCTATATTAACCAAGGCTTTTTCAGGGCCAATTCCTGAATATACATCCTTTTTAATTGCCAGTGGATCAAGCCTTTCAGGATGTATTATAGGTACTTTATTTACTCCTGCAACAAATGCAAGAGTATTGGAGAATTTTTATAAAGTAACCAGACCCTTTGGTTTCTGGGGTAACATAAGAAACTCTTTACCTGATGCTATCCAGGTAAAAGTAAAACAGGAGAATCACAGGGATATAATAGCAACAGTATTTGCAGTTCCATGGCAAGTTGTTCTTTTTCTTACCGGTATGATGATTGTAATGAAACAGTGGTCAAATGTAACGGTTCTTTTTGTAATTCTAATTTTCCTTTCATTAGGATTATATTGGTTTTGGTTTCGTCATCTATCTGATGAGGTTAAAGTCGAGCATTTGATCAAATGAATTGATATACTGTGTATGTCTTTAGCCATAGAGGATTAGCTGGTTTATTTTGTGTTATATATCTGCAAATACTCGCAGATAATGTAGTATACTCCATTCCTTCTTTTTCTACTCAATGGGATTCAATCACTGTTTATTTTGATGCCGCAGAAGGTGATCAAGGGCTTATGGGTTTTACTGGTGACATCTGGGCTCATACAGGTGTTATTACCAACAACAGCACACATCCAGGGGATTGGAAATATGTAAAAACGAACTGGGCGCAGAACACAAATGATACTCAATTAACTCCGTTGGGGAATGACTTGTGGATATTGAAAATTGATTTCCCGCATGAATATTATGGTGTCCCTGAAGATGAACAAATCATCAAATTAGCCTTTGTGTTTCGTAATTATGATGGTAGCGAGTCTGGTAGAGATAATGCAGGTTCTGATATTTTTCTAGATCTCTATGAACCTGGTATAACCACAATTATTTCGGCACCGAAATTAAATTATATTTTTGAAGATCCCCGTAGCGAACCAATTTTTAGTTTTCCAAATGAAGATGTGCCGATAGTAATTACTAGTTCATCAATCGGAACCGAACAAATTAACTTGCAGTTATTTCTGGATGATTCCCTATTCGCTGAATCATCGCTTGACACACTTTTTACTGTAATTGATCTGGATCCTATAAATATTGGGATGCATAAGCTGACAGCAGTATCAATCGATACAAGTCAAAATTCTGATAGTGTAGATTTTTATTTGATGTCACATGAATATCCGACAATCAATCAGCGTCCTTTTCATATTAATGATGGTATTAATTATAATTCTGATGGGACTGTTTCATTATCCTTATTTGCTCCTCACAAAGATTTTGTTTATTTGATTGGCGATTTTAATAATTGGATAATAGATGAAAACTATTACATGAAAAAAGATTCAGGGGGTATTGATTCAGTTCATTTTTGGATTACCATTGATAATCTGATTTCTGGAACGGAGTATGCGTTTCAGTATGTGGTTGATGGAGAAATCCGTATTGCAGATCCATATGCAGATAAAGTTCTGGATAGGTGGAATGATCAATATATTTCTGATCAAATTTATTCTGATTTAAAACCCTATCCTCATGGAAAAACTGACCATATTGTATCTATTCTAGAAACAGGTCAAGAACCCTATCTTTGGCAGCATAATACTTCATTTTCACGTCCACCGAAAGAAGAATTAATTATTTATGAGTTGTTAATGCGAGATTTTCTAGAACACCATGATTATACAATGCTTATGGATACATTGAATTATCTTGAAAATTTGGGAATAAATGCTATTGAACTGTTGCCGGTAAATGAATTTGAAGGGAATTCGAGTTGGGGATATGGTACATCATTTTATTTTGCTGCAGATAAATATTATGGTTCGAAAGAAACATTAAAATTATTTATTGATGAATGTCATAGAAGAGGAATTGCTGTCATAATGGATATTGTTTTAAATCATACCTACGGTCAGTCACCATTTGTCCGTTTGTATAGTGAAGGAGGATATCCAACAGAAGAGAACCCTTGGTATAACACTGAATCTAATTTTTTCAATCCTTTAACCCAATGGGGGCATGACTTAGATCATGAAAGCATTCATACACAGATATTAGTTGATCGTATAAATCAATATTGGATAGAATACTATAATATAGATGGATATAGGTTCGATTTTACTAAGGGTATTGGGAATAATATAAAAGATTCAGATGATCCTTGGGGTAGTAACTATGATAGCGACCGTATACGATTGTTAAAACGTTTGGCAAATGCAATATGGGAATATGATTCAACAGTTTATATAATCTTAGAGCATTTTGCAGAGAATTCTGAAGAATTAATTTTGTCTGATTACGGGATGCTCCTTTGGGGAAATTCAAACTATAATTATGCAGAAGCATCCATGGGCTACCATGCGGATGGAAAATCTGATTTTTCCTGGGGGTATTATGGAAATAGAGGTTGGAGTAATCCTCATTTAATAACATATTTTGAAAGTCATGATGAAGAGAGATTGATGTATAAAAATATCTCGTGGGGAAATAATAATGCTACTTATAATATTCGAGAAATATCAACATCTCTAAATCGGATGAAAGCCATTGGTGCATTCTTTTTTACTATCCCAGGTCCTAAAATGATTTGGCAATTTGGTGAGCTTGGTTATGACATTAGTATTGATGATCCATGTCGTACATGCGAAAAGCCTATTCGTTGGGAATATTTTGAAGATCAACAACGACAAAATCTATATAAAACATATAAAGCCTTGATAGAATTAAGAAAGGAATATCCAGTTTTTCATAGTTCAGAAACAAATGTCCAACTTAATGTTGCTGATCCTAATGGAAAAAAGAGAATTAGACTATCGCATGATAATATGAAAGCAATAATTATTGGAAATTTTGGAATGGTAGAACAGTCCATAGAGCCATTATTTTATCATTCTGGGATTTGGTATGATTATTTTTTCGGTGACAGTCTTTATGTCCAAAATGTGAATGAACAAATAAGCTTATCCCCAGGGGAATTTCGTATATATACTGATAGTTTTATCGAATCACCTGAACAAGGGATTTTATCTGCTAAAATAGATGAGAATTCTTTTCTGAAGGAATTTACGCTTTATCCAAACTATCCAAATCCTTTTAATCTTGAAACAACAATTATCTTTAGTGTATCTGAGCATTCCATATCCCAATTACAAATATTTGATGCGCTTGGAAGGTTGGTTGATACTTTAATAGATAAAAAATTGTTTCCTGGAAAATATTCAATAAAATGGAATGCTTCTAAATATCCAAGTGGCATTTACTTTTCGGTACTAAAATCAAAGGGGAAAAGTTCTATATCAAAAATGATTTTATTGAAATAAAATATGTAATTGAGGAAACTCATATTTACTTTATTTTTTTTATTTTAAATATATTATCTTTTTTGTGCTTGAGCCAAATAGGGTTTCCATATGAATAAAAAATATGCCTGAACCCGCATATTGTTTATTAGATGGTTTCCAAGTATAGATATGGTTTCCTGGTTGCAAATTTTCTAGGTTAAGTTTTACTATTTCCTGACCCAGAATATTATAGATTTTTATTGTTCCTAATCCTTTTGTTGCCAGTTGGAAGGGAATAGATACTGCTGGATTAAATGGGTTTGGAAATACTTCCCCTAACTCAGATTTGTTTGGTATAATATTTCCCCCTATATGACTAAGAATTTCGAATACACTATTTTCAGTACCTGGAGTTCCATAATTTGTTGAAGCATCCCAGGATATTGGTAAAGTGTTGTCCATTTCGGGATTAATCAATTCCAGAGTTGGACCATTTCCATCTGGCCCAACCGGCCAATCTCCCGAATCATCATACTCTAAAGAATCGATTAAATCGCCAACTTCGTTATAGATACGCACCTGATCTCCTCCGCCGCCAAATCCAAAGTCGAAGGACCCAGTAATATTATTTACTTCTGGGAATGATACGGAAAAGTCATTAAAATTTTGAACTAAAACTATAAAACCCAGGGGTTCAATTTCAGTACCATTTGGAATGGAAAAAATATGTGTATCATCTTCATCTTTTAAAATCCAACCAGATATATTAGCGAGTGTTTGTTCGGGGTTGTATAGCTCTATCCAGTCTTTAGGATCAAACTCATCACTGGAATTATAATTAACCTCATTAATAATTACAGTGGCTGTAGACGGACCAGAGACTTCAAATTCAGCAGTAAGAGAAAAAGGATCTGTTATATCGATCGTAATATTAGAAGAAGAATCAGGAAATTCCATCCATCTACTAAATATATATCCTTCATTCGATATTGCCTGCACCTGAAGAGGTATTCCAGGGAAATAATATCCAGACCAGTTTTCTTCATCAATGGTTATGGAATTTAACTTGATAGTTCCACTTCCAGGAGGCTCAATATTTATATTAACTTGTGCTGCAGATGACAATTCAAATTCATTTTGTAAATGGATCCTGGCATATGCATACCTATTATTACTGAAAATTCCAATAGTATTAATGTTCCCCTGCCAGTTAATGGTCGAATTAGGCCAGTTCCCGTTATTATACCATCTGTTGCGATGATCAGGTATGGCTTCGTTGATAAGATTTACCATCGAATCAAGATGGCTATTTAAATAATCTGGTCTAAATACTGTATTTAAAAGATCACAATAGATATTAATGAAAGAATATTTAAAATCATTATTTTCCATCATTTTTCTAAATAAAAAAGTACTCCATGGTGGATTTGGCCACCCTGGTCCATTGCTATCAAGCGCAAAAGCCAATGTATTGTACAGATAAGCATTATTTTCCCATATTCCAAATCCAAAATCAGTATCATACAGTATCCACCGCCACTTTCCCCCAGCCTGTTTATTTCTCCAGAATTTAATGTTATTTCCTGGCCAATCCCTATTATCGATAAAGATTTGAAATGCCTGATAACTCATATATGAATCAATATCTATCCATTGGTTTAAAGCATTATATACTTCCAGTTCGCTCATATTTTGATTGTTTAAGTATTCGAGAAGATTCATGTAATCAGTATTGGTTCCATGAACAGCCACTCCAGTTTGCTCAAGAAGGTCAATATTGCTTACGGCTATGTTATGATTTGAGGTTATAAAATGTTCATTCACTTTTTCACGAATATTTATAATACCCCAATATTCTCCATTAATATAATGTACTGCAGGTCTATATCGCTGGTGATCAATATCAAGATCATTTGCAAGACTGGTTATAAAACCATCTCTAAGCATCGTGAATTGCCAATCATTACCTGAATTACGCAGTGTAAATGCTTCATAAGTACCTATATCTGTATTTGGAAATAAATTATATTCAAATTTACTCGGTCCATAATAATTTCTGGCGTATATCGCTAAGGATTTTTGCGGAAATCCTCGACTCCAACCTCCAAATATTTTCATACCGGCATTTGCTCCATAACTCGTTCCATCTATTTCCAAAATCTCAAAATGAATTGGTCGTTCCCAATCTTCCCAGAAATTGGCTCCGAAATATGGGAAATTTTCTTCGGCATTAGATCCCTTTATATAGATACCTGAACTTTGATCAAATAAATTTTCTGGATCCGTACTAAGAAAAACTGTAGGTAATTGTGGTTGATTATCAAAAATATAGGTTTTGGATTCAACCTTAGAAGGTAGCCAATCTGCTAAAAAAGATTTTGCCCTTATAACAGTATTCGAATTAATTGGTATGGGGTATTGGTAGAGTTGGGATGAAGATAATGGATCTGTATTATCAGTGGTGAATCGGATTTCCGCTTCAGGCTGGTCAGTTGATAGAGAAATATTAATAGTTTCATCATTACTATAGAAGCCTGAAGGTATGGAATAGACTGGTTTTGAAAGTGCACCATTATAGCTTGGTGTATTATTGGAAGTCCCTGGTGTCGGTTCACCAAATAAAGACCATACATCATTTTCAAGGAAACGGCCTCTGGACATATCTGTCGGTATTGTTCCAGTGTAAATGGAGTCTAGAACTATTTCTTGATTATCAGTAAGAACAATTGTTTCACCGCTAGATTTGATTTTAAAATTAGTGTGAAAGGATATTATAGGCAGGTTCATATTTTCATTTGGCGGTTGCGCATTTTCCCGCTCTGAATAATATCCTAAAGTTAAGAATGGAATACAGCTTAGATCAGAGGATGTGGAGTTATAATTATGAACTTCAATGGCAATTATATTATCTCCTTCATTTAATGGGAATTCACTCAAATTAATCCAAACTGGTTCTGGAAAACCCCCGGAGTAAATTTCCGCTTCATGTAAACCAGTTGCAGGTTGATTAAAATCCACAACAGTATTTTGAGCTCCCATGTTTCTTCTTGCGAATTCATATCCGTTTAGGTAAGCGACATACCCATCATCATAATCCAAATGAAAAAGTAGTTTAGAAACGTTTTCGGGTTCTGGAACTTGGAATATTTTTTTGATAAAAACCGACATTATACCATTGATATAAGTATTATCATCATTATCGCCATACCCGAATCCACTAGAACCTGTATGCCAGCCACCTAGATCTGTGTTCATATGTTCCCAATTACTAACTGGTTGGTTTGTGCCAGGCCAGTAAAACCAGTTATCTCCCCAGTCTATAATTGCGTCCCACTGATTTACAATATTTGTACGATCTTTATCTGATGCGAAAATAACTAAGTATGCATTAGGTTCAATTGTGAATTCAGGAAACGTCCATTTGTATAATTGTTGTGGATCATCAGTGATGCCAAATCCGCTGATATTTATAATTTCTTCCTGGGAGTTGTATAGTTCTATCCAGTCAGGAGTTTCATCGTCCTCATCAAATAGAATTGAAGCGTTGCTGGAAACAATTTCATTAATTTGAATTGATTGACCAGCTACAATGTCAAATTTAAATAATATAAATAAAAATTTTACTAGCCTTAATATATTCATTCAGGAAAATTTAGTTTTAAAAAGTAATTTTCTTTTAATCATTATAAATTGATTCAGATTGTAGATTTTCATTTATGTAAATATCACTATAGGTTGCAGCAGTTAACTGAGAATTGTCATGACTTAAGGTCGCTATACCAAGATAAACGGATTTTCCCCAGTGCTTAATATTTAATTCTCCTGCTTTAAACCATGTATCTCCCGTTTGTACAAAAAAGAATAAAGATTTATTTGATTTTTTAACTTTTAGCCTAACATTCTCCCAATTAATACGGGGGCCTGATTTGGCCTTCATAGTTTCACCACTTTTTTCTCTGAAACCAAACTCAGTATTGCCTGTGGGGAATATATTGATTATTCCATGTGCAGAATTTTTATTTAGATTTTTTCGAACCATTATCCCGGCTTTAGCATAGTTGTGAGTATTTTTTAGTGAATCTACTTTTAATGAAAAATTGAATTCACCTTCAATTTTTTGATAGATAAATCTAAATTGATCCGATGAATTCCAAATATCATTCCCTCCACCATAAATGGTCCAACTGTTTTTTTCTATCATTTGCCCTCCTTTGAGTGAATTACCTATATCCTTCACATTCCATGGATTTGGTAATGGATCCAATGCAAGAGGTTTCCGTAATGATGGTGGTTTTGGAGGCAGAGAGCTTAATGGGGTTGGATTTTTTTCAGTTGTGAGCCAGTATCTTAAATCTTCATCAATTTCATAGTCTATTGTACTGAAAGATTTAAACCACTGTATAATGTCTTCTTTTTTTCCAGTCAATAAATTATACTGTATAAGTTTATTTTTATTCGTAACCATACCCCATGATCCATCACCGATTCCGCCATCCTGATTCAATACTTTATACGACCACATGGTAGCGGGCCAATTTGCAGATTCAAAATAATCGTAGTAGCGTCTCATCATTTCACCTCCGCCGGCTTCTTTGATGACAACATTAAACTCACCTACTAATAAAGAGCTTTTGAATGTATCCATTCTTTGTTTCCATATTGGCAGACCTTGCTGTAAGAATTCAGCATGAACATGCTTTGTAGGAGATCCCCATCCAAAAAAACCAGGATAGAAATGAGCTGTATAGATTACATTATCAAGAGGAATAGATCTTATATTTTTGTAAAAATCTATTCCATCATAATATCCAGGGAAAATTATAATATGGTTATCACCATTTTTCCGAATTGTAGTATAACATTTTACTATAACTGATTTTAATTGGTTTTTAGTACCTCCCCAGGGTTCATTTAAAATATCATATGCTGCTACAACTGGATTATTTTTATAACGGTCTGAGATACGTTCCCAAAGCCAGACAGTTTGCTCTTGATAGGGTTTTGTAGTAAAAAGTTTATTATAACCTACTTGACCAGAATGATCCATGCCGCTCTGTCTCCCAGGAGCACCATGCATGTCTAATATTACATACATGTCTTTTTCTTTGGCCATTTCAATTGCTTTATCTATCCATACCCATGCATCATTTTTTAGTTGAAATGGTTTATTGTCTGATTTCATTAATATTTTATAATCGAATGGTAAACGTACCGTATTCATTCCAAAAGATTTAATTATATCAAAATCATTTTCTTGAATCCAATTTGTACGATAGATATCCATCATGCTTTCAGCTTCTTCCATTCCAAATCGGTCCTGCAATATTTTTATAAACTCGTGCTGATCTGCAATACCTTTATCAGCGTAGCTTAACATCCACATTTCGAGCATAAGCCAGTTGCCCAGATTACATCCTTTTAGATTTACTTTCTCACCAGAAGGATTTTTTATCACTGTATTATCTAGCCAAAGAATATTCTGGCTATTTAAAATGCCAAATAGTAGAAGTGTCCTATAGAATATTTTTTTCATAATTAATTTTCACCTATTCTATTATAATCCATCAGTATTATATGATTTATAAAAACATCTATCTGTATTATTTTATTTTCCCTATTAAAAATATATCTGCTCTGTTTTTTTGTTAAAGTATTGCTGTCTATTTTGGTTTTGAGACCATCCTTTAAATACAGTATTATTTTAGATTTTGATTTAGATAATTTATAGACTATTGGAACTTGGCAAAATGTATATGCTAATTGGCAGTTTTTTATAATCAGATATTTTTTTTCTTGCAATACATTATAATATTCAAATATTCGTTCCAATTCGACAAATTCATTTTTTTTCAGTAAGGAAGGATCAAATTTTATACAGCCTTTAAAAATTCTGCAACCAAGTTCACCAAACCTTGTGATTATTTCTTCTTTTACCTGTCCTGTCATTCCTGGTTGTTGTGCGCCTGAATGAAAAGGCGTATGGGAATAAGGATCATAAGGGAATGCACCGTATTCAATAGGTGTTTTTTCTGCACTAAGCCCACCGCGAATATCATAATAAAGCCGAGCTATTTTTTTTACTTTTTCTATTGGTGCATTGTTATCAACTGCGATAAAATAGTTCTCCTGTACTGCAAGAAGTAGCTTGGATACCATATGCCAGTATATGGAACCCATTCCTTCATATGAGAACATTGTCCCTGATCGGCCTGTGAAGTTGCGATGGTTGAAAACTTTCTCAAAAATCTCAAGAATTAAATGATAGTCCTGTTTAACCAGGTTTCTATAATTTTCATTATTTATTAGTTGTTCTAATTTATTTTGAACATCGAAAGTATTTCTTAAATAGGGTCGAAAACGGATTAGCCCGTCAGCATCCTGCTCAATAATATTAATATTATTTTCCTTTAGCATAGTCTCTAACAGTTTGCTTTTTGAGATGTCCTTTTCGCTAATGATATTTCTTTCCAAAAATGGCATAGTATCTTTTTCTGGATATAGAATAAAGCTGTTCTGATCTTTTCGATAAAGGTTACTCTCAAAAAGTTTTTCTAATATTTTAATAACTTGATCGATATCATTTTGCTCAGAACTTAATGATGCAACCTGCCCCTCAAGCATGATGGGCAAACATTGGATATCCAAAGATTTACTTTTATGATCTAGGTTAATAGTATTATACGCATTATAAAATCCACTATCATTCTTATTTAAAAGGATAGTATTGTTCAATTCATTTCTTGCAATATAGAAAAATTCAATGATTGAATCTAATCCTAGACTGTTTTTTCCACTGTATCCCTTTTCATAAATTTTCATCCTGTACTCTGAAAAGGAAGCCCCTAACATAGAAATATATTTCATCCTATACTTATTACTTATATTATGCGAACTGTTATTTTCTTGCCATTTTGATAAAAGATTTTTTATAGTATTAAACCAAATTGTTACTTCTGTGGATACATTGATTTTTGTATGATTCATATCTTTTAATATCAGAATAAAAAAAGAGAGAAATCTTTTTAGATAATATACAGTTACCATTGACGTACCATATCCAACTAATGCATTATTTGCATCGTTCCACTCTGGTCTCTGGGTATTAAGCCATATCCCGGCTCCAGGAATCAGATTGCATATTTTTGCCAGTGTTAGAACTAGAATTTTCTCACAAAGATTTACATGATATACAGTTTCATCGTGATTTAATACAAGTTTACCATCAGATCCTATTTTTTTAGTTAGTTCCTTAATAATTTTTTCCTGTTCAAAATCAAATTTAATTGTGTTTTTTGGATTCCTGGTTATAGCGTTAAAATCTCTAATTTGGTAGGGTATGTTTGCATAACTGAAAATTGATTTTACAAATAGATGTTCTATCTTTGAAGAATCATAGTTATGCATATGTTCTAATAATTTTAAAAGATAAATAATTTGATGATCATTCCAATAGCCTATGTAACTCCACGTATCATCAGGTTCAATAATCTCCCAGTCTATTCCTTCACTTGTAATCCTGTAGGGATTAAAGCCATCCATTGTTATCGCATCAAGAAATATGGTGACCATTGATTCCAAGGCAGCTGGATAGCTATATCCTAAAGCTTCCCAATTCTGGAAAATGTCTCTCCAGTTACCTTCATAATAGAAGAGTTGATTCCCTTTTTCATCCCGAGTACGTATTTCAAAATGATTCCATGGACGGCTGGGGTCTCCATGTCTTCTCCCTAATTTAAGAGGAAGGTATTCTCTACATAGTCTTTTTAAAGATGAATCTTCTGTTTGATCTGCAAAATTAATAAGAATTTTTAAGTTTATAACAGATGGTAATTCAGTTATTTCTTTAGAATATTGCTCAAATATTTGTTTATTTCGTATTCTTAAAAACTTGAGGAAATCTTCTTTTTTTAAATCATAATTGAAAAAAAATACTCCTCCACGTAATAGATTAAACATAGAGTTCGCTGTATGGTGTAGATCATTAATGACCTTATTTGTACATTGAAATCCGTCAGCAGATCCTACTGCACTATCAAGTAAAAAATAATTTTTTTTGATACTATCTTCTAGTTTTTTTTCAATCTTCTCAGTATCTAAAATATCCGTTATAATATGGGTTATTTCTGATTGTGATTTATAAACATCAGCAACCGTATACCAATATATTTCATCATTAGGATTTAGCGGTTTTTCAAATTTGGTTAAAAAACATCCTGGCTTACCTTTTACAATATTGTCACCGCTTATTTCCCCTTGTTCTGAAAAAAGATTAATATCTTTTTCGCATAGGGAAATTTCTTTTTCTCCTTTGTAATGACTCCAAACTATATTGCTGTAGAGTGATTCTCCTGGTTCTGGACTATCCATTAGTAATGCATTCATGAAAAATAAAGCACAATCAGCATCTTTCTGGTATTCTGATATTCTATATGCGTTCGCTAAATTACTCATTTCCTGCTGGGTATGTAGTTCTATTCCAGCTGGCATTATATTTCTTAATCCATCCATCAATTCGATTTGAAGTTCATTGGAATTAAGGTTTTTAAGTCGAGATTTTCTGATAAATCCATATTCGGCACTTGATTGCCATTTATATGAAAAAATAAGACCAAGAGTATGGTTTATTTCTTCAAATATTACAATATTTCCTAAACTGTTTTTGTAGAGATTTTTTGTTGATTTAAATGATTTATCATTGTCTTTAAATGGATGCCAAACCTGATGGTTATTTTCCCCCTTAATACGTATGATAGTGACAGGACCTGTAAAATGGGCATTCCGATGAAGAAGGTCATCGGTTATATAGGGAAACAATGTATGCTTAGCTTTTTTTCTCCCTGCAGTCATACAGCCGGTACTTGAGAGATACATCCAATGATCTTCTCCACTAGTGATTGTTATAAGAAAAGGATCCATCCGATTCACATCAGCTATTTTGTATAATGATAAATCCATTCCTAATATTTTTATTCTTTAAGTTTTAATTAACTGAATTATCAATGACAGTTATAATAGATCTGGAAGGAAGAGAGATAGGTATAACAGTTCCATTATTATCATAGATAAAATCCACATGAGAATCATTTTTATTCATTATCACTGTTTTTGTAGTCCCTGTGCTATTAATTGCAGAAAGGGCCAATAAATCATCAGTCTTACAATCACAATCAATAATTTTATCACCCCTGTGTATAAACCTGGAGAAATGCCCAAGATAATAGTAAGAGCTTTGATATAATATATCCATAGATTTAGTATCAATAATAATCGGAGCGCTACAGTAATTCCCTACATGATTTGGGCCCCCTCTTTCATCAAGTATTAGATTCCAATCAATCCATGCGACAGTCCATCGATTGAGATCATTAATGATTGATGTGGCATATCTTTCTCCAAGACCCCAGGAGGCTATGTGCGGTCCATTTTCTTGGCACCCTTCTGTGAAAATCAGTTTTTTATCCGGGAATTCTTCATGTACTTTTTGAACTTCATCAAAGTGATCACCGTTATACCAATGAAAACCAGTACCCCAAACATATTTTGCTGCTTCCGGATCCTTTAAAACAATTCTGGCTCGTTCAACCATAATATCTCTGTTATGATCCCATATAATTACTTTTTTATTGAGCAGACCTCTTTTTTTTAGCTCGGGTCCTAAATTGTCCCTAATGAAATCTCTTTCTTCTTCGGCTGAATAGATACAGGAATCCCATGTTTGTTTTGCATCTGGTTCATTCTGAATTGTAATACCCCATATAGGAATATTTTCTTTTTCGTAGGCGTTTATATACTTACAGTAGTAGGTCGCCCACACATTTCTGTATTCTTTTTTTAATTTTCCTCCGTTATTCATTTCACCATTAGTTTTCATCCATGCTGGTGGGCTCCAGGGTGACGCCAGAATTTTTATCGGAGTTTTTGCATGATAAAGTACATCTTTTATAAGCGGGATAAGCAATTCCTTATCTCTGGATATAGAAAAATTATTTAATTGTGTATCACCTGGTGTTTCGCAATATGCATAATTGCCGAGGGAAAAATCACAGCTGTTTATATGAGTCCTTGCCATATTGTACCGATTACCGCTTTCTCCAAAATAGGCTTCGATGATTTCATCTTTTTTCTCTGCACTAAGTTTATTGAATACACTTGCAGCAGCTTCAGTAAATGCTCCTCCAAAACCCATAATTTCTTGATGAGTCACAGATTTATTTAATTTAAGTATTGGAAGTTTTTCAAAATTATTTCCCACTAAAATTGATAGATCTACCTTTTCAATTTTTTGACCGGTATTCTTATTTGTTATATAAATAGATATAGCTTTTAATTCACTATCTTTCATTTAGTTTTTCCTTATTCTATTGGATGAAATAAATTTCTTATACCAATAAAAACTGTCTTTTGGAATACGTTCGAGTGTTTTAAAATCTACCCAGACAAGACCAAAGCGCTGGCTAAAACCTTGACTCCATTCAAAATTATCCATTAGTGACCAGGCAAAATATCCTTTGCATGGAATTCCCTCATGGATTGCTTTTTTTATTTGCTCTAAGTGGGACTGGTGATAATCTATCCTTCTTACATCTTTTATTCTTCCTTGATCATTTGGGCTATCTCCATATGAGCAGCCATTTTCGGTAATATAAATTTTATTTACGTTATACTCTATGTTTAGGCGGCAAAGAAGATCATATATTCCAGATGGATAAACTTCCCAGCCAAAATCTGTTTTTGGGCCTAGTGTTAGTTTGGATTGAAAATTTTCTTCTGATTCTATTTCTTCATTTTGGATAATTGCTCTACTATAATAGTTCACACCTAAAAAATCTGTATGGATGCTGATTCTTTTTAAGTCATCTGGTTTTATAATATTTAAATCTTTATCATTGATTAATTTTTTTTCTATAAGATATTTAAAAACATCCTGCGGGTATTTTTTCTTGTAAAGTGGATCAAGATATAGACGGTTAAAGTGACCGTCATAAAATCTGCAAGCGATTTGATCTTCTTCACTGTTTGAAGCGGGGATAGCAGTATTGAGATTTAGAGTTATACCTACTTCTGATTGCTTAGTATTATTTTTGATCTCAGATACTGCCATTCCATGGGAAAGTAATAAATGATGTGCACTGGCTAGATTTTTGGGCCAATTGTTATTTAGCCCAGGTGGTTTAATCCCTTCAATATACCCTAGGTGGCTAATACACCATGGTTCATTATGGGTTATCCAATGTTTTACCCTGTCACCCAGGTTATAGCTGATATAATAACTATATTTAACAAATTCTTCTATAATTTTTCTGTTGGTCCAACCACCCAAATCTCCTAAACCCTGAGGAATATCCCAATGATTTAAGGTGATAAATGGAATAATATTTTTTTCAAGCAAAGCATCTACTAAACTATTGTAATAATCCAATCCAGATTGATTGGGATTACTTTCTAATCCTGTAGGGAATATCCTTGGCCAGCTTATTGAGAAACGATAAGCGTTTATACCTAACTCATCCATTAAATTAACATCTCTGGGCCACAGGTTAAAATGATTACAGGCAATGTCACCATTGTCATTATTTTTTATCTTTCCATCAGTATGAGAAAAAGTATCCCAAACTGATGGTCCTTTTCCACCTGAAGATGGAGCACCTTCAATTTGATAGCTGGAAGTAGCGACACCCCAAATAAAATTTTCTGGATAAGCATTATACTTAGACATTCTAATTTTCTTTTATTGAAAAAGTTTTAAGCCATCCTGGTGATGCAGCTTTTACTAATTGTTTGGTATATTCTTCTAGAGGTGATTGAATTATATTCTCAGCGAGACCCTCTTCCACAATTCTACCGTTTTGTAATACAATTATTCTATCAGTCAAGTATCGTGCTGATGAGAGGTCATGAGTAATGAAAATGATTGCCAAATTCTTTTTTATGCGCATTTGAGCTAAGATTTCTAAGATTTCCATTCTTATAGAAACATCCAGCATGGAAGTAGGCTCATCTGCAACGAGTAGATTTGGTTCAAGACTTAATGCTCGAGCTATCGCTACTCTCTGGCGTTCTCCTCCGGACATTTCATGGGGAAATTTTTTTGCAAAAATATCTCCTGGAATTAACCCAACGGTTTCCAGTATTTTAATTATATAATCAAATATTTTGTCCTTTTTAAGCAATCTGTGACGAATAAGGGGGCGGGCTAAATGATGATAAACTGTATGGATAGAATTAAGGGAACTGAATGGATCCTGAAATACCATTTGTACCTGCCGCCTATATTCAAGTGGCACTTTGCTTGCTTCAGAAACTTTTTTGTTGGAACCATTTAATATAATTTCGCCAGATGATGGTCGTATAAGACGGGTGATTAATTTAGCAATGGTGCTTTTCCCGCTTCCAGATTCTCCAACAAGCCCGACTATCTCACCAGGAAATACCTTGAAAGAAATATCTTTCACTGCTTCTAATGAGTGCGGATTCAAGATTCCTGAAATAGAGTAACTTTTCCTTATATCTCTTACCTCCAAAATAGGGTGATCTCCAAAGTCTTGTTTCTGTGGTTTGGATAAAAGTCCTTTTTTTCGCGGTCCGGATGCGGTTGGAAGAGCACCGATTAATTTTTGTGTATAAGAATGTTTACCACCATTCTTAATTATTTTTGAAGATTCTAACTCAACAAGACGTCCTGACTGCATGACTCCAATACGGTCTGCAAATTCCAGTAAAAGATTCAGGTCATGTGTGATAAACAATATGGAAAAACCAAGTTGTTTTCTCAGTTCTATTATTTTTGATAAAATTTCGCGCTCTACAATTACATCTAGAGCAGTAGTAGGTTCATCCATGATAATAAGTGGAGGCATCAGAGCCAGGGCGATAGCTATAACAATTCTCTGTTTCATACCACCAGACAACTGATGAGGATAGCTTTTTAGATAATTAAGATCAATCTCAACTAATGATAATAATTCCCGCATGCGTTTTTCTGTTTCTTGGGTAGATAGATCACTGTGAGTTTCCAGAACATCGATTATCTGCTGTTGGATAGTCAGGACAGGGTTTAGTGCATTCAATGCACTTTGCATCACAATGGAAATCTGTTTCCAGCGGTAACCCAATACATTTTCTGGAGATAGCGATAGAATGTCCTTGTTATTGATGGTTATGTTTCCTGATGTAATAATTGCAGGAGGAGGAAGGATTCTTAGTATTGCTTTTGCTACAGTACTTTTACCGCTTCCAGATTCTCCAACAAGCCCAAATATTTCTCCCTTCTGAATATTGAAAGATATCTGTTTCACAGCATTTACGGGCTTACCATCTGAAATATAGCTTGCAGAAAGATTAGTTAAAGAAAGGATTGGATTATTCATTGTATTCTATAACTGGAGTTATACCGTTTACCGCATCTTCTTTCGGTATTTTTTTTAGCCAAATACGTTCTGATATTAACCTTGGATTGGATATTTCATCGATCCCGAAATTGATCAATGTAAGAGCAAAGCTCACTATGGCAATACTTAAACCTGTAGGCATAAAGGTCCACCAGGAACCTGTAAGCAGTGCAAGATCATTGCTGGCCCAGTAGAGGTTTGTTCCCCATGTAACAGTGCTTACATCTCCCAACCCCAGGAATTCAAGACCTACCTGAGCACCTATTGCATAAATTGATGCACCAATGAAAGATGAAGCCAAAAGGGAAAGCATTCTAGGCATAATTTCTATAACAATAATCCTAATATTCCGTTCCCCGCTCATTATCGCAGCTGATACAAAATCGCGATTTCTATATGTCATCATTTGTGACCGAATTATGCGGGCATTCCATGCCCATCCAGTTAGAACGAGCACACCTATTAAAGTAGATGGACCAGGTGGAAGCCAACTGGCCAAAATCACCATCAGAGGTAGGCCGGGCATAACCAGAAATACATTAATAAGCAATGAGAGAAGATCATCAATTCGTCCTCCATAGTAACCAGAAATTCCTCCTATCAATGCACCGATAATTACAACTGAAATCCCTACTGTGAAACCTACCAATAAGGTTTGCCTACCTCCGGAAATGGTCTGGGCCAGTACATCCTGGCCCTGACCGTTGGTTCCTAACCAGTGTGCTCCAGAAGGCGGTGAAAGGGGCGTACTCAAAAATGCTGTAGGATCCTGTGAAAAAAGTGGACCCAATGTTGTTAGAAAAATGAAAAAGCAAATAATTGCAGTGCCTATAATTGCTTTGGTATTCTGGAAAACACCATTTATCCATCTATAGACAATACCATGTTCTTTATAAGATATCATAGTTTTATTTCCTAGTTCTGGGGTCGATGAATAAAATTACAATATCTACTAACCAGTTTGCTGCCAGTACTGCAAATGTTATTGTCATAAACAAACCCTGCATAAGCGGGAAATCCTGTGCCTGTACTGCTTGAAGAAGCAGGTATCCCTGCCCTGGATAAGAAAAAATAATTTCCGTTAGAAGTGCTCCACTTAGCACAAAGCCTAGTGCCATCCCGAATCCAGTAAAATTTGGAAGGATTGCATTGCGTGCTGCATAGTGCAACATAATGTGCCGTGAATGCAATCCTTTTGAATGAGCGAAAGTTATGTAATCTGCTCCCAGAGTGGTAATCATGGTATTACGCATGGAAAGCATCCAGCCGCCAAGACCTGCAAGAATCATAGTAAAGGCTGGCAATATAGCATGATATATTGCGCTAATAAAAAATGATAGATTAAAGCCAGGACTTATTTCTTGATTATAGGCATGGCCAAGAGGAAACCAGCCAAATTTAAACCCAAAAATATAAAGAAGTACCATTGCAAGCCAGAAATAGGGAAACGCTCCTACAAATGCCAGAAAGGGTGGAAGTATTGAATCGATTTTTGTCCCACGTTTCCAGGAAATAATAGTACCTAAAAAGGTTCCCAGAAAAAAGGAAATCAATAATGCAGTACCTGCGAGAAAAATGGTCCACAATAAACCGCTTGATATGATAACCGTTACTGGTTCAGGGAAATAAGCAATTGAGATTCCCAGGTTTCCAATAATTATGCTTTTTAGATAAGACCAATATTGATATATAAGAGATCCATCGGTAAGCCCAAAGGTCGCTCTTAGGGCTTCCATTGCCTCTGGATTAATTCTTCCTCGAAACCTTGCAAAAATAATGGATGCCGGATCACCGGGCATCATCCTTGGTATAAAAAAGTTTAAAGTGAGTGCAGCCCAACCTGCAATACAATAGAATCCTAGTCTTCGAAGCAAATATTTTACCGAATAATTCATCTATTTTTAAGATTGACCATTACCAGAAGATGCTCAGGATGATAATTAGGAGATAATGTAGCATAAGGATTTTCTTTGCTCGGAAAATTAGTGAAATATTTCGTATTACACTCCGCCCATGAAACTTCTGCAAATAGAGGCAAAGCAGGGGCATTATCAATAAACAAATCTTGTAGTTTATACATAATTATTTTTTTTTCATTCATGTTAGAAGTTTGTTCAAACTTGAGAAAAAGGGAGTCCGCTTCTGGTAGACCAAATCGGTGCCAATTTGCAACTGATGTTTCTCCAATGGGCCTTACATATTTTGATGACATCATACCTCTGTATAGCGGATAAGGAGTTGATCCTTTTTCTGTCCAACCTACTGCCATTTCGAATTCACCCTTTTGCATTTTACTGATCCAGGCACCAAAGTCATATGTTCTGACTTTTGCGATGATACCAATATCTTTTAGATTTTGGCTAACTATCTGTGCTGATCTAATCCAATCACTCCATCCAGAAACAATAATAATGTCAAATGATATAATTGATCCATCAGCTTTCTCGCGTATTCCATTCTTATTTATATAATATCCTGCCTGATCCAATATTTGGTTAGCTTTATCGGGATTGTATTGAACCCAATTTTCTTTTTTTTCAATATCGGGATGATGCCAATTTGAAAGACGTCCTGATATACCGGTAACATGGGCGGGTACTGTATAGTTATACATTCCCACTTTTACAACCAACTTGCGGTCAATGGAATAACTGATGGCTTTTCTAATATTTGCATCACTTAATACTGGGTTTTGAGTATTCACATAAAAAAAGGTTGTATGCCCTGTCTGAGGAAACCAATATTTATGATGTACAGTATCCTTCTTAACATAGACCCTATCTATGGCGGGTATAAATGCCCCGGCCCAGTCCAGATTGCCGCTGATTAGAGCAAGAGTAACCTGTTCGTTACTTGGAAATGTGGGAAATCTTAATTTTTTGATTTGAGGTTTCCCGGGTTGCCAATAATTTGGATTTTTTCCTAATTCCCATAACTGATTTTCAAAACGGATAATTTCTGTGTAAGGACCGGTAGCCACAGGGATCGGGTTTGGAAACTTTAATGGATCATTCACATCTTTCCATATATGTTCGGGGACAATAGGCTGGCTCGCTATATCATCAAAACCGGGTACATAGATACGTTTGAACTCAAATCGTACAGTAGTATCTGAGATTGCATTTACATTGTTAAGATAGCCCCATGAGTCTCTTGTATCCAATCCACGGTGTAATCTCTTATAATTAAATGTGAAAGACACGTCTTTTGCGCTAAAAGGTTCTCCATCTGACCATTTAACATTATTTCTAGTGGTCATGATGAGTATCCTGTTTCCTGTTTCCCAGTTAAAGTCTAATGCCAACCAGGGAACATGTTTCCCTGTAATACTATTGTAGATAAAAAGGGGTTCATAAATCCCAGATGAAGTCGGCCATCTTGCTGATCCATCAGGAATAAGAGGATTAAAGTTTCTTACCCATGATGATCTTGCTTCTTGATAAATAGTCAGGCCTCGATTTTTTATATCTTTTTGTACTTTTCCACAACCATTGCATAAAATAATTGTGAACATAATAAATAGAAGAGATCTAATCCATTTTGTAACCATATACTTTATTTTATCTTTGGTAGACACGTACATAATCAATTTCCATTATGGAAGGGAAAATACTATTGTCAACACCTTTTGCGCCGCCCCACCATCCGCCAATTGCTATATTAAATAATAAATGAAATGTTTGGTCATAGGGCCATCGTTCCCATCCTTGGTCATTTTTTTTATATTCAAGAACAGTTTTCCCATTTGTAATAATGCGAATTATTTCTTCTTCCCATTCAAGCACATAGGTATGAAATTTTTGGCATGCTAAAGGTATGGTATTAATACCTTGCTGATCTGAGCGAGATACATCACCAGCATATGCTATATTATGGATGGAACTTACTACCACTCCTTCATCAAACCCTACATGCTCAAGGATATCTATCTCCCCACTGTACGGCCATGGGCCATAGACCCATTCAGAAGGCAGACCCCATGCCGCAGCCCAGGTTCCTCTGCCTTTAGGAAGCTTTGCTTTTACTTCAAACCTGCCATACTTCCAGCTATTAGTAGTTTTTATTCTGGCTGAAGTGTACTGAGAACCTCTAAAAAATTCCTTTCTTGCCTCGATAAGCAATTTTCCATTGTTTATTCTCACATTATCAGGATTATTTGTATAGTACTGAAGTTCATTATTTCCCCAGCCTCCACCAGTTATCCAGTTTAATTCTTTGTCCACCCTGGTTATAATCTGGCCCTTATTCGTTCTTTTTAAGAATTTATTTGGAAAATAAGTACCAGTTAATCCTGGTTCACCTGTAGTTGTTTCCAGGTTTACACTGGTGATGAGCTGTTTTGAAAAGTATTCAGATTCCCATCCAAGTATCATTGCTTCTCCACCACCTTCTTCAAAGTATTCAACTTTTATTAAATATTTCTTATTTGAATCTAGGAATATTGTACCAGAAAATTCTTTTGGCGGCTGCGGATTCCATTGATCAATAATGAGCTGATTATTTACATACAGTCTGACTCCATCATCTGAGACTGTGTAGAAGGTATATTCCCCTCCCTCTTTGATACTGATTTTTCCATTCCAACGTACTGAAAAATCATCTTTAGGAAAACTTTCTGGTGAAAATATAGGTGAGCTGAATCCGTAACTATCATATACGGGCGCACCTGTACCAATATCAAATTCCCAGTCTCTTAAATTAATGTTCTTATTATTAAATTCATCATGCCAAACCAGATTCCAACCAGGTATTTCTAATTTTTCTTTATTTGAATTGTTACATGATATAAGTGTCAATAATCCAAAGATGATTAGTAAGAAATTGAAAAAAATTGTAACCAAAATAATTCAGGTCTAGTGAAGACTTGAAGCTGTACTATTTCTTTGGATAATTTTTACAGGGATCATTGTAATGTGCCCAAGGCTTCCAATATCTTCTGTTATCATATTTTCTACAATACGTATTGTTTTTTTAGCTAATTCAAAAAAGTCTGTAGAAATTGAAGTCAGCTCTGGAGTAATTGTTTCACAAAAAGAAAGATTATCATACCCTGCTATAATAAAATCTTCGGGTATGGAAAATTTATTTTCAATGGCAGCTTTAATAAATCCAAAGCAGGTATGATCATTGCATCCAAAGATAGCAATATTTTTCATTTCCTTAGTGGAAGGGTTATTTTTAAAATTATTAAAAGCATTTTTTCCACAAGCATTAGTAAAATCTCCTTTATGTGACCATACGAGTCTAAGATCATCTATTTCATTTATATGATCAATAAATCCATTTTTTCGGAAAGTAGCATCCATGGCCGTTGATGGACCTGATATGTAACCAAGATTGGTATATCCCAGTTCTTGAAAATGTTTTGCTACCATATAACCGCCACTATAAGAATCGAAGGAAATGGTGTCTATTTTTGGGTTTTTTCTTGGTGTTAGGGATACAATAGGGTATTGGCCTACTTCATATTTTAATCTTGCATAGTCCAGTTTGTCAAGATTGGGAAGAAACAGGCATATACCGCTATATTTTTTGGTCAGTTCAATGATGTATTGAACGGGATCACTACTGTGTTTTGCAAGATTTACAAAAATAATTTCTGAATTGGTTTTTTCAGATGCCTTATAAAAACCATTGAACAAAGAAGAATAAAATTCTCCTTCATGTATTTCAGTCACGAGGGCTATCCGCAACTCATCGTTTAATGCATCATTGCCAATAAATTGGTAGCCCAGTTTCCTTGCACTTCGATATATTTTTTCTTCTGTCGTTGTATATCGTCTTTCAGTTCGTGCTAAAGCTCTTGATACCGTTGCTATGGAAACACCCGAATCTTTGGCTATATCTTTTAAAGTTATACGCAAAGTAAGTTCCAAATTTATTGATAAAAAATAATCCATCTAAAGTAAAGATTAATAAAATAATATGCAAAAATTTTTCAATATAATGTAAAATATAAGTAAAATATTTTCATAATTATCGTTGTTTTTTTCATCTGTAATATTAAATTTCGCCAAATAAATAGCCTGCTGATATTAGATGATCTGTTTATGTTTTTGGGTAATTCAGTTTTTATTTATCAAATCGCAGTTTTTTTAAGGAGTGTGTGTCATGAAAAAAACAGTTGCTATACTATTAGCTATTATATCATTTCTATTTTCACAAAATGTCTTTGTCACCTTTAATGTTGATATGCAGAATGAAACGGTGACCAACGGTGTCTGGCTTGCCGGTGGTAATGCAGGAAATCCTGGTTTTGAGATGCTGGATGCGGACGGAGATAATA
>PBAR01000037.1 GCA_002718285.1 Fidelibacterota bacterium
AAATTTGGTATACAAACTACTGTATATTATTCATTATATGATTCAGAAAAGTTTAAAAAAGAGTTAAATAATTCAAACATAAAATGTAAAGGGATAGATATAATAAGATTGAGTCTTGAACCGCGCATTTTTTTCCGATATATAATTACTTTTTTTAAAGATATTATTCATTTATGTTCAATTATAAAGAATGGCAATTATGATGTAGTTCAAATTAATGGAACGCCACAATATAAAGGTGCAATCGCATCTAAATTAGCAGGGGTACCTGTTGTATGGATTCTTGAAGATACAGAAATGCCATTTATAATACGCAATACCACCAGGATTTTAGCAAGATATCTTGCTAGTGGAATTATAGTTACTGGTAAGAGCGTCTATGATTATTACATTAAAAACAGTATAATAAAAAACAAAAAATATATTGAGATACATGCTCCAGTAGATACAAAAGTATTTAACCCAAAATTGGTAGAGCCTAATAAATTAATGATAAATAGAAAAAAAATAAATATTGTAACAGTAGCAGGCGTTAGCCCCGTAAAAGGTTTAGATTATTTTATTAAAATGGCTTCACAATTAGTTAAAAATGATAAAAAATTAATTTTTTATGTTGCTGGAGCAGAATTAAGTAGTCAAAAAACATATTCGAAAATGATAAAGAGCTTGATACGTTCTTCAAACTTAAATGATGAAAATTATAAATATTATGGAATGATTGATAATGTTCAATCATTTCTAGCAGGTGCAGATATATTTGTTTGTTCATCAATAACTGAAGCTGGGCCAATGACCGTTTGGGAGGCAATGTCAATGGGGAAGGCTGTTGTAACAACTGATGTAGGATCGGTTAGGCAGTATATAGAAGATGGGATTTCTGGTTATATTGTTCCAGTTGGAGATACAAAGGCATTGATAAATAAAGTCCAAGATTTGATCCTTAATCCTGAATTAGCAAAAAGGATGGGAATAGTTGCTAGGGAAGTAGCAAAAGAAAAGTTAGATGTTTTGCCAGCCGCTCAAAAATATGCTGATTTTTATAAACAAGTTTTATTTAGTTCATAAAATAACCATTTGAATAATAAATAAAATTCATGAAAAAAATATGTAATAATTGTGTAATGGATACTTCTGCTCCCAAAATAGTTTTTGATAAATATGGCATATGTGAATATTGTAATAATTATAAAAATAACATTTTAAGTCATTGGAATCCCAAAGGCATGGGTGAAGAAAAACTCGAACCAATTCTTAGTAAAATAATCAAAGAAGGGAAAAATAAAGTACATGATTGTTTAATTGGCGTGAGTGGAGGAGCTGACAGTAGTTATCTTGTGCACTTGGCAAAGAAAAAACTTGGATTGAATCCATTGATTTTTCATGTTGATGCAGGTTGGAATTCAAAGATATCTGTAAATAACATTGAAAAGCTAATTGATTCTTTAGGTCTAGATCTATTTACTGAGGTAGTAGACTGGAGTGAGATGCAAGATCTTCAATTGTCATTTTTCAAGGCTCAAGTGCCACATCTTGATGCACCCCAAGATCATGTATTCTTTGCATCACTTTATAATTTTGCAGTTAAGCATAAGATTAAATATATATTAACAGGTGGGAATTATTCTACTGAATGCATACGTGAACCACTAGATTGGATATATCATGCATCTGATTTAAGGCAACTTAAAGATATTCATAATCAGTTTGGCACTGTTCCTCTAGCATCATTTCCAACATCAGATATTTTTAAGTCTAATTTATATTATAAGTATGTTAAAGGAATGAAAGTAATAAGGCCCCTCGATTATTTTCCTTATAAAGTTTCTAAAGCAATGAATGAATTAAATGAGCTATATGGATGGGAGCCATATAAGCATAAACATTATGAATCAAGATTTACTCGATTTTTTGAAGGATATTGGTTGCCACAAAAATTTGGATACGATAAAAGAAAAACCCATTTTTCAAGTTTAATTCTTACAGGTCAAATGACAAGGAATGAAGCTATAGAAGAACTAAAAAACCCAGCTTATGATCAAGAAGATATGAGAAAAGATTTTAAATTTGTTGCAAAGAAATTAGGTTTAACATCGAATGAACTTGATAAGATAATGAAAGGAGAAAATCGAACTTATAAAAATTATAAAAACAACATGTTTATTATAAATATGAGTACAAAAGTTTTTACCTTTTTTAAAGGCAATAGACAAATATTTAAATGATTACAGTAATTAATTATGGTTTAGGAAATATTAATGCAATAAAACGAGTCTATAATAATTTGAATGTTCCGGTAAAGATTGCAACTAATGTGAATGATTTGGAGAATTCACAAAAATATATTTTACCTGGTGTTGGAGCTTTTGATTATGCGATGCAAAAGCTTGAGGAATCTGGCTTGAAAGATATTCTAAATCATAAAATTATTAATGAAAAGAAATATATTCTTGGAATTTGTGTCGGTATGCAAATTATGGCTAAATCTAGTGATGAAGGAAAGTTATCTGGACTTGGTTGGTTAGAAGCTGATGTAAAAAAATTAGATGATATCAATGATGGTGGGCTATCTATTCCACACATGGGTTGGAATAACATTATCCCAAATAAAAGATCACCAATTTTGAATGGATTAAATTCAAAATCCAGATTTTATTTTTTGCATTCATATTATCTAGAAACACATTTTTCTGATATAATAATTGCTAAAGCAAATTATGGGAATGATTTTATTTGTGCAATTAATCAAAATAATATTTATGGCGTACAGTTTCATCCAGAGAAAAGTCACAATCAAGGCATTGAATTGCTAAAAAATTTTGCGGAGCTATAAACTTGCTTTTACCAAGAATAATTCCATGTCTTTTGCTTAAAAATAATGGACTTGTTAAAACAATCAATTTTAAAAATTCAAAATACATTGGTGATCCAATCAACGCAGTAAGGATTTTTAATGAAAAAGAGGTAGATGAACTTATTGTATTAGACATTGATGCTTCAGTTAATAATCAGGAGCCTAATATTGATATGATTTCAAATCTCGCTTCAGAATGTTGTATGCCACTTTGCTATGGTGGCGGAATTAAAACAATCAGTCAAATAAAAATGATTATAGAGCTGGGTGTTGAAAAAATTTCGCTGAGTTCGATTGTAATCGAAAACCCTGGTTTAATTAAGGAAGCTTCTAAAATCGTTGGGAACCAAAGCATTGTCGTTACGATAGATGTAAGAAAAAAAGGCGATAATTTTATTGCTTTTACGCATAATGGAAATATTGACACAGGATTTAACGCTATTGATTTAATTGAAAAATTTCAAGAAGACGGTGCGGGAGAAATAGTAATTAATTCTATAGATGATGATGGAGAAATGACTGGTTATAACTTCGATTTAATTAATCGAATTATAAAGGTTATATCTGTGCCTTTAACAGTGATTGGAGGTGCTGGAAGTATAGAAGATATAAAATCATTAATAAATTCATTTGGTTTGATCGGAGCCTCAGCTGGAAGTCTATTTATTTTTAAAGGTATTTATAAAGCTGTACTAATTAATTATCCAAATAAGGAAGAGAAAGAAACAATTTTTCTTCCGATGTAGTTTTATTAATGATAAAAAATATTTCAAAAATAATTATTTATTGAGTTCTCTAATTTTTATGCAAAATAAAATAAAAATTTTTCTAACGGGTGGCTCAGGATTTATTGGGACTAACTTATGTGATTATTTAATTGAGAAAGAAATTGATTTTATCAATATTGATATAAACAAACCAAAAGTCACTAGTCATTTTGGTTATTGGAAGGAAATAGACATTAGAGATATAAATCCGCTCGAAAAAATATTTCATTCTTTTCAGCCAACTCATGTGTTAAACCTTGCTGCTGATTTAGGTATGGATCATAATAGCCTCGATAATCTTCAGACAAATATTGTTGGAGTAGAAAATATTGTCAATGCGATAAATACGGTGGCTTCAGTCAAAAAAGCGCTATTTGTCTCATCACTGTTGGTTTGTGAAAATGGATACATACCAAAAAATGAGTCAGATTATTGTGCGCCAAATTTTTATGGTGAAAGCAAAGTTATAGGCGAGAAAATAATACGGGAAAACAAGTTAAATTGTGAATGGGCAATTATTCGTCCCACATCTATCTGGGGCCCATTGTTTGATTATTCTTATAAAGATTTTTTCAAAACAATTGATAAAAACAGGTATTTCCATATTGGTAATAATGAATTTCAGAAGCCTGCATCTTTTGTGGGAAATACTGTATATATGATGATGAAAATACTATTGGAAAGTAATCCAAATACTAATAATGAAACATTTTATTTAGCAGATTACCCATGGTATTCAACGAGAAAGTGGGCGATAACTATTCAAACAATATTAAATACTAAGAGGATTAGAACTGCGCCGATTTGGATGCTCAGAATCATTGCAAAATTTGGTGATATATATAAAGTAATTATTAAAATTGATCCACCCCTAACCTCATTTAGGTTAAATAATATGCTGACAGGTGGGGCATATCCGTTAGAAAATACAAAAAAGATATGTGGTGATCTACCATTTGATCTAAATGAATCTGTTTATAGGACAGCAGAATGGATGTATGAAAATAATCTGATTAAACATAAACCAGGTAGAATATGAATAATAAAAAAATAAAGATTTTAGTAACAGGCGGTGCCGGGAATATTGGCACTAACCTATGTAATGAATTACGATCTAGAGGCCATCATGTGATAGCCGCAGATCTTTATAACACAGAAAGAGATGACTATATTAGATGTGATGTCAGCAATTACAGGCAGGTGCAACATGTTTTTGATGAGTTGGGAGCATTCGATTTTGTTTACCACTTGGCAGCAGAATATGGTCGTTGGAACGGGGAAGCATATTATGAAAATTTGTGGCAAACAAATAATGTGGGTACAAAACATATTTTGCGATTACAAGAAAAGCTAGGCTTTAAACTCATTTTCTTTTCTTCCTGTGAAGTATATGGCGATTATGATGGCTTCATGACTGAAGATGTGATGGTGGATAATAAAATTAGTGATACATATCAAATGAATGATTATGCTATAACAAAATGGGCAGGTGAACTCATGTGTCTGAATTCTACTGCTATGTTTGGAACGGAAATTGTAAGGGTAAGACCGTTAAATTGCTATGGTCCTCATGAACATTTCACGCCTTACCGGGGATTTATACCAAAATTTATTTATCATGCCCTCAATAATAAACCCTACACGGTTTATAAAGGACATAAACGAATTATTGACTATGTGGAAGACTCCTGTGGTACATTTGCCAATATCGTCGATAATTTTATTCCAGGTGAAGTATATAATGTTGGTGGCCGCGTCGAGTGGGAGAAGGACATTAAAGAATATTCTGATATTGTATTAAAAGTAGTTGGTAAAGATGATTCTTTAGTTGAATACAAAGAAGCGGAAGCATTTACAACAATCATTAAAACAGTCGATTTTTCTAAAGCAATAAAAGATCTAGACCATAACCCTGTTGTTGGTCCCGAAGAAGGAATTCAAAGAACTGCCGCTTGGATGAAAAACCAGTATCAGCTTTAAAATAAAACAAAAAGGAATAATTAAATGAATGAATTCGAATATAGAGTCAAACTAGTTGATGATTATTTAACCAAACTAAATCTATCTAGTGAAATAACAGATTATTATAAAGGTAGGAATATTCTTGTTACAGGTGGCGCTGGTGCAATAGGTAGCAATCTAGTCACTGTTTTATCAAAACTAGTGGGCGATGAAGGTATTATAATTGTGTTAGATAATTTAAGTGCTATTAAGGGAGATGACCCCATAGATTTACCGCCATTGTCTAACATTATGTTTGTGAATGGGGATGTGCGAAATGATATTGACTTAAAACGAGTATTTCGAGAAAAGCCAACAATCGTTTACCATTTAGCAGCTTTTTTTGCAAATCAAAATTCTGTTGATTACCCCGAGAACTCTGCTGACGTAGATATTCAAGGGATGATTAAATTATTAGATTTGGCGCAATTTACAGGGGTTGATAGATTTGTCTATGCATCAAGTGGATGTGCAATTTATGGATCGTATGGAGAAATGCCTCTTAAAGAAGATTTTATTTCTATGCACCTTACAACACCATATCAAATAAATAAAATGGCTGGCGAAATGTATTCTAATTTCTATTTCCATCATTATGGATTAAAAACAGTCAATTGTCGATTTTTTAATTCATTCGGTCCTGGAGAAGTACCAGGACAGTATCGTAATGTGATTCCAAATTTTGTGTATTGGTCAATGTTAGAAAAATCCTTACCACTAACGGGCACGGGTGATGAAACAAGAGATTTTACTTACGTCCTTGATTTGGTGCAGGGCCTTATTAAAGCAGCTTATTATGATGATGCTATTGGACAAGCTTTTAATCTTGCATCAGGAAAAGAAACCAAAATAAAGGATATGATTTCAATGGTCAATAATGCAACAGGTAATTCAACGCACATTACGCAATTTCCAGCAAGAAAGTGGGATACAAAAAAAAGGCTATTAGCATCAATTGAATTGGCAGGTAAATTAATAGATTATAAGCCGATTACTCAATTTGAATATGGGTTAAAAGAGAATATGAAGTGGTTCAAATTGAATTGGGATAGAATACAAGAGGCTGCAGACTTTCCAATCGGAATGAGTAGTGCTGTTAGAAAATAATAATGGAAATATTCAATAAATGAAAAAGGTTGTTTTTATTTTTGGAACCCGCCCTGAAGCCATAAAAATGGCTCCGGTTATAAACAAATTCAAAAAAGATAATATAAATTTTAAAACAATTGTTGTAGTTACTGGACAACACCGGGAAATGTTAGATCAAGTTTTACTTTTGTTTAAAATAGTACCAGACTATGATCTGAATTTAATGGCACCAAATCAAACTTTAGAGGCCCTTACTAGTAATATATTGATTGGGGTTTCAAAAATATTAGAGAAATTAAAACCAGATTTGATATTTGTGCAGGGGGATACAACCACGACGTATGCATCATCGCTTGCTGCATTTTATAAAAGAATACCGGTAGTACATATTGAAGCTGGGTTAAGAACTAATAATATTTATTCACCTTTTCCTGAAGAAATTAACAGAAGAATGACCACATCTATGGCATCCTACCATTTTCCGCCAACAGAACAGTCAATGCAAAATTTATTGAGTGATGGTGTACAAGATAATGAAATAAAAGTCGTTGGGAATACAGTTATTGATGCGTTATTAACAGTTTCTAAGAAACTTGAATCAATCTCAAATGAATATGAAAAATATTTTAATAAGTACAATATTAATTTCAATAAAAAAACAATACTTGTTACAGGTCATAGAAGGGAGAGTTTTGGTGAAGGGTTCGAAAATATTTGTTTGGCAATCCAAAAGATAGCAGAAAATCAAAAAATTCAAATTATTTATCCTGTACATTTAAACCCGAATGTCCAAGAACCAGTTTCGAGGATATTAGGTAATCTTAAAAATGTGTATTTAATTCCCCCGCAGGATTATGTTCCTTTTATTTATTTGATGAAAAATGCACACATTATCTTAACCGATTCTGGTGGCGTTCAGGAAGAAGCCCCTTCGTTGGGTAAACCTGTATTAGTTATGAGAGATACCACCGAAAGGCAAGAAGGTATTGACGCCGGTACAGCTAAATTAGTGGGGACTGATTTTTCTAAAATAGTCAATTCAGTAGAGATATTATTAACGAATAATGATGAGTATATTAAAATGGCTAAATCAGTAAACCCTTATGGGAATGGATATGCTTCAGAAATGATTTATAATTATTTTTTAACCAATTGAATATATTAATTGTAACGCAGTATTTTTATCCTGAGAATTTCAGAATAAATGATTTTGCGATAGAGTTTAAAAATAGAGGGCATAATGTAACAGTTCTAACAGGGACACCAAATTATCCCGGTGGAAAATATTATAACGGATATGGGGTTTTTAAAAAAACCCGGGAAATATATAAAGACATTAAGGTTATCAGATCTCCCATTGTCCCGAGGGGGTCAGGCTCGGCAATTAGGCTGGCGTTAAATTATTTTTCTTTTATATTGGGGGGGATACTTACATCATTTTCATTACTTAATAATAAATTTGATATTATTTTTGTTTTTGAGCCATCTCCTATTACTGTATGTATTCCTGCTATATTTATTAAAAAGATAAAAAGAATACCAATATGCTTCTGGGTGCTTGATTTGTGGCCTGAAAGTGTTGTATCTGCTGGTAATTTAAAAACAGGAATAATCCCAAAGCTTTTAAACCCAATGGTAAAATTTATCTATAAGCATTCCGACAAGATATTAGTCTCATCAAAAGGTTTTGTTATCTCTATATTAGAAAAAGGAGTGGAAAAAAATAAAGTGTCATTTTTCCCTCAGTGGGCCGAAATAATTTTTAAACCTATTCGATATGATCCTTACCTTCTAGGAACCATACCAAAAGATAGCTTTAAAGTTATGTTTGCTGGGAATATAGGTGAAGCTCAGGATTTCCCTTCAATTCTTGATGCAGCTAGACTTTTAAAAAGTAACATTAAAATACAATGGGTTATATTAGGTGGCGGGCGGAAAAAAGGATGGGTAGAATCAAAAATAAAGGAATATAATTTAGAAAACAACTTTCATCTATTAGGTAGTTTCCCTTTAGACATGATGCCTGCTTTTTATTCGCAAGCAGACTGTTTACTTTTTTCATTAAAAAAGGAACATATATTTTCAATCACGATCCCTGCGAAAGTGCAAACATATTTAGCTTGCGCTAAGCCAGTCGTAGCAATGATCGATGGGGAAGCTGCAAAAATGATTGATGATGCAAAAGCCGGGTTATCCGGCCCGTCCGAAAGGCCAGAATTACTTGCAAAAAATATTGAAACACTAAGTTTGCTAGATTCCATTCAGTTAGATAAACTTGGTCAAAACGCATTAACCTATTATAATAAGGAATTTGAAAGAAGTATGTTAATGGATAGAATGGAAAATATATTTTATAGCATGGTGAGAAAATAAATACTATTTATGTGTTGAGGTTTTATTTGAATTTATGAGTAAACTTTTGACTCCTTTAAGTATTAACAATATTTTAATTGCTGGTGCCAATGGTTTTATTGGCACTTTTTTGTATGGCAAATTAAAGTCTAAATTTTCATTGACTGGTTTGGGTTATAGCCAAGAGTCAAATCTAGCAAACTATTTTCCGGCTGATTTAACAGACATTTCCATGTTGCAATCCTTTTGCAATACAGCTCCACAGTTTGACGCACTCATTTTTCTGGTGGGTTTAGCTCATAAAAAAGGCAAAGGTAAAGAAATAGATGAATATAGAAATATCAATAAACAAACTTTGGTTAACCTATTAACAAGTTTAAAAAAGAAAAATAAATTACCTCGAATAATTATTTTTGCCAGCACCATTTCTGTATATGGAGAAAACATGAATCAAAATGTATATGAAGAAGATTCGAGTAAGAACCCTATTAGTCCCTATGCAATTACAAAACTGGAAGCAGAAGAATATTTATTGGAACAGTTCAAAGATCAATCCTGGATTCTAAGATTCGCGCCTGTTTATGGTGGTGGATTTGATTTAAATATAAACCGTCGCACAAGAGCAGAGGGGGTGTATTATAAAGTTGGAAACGGGCAGAAACAATTATCTTTATGTCATTTGGAAAATATTAGAGAAGCAGTGCTAAGGATTCTAGAAGGTAAAGTGCCAGCCGGTGTGTATAATATCTCCGATACCAATGAATATACGTATAATGATTTATTAAAATATATCAATGCAAAGTGGGCACTCCCAATTCCCACATTTATATTAAAAGTACTCTATTATATTGGCACTATAATAAATAGCATATTCCTGAAAGAAAATGCAACAAAATTAATTTCAGATAACATTTTTCCATCTGATAAAATCAGAAAATATACCTCTCTTACAGCATCATTAAATGAATAAAACAAAAGATGACTAAAGGTATTAGCTTAATTCTCCTAACAATCCTTTCACCTATTTTATTGATTGTTGCATTGGCTATAATCATTGATGATGGCTTCCCTGTATTTTTTCGCCAAAGGCGGATCGGTTTAAATAATATTGAATTTTGGATTTATAAATTCAGAACCATGAGAAATGAAACACCAGATATACCAACTCACTTAGTAAAAGAAGTTCAAAACTATAATACTTTTATTGGGCCATTACTAAGAAAATTAAGTATTGATGAGCTACCTCAAATAATTAATATTATTAAAGGTGAAATGGATTTTATTGGTCCTCGCCCTGCTTTACATAACCAAGATGACTTAAAAGCACTCCGTGCAGAGAAAGGGATTCATAAATTGAAGCCAGGTGTAACAGGTTGGGCTCAAGTGAATGGCCGAGATGAATTGAGTATCTCCGATAAAGTGGATCTAGATGAGTATTATTTAAATAATAAATCATTTTGGTTAAATATGAAGATTCTCTTTATGACGTGTGTTCAAGTATTATTCCCTAAAGGTGTGTCTCATTAATTCCAAGCCATTAAGAATACTGAAATATTTTTGTAATTATATTTTAATTATTTTTTCAAATTCATATGTTTTTACACAATCCTCAATTAATACGGATAATATTAAAGAAATATCCCATTTCAATAGAAATGAATTAAGTCAAAATCTGCTTAATAACACTTATAAATCAAAATTTAATTTTTCATTCAATATTAACACAATCGGCAATAGCGGCCATTCAAATATAGATAATAATGCCGAATTATATTCACACAGCAAAAGTACAAATTTATTAAGTACCCGTTTGGAGTATTCCACACCATGGTTATCTTTATCTCTTGAACCTTATACTATTTCTTATAATGGTAGTTTTACCAATGCTCCTGCTCCCGGCACATATAATGAAAATAACAACCATTCTTTTAATAATAGCACAGGCAAAACTAAAATAGGATTACGTCAATCTAGCTTGGTTTTGCATTATAATGGGGTTGGAATCGGATATGGCAATATGAGCCATTGGTGGGGGCCCGGTTTCCATTCTGCCTTGGCATTGACAAATAATGCACCAAGCCAAGAGACATATGTATTGGGTACATTTAAAGATATCAAAGTGGGCAATTTTTCGTTTGGCTCACAAATAATTGCCATGCCATATAAAAGTAAAAATGGCACACAACTTTATTTTTCTGGTCTAAAAGCACATATATCTCATCATTCTGATCATGCAATAATAACCCTTGGGCTCCATCGAACCTATCTATCAGGTGATTTTGAGAATTTATCCACTTCCACCGTTTCTGCTCATAGTTGGTCATTGCTGGATGCAGCCAAACTAGTAATTGAGCCATTATTTGGTCAAAGGAAAAAGGATTTGAGTTATACACAGCCGGGTACTCCCGGTTTTGATGCATGGGATGAATTGCTTACAGGATTTGCTAAACTATCTTTCCCCAAGTTGGGATTAAGTATATATGGTGATGTTGCGAGCGATGATAATAGAGGAAATCTAACAGATCTATGGGCCCATTGGGATCATACTCTAGGCTATCAATTAGGTATGACTAAAAATACAAAACTCGACCAATATAATATCTTTACAGGAATAGAATTTTTAACAACACGGGTATCTAATACATTTAATCCAAAATTCTATAGAGGTGGTGAATCTCCGAACTACTATGCAAAACCCATCTATGATTATTTTACATATCAAGGCCGCCGTATGGGTGCCCACTCTGGTTCTTCTTCCGACGATTTAATTTTTATGTTGGGTCTCGATAACGAAACTTCAACCACACTTTTGTCTTTTAACAAAGAGCGCCATGGTATTAAAAGCATGACCCACCCCGAACATAAAACAGAATATGTTTTTACCTACCACCGCAGATTAACATCACACCAAACTGCATTTATCACCCTCGAATATGAAAAAATCAAAAACTTTGGTTTTATTCAAGATAATATTTCTGTGAGTAAATTAGTATGGCTTGGGTACTCTTTTACGATTAATTAATAAATGATGGATAACTAATCAGAAAACATACTTTCAAAAAAGTAATTAATCTGCCTGTTCTAGTGATGGGCATCTTTTTTTTATCTCCAATTGATGCTCAATCATCTCTTAACTACTCACACGTTACTCATCACGCTTCATTTACTTATAAACAGTCTTTTTATTTAAATACAAACCTGCCAAATTTAGAAAACCAAAACGGTTATTATTCCCCTAAAGGATATGGTTCATTTTCTTCATTTCTAATAAACTTTAATACAAAGCATCTTTCATTTTCAGCTGAACCGGTCATAGTTAACGAAAATGGTTTTAGTGTTGATCTTCCAAAAAAAGAGAAAATCTTTTCAGTTCTAAATGACGTACCCCGAAATAATATGTATCAACCCACTCAGTTTAGAAATACAGGTATAAAATTGCATTACAAGGGCTTATCTGCCGGTTTTGGCAATTGGGATCAATGGTGGGGGCCGGGTAATCACAATAGTTTAGTTCTCACGAATAATGCTGAAGGATTCTATCATTATTTTGTAGGAACAAACACTTATCAAACTATTATGGGCAACTTGTCATTTAAATTTAAATATATGATTTCGGATGAAATGCAGAATTGGGCAGGGGATGATTATTTCTATTCAGCTTGGTTTTTAAACCTAAGATATAAGAAAATTGAATTTGGTATGAGCCGAAATGTACTTAGCGGCGGATATAGTGATTTATCTTGGTCCTTATCCGATGCAATGACCGTTTTAGTAAATCATAAAAATAGTAAGTATTGGGATGCGATTAATGAATACTATTTATTAGCATCATTTTCGGAATCAGGTTTAGAAGTATTTTTGGATATTGGATTCCCCAATCGGTCATATGCTGATAAGGATCCTGAAATATATTCAGACCATGCAATGGGTAGTAACTTAGGACTAAGAAAGCAGGGTGCGTTTGGTTCAGATCATTTATTATTTGGTTTTGAGTATACCCGATTGGTCCAGGGGATTTATTATAATATTCTTCCTACCCCAAATTGGTATGATAATATAAAATATAATTATTCGTCATATAAAGGTAGAAGATGGGCCGCTCATAGTGGTACCGATTCTGATGACTTTTTGATTTTTGTTGGATATAAAGACGATCAAAAAAGTTTCATTTATGGATTGAACTATGAACGCCATGGGGTAACCTACCATTTCCCGCCAGAAGTAAAATTTGAGTCGCGAATAAATGTATCATATAAACTGGGTAATACCAAAATTCATTTAATTTATGAAAATGAATATTTCGAACATTATGGATTTGTTGATGTAAACCGCAATGTTTGGGATGAAACATTTGAACCGGGATCTCTCCAGCGCACCCACACCCTCCTAATCTCCCTCCAGCATTCTTTCTCTTTCTAATTCTATTTATATAACGAATAAATTTATACAAAGCACCCCATCAAATTGCCCTTTCAAAAGAGGGTGGGGATGTTAATAAAATAGCTTCCTTTTTATTATAATACTGATCCTTCCCACACCTTTCAAATTATTCATTACTCCAAATCTAATCTAAATACACCATGTCAAAATACTTAAAATACATTCTAAACCAAATTTAACAATTATATAAAAATCTTTGACATACTGTCAATAACATGTAATTTTCTCTATGATTAATAAAAACCAACCAAATAATATGGGTAAAAAACAAACTAATAGAAAAATTAGCATTTCAGCGTGGAATCTATTGATACTATTTTCCTTCTTCATTATCCCTTCTACCTTATCATGGGCTCAATCCTACCAGGAACTCCAGCAGCTCCAAAAGGAATACCAAAAAGTACTAGAAAAGCAAGCCCTTCAAAAACCTGAAGCTATTTCAGAAGCTGAAAAAGCAGCTAAGAGCACTGCATTGCCGGATAAGCTTATTTATTCTAGGAAAGATGTAGAATCCCTATTGGTTAGTACTGAAAAATTGATTCAAGAAATGAAGGCCTTAAAAGATTCCACTGAAATCATGCCTTATATTGGATACAATATTTTTACGCAAAGAGATTCGGTTCCTTTTTGGCAAAATTTGCCTGCACCGGAAAATTATCAATTGGGGCCTGGGGATGAAGTTATCATATCATTATGGGGTGAATCCAATGGGCATGAAGAAAAAACTATCAATAGAGATGGTCAAATATTTATCGATAAAATAGGTGTCTTAAGTTTAGGGGGGAAATCAATCGATGAAGCCAAAACATATATTATATCAAAATATTCCCGAATCTATTCAACCCTTTCAGGGAAATCACCAAAATCATATTTAGATATAACGCTGGGTGAATTAAAGTCAGTGAATGTCCACTTTGTAGGATTTATAAATATACCCGGTGTCCATTTAATTCATCCATTTTCTAATGTGGTTACGGGACTAACACAAGCAGGGGGAGTAGATATTAATGGATCTCTTCGCCAAATTCAGGTCATTCGAAATAATGAGGTCATCAGGGTATACGATTTATACGACTATTTATTTTATGGAAAATCCCTACATGACCTTAGACTATTAGATCAGGATATTGTATTTGTACCTCCACGCAATTCAACCATAGCGGTTACAGGAAGAATACGGGTCCCAGGATATTATGAGAGTAATAATTCAATCAATTTAGAAGAAACGCTTAATCTGGCAGGAAAACGAGATGCAAGGTCAGGCAGTGCTATCTTTATGTATCGGTTAAAAAACGGAAAAAGTTTTATTATTAACGAAGATGATCTCTCCAGATTTAATGTAATGGATGGAGATAGTATTTACATTCCCATTTTGCCGGAAGTGTTGATGAAAGTATCCATTGGAGGGCAAGTAAAATCCCCAGGAGATTATCCCTTTTATAAAGACTTAACCGTAGGCCAGCTAATCGATGCCACTTCATCAAAATCTGACCATGATTTTTACCAATCAATGGATTTGAAACATATTAAAATCCATCGAAAAAATCCAAGTGGTATGGAGCCTATAGAATTAACATTGGACGCCATTACAAATCCGGAATTTCGACTACACAATGGTGATCAAATTAATATACCCATTAATCGGATAAACCAACCAGTTAGGTCAATTGTAATTACGGGAGAAATTCAAAGTCCTGGACTATATGGAATTGGCCACGATACGCAATTAAAAACCATGGTTGATGCAGCAAGCGGGCTAACACCGAATGCAATGGAAAAGGGAATTGAAATATTTAGGGATTCGCTTCAGGTAGGATGGATGGATATGAATTTTTACCTTCAAGATGGTGACAGTATCCATGTCCGTACAAAAACCGGACTGGTGCGTGTGGATGGTGAAGTAAATAACCCGGGATATATTTCTTATAAAAGAGGAACGTCGGTAAAAGATTATATTGAAATGGCCGGCGGGTTTAATGCCTTTGCCGAAATCAGAGATGTATTGGTCATCCATCCAAACGGAATTGCAATCCCAAAGTCCCGTTGGTCTTCACCAAAAGTGTTAGAAGGTTCAACAATTATTGTAAATCCTAGAACAGTAAGCGGCTCTTCAAAAGGGCCAACAGGGTGGGAAGCATTTTCTATTATTTCAACACAAGCGGGCAATGTGGCAACCACGTTATTGACCTTAATCTTGTTGATGAATCAGACTTCAGGCAGTGCCGGAAACTAAACCAACAATTGGCCAACTTATAAAGCGGTATCGCTTGCTGAATGATATCCGCCAAGAAGATTTTGCATCTAAGATCGAAGTCTCCCGCGCAACATTAATCAATTATGAAAAAGGCCATACCACGATTAATGTGGATGTATTAGAAAAAATAAAAACCGCATTCCCGGATTTTAAACTTGATGAATCAGAAGAAAAACCAAAGATTATTGAAAACAATATGATCGATTTTAAAATATTATTTGATGTATTAAGAAATGGGCGGAATTGGATTTTTATTTTTACATTGTGTTGTGGAGTAATGAGCATAGGTCTTTCCTTTCTGTTCACAAAATATTATACCGCACGTATTTCATTGTACCCAACCAAGCAGGATGTCGCATCCAGTTTAGGTCAATTTCAATCTCTTGCATCCAGTTTTGGAATGAATATTCCCACAGAGAATCAGCGGTTTAACATTCCGGATGTGGTTCAATCCAATTTAATTAAACAAAAGATTATGGCACAATCATGGCGAACCGTTTCGGGACATAATCAATCGCTTTATGATTTATGGGAATTATATGACTCACCATGGTATAGATTGTATTCAGACGGTCCCGGGGACTCAGCATTCATCAATGAAAAAGCCATTGGATACCTGACCAAAAAAATTAATGTTATAGAAAATAGGAAAACGGGATTAATTGAAGTGCTGGTGTCTTTAGAAGACCCAGCGGTCTCTGCAAGTGTGGCAAATTTTGTTGGTGTTCAGGTGCAATCATATATCCAAAGAAAAAACTCTGCCCAGGCAACCAAAGAAAAAAACTTTATTGCCAGTCGATTAAATATAGTGAAAAATGAATTGCTCGACTTAGAAGACGAATTAAAATCATTTACAGAAAGAAATCGAGGTTATGATGAATCTCCCGAATTGTTTATGGTTTATTCCAGATTATTTCGAGAAGTAGAAACAAAGAAACAGGTGGTTATTACCTTGCAGCAGCAATTGGAATTAGCAAGGATAGAAGAAGTGAAGCAATCCCCTATTCTCCATATTCTAGATAGGGCTGAAATCCCAGCAAGAAAAAGCGCCCCAAACCGATTATTATTTTTAATAGCAGGTGGGTTTATTGGGTTATTTGGTTCAACTTTAATCACGGTTTTTCGTTATTAATGGCAAATAAAGTCCACATTGGTGTAGTTGGTGCAGGTTACTGGGGTAAAAACCATATTAGAACACTTGATGAATTAAATGCGTTAGGCGCCATCGTAGAATCAAATAGGATAAAGCGAAACGAAATCCTTTCCCTCTATCCTCAAATTAAAGTGGTCAGCAGACTCGAGGATTTAGACTCAAATGAAATAGATGGTGTTGTCATTGCCACACCGGCACCAACCCATTTAAAATTAGCAAAAACATCTATTGGAATGGGGAAGCCAACCTTGATTGAAAAACCATTAGCGCTTTCCGTCAAAGAAGCGAAAGAATTGCATCACCATACAATAAAGCATAACGGCAAAGTAATGGTAGGACATTTATTGTTATTCCATCCGGCCATCAATAAAATGAAATCACTGGTGGAAGAAGGATATTTAGGTGATTTACAATATATATATAGCAATCGATTAAATTTTGGCAAGGTGCGTGAAAGTGAAAATGTATTTTGGAGCTTTGCGCCCCATGATATCTCTATTTTTCAGTATTTTTTAGGCGAATTTCCTTCAGTGGTGATATCGCAAGGCGGTGCATTTTTGCAGTATGATATCCATGATACCAGTATGACGTATTTTAAATATCCATCAGGCATTCAGGGTCATATCTTTGTGAATTGGCTTCATCCATTCAAGGAACATCGAATTGTATTGATCGGATCGAAGGGGAGTCTCCATTTTGAAGATGCAAAGTTCTCAAAGCCATTAACCTATTTCAAAAATAATCAGAATGGTTCACCAATAGTTTTGGATCAAAGTAAAGGCGAATTCATCGAATATGAACAATCCCTTCCATTAACCAAAGAATTGGAATACTTTATCAATTATGTTAGCGGTGCATCCATTCAAAAAGCCGATCTTGATAGTGGGATTGATGTCGTCAAAATCCTTGAAATGGCCACAAATTCTCTAAAGGAAAAACCCTTATCCAGCTCCCCTTTGATGGGGGAGAATGAAAGAGGGGGTCAATAAATAATGATCTTTCACAAAGTTCCCAATCCCCCCTTACTTACCCGCCTTTGGAGGGTATGAGGGGGGAACTAAAAAGGAGGGTGGAAAAATAAATAGCAATTCTACCTAGACCGTACTCATCATTAAACATACTTCAACTTGTCCTATGAAAAAACTTCACAAAATCCATTCCTCACAAATAGCCCTCTTCCCCATTATGGGAGAGATTGAGATGGGGATTAAAAAATTGAAAAATATTAGAAATTTTGTACAATATTTGCGAAGATCTAAAATCAAATGAAAAACGAAAACACATATTATGCCCACGAATCAGCCATCATCGATGATGAGGTCATTATCGGTGACAACACCAAAATTTGGCACTTTTCCCATATTCAATCCGGTGCAACTATTGGTGAGAATTGTTCATTAGGCCAAAACGTGAATGTGGGCAATAATGTAAAGATCGGGAATTCCGTAAAAATCCAAAATAATGTTTCAGTCTATGAAGGAGTTGAATTAGAAGATTTTGTATTTTGTGGACCATCTATGGTATTTACCAATATCTTATTACCTCGATGCGAGTTTCCACAAAGAGGTTCCGAATTTTATTCGAAAACCCTCGTTAAAAAATCTACCTCCATAGGCGCCAATGCAACCATTGTGTGCGGCAATACAATTGGACAATATGCTCTCATTGGCGCAGGATCAGTCATAATTAAAGATGTGCCTGATTATGCACTCATGGTTGGGAATCCAGGACACCAAATAGGTTGGGTAAATAAAAAAGGCATTCGAATCAGTTTTAATGATCAAGGATTAAGTCCATGTGGAAACTATAAATTAGAAAATGAGATGGTCTGTTACTTAGGTAAGGAATGAAAATTGCCTCCATATTAGGTGCAAGGCCGCAATTTATAAAAGCAGCCCTCCTTTCAAATGATTTCTGCACTACAAAAAATGTTCAAGAAATCATTATTCATACCGGGCAGCATTTTGATGAAAAAATGTCCCATGGATTTTTTACTGAACTAGATATCCCCGTTCCAGATTTTCAGTTGAATATCAATCAAATGAATCATGGTGAAATGACCGGCACAATGATGACAGAATTAGAAAAAATCCTATTGGATGAAAAACCAAACGGTGTATTGGTATATGGCGATACAAACTCGACTCTGGCCGGGAGTTTGGCAGCAGCCAAACTGAAAATCCCTGTTTTTCATGTAGAAGCCGGACTCAGAAGTTTTAACCGTTCCATGCCGGAAGAAATCAATCGTGTTGTGACGGATCATTTGTCGAGTTTGTTATTTTGCCCTACAAAACATGCAATTGAAACGCTCAAAAAAGAGCGTATTACTCATGGTGTAATATTTTCTGGCGATATCATGTTTGATTTGTTTAAAAAATCACAAAAAGGAAAAGATATATTCAAAAAACCACAGGTGTTGGCAACTATTCATCGCCCATCCAATACAGATGACCCTAGCACATTGGCATCAATTATAGAAGGACTCGCGCGAATTCACAAGGAGAAGCAAGTTGTACTCCCAGTCCATCCACGAACAGAAAAAAAGCTAAAAGAATTTGGTATTACGCCGGCAGTGAATGTGATGCCACCCTTAAGTTACAATGAAATGGTATCCCAATTATTATCTTCAGAAATAGTTATAACGGATAGTGGTGGTGTACAGAAAGAAGCTTTTTTCGCGAAGACGAAATGTATAACAGTACGGCCAGAAACTGAGTGGGTAGAATTAATTGATGCCGGGGTAAACCATTTATGTGATAGCAATGCTGATGCCATTTGGGATACATTTAATTTGATGAATAATAAACAATGTGATTTCACACCTCAATTGTATGGTGATGGTAATTCAGCAAAAATTATTGTGGATGAAATTCAAAAATATTTATCATGAATAGAGTAATAAGATCAAATATTCGCTCCCGTTTACCCGTTCCTATTCACCCTTTTATTGATAGGGGCAGACGTGGGTGTGAGGTAAAATTATTTAAAGGTTTAATTAATTTTGAATTTTTCGAGTAATCAATTCCCTTCTTATATGAGGTGGAAACAAAAAGGGGTTGGGAGAAATATATATGACTTTTCTTTAAAATCCATGTTTAAAATTAACAATCCTTTAAAACGTACTTATCATTTTTTCCAACATTTTTGCCTCTTCTCCATTGTGGGGAAGATTGAGAAGAGGATTAAAAAGTAATGAAGTGCTCCTTCCTTTGGTTTTAAGCGTTAAGACAGCGATTAATGCATTAATTAATCCCCCTGTTTCCCCCATCATGGGGGATATAATGAGGTCCAGAATAATTCATGAAAAAAATGTAATCATAAATAAATGATCTCAAAATATTTATCCAAAATTCGCCACCCTTTGGTGGCGAATTCATTTTATCTATACACGGCCCATTTTGCTGACTACATTTTATCTTTTTTAATATTACCATTTATCGCCCGAAAATTAGGACCATCTTCTCTAGGAGAAGTGGCCCTTGCACAGACATTCGGCATATTTTGTCTTCTGTTTATGGAGTATGGATTTTCATTATCGGCAACACGAACAGTCGCCAGATTAAAGGAAGATAAAATCGCATTACGCCTATTTCTAAACCAATCATACTCATTCAAGATTCTTCTTATCCCTGTTATATTCGTTTTGGCTCTGGTTCTCATTAGGGTATTACCCATATTTACAAAAAATCCACATTTTATTATTATCGTATTCATCGGCTCCATTATGCAGGGCTTGGCGCCCACATGGTATTTTCAAGGGGTTGAGAAATTAAAATTTGTTGCCCAATCAAAAATCATTTTTCGAATTATTGGATTTATATTCATATTTATTTTTGTTCAAACACCCCAAGATGGATGGTTGGTCCTCACAGGTCATTCGGTAACCAGTGCATGTATTTTATCGTATCTATTTCTAAAAATGAAGAAAGATTTGGGGCGAATAAAGTGGTTGGGCCTTCAAAAAGCTTTACAATTGGGTTCAAATAATAAATGGGGGTTTTTTATAACAGTTATCCCCGTTATTTACCAAAGTTTGTCTGCGTTTCTAATGGGTGTACTTGTAACCCCGGCCCAATTGGGATTCTTGTTTGGTGCAGGAAAAATTCACCGCGCATTTAATTCATTATTTGGCCCATTGGGTCAGGCCGTGTATCCGAGACTTGTATCCCTAAGTCATGGTCAATCTATGGTAGCAAAATCGATGTTAAAAAAACTGATGATGATTATGTTGGGATTGGGATTGTTATTTGCCGGCATTTTAATTGGAATCCCCGAAATAATGATTAATATCATATTAGGGGATGCTTTTTCAGAATCAGTCTCTGTACTCCAGCTTTTTGGATTTGTTCTCCCATTAACAGCCATTTCCCATGTATTGGGTCGGCAATGGATGTTGGTCAAATTCCAAGAAAAACCTTATGGCATCATTTTATGCATTGCATCCTTCGTTGCATGCGGATTCGTTTGGCTATCCATTGAACAATATAAAATACATGCAATACCCCTGTCCATGATTCTATTCGAAGTAATTTCAATTGGATTAATTACCATTCATAGAATATTCAAACCAAGTGAATCATAAATATAAATTAAATACTTCTTGGATGATATTGGGGTTTATTGGGTCGGCCGTATTGGGGATCGCCATCAGTTATGGGGATATCTATTTTTTTCATGTGATGATGGCAGCCATGTTTGGTTTTGGCATAATAAAAATAAAGGGAGAAAAGTTGCAACTTTCTGTTGATTCAATCCGAAACAATCATAGTTTATTTTTACTGATATTATTAGGCTGGTATGGTTTCTCATTAATATGGGCACCGGATTTGATCGCGGGGCTAAAATATCTGTTTTATATATGTTGTGGCATCGTAATTACATTTACCATCATTAAATATGGTAATTCACAATCCCGTATCCAATCCATGTTTAAGGTGTTATCTCTTCTTTTCATTATAGAAATAGGTATTGCGTTATTAGAATCATTTACTTCTTTTCGCCTACCTATTTCACCTTATTCAAGTTACCATACTTTCTTTGGAAAAGAATCGGTTGATTTTTTTGCTTTTGATAGTCCATTTGTATATGCTGATTTTCAGCCTCCAACCGGATTTCATTGGAATACAAATAATTTGGCCATCACCATGGTAATGATTCTACCTTTTTTCCTTTGCAGTCAGAGATTATGGATCAAATTGTTGGGTGGTTCTGCAATTACACTTATAACTGTGTTAGCCGCATCACGTGCAGTATTTTTGGGGCTTATCCTTGTTATTTGTATCTATTTTATTTTTATAAAGAAACAAATGGGAACGCTAGTATTAATCTGGGCAATGATTATAGGATTATTTTGGAGCATGGAGGTTTTGAGTGAGAGTGAAGATCCCCGCATTAATGAAGTGGCCAATTCTGTCGAAGCAATGGTTCTTTACCTTTCAGGGGATATTGACGTAGGTGGCTCATTGGAATGGCGGCGGGAATTGGTAGATAGTGGAATAACAGCCTTAGCGAAGACGAAAGGGCTAGGTGTTGGCGCAGGTGGATCCACCGTACTACAAGAACGGTTGGGTGGCGTTGCTGGCCGGTTTACTTCTATGCATAATTTTTGGGTTGAAATTTTGGTAGAAGGTGGCATCATCATCGGTCTATTATTTTTAATATGGTTTGGTGATATAATTATAAAATTATGGCAAAAGACGAAAGATAGACAAAATACATTTCTTCAATATATTTCCCAGTCCCTACTGTTGTCTCTCATGGGATTTATTCCTGCCGCAATTGCCGCCAGCTCAACAATTTACTTTTTCCCTATGTGGATATTATTTGGTTTATCTATCTCTGTAATTAATATCGAGGAAAATAAACCAATTGAATTATCTTGATATAATCCATTTGATGGTGGACCAGTATCCACGAACCTTTGCCAGGTATTGCTTATGAATTGGGGTAAACCAAATGAGTATACCTAATTTAAATACAGAAATAAGGAATACACCGACAGATATCCCCAATTGATCGAATTTTGTGCCGTGTTTTGTAAAATATTTAACTTTACTAATCAGTTGATTAAAAACAGCAACTTGATAGTTTTGCCGTGCGCTTTTTCCTTGATGGTGTGTAACCCTGGCATCGGTAAAATAAATAATTTGATACCCTTTTTTCTTTAAACGATAACAATAATCTATATCTTCCATCCAAAATAAGTTGGAGTCGAATCCATGATTGTCGTGGAATAGATTTGAACGGGTTAAAAGGGCACCGCCGGACAGGGTATCCACTTCATATGACTCATGCAATGTTTTGTTAGTATAATTTTTACGATGATTCATCCAATCTAAATGCAATATGCTCAACAGTGAATTGAATAAGGTGGGGAATTGCCAGTATGATTGTTGTACCTTTCCCTGGTCATCAGTCATTTTGGGTCCCACAGCGCCAATCTGCTGATCGTCTTGGATTGTTTTTAATATTAATTCGATACCATTAACCATAACCGTATCCGGGTTCAAAATAAATATGAACTCGCTCTTGGCAATCTCAGCCCCTTGATTAACCCCTTTTGAGAATCCAATATTGAGTTGATTATGAAGTTGAATGACTTGAGGATAACGCGCTTGAATGGCTTCCACGCTGCCATCATTGGAATCATTGTCCACCACAATTATCTCAAAAGAAATTCGATCTCCAATTGACTGATAAATGGAATCAATACATGGTATTATATAATCTTTTACCTTATAATTCACGATGATTATGGATATATCAACCATAAGTAATGCCTAAAATGCGTCTATTATTGTTATCGGATGCCAATTCTGTTCATACCCAAAAATGGGCTTTTTCTATTCAAAAAGAAGGGTTGAATCTACACGTTTTTAGTTTAATGAAACCCACCAATGCATCTCAAGAAAAGTATGAAGAATTGGGCATTTCTGTATCCTACGCTGATTTGGGTGGCCAGATCGAAGATATTAGAACGCCAAACATGAGTAAATTGGTATATCTTTTGGCCCTTCCACAAATAAAAAAGGTGATAAAAAAAATTGAGCCGCAATTGATTCATGCCCATTATGCATCTAGCTACGGTATGTTGGGGTTTTTATCAAGATTCCATCCCTTCGTTCTTTCTCTGTGGGGGAGTGACATTTTAGATTTTCCTCGTAAAAGTCGTATCAATAAGTATCTATTATCAAAAGTGTTAAAATCTGCAAATCAAGTATGTTCAACCAGTAAAATGATGGCAGAGGAATTAACTCAGACCATGGGTTTTTCTGATGCGAGGGTAATTCCATTTGGTGTGGATATAGGTCGATTTATCCCATCCTTAGAGAAAGAAGAATTTGTAGTAGGCACCATTAAAAGTATTGAATCTTATAATGGAATTGATTGCTTATTGGATGCAGCGAAAACTGTGGTTTATGATCATGGATTATCCTCAATAAAATTTTTAATTGTAGGTGATGGGACATATAAAGTCCAAATGCAGAAAAAATGCCAAAGTTTGGGCCTCGATGATAATGTATCATTTGTGGAGCATATACCTCATGATAACATTGTGAATTGGTTTCAAAAATTATCAATATTTATTGCCGTATCCACCAGAGAGAGTTTTGGCGTTTCCATTCTAGAAGCCGCTGCCTGTGGTATCCCTGCCATTACATCAGATGTAGGTGGGTTACCAGAAGTCAATAAACACAATGAAACAGGGTTGGTTATCCCACCGAATCGACCTGAAGAATTAGCTGAAAAGATTATCAATCTATATAAAAACAATGCATTGAGAAAAAAGCTAGGTCATCAAGCGAGGCAAAGAGTAAAATCAGATTTCAATTGGGATAAAAGTGTAAGTCAAATGTTAAAAATATATGATAAACTATGCCCATGAATAGATTAAAAAAAGCGAAACTTATGGGATTGGCTGGGCTGAATATGTTTCTTTCCCCTGCATGTGAAAGTTCAAATGTGATGGATGAGGCCTATATTGATCCGCACATCATATTTACATCCAGGCGGTGGTGGAATTATGATATTTTTATTGCCGATATATATGGTGGACATATGACACATCTAACCAAAAATAAGTGGTTAGATTTTAATCCCACCGTAAATCATGACGGTTCAAGATTGGCATTTGTATCAGATCGAGACGGGAATAGAGAAATTTACACCGTTGAACTGTTATGGATGGATGGTTATACCCAATGGGAGGCTCGTAACTTGACAAATATAACCCAATCACCTAATCATGATTGGACACCCCGATTTTCTCCCGTCTCTAATCAAATCACCTATGCAACTTATTCCCCTGAAAATGACAATTATGATATTTTTATCATGAATCAAGATGGATCAGATAAAAGAAATATTACCAATACTCCAGTTTATGAAAAATACCCCCAATTTTCCCCTGATGGTTCATTTCTGATCTATCAAGGCTGGCAAAAGGGAAAAATGGAAATATTTTTTTCAAATTTATTAGACAACAATAACATCAATATAACTCGAAATATAGCATCTCACGATTTAATCCCCCATGGCAATGCCATTTCTCCCGATGGCCAACGGGTTGTATTTACCTCAGAAAGGGACGGGAATCGAAATATTTATATCATGAATACGGATGGTACGGATCAAACCCAATTGACAAGCCATCCTGCCCACGATGAAGAGCCGGTATTTTCACCTGATGGTCTATCCATTATTTTTACCTCACACCGAGATGGGAATAAAGAAATATATATAATGAATGATCAAGGAAACCATTTAGCAAATTTATCAAACCATCCTGCTGATGATTGGAATCCCAGATATTACCCGGATAATCAAAAAATTGTTTTCCAATCCATTAGAGATGGAAATTGGGAAATATATATGATGCGTTTAGATGGATCAGGGAAAACGAATCTAACTAACCATCCAAGAACTGATTATTCATTTGTCGTATTACCCCTTAAAAATCCATAAAGGATAATTCTTTATTATGCGTGTGTTGCTAATCGCACAATATTTTCCTCCTGAGATTGGTGCCGCTGCATCTCGTTGGGGAGATTATGTGGATATCCTGGTTCAGAGAGGTCATAAAGTAACTGTACTATGTGGCATGCCAAACTATCCTCGTGGGAAACGATTTGATGGGTATAATAATCTGTGGGTGAAAAGGGAGAGAAAATCATCCAATTTGAGAATTATCAGATCGGCCGTATGGGCAAACGACCGAAAATCAACCTTTAAAATGTTGGGGAATTATCTATCTTTTGCGTTTTCAGGTGTAATTAATGCTATGAAAATTCGAAATGTGGATTTAATCGTTTTATCCTCTCCACCCTTATTTGTAGGTATCATTGGAATGATGTTGTCTTCAATAAGAAAGTATAAAATGCTATTAGATGTACGGGATATATGGCCTGAATCGGTAGTAGTACTCGGTGGTATAAAATCAAAATGGTTAATTAAATTGGGTAGATTATTGGAATCAAAAGTATACCGATCTGCAAGTGGTTATATTTTTCCCGTCCCCGGATTCCAAAAATATTTTAAATCCCATCATCCTCTGCAGATGAAAAAGCCCATGTTTAATTTAATGAATGGTGTTCATGAAGATTTTTTGGTAAAAACAAAAGAGACTCAATTGGCCAGTCAAAAGGATTTCACCGTATTATATAGTGGCAATATGGGTATGGCACAGGGATTAGAGGTTGTACTCGAAGCAGCAAGCGAATTAAAAGATTATCCAATCCAATTTAAATTGATCGGTGATGGCATTTGTAAAACCAGTTTAATTCAAATGGCAAAATCTATGGGACTGTCAAATATGACATTTCTCGATTCAATTTCTCGCGAAGCCCTCATCTCAGAAATGCATAATGCAAGTGTTTGTCTGGTACCTTTAAAAAATAATCCATTATTTAGGAATGCAATTCCATCAAAAATATTCGAAATTATGGCCTGTAAAAAACCAGTAATTTTAGGTGTTGAAGGGGAAGCGACTTGTATCATTCAACAATATAATTGCGGCACAGTGGTTTCTCCTGAGAATCCATTGGAATTGAAAAATATCATCTTAAAATATTTTGAGAGCAAAGATTTAATCATATTCCACGGCAATAATGGTGTGCGTGCCGTCACAGAACATTTAAGAAAAGATGTCCTATTATCTACATTCCTTAAGTGCGTAAATACAACTATTAATTGAATAGATTAATGTACAAATTTTTGATTACAGGATTATTGTTAATCGGTGATTTTATTGCCGGCCTTGTAGCGTATAAGATGATCATTGACCCATCAATCAACACTATATATGACCTGGGCGGGATGGTGTTGGTAATTCAATCCATTTGGTTTGGTCTTTTTCTAATGGCAAATCTATATAATCCTAAAGCAACACTTTCGCGATTTGAAGAAATATTAAAGTTAGTCCCCCTTATATACTTTACATTAGTATTTGTCATCACCATGGACGTATTTGAGTTTATTTCCCTTGATATTGGCTATAGAAACATATTGATATACGGGTTGATTTTTTCAGGGATTCTTCTCGTGAATAGATTGTTAATTCATTCGTTCCAAAAATTGTTATTATTGAAAAATATTGGAGTAACGGAAACAGTAATACTAGGGACGAATAGAAGAGGGATTGACGTATGCGATTCTTTAAATGACCATTCTCACCATGGTTTAAAAGTAATGGGATTTATTAAAGCGGATGATGATCCGGTTAATTTTGATATTGAGGTACCTCTACCGGTTTTAGGTGCAGAATCTGGAATACATGAACTGATCGAGAAAACCAATATTAATGATATCATTATTGCATTGGATAAGCCCACACCAGAACGGGTAATGAATACAATTGTGAATATCAATGGCGCTTCAAAATCATTAAAGGTGCTACCAGATATGTATGAGGTGGTAACAGGAATGGCCAGAACCAATCAATTGGTAGGGGTACCATTGATTGATATCAATTTAAATATAGATACATTTTACGTAAAACGACTCAAGAGGATATTAGATATATTGATTGCTATTTTAGGAATACTGATTATTTCCCCCTTTTGGATTATAATTGCATTGGCAATAAAAATAAATTCTAAAGGCCCTGTATTTTATAAACAGGAGAGATGTGGAAAAAATGGTCAAAATTTTAATATATATAAATTTAGATCGATGGTGGTAGATGCGGAAGAAGGAACAGGGCCGGTGTGGGCCCATATACAGGATGATCGTATTACAAAATCAGGTGCTTTTTTAAGGCGATTTCATTTAGATGAGACACCGCAATTAATAAATATTATCAAGGGAGAAATGTCTTTTATAGGCCCTAGGCCTGAAAGGCCTTATTTTATTGAAAAACTTCAATCTGAATATCCGTTTTATCAAAGAAGGTTAAAAATTAGACCGGGCATCTCAGGATGGGCGCAGATAAAACAACCATTTGATACATCGATAAAAGATGTAAGACAAAAATTAAAATACGATTTTTATTACATTGAAAATATTTCTTTACGATTAGATTTAAAAATATTAATCAATACCATTTGGGTGGTATTCTGGGGCCACTCAAGATAAAATATCTGCTTCTTGCGTCTTGATGGTAACTCACCTAACTTTAAACTAGTAATTTTAAATACAGGGGGCTGATATGACACCCTTTAATCGTCGCAATATTTGGATTTTCTTAATACTGGATGTTTCCATAATTATATCCAGTATTTACCTATCCCACCTCTTAAGGTTCGACTTTGTCATTCCAAAAGAATACATTTCGAACCTCTTTTATTTATCCATCATATTTATCTTTTCAAAATTATCAATCCATATATTTTTTAAAGTATATATTGGTATGTGGCGATTTATCAGCTTTCCTGATTTAATCAATATAGTCAAATCAAACTCAGTTGGATCTCTACTATCAGTAGCAGTGGTGTCCTTATTATTCGGTGCAGCTTTCGTTCCTCGCAGTATTTTTATATTAGAGTATATCCTCTCAACAGTTGGATTTCTTTCAACTCGATCTCTAGTGCGAATTTATTCCAGTCAATTAAGAATAAATAAAAATCAAAAAGCCCAACCTGCAAATAGAAATAAAACACAATTGTTAATTATGGGCGCAGGATGGAGTGCTGAAAAAATAATTCGTGAAATTTTGGATAGTCCAGCGAGCAATTACCGTATAGTTGGATTATTAGATGATGATAACTCAAAAAGACATACAACCATTCATGGCGTTCAGGTTTTGGGAAAGATTGAAGAAATCCATTCGCTCAATATTAGGTTTGACGAAATTTTAATTTGTATTCCTACTGCAGATAGTCGTGAAATGAGAAAAATTGTTGAGACATGTAAAATAACAAATAAACCATATCGTACGATTCCCACAGTTTACGAATTGATAGATAAAAAAGTATCCCTTAATGTGGTAAGAGACGTGACGATTGCAGATTTATTAGGCCGTCAGGAGGTTTTGCTTAATCGGTCAGAAATATCAAAATATCTTTTTGGGAAAAAAGTAATGGTGACGGGGGCAGGTGGATCCATCGGATCAGAGTTGGTAAAACAGTGTATTGGGTTTGATCCCGATTTATTGATTTTATTTGATCAAAGTGAAAACAATTTATTTCATGTGGATAATTTGTGTTCACAATATGGTTCTACTACTGGGATTCAACCTATTCTAGGAGATATCAGGGATAAAAAAATTCTTGATTCAGTTTTTAATTCGTTTAAACCGCATGTGGTTTTACATGCTGCGGCATATAAAC
>PBAR01000038.1 GCA_002718285.1 Fidelibacterota bacterium
CGTTGCTGTCATCCATCTTATCCGGCCACGTTGTCGGCCAGGTACTTATATCATCGCTGATGGCAATCTTCGAAGAGTTGGGGTTGAGATATCCAGGTATGGGCTCCCAGGCCATGGAGTTGCCTTCCTGATCACTGCGATGTGTAATTGTAACAATGGGCTTATGAATACCATCATCAGTAACCACTTCCGCTCCAACATAGAGAGCCTGGTATGCAATATAGCCTCTTCCGGAGTTGGTGGGCCACTCGTAAAAAAAAGCCTGAGGTCCAGAGAGATCATTTCCGCTTGAACCATAGTTTTGAATTGAAACACGAACCCTGTTCACATCGATCGGTGTTATTCTTCTATAATTTGGATTTCCTCTTTCATCCGACTCTGAAAACAACGCTGGTACAAAAAATAAAAATATAAAAACCGATCGATGAAAGGATAAACTCATTAAAGCTCTATCAAAAAACTAACTACTATAAACTAACCTGAAGACCGAACTGTATCTGTCTTGGGTGATCATACCAGTCAGGTCTATTAAAATATTCATTTATCGTATTCGGCCGAAGGGGTTCAAAAGGTGATAATATATTTGCACGCCTTTTTTCAATAGTCTCACTCGAACTCCCTGAATCCGCGTAAACATTAATCTGGTTTCTTCTATCGGTAGCATTATAAATGCTTAAATAAATTTTTCCGCTAACACCCATCAATTCAAATTTCCTCTGAAGCTTAAGATCTACCCTGAATGTCATTGGCTTTCTCCTGCTGTTTCGTTTAAGTACATTTGATAGAACTTCACCCTGCATCTCGTAGTTTGTGATAAACGGTGTATAGGGATAACCGCTCCCAAGCTGGAAGATTGCATTGGCACCCCAGTTTTTGGTGCTCGCAAATAATGAACCGTTGATATTATGAGTCTGATCCCAGTCCAGGGGAATTATGGATCTTGTTGGTTCATTCCCTGCTAAAACTGCACCAAATTCTTCTGTAGGATCTGAGTTTGCTCCTTCAGCAATCTGATATGTGTAGTCTATCTGACCCCCAAGACTGCTGCTCAACCTCCTATAAAAAGTTGCTATAATACCCCTTGAGTTTGAATAATCTTTATTCACGTAGGTAAAATATGACTTTCCGTCTCCAAGGTCGATTGGGATACCACTTGACACATAGTTGCGGGCATCACGGTAAAATGCTCTTAGTTCCATTCTCGTATTTACTGCAATCTCCTGCTTCAACCCCAACTCATAACTGACAGTGGTCTCAGGCTTAAGATCAGGATTCCCGAATATACCAAAATTCGTACCCGTCTCAGTTAACTTATAATCAATTCCATTGTAGAGTAATGATAAATCAGGTATTTTGAAAAAATATCCATATGCAAAATGAATTACACCCTTATCAGAAATCGGATAAGCAACTGCAACTCTTGGACTTATCTGGGTTTTTACAGTTGTATTTTTCCACCACCCCTTACTTGATCCTAAATTCGGCTGATCATTAAATCTTGCATAATAATCTGCGTAAGTATGAGAAACTATATTGCCCGCACTATCGATTTCAGTGTAGGATATATCACCCCAATTTATATTTTCGAGTTCATCCATCGATAAGGAATCAAGCGCTGGGTTTCTCGGGTTACTTATATAAGGCTCATGTATATTATTCGGAGTCTGGCTATTGGCATCGAAACGTTCAAATCTGGCACCGATATTAATTATCATATCCCCATACTCAATTTTATCCTGTAAATAAAATGCCAACTCATTAGGATTAAATTCATATGTGTCCCTTGAAAAACTTCCAACTTCAGGAACATAGGGTGTATAGATACGGTCGGCTTCTGATGAATCAAGTAGTGAATAATTATCAAATGTCAGCTTGGTATTCGAAAATGCAAAACCAAACTTTACCTGGTTATATTTATTTATTTGGCTGGTAAAATCAAATTTTATACTCTTCGTTTTAGTCTCTCTCTCAAACCTTCTGGTATCCACACCAAACCTGTAGAAAGAATAGGCTGGATAGAAAACTACCTGATCACCATATTTCTCTAGTATATATCCTGGAACTGTGCCTTGAACATGAGCCCAGAATAAACTGTCAGGAGTAATATATCTATCATCCAGCGGATCATCAAATAATCTTGACTGGAAACCGTAGGTATGTTCGCTCACATTGAATTGTAAAAATGTCATTGGCGAAAATGAGTGAGATAGACTTAGATTAATAAGGTTTCCCTGATTATAATTATTTTGCTGGGCATCTTTAACCAATTGTAAACTATGGTTATAATCCTTCCCCGTCCGGGAATTGACTATGGAATTAATCTTTAAAACCGTTACAGGTCTTAGTCTGATGGTTACCTTGTTCTGCAGTGACCATGATCTAAACCCATTTAAGCCGGAATAATAGGGATCTTTTTTTTCATCCCCGGCATCAAAATATTTATTGTTATTATTATCCTGAAAGACCGTATCACCGTAGATCGTAAATGTCTGTAATCCATTTAACCAACCCTTCGATTGATTTGTCCTCGCACTGGAGTAAAAAGTTATTCTTCCCGGTAATATCGGACCGCTTAAGCTTCCAGACAAACTATAATCATTCGCAATATTAAAGGAACTAAGGTTTGAAAACACTTTATCGGATGTTACATGGTCTCCAGTATAGGCATGGAATGATCCGTCAAATTTATCCCCACCATCTTTTGTGACCATATTGACAACTCCCGTTAGAGCCTTTCCATATTCAGCGTTAAAGGTTCCACTGATCACCTGCAGCTCCTGTATGTTATCATTTTCAATCTTAACAGATATCCCTCCATCATAATTGTCAGAAACAGGAATACCGTCAACCATATAGGAGACTTCACTCGTTCTTCCTCCTCTCATGTGCAGTCCCCCTCCTGCATCCTCAGTGATACCAGCCTGAAGCCGAAGAACATCGCTTACTTCAGTTACCGCCATTTCATCAATCTCTTCAGAAGTAACAATGGATTCTGACTGGGTAACATCAAATTGAATAAGTTTTCTTTCTGCCTGGACAGTAACTGTCTCCCCTTCAATTACGCTGGGTTTCATCAACGCATTAATTCGTGTTGTTTTATCAACAGATATGAGAACCCCATTCTGGATGTATTTTGAATAACCTATCATTTGAAACTCAATGGAATATGTTCCGGGACCAATATTCAGTATAAAGTATTCTCCATTTTGATCGGATGCAGTTCCCAATGGAGTACCTTTAATCATGATATTGCATCCAATAAGTGGTTCATTTGTATTCTGGTCTTTTACAAACCCTGTTAATTTCCCAGTAATACCACCAACCAAATATTGAACGGATGCAATTAAAATGATCAACAGGTTAAAATATTTCATTTTTTCATTCCTCATAAAATAAAATTTTTGATTATTACACTATCTACTAAAACAATATTTTGATTTAATAATTCAGATCGGAAATCAAAATAAGTTTTACGCAACATTCTTTCATAATCCAGTTCTTTTGGATTAACTTGGCGCTTAATTATATCTAAAACATTCCTAACCAACTCCTGTTCTACCAGAGTCTTATACTCGTCAACAAATTTTTCAGTGCGATGGAGACTTTTCTCTCTGGCATCCTTTAAAAAATAGGATCTGCAAATTAATCCACTTATAGCATTTTTCAGATCTTCTTCCGAACGTACTCTATTCAATTGGCTTTCAGATAATTCAATAATTTTTTGCAGGGTTAGATCAACAGTCCATGAACCATCTGAGAATGAAACAAGAGTTTTATTTGATGGAATTTCACCGTCAAAATTTGGACTAAATAAGATTTGATAGACATCTGTCAATACATCACCGTAAAAAGTAATATCAAGAGAGAGCACGATACTGTTCGTATAATCTAATAGGTTAAAATGCTTTTTATAATTACTCGCTAATGCAATAAGGTCATCTTTTTCATTCTGAAACATATTTTCTGTTAAGAAACCGTCATATGCTGACGCCACTCTCTGAATGATGCTGTACCCCGATTTAGTCTTCACAGGTTCCGAAATCTCACCATCGTTCAAACCGAAGGCAACAAATTCAAAGGAGGGTTCAGTATCGCCCAGCTTTATCCATCCGATATCGCCACCATTATTTTTCAGTATTGAGTCCTGGAAACAATCTTCCGCCAGATATTTCCAATCCACTCCACGTTCCAAGTTCGATTGAATATGCAATATTCCGCTTTCCGATGTTGAGAATAAGTGCCGAATATGGCATTCAGTATTTTGCCAGGAGAATAGTGTCCGTAGATCCTTTTCTGCTATTTTATATTCCCTGGAAACTTCGGAATCATAGTAGGCATTTAACAATAGTTGGTTAAAAAATTTCTCTTTTTGTTTCACCAAATTCTCATTATTACCAATACTCTCATCTTCAGCATATTTTAGAAACAGTTTTTCATCAATAAGGGAGTTTACAAAAACGTAACGGTTAACCAAATTATCTGATTGCATAGTTTTTGTTAAAAAGGCGGAATATCGTTTCTTAAAGATGTCTATTGATATAGGATCACTGTTAATCTCTATTATCGTATGATTTTTTTTTCCAGAGCATGACAGTATCAGTAAAAAAACCCAAATAAAAAAAATCTGTCTCATATGTCTAACGCCTGAACTCGATCAACCTGAACCCTATGGCTGGAATCTTTATTTTTTCTCCTAACCGTTTTATTTTTCCATCCATGACGTCTTTATACTGATCTACACTTCCTGTTACTTCAGCAATTCGGTCCATGCCAAAAACAATCTCTTCATCCAGGGGATTAATAATCAAGCAGACTGCATCAGTATCATCATATCGAACCAGGACATAGGTGTGCCTGTTTGTCGGAACAAACTGCATGGTTTTCCCTTTATGAATAACTGGCTTATTTTTCCTCCAATTCAACAATAAAGAACAAAAATCCCAGAGATCATTCTCTTCTGGGGTACGTCCTTTTTGAGCGAATGCATTGTGTTTATCTCCAGGCCATCCACCAGGAAAATCTTTTCTTATGTCCGCATCTCCACCTGAAGAGCGGTCACCGTATAAGTTTATCTCAGCACCATAGTATAATTGAGGAACACCTCTTGATACCATCAGCATAGCCAACCCAAGCTTATATTTTCTCATGTCATTACCTACAGTCGTATAAAAACGATTTGTATCATGGTTATCTAAAAAGATGACATTGTTTTCCGGATCGGGATATATCCAGTCACGGGCAAAAGTAAAATATATTTCTCTGATCTTATGCGGCTCAGAATAACTGCCAAAAGCAGTACTAACACTGCTGCTAAACGGGAAATCAATTACAGATGGCAGATAAGATTGATAATTATCCCATGTATCAGATCCGTTTTGCCAATAAGAAACTGATGGTGGGTATTTAGCCCAGATTTCACCCACAATTTTAAAATCTGGAAATTCATGGATTATTTTTTCCGACCAGGCAGCCATATGTTTTTTGAATGCATAAGGATAGGTATCCATCCGTATTCCGTCAATTACTGCATATTCGATCCACCATATAGTATTCTGAATAAGATATCGACTTAGCAAAGGGTTATGCTGATTAAGATCTGGCATGGCTTCTACAAAAGGAGCGGCAGTAAGATGCTCCAAATCATATTTTGACGCATACGGATCACTGGCCACAACAGTCTCATAGTTTGTTATTGAGAACTTTTCAGGTCTGTTAAACCAATCAGTTTCCGGTGGATCTTGAAACCACCAGTGGTGGTCTCCTACATGATTATGGATAAAATCCATGATTACCTTTATATCGCTTTCATGGGCTTCATCTATCAATTTTTTAAAATCAGCATTGCTGCCAAATCTGCGATCTACCCTGTATAAATCTGTGGCAGCATATCCATGATAAGCTCCGTAGCTTTGACCATCATAATCACCATAGGATACCGGCATGTCATTTTCAAATACAGGAGTCATCCATATACCAGTTATGCCAAGATCTTTTAAATAGCTCATCTTCTGCCTGATCCCCTGAAAATCGCCTCCATGACGCTCACCAGGGGAAGATCTGTTTGTGCCACTAAGCATTCCTTCTATATTATCATTAGATACATCACCATTTGAAAATCTGTCCGGCATAAGAAGGTATATCACATCTGAAGCATCAAAACCGTTAGCGTAATTTTTATTTTCGACTGGATTCTGGAATGTATATTTAAATTTATTTTTCTTTTTACCGCTCAGTTTAAATGTATATTCACCGGCAGCGATATTTCCATCAAGCCGCATCTCAATAAACAGATAGTTACTATTATCCGTTTTTTTCAAAGATATAATTTGAATGGTTTTTTCTTTTTTATTATACCTGTTGTATACGTTAACCTTTTTTGTTTTACCTATTTCATGTCCGTACACCATGATCTCCAGCTTTCTATCCTTAAAGTGTGTCCACCAGGAAGGAGGCTCAACCCTTTCAACTGACTTTATTTTTGCGTCAATTTCTGCCACTGTAACCAGGTAAAACAAAAAGAAAAATAGGTTAAATCGTGAAACTATATTTCTTTTTAATTTTCTTTTAAAAATAGAAACCATGTTTACCCTACAGTAAGTTTTTTCTCAGTTGAAACGGATCTTCAGATTCAATCCCCTGAAAACGGAAAACAATTGCTTTATACAATTCTTTTAGTCCATGATACATATCAGCACTTCTTTTATCAGGAATAGAGCGAAGACTATTATTGAATTTAATAAATGGACTGGAAATATCGGTTATGGGTACATTTGTCTCATTTTCGTTCTTCCAGACCCATGCAGCATGCAAAGCGGCTCCCATGGCTGCCCCTTCTCCTTTGATGGGAACTGTTTCACAATGAAATATGTCTGCTATAGCCTGGCACCAGGATCGAGACCTGGACAATCCTCCGGTAAGATGAATAACTGTTGGAGACACAGGTAATTTACAAAAGCCGTTATACAGGTTTAATACATGTCCTTCAAGCAAACCGCGCGCAATAGTCTTTTTTTGAAAATCACCAGTCCCAAACCCAAAATAAATAGGCGTTGCCATGGGTATATCGGGTGTTCTCTCACCGTTAAACCAGGGGACCATTACTTTGCCGTTATTTCCAGGTACGGTTAGAGATATAATCTCATCAAACTGGTCATGCGTTATGGAATTCTCTCTTATAAAATTATCATAGCCACTTGCCATGTTTGATACACATAGGAGCGGTAAATAGTTACCGGTACTATCACAAAAACAAGCTATCTCACCCGATGGATCAACATAGGGTTCTTCCATGATTGTATAGGCCGTCCCACTTGTTCCCAAGCTTATTGTTACGATACCAGGAACGGTATTTCCGGTTCCGATTGCACCATACATGTTATCACCTGAACCAGCATCTACCATGCAGTCAGAAGAAAAACCGAAGAGTTCTACAAACTCTCCGGAGATTTTTCCTATGGAACGGTTTGAAGGTGTTACAGGTGGAAGTTTTTTTCTTAGATCCGGCGCGATTGACATCAATAATCTTTTAGACCAGGATGATGTCACAGGATTCCACAGCGCCATACCAGATGTATCGCCAGGTTCCATAGCGATAATTCCTCCAGTAAGATACCAGTTGATATAATTATGGACCAAAAATAATGTTTCAGTTTTTCGATAATTATCCGGATAATTGCGAAATAAATGAAGGATTTTCGGTGCCGTATATCCTGTTCGCTGAGTATTGGATACTTCATCAATCATTGCCTTCCTGCCGCCTATTTTTTCTGTAAGCCATTCACACTCATCCGTGGTAGAAAAATCATTCCACAGTTTACTCAAAGGATGGGCCAGATTCCCATTTCTGTCCAGTGCCACCAACCCATGTTGCTGCCCAGATACAGAGATCTCTTTAATGTGGGAAAGAGGAAACTTTTGATCAAAGGCTTTTTTGAATAAATGTTCAACAGCAGTTATCCACATGATCGGATCAGATTCAGATGCCCCGTCTTCATCTTTCGTTATCACACCATTCAGGGTACCAAATTCAGGCAGGTCATTATCGTAATTTAATGTGTCTGTATATTCGAGCGATTCTGATAACAAATCAATAACGACAAATTTTGCCCCCTGCGTGGAAATATCAAGACCTGCAAATAATTGATTCATATGGATACAAAAATTAAAGAATCACCATCTTCGATGATATTTTTATCGCTATAACGACCATGTATATTATGATATTCCATTCAGATACATCCCTGGTCAATGATAAAAAAAAGAGGCTTTCAAAAAGAAAGCCTCTTTTTTTAAATGAAGTTTTTTCTTACTTCAAAAGAGTCATTTTTTTCGTCTGACGAAATGAATCACCCGCTCTGAATTCATAGATATAAACACCGCTGGGAACAGGGGAATTATTGAAATTCCTGCCATTCCACTGGATCGTGTAGCGACCAGCAGAAAGAGCTTTCTTGCTATATGAATAAACTTCAGCGCCGATCAGGGAGTAAACCTTAAAGCTGATATCTGAAGCCTGCGGCAAGGAAAATTCCATTTTCGTCGTCGGATTAAACGGGTTCGGATAATTATCGCTAATGAAATATTCAACTGGTACAGTATTCTGCATTTCATCATTAGAAGCAAATACAATACAGATAGCACTTGAGTCCCATGGTTCTATCACTACAAGATCCTCTGTTTCTGCAAACGGACCATCCGTTGGGAACGAGAATTGATCTGGCCAAGCACATCCATCACCGGCATCTTGATGAATATAACGAATCCTTGGAACTCCGCCAAGGCCTCCACCCTCTTCACTTACTTCCGCACCTGTAGAAGCATCCAAGTATCCCCACTTATAGTAAATAAACCAGTTCTGGGGTCCTTCTATATCAAAGGTCATTGAATAGGTTCCATCGTCATTCATGGTTGGCCCGTCAGGATTATGGGAAGTCGTATAGTGATTCAGATCCTGTCCATTTGACCAGCCCTGAACGAAGTTGAGCCATTTATCATGGGTTCTGATATACAGGCTGTCTTCTGCACCGTTAAAATCAGCATGGGTCGATATGTCTATGGTAAACTCAAGGTCCATGCTGTGCCCGTCAGGGATCACATGGCCTGGATATATTTCATAATATGCCTTCAATTCGAGTGCAAGGGGAGTACCGTCATCTGAGAGACCTCCTAGGTTAAATTTAAAATTTCCTTGTTCTCTGGGAGATGTTCCCCATCCGATCCACTCAACTGGTGCAACAGTACTATCACCACTTTCCATTCCGTAGCGTGCTGAGATCGAATCAAGCGACACCTCGCTCAGATGCATATAGTATGAAAATTCATGATTCGTATTTGGCTGAGCCGTTACATTAATTGCATGACTGAAAATGTTTGTACCTGGAGTCCTCGTCATGGTACACTCTGTACAATCACCCCAATCATTAAAACTTCCCCGTACCTGCATTTCATCTCTTGCGACATTAAAGACACGGTACCCGTCGGACCCTTCTTCATCCAGCCATTCTGTCATATCCACCTGAAACAATATACTCCGCGTAATATCCTGAAAAAGTCTTTTAGGGATAACATAGTCTGTCTCACCATGCAGAGTAACCAGATCAGCATCTAAAGTATATGTGGGGTTACCGCCATGCGATGGATCAATAAGCCATTCACCACTGGTTGAACCATCCCAGTTGACCGCACCCCATCCAAAAGTACCAGCTGCAACACTATCTATTGTAACGGACCAGATGGAGTCTCCTGCAACTGCATCACCATCAGTACCCAAATCATTCATCGGAGTCAGTCTATTATCCCACCATGGAGCACCTTTCCACCTTATGTCACCATTCACATAGTCTCCATTGCTATCATGAACAGTAAATATTACTGTTCCAGCACTCACGGCACTGTCCGGAGCTATGGAAAAATTGGTTTGTCCGCTCACGGTGGTCCCCGAAACGGTTACTTCTGCATTAGGAAAACCTGCCAAAAGCCACTGGCCCCATGTGGTTCCATCATCTTCGATGGCTCCCCACTCATAGGTTCCATCTGTCAAAATTGGATGTTGACCTGTCCAGATATGGTCGCCTGCTACTGAATCACCGTTTGTTCCGTCATCAAAACCGTTAAAAAGCGCCCAGCCAGATAATACTCCTTTGAACTTTACATCTTCCAGCATCCAGCTTCCGTCATTAATTGTTAAACTAACCAGCGGTGATGTGGAAGGGTCATAGGCTCCAAAATATTTTTCAGTAACTGCTGTCTTGGGATTTTCTTCTGCGGTATCCCACGCCAAATCACTGTTTGTATGGCTAGTCCAGTATTTTAGCTTGTAGTTTCCTTCTACATTGTCCAGGGTATAGTTTACAGTAACGTGGAAGGTATCAGGATCATCTGCAGTAGATGCTGATGTAGTATCCTGATCGCTTACATATACCTGCCAGTGCATGAGAGTATCGGCAGGGCTGGCAGCCTGCAGGGAATCTTCCCAGCCTGTATCAATCCCTCCCGGATTATCATCAGCTTCATCAGCAGCATTACCAAGATATGTAAATACCCCCGTACCATGTTCGGGAGATATGTATGTTATACTATCTATTGTCCAACCAACTGGTTTGTGAACGGCAAAAAGCATAGCCCGGTCATCCGTAGCATCAATGCCGCCGTCTTTTCTAAATATAACTTCAGTGGTACCTGAAAATGATGTTCCAACTGCACCATGATTAGGGTGTCTTCTATCAACGCTAATTTCAAGACATCCCGATACAATAAGAATAATAATAGTGAATACTGGAATTAATATATCCTTTAATCTCATAATATGATTCTCCTCTATCAGATTATTAATATTTTTTTTTAGTAATCTTTGTTTAAAAACCAATTAATATAATGCAAAAATGAATTAATAAAATTTCCCAAGTAGCTCTAGTTTAAATGAAATATATTTTTTAATCAAGTCAGAATAATTATAATCCAATTATTATCTTAGTAGATTTTAGATCATCATAACAATTTTTAGTCTGGAAGGATTTAGTTATTAAAATATTCACACTGTTTGACTGGACAGTCCTGGCAATCTATTTCTCGATATTGCTTGCGATTATATGGTGGGTAATTCAGAAGAAACAGGAATCTGCAAAGGATTATTTCTTAGCAGGACGCAACCTTGGATGGTTTGTAATTGGTGCTTCTATTTTTGCATCTAATATTGGATCTGAACATGTTGTGGGATTGGCTGGAACCGCTGCCAATAGCGGTATGGTTATGGGGCACTATGAGCTTCATTCCTGGATTATTCTGCTCCTGGGATGGGTTTTTGTACCCTTTTATATGAGAAGCAGTGTTTTTACCATGCCGGAATTTTTAGAACGCAGGTACTCATCAGAGTCCAGGTGGATACTGTCCATTATCTCGCTTATAGGATATGTACTGACCAAAGTATCAGCAACAGTATACGCAGGAGCAGTAGTGTTTCAGACACTGATGGGCATAGAGTTCTGGTCGGGAGCATTGGCAATTGTAATCCTTACAGGAGTTTATACAATTCTTGGAGGTCTTAGGGCGGTTATATATACGGATGCTCTTCAGGCCATTATCCTGATAATGGGTTCTTTAACTATATCTGTTATTGGACTCATGAAAATAGGCGGATGGGATAGCCTTGTTACAAGTGTAGGCCCAAGTCATTTCAACATGTTCCTCCCTGCTGATCATCCAGAGTTCCCCTGGATAGGAATGGTCTTTGCTCCCCCGATTATAGGTATCTGGTACTGGTGTACCGATCAGTACATCGTACAGCGCGTGCTTGCTGCAAGCGATGAAACTCAGGCGCGGCGCGGTACAATTTTTGCCGGATATCTTAAACTGTTACCGATTTTCTTATTCTTCATTCCTGGTCTCATCGCATTTGCCATGGTTAAGTCAGGTCAGTTAAACTACGAATCTTCTGACCAGGCCTTTCCTACTCTCGTAAAAGAACTGCTTCCCGCTGGAATGCGAGGTCTTGTCGCAGGAGGTCTGCTGGCAGCACTGATGAGTTCCCTCTCTTCCGTATTCAATTCATGTTCTACTTTATTCACGATTGATATTTACAAAAAACTCAGACCGGAAACAGATGAGAAAAAACTGGTTTTCATTGGTCGAATCGCTACAGGAGCGGTAGTTATTTCAGGGATACTCTGGATACCGTTTATGAAAATTATTTCCGGAGAACTATATACCTATCTACAAAGTGTCCAGGCATATATTGCGCCACCGATTGCATCGGTATTTTTAATGGGCATTTTCTGGGAGAGAATTAACTCTCAAGGTGCACTGGCAGCACTGATAGGTGGTTTTTCCGCCGGGATGATTAGATTGATACTTGAGATTAATAAATCAAGCTTATCCGGACTGTGGTACGATATAGCTGACCTTAATTTCCTATACTTTGCTATTTTTTCTTTTCTTGCCTGTACCGCACTGATGATTTCCGTCAGTCTGTTTACACCTCCTCCTGATTATGGAAAATTGAATGGACTTACCTACGGTACAACAGTTGAAAAAGATAAGCTGGCTTCTTCATCTACCTGGGACAGAAATGATCTGATTAATTCAGCTGTAATTATCGCTATATTGGTACTGATACTTATTTATTTCTCGCCTATTGGAATCGCAGGCTAGTAATTAACTCCTATGTCTAAGAATATTTTAACAGGTAACCGGGAATATTTCCCGAATATTACCAGAATTGAGTATGAAGGTCCTGATTCTTTAAACCCCTTGGCCTTTAAATTTTATAATGAAGATCAAATGGTTTCCGGAAAAACAATGCGCGAACATTTTCGTTTTTCCGTGGCCTACTGGCACACATTCTGTGGAACAGGAGGGGATCCGTTCGGCCCCGGAACAAAAGAATTCCCATGGGATGAATCAGCCGATCCTATGCAGGCATCCTACGATCGTCTTGATGCGGCATTTGAATTTTTTACAAAACTGGGCATCCCATTCTATTGTTTTCATGATCGTGATATCGCACCAGAAGGATCTACCGTTGAAGAATCAGAGGAAAATCTTTCAGCGATAATTGAAGCTGCAACAGAAAAACAGAATGAATCTGGAATTAAGCTGTTGTGGGGCACAGCAAACTTATTCTCACATCCAAGGTACATGAACGGAGCGGCAACAAATCCAGATTTTAATGTAGTGGCACACGCAGGGGCACAGGTAAAAGCAGCCCTGGATGCAACAATTTCTCTTGGCGGAACCAACTATGTATTCTGGGGCGGAAGAGAAGGATACTTCTCACTCTTAAATACGGATATGAAACGTGAACTTGATCACCTGGGTATATTTCTTCAAAAATCAAGAGACTATGGAAGAGAGAACGGTTTTGAAGGGACTTTTCTGATTGAACCGAAGCCCATGGAACCAGCGAAACATCAATATGATTTTGATGTATCTACAGTTATTGCATTTTTAAAAGATTATGATCTAGTTGATGATTTTAAACTGAATATTGAAAATAATCATGCGACGCTCGCAGGACATACTTTTGCTCATGAGGTTCAGACTGCCATTAACTATGGTCTATTTGGCAGTCTTGATATTAACCAGGGCGATCCTCATAACGGATGGGACACGGATGAGTTTTTACATAATATCTACGATGCAACACATTTAATGATGATTCTACTTACCGAAAACGGTATTGGAAATGGTGGAATGAACTTTGATGCAAAAACAAGGAGAAGCTCTACCGATCTGGAAGATATATTTGTCGGTCACATTCACTCCATGGATACCTTGGCCAAAGGTCTGCTGATCGCAGAAAAAATCTTAAATAATTCCAATTTTTTACAGTTAAAATCTGATCGATACTCAAGTTTTGATATTGGACAGGGATCTTTGTTTGAGAATAAAAAATTAAATCTGGAGCAGCTTACGGAAATTGCCAAAGAAACAGGAGAACCTGAAAAGATCAGCGGAAAGCAAGAAATGTTCGAATCTTTGGTAAATCAGTTTTTATAAAAAGATTTTTTTAAAATTTATGATTCCAGCTTTGATCAAAATTGGAAACATTGGTTTTTTATTTTTCCTTATTTTATCCTTTGGAAACTGTTCTCTATCAAAGAACAAAATAAAAAAAAATGTATTAATGATCATCGTGGATGATTTACGACCTGAAATTCAATCGTGGGGCAGAACCGACATCATAACACCAAACCTGGATAAACTTTCTAGAAAGGGTGTTTCATTCCACAATGCATTTGCACAATATGCAAATTGCAGTCCATCAAGAATAAGCATGCTTACAGGCCTAAGTCCGGAAACTACAGGTCATACAGGGAATCTAAGATCCAAACCTGAATTTTCCAGGCATGTTACTCTTCCAGGACATTTCAAAGAGCATGGATATTATACCGCTTCTATTGGGAAAGTGTATCATGACGCAAGAGATGACAGAAAATCATGGGACTATTATTTCGATCTGGTAAGTCCTGATAAATCATGGACCGATCCAACAAATAGATGGGAATGTTATGCTGACTCGATCAATAATACTTTGTTGGGAACAGATAGACCCGCAGTTGAAAAAACAGATAAGGATTTAGAAGCATACAAAGACTATCAACTATGTAAGAACGCAATGTCTCTTATTGAAAAACAAAAGGATAATCCTTTTTTTATTACTGTTGGTTTTAGGAAACCTCACCTTCCGTTTGCGGCGCCAGAAAAATACTGGGATCTATATGATAGAGAAAATATTAACCTTTCTAAATTTCCAATATCACCTGAAAAATCCGATTCAATCGTATATCAGTGGTCTGAACTGTCTTCATACAATTATTACAGTGAGTCCTATAAGACCAGTAACTATAAAAATAAGATTATAAAAAATAATAAGGCTCGGGAATTGCGCCATGGATATTTTGCTTGCGTTAGTTTCATTGATGATTTGGTGGGGTTGCTGGTAAAAAAACTGGAAGAATTAAATCTGGATAAAAATACAATTATTGTAGTTACTGGAGACCACGGCTATCAATTGGGTGATCAACAGATATGGGGCAAGCATTCAAACTATCATTTAAGCACAAGAGTACCTCTTATTATATTTGATCCTTTAATTTCTCCAATAAAAAATATATCGAAAAAATATATTGAGCTTCTGAATCTATACCCATCCCTTTCGGAACTGGCTTCTCTTCCTGCCCCTGCAAATCTAGATGGGAAAAGTTTTATATCAATTTTTCATGAAAGTGAGCCAAAAGAATTCAATCTATCATTTAGTCAGTATCAATCTTTTCAAAAGAATACCGATTTCAGCGAGTTAGTATCCTTTGCTCTACATTCAGAAGACTATACCTATATAGAGTGGCAGGATAAAAAATCCAATTATAAGATTGTAAATAGAGAGCTCTATAATTTAAATCCAGTTGAAAGGCAAAATATTGCAGACAATCCAGTATATAAAAATCAAATTGAAGAATTTTCAATGAAATTAAATCAAAAATTCAGACAGTATAGATTAAAGTCATCTAATTTTAAGATTAGTAAAAGGATTTAGCATGAGTCAAAAACAAATAATCACATTCCTATTTTGTATACTGTTTTTTAACTGTAAAGGAAGCAAAGATAAAGGGAAATTTGAAACCCGTCCTAATATTGTACTGATCATCGGCGATGATCACGGTTATCCTTATTTTGGATTCATGGGTTCAGATTTTATCTTTACTCCGAATATGGATTCACTTGCAGAGAGTGGCGTAGTGTTTACAAATGGTTATGTCCCGGAAAATCATTGCAGACCTGCTCTGCAATCTCTGATAACTGGAACACTACCGATAGATTATCAAAGTAAAGTAGAAAAAATAAAATTTGATGAAATGCAGAAGGATAGTTTCCTTGAAATGTCGGAAAAGGAACAAAATTCCTGGAAGAAAAACTTTAACTACCATTCCATGAAATATATGCAAACACTCCCTGGTTTATTGAAAGAAAGAGGGTATGTCAGTTTTCAGGCTGGAAAATGGTGGGAGTATCATTATGAGTATGGTGGATTTACAGATGGCATGACAAAAGGATGGGTACGGGAAAACAAAAACGGTCGAAACTGGTTTCAACAATTCATGGGGGGTGCAGGCACAGATATCGGCAGAATAACCAATAATCCTGTTTTTGATTTTATAGAAAAGAATAAACAGAATCCATTCTTTATCTGGTATGCTCCTCAGCTTCCCCACTATCCATTTGATGCCCCTGATAAGTATATCCAAAAGTATGAAGGAAAAGGATTTTCAAAATCAGCAATTCAATATTATGCAAATTGTACATGGTTTGATGATTCTGTGGGTGAATTGATAAAATATTTTCGAACCAATAATTTGTACAACAATACACTTTTTATCTATGTGAATGATAACGGGTGGGAACAAGAACCAAATCAGGAATATTTTGATGATCCTATGCGATCACACAATGGAGGTGACAAGGGAAAACTATCAGTATACGATCAATCATTCCGTACACCGATTATTTTTTCATGGAAAAATAGTTTAAAGAGTAATTTACGCCGAGATGACTTAATACATAGTACGGATATTCCTGCAACTATACTTGATTTTACTGGCATTAATATTCCTGATGATTATCATGGTATCTCTTATAAAAATGCAATTTATAATAAAACTTTTAATAGCCGTAAGGAGATAATTGGAAATGGGAAAAAAATTAGAGATACAAGCGAAAATGGCGATCCGATGGGATTGGATACTGAATACTATTGGATAAGAAAAGGTGAATGGTTTTTTAGCTGGGATAAGGCACATGGGAAAAAGGAGCTTTATAATATAAAAAATGATCCATATAGTACAACCAACTTGACAAATGAAAATCTTAGTATTTTATCCGAATTTTCAAAAAAATTGGAGGTCTGGAAAAAAAATCATTCAAAAATTGAATGAAAAAACTCAAAAAAATTCGAGGTTTATAAATCTTGGTCTGTAAATATGAGCATCATTTTTTATATCATTCCAAAAATCATAGCTTATAGTGTTATAACTGATTAATAGTTTTTTTTCTTCTGATAAAACAGGATGTGCCTTTGCGTTATAAGAAAGCAATCCGTCAGCTGATTCTGGAGTTTTATAAAGCTCAATTATATTCCCAAAAGGTCCCCATGGACTCTCTCCTACCCTGCAGGCTACTGTATCTGAAATACCCATAAACTGAAAAATAAGTAGATATCTACCATCATTTAAATGAGTAACACTTAGTTCATTCGAAACATGATTTGTAATAGGGGCAATATTATTCCCTTTATCCTGCCACTCCTTACCATCCCAATATTCCCAGTCCGTAAATGATTCAAAGTTATCCGATCTGACCCTGGAAACGACTAATTTTTTATCCTTATCCATACAGCCGTATACATAGACAAACCCGTCAGAATCAGGCGCTCCTGCCCAATCTGTATTTACATAAATACCTGCACCAAGATTTACATATCCCCAGGATGGATGTTCAATATGAAAAGGTGTCTTGATTTGTTTATAATTCTTAAATGGGAATTGGGCATTACTATCAATCTTGATAATTGATACGTCTGGTTCAACAAAATCAAATACATTTTTTCCTGTCCATTTCACATGGTAACCAAAAATATAGATTGATGAATCCATATCCCTGTTTACAAATCCATCTCCCAACCAAAAGAAATAAGAATCATCAGAAGCTGTTTCCGGTCTGAAAAATGATGCAGGTATTCCTTTTTTATCAGTATTATAGTAAAAGGTTAAATCCTGCTTTCCTAAACTATCAATCGACGGTTTAGCAAAAGAGTTATGTACCATAGTGTAGTTTTCAGGTTTCCCATTGATAACGTCTCCTATAAACGTATCACTAAAATAAACAACTGATGAATCCAAAAAATTATCTGAAGATTCAACCCCATTTATTGAAAAAGAAAATATACCATCTCCTCCGAACCATCCCGATTTTCTTTTAAATAATCGTGTCCATTCATCAGCGGGGGTTACAACATAATTTTTTAAATCAAACATATTAATCAATATTTACTTCTATGAACCTGGGTCTATAGATACCTATTCCTTCAGGTTGCATTAAATTATCTATTCCACCATATTCGTTAGTGGCGTAGCTTATAATTAAGGTGCCTCTTTCTTGGGAAAGCCAGTCATGTATTCTGACAGCATAACTGTGAACGGGGAATGATCTGTTTTTTTCAGGAATATCATATATTTTGAGCGGTTCACTCCAGGGACCAGTTATTTTTTTTGACCAAATTAATAATATTTTATTATCCCGAGGTCTATAGGTTGTAGAAAAAAAAAGTTTAGTTCTACGGCAATAATATATATTTGTTTCAGTATTGCTCGGTTTGAATAATTGCTTTGAATTATTATTGGAATATTGCCAATTGTCACCGCAAAAATATTCAAGGCTTTCAGAACTATGTTTATACTTTGCAAAGTCAGCACTTATTCTTCCCAACATCATACCATCAGAAAAACAATTTCTATTTGTGAGAAAAAAATAAAGATACCCATCATCAGAAAATAAGCCAGCATGAGGAACACCTTCAGTATAATTAAAATTCCACATATCGATCATCCATTTACCAGGGTTGTCACTGTAGTTTATGATTTTCATCACTACCGCACCTGCAATATTTATACTATTATCCAAGGTTTGATTGACTGCCATAGCAAAAATAATTAGATGATTATTTAAAATAATTCCATTGGTAGGCCAAAGAAAATCCCCTGGAAGTTCAGATTGATTTTGAAAGAAAGATGCTGGGGAACCATTTTCAGTTGACCAATAATATTTCATATCGACTGGATAATTATTTTTCAGTTTCATTAATCCGATAGAATTGTTAATAAATGTCCAGTCATTTCCACGGCGATCTCTCATCTTTTTGCCAATAAATGTATCACCAAAGAGCCATAATACCAGATTTTGGTTGATCTTAATCGAATGAGCAACATCTGAACCAAGCCAACCATTATCTTCTAAATCAAAATAGGCATCCAACTGATCATAGATTTTTATAGATTTTACTATTTTGGATTGGGTCATTTTTTCGAGATTACTAATCTGATAAATCTTGGTCTATAGGATACTAGAGGAGCCTTTTTGTAGTCACCAGTATAACTGGTAATATAGCTAATTATTATTTCTCCTATAGACTGGCTAAACTCTGGATGAGGCCGCACAGCATAAGTTTCTATACATACTCTTTCAGGACAATTGATAATCGGATTTTCATATACAATTTCAGGTTTTGCCCAGGGGCCTGTTAGTTCGTTTGCATAAGTCAGTAATATTTTATTATCTATAGCACTATAAGTAGTTGTTACAAATAATCCCCATTCAGAGATATATTGAATATTTGATTCAGTATTTCCTGGCTCAAATAATACTACCGCATCATTAAAATTACTGGACCAGTTCGCAGCATCAGTATTTTTGCCAATAAAGTGTTCAAGGTAAATGGAACTCTTCTTCTGGATGAAGGTTAAAGTATCAACCCTGGAAAGTATTGCCTGCTTCTTCGATGAATTCCCTTCCGCTTTAAATCCCAAGAAATAAATAAATTCATCCTGTTGAAATAATGCAGAATGATATTGGACCTGCATAGTATTATCTTTCCATGCAGGAGTGCGAAAATCAAAATATTTTTTAATCCATTTGGAAGGGTGTTCTTTGAAGTTCTGAACCCTTATAATAACGGTACCTGCAATACCAAACCAACCTGTTTCATCATGAGAAACTGCCTGACAAAAGACATATAATTCATTATTCAGTATTAAACCATTTGTCGGCCAAAGATATTTTCCAGGCATATTCCCCACTTGAGGAAAAAATGATCTTCCCTCCTCAAACTTACCAAAAATAAATTCAAATCTACCTTTTCTATCCTTATTTAAATACTGGATAGCTATACTATTATGGACATATAATTGTTCGGGGTTTAATTCATCATCAGAATAAGTGCCTGGCCATGTATCGCCAAAAATCCATAAAATTCTATTGCTATCTAATTGGATTGAGTGTGCTACGTCACCTGCAAGCCAACCTGATTCCTGCGGCATAAACCATTGATTCTTTTCTTTATCAACAGAAACTGATTCTATTTCATAAATAGATTCAGCAATACAATTAATAAATGGGATAAAAAGAAAAATATAAAACGTGGCTCTCATTATTTCATCAAAAGTATTTTATTATTGAATGAATGATCGGGATTATCTATTCGAACAATATAAGTCCCGCTACTTGCAGGTTTGCCGTTATTATTCAATCCATTCCAGATGTAAGAATTCACAAACGGAGGTAAAAATTCAGATCGAATCTTTTTACCATTAATATTATATATTGAAATTGAAGAAGATATATTTGACTTATTTTGAATCAATATATTAATATGATTATTGAATGGATTAGGAAAACAGGTAAATCCAACACTTTCAGGTATATTGCAGCTTATTTTTTCATTTACATTTGATAGCATATAAATATTGTTTAAAGGAAGCGATATAAATCTGGGTCGATACAAATCTCCCCTTTCAAAATGATACCAAAAATCCCCTCCTATATTCGTGTTTACATTGTAGCTGATTAATAAATGATCTGGGTCTGATAGGTGGGGGTGAGCTTTCGCATTGTAAGCAGATACATCATCAAATTCATTATATTCCGGGGCATCCCAGATTATATAAAAAGTACTAAAAGGCCCATTTACATTATTTGATATTCTGTAAGCAACATAATTACCCACACCTCCTTGTTGAAATACCGCAATATAACGGTTATTATCAAGCTGAGTAACGCTGAATTCAGGAGAAATATTATCAGTAATAATCTCAGCCTGTGAAATATCGTTAACCCATAGAGTCCCATTCCAAAATTCCCATTCATCATAAGAGAGCAGGCTATTTTCTGTTGTTCTTGCTACGGTCATCCTTTTTGTATTTAACGGGGAATCATTATATGATCCATAGAAGTATATATAACCGTCAGGTGCCATTACTCCAGATGAATTCGTCAAAGGCATTATAGCTTGACCGTATACTACATGATCACCATTATCGTATTCATAAAATAATGGAGTATCACTTTGTTCCACATCAACCAGATTTCCATTATGATCTACCTGGAATGTGATCAGGACAACACCATCAATTGAAAATGGTGGAACATCATTATCCATTCTCAGGGCATATAAGTATACAATATTTTCAACACTAACACCATCCATTAACCAGTACCAATCTCCAGACTCTGCACTTTGTGTCTGCGGTTCAAAAATAGAAATGGGATTATTATTCTGATCTAGATAAAAAAAGAAATCTATACTGTCTTCAATCGCTTCGTCACCATTTAAAATCGCATAGGTATTATTCACCATATTTGTTGGAGAGATTCTCTCATTCGTAATTGAGTCAACTGCACCTATAAAAGTATCGCTAAAAACTATCAGAGTTTTATTAGACTGTATTTCGCTACCGTTAAGAGGTATTGAGTAAATACCATCTGCACCAGACCAACCTTCATATCGTTGAAAAAGGCTAGACCATTCTGGAGCTTCACGTGTTTGGCTAAAATCACAATCTTCTGCTCCACCTACACTTATTGCATGGGGGAAAGATATAGGTGCCCAGACCATATTACCTGAACAAATCAGATTTGGTGTTGCCTTTGTTACCAAATATCCTAGCTGGAAACAACCAGTTTCACTTCCTGTCAAAAGGTTTAATTCTACTGTAATAGTAATATCATTATCATAGGTGTATCCAGTATCCGATATGAGACAAATCCATTTCATGCTTTCTCCAAAATCACTAGGAGGATAACAGGTATTTATTGAGTCAGTCCATTCATGTGAAAAGACAATAGACCCCTGCTTACCATTTTCTATAAAGGATGCCGAAATGAAATCCCAGTCTTCTGGAATTATTGCAGCTAATATACCCTTATGAGGATTGGTAGTTTCAGGTATATTATCAATAATTGTTAAGCGTACTGTTATCTCTTGATTGCTTGATACAGAATTTGGCTGAATTATTTCATCAAACAAACATCCACTGCATATGATACAGACAGAAGTTAATACTAAGGAATTTTTCATTAACTATAGGGGTGATTAAGACCATCTATAAGTGCAGAATCTCTTACATATGTGTAGACGATTTTACTTTTCTGCCCTGTAGTATTATTTATCTTGATTTTAAAAGCAGCGGCGGGTACAATCATAGTTTCGTATAAATTTAAGGTTGTTACATAACCATTTGATGAAGATATCTCTACAGTTTTTCCTTCTACAAGATTAATAAGTAATCCCCTGTCTTCTGTTTTAAGGAAACATTCAGAATAAAATTCCAATCTATTGATATTATAGAATGACTCATCACGATTATATAGCTCATAATCTTCCCAATTTGCTCCTTTGTTAATTAATTTAGGCTCTGGCAAATAATTAGAATTAATAAAATCGCCAGTTCTATCATCTCTGATATTTTCAAATGCTCTCTCAATATTTAATTTTCTTAGGTTCCCATTCAAATCTTTTCTTAGATAATCATATATCTTAAATGTAAATATATATGGCGTAGCACTAATTTCTAGCACAAGGTTTCCTTCACCACTACAGTGAACAGTACCGTTTGGAATTAGTATTAGATCATGAGGCTTGACATTAATCGAATGAACAAAGGAATCAATATCTATTTCTTTACCTTCCTTTTCTGATTGCAATAATGCTTGCTTAAACTTTTCTTTTTGAACGCCTTCCCTCATTCCAACAAATACTTTTGCATTTTCCTTGGCAACTGAAATATAATAGGTCTCATCCTGTGTATATGTCTCTCCAAAATTTTCAATCATAAAGTTTGGTCTTGGATGACATTGCGTCGACAAATTTCCTCCGTTTATTGTATCAAGATAGTCCATCCTGATGGGCCATTCATATTGAAATCTTCTGGCTGCTCTCTCACCCATCATTCTTTTATTTTCTAGATACATAATAAAATCAAATGAAAACTCTAAAATAGTATCATTACTTTTAATTGTAACACCGTTTTCGGGTGCAATCATTTCAAAGGACCAGGCAAAGTTTGGCTGTTCTTTATCAAGTCCCATATGACCCTGCATAAATTTTCCTCCCCAAGGTCCTGGATAAAACCAAGGACGGACTCTAAATGGTATCTCTGAAAGATAATGTAAAGTATTTCGGAATTCATTTCCATTAATCATAGTTGGATTACTCATATCTTGGCAATCAACCAATAAATCAAGATTCTGAATCAAATCTCTTTTTTTTCTATTTTGCGCTGGCCAATCAATGAAATAAGAGCGCTTATAAAAATAGCCAAACCCATTATTTTCAGAAGAACCAATGTTAAGCAATCCCTTATTTCTCGCAATCTCCTGTATCTTATCCTTTGGGATATCAAAATATATAATATAATCGAAGAAATCAACTGTGCTAGCTCCACAACCATATATAACAAACAAATTATTATTGGACTTATTTTTATTTTTGCTTATCGCTGCATTTTTTCTAGCAGAAGCTATTTTTTCCGCATCCATAAATGCTTCTAGCCCTAATGGGAAATGAGTTCCCCACAAAGGATCATCACCGCCGAGAAATTTTTGGATTTTGCTTTCGATATTATCAGATGTTAATAAGCAGTGTTTGATATCTAACCAATCAATTTTATATCCTTGTTCAACTGCAATATTTTCCATATTAGTTCTGATTCGATCCCAATCAACCCCGTTATAGCCTTCAAAAAGAAATACATTGCAGCCAATTTCATGAGCATCAATTATTTTATTGAAAAGCGAATCAAATCCACTTTCTATCACACCATTTCTTACTTCAAAACTAGGTTTCGTATTATATAGCCCTCTAGGAAATACGGATTCATTTTGTTTAATCAAGTTATCATATGTAGTATTCATGATCTTTTTCTAGGCTAGGATGGAAAGCTGCTCCAAGCAATGGAGCAGTATCACCAAGTTTTGATTGTACAATTTTTATTCTCCCTCTTGGCAATGTAAATGCCATTTCATTTATTGATTCAGTTATCTTTTCGAGCATTAAATCGGCACTTTTCATAATACCTCCGCCTAAAACAACCATGTCAGGACTATAGGCATGAATGATATTTGTTACTCCCTGAGAAATGTTTTCTATAAATCTTTCGAAGATTTCATTTTGAGTTTTATTATTATTTTCACGAACATCATGAAAAAATTCTTTTACAGAATCATCGTCTAAATCATCAATATTTTTATAAGAACCGATTTCATCCAATAATGCAGGCTTGGAACAATATAATTCAAAACATCCATAGTTTCCACATTCACACTTTGGTCCATTCCTGTTAATGCTTATATGTCCACCCATTACTCCGCCTAAATGGTCACTGCCATAAAGCATTTTCCCATTGAATACACTTGCACAGCCAATACCAGTGCCAAACGTGATTACAGTTAGATTATTGATATCTTTATCTTTTGAAAATTTCCATTCTCCCCAGGCATAACATCTGGCATCATTATCCATAATGAAAGGGACAGAAAATTCATCAGAAAAAATATCTCTAAGCGGAATATTTTCAATTAATTTCCCTTCTCCAACATCATCTAATACCATACCCTTATGATGGTCAACCAATCCTTTTGATGATATACCACCAGAAACTATTTTTTCAGAACCTAAAAAAGTTTTTACAGATGAAATAATAGCTTTTAATATATTTTTTTCTGATGTCAACAATTGTAAAGGTATGCTATTTAATTTAATGGAATCTCCACTATGATTAAACAATCCAAGTTTAAAATTCGTACCTCCAAATTCAATTGCTAATCGCATTTATTTTACTATTTGCAATTTAGAATTAACCAGCTCATAGATTTTACCTCTATAGTGTAAGTCATATAGCTCCAAATCATCATAATTCGGCTCAGCTCGAATTGAACCATTAACATTTGTTTTTAATCCTGCAAACCCTCTTAATATTGCTTCAACCCAATTACCATTTGATGAACAGGTCCAATCACAAATCCATGGCTGTTCAGCAGAAGATTTCCGTGCTCCTCCAGAATCTAAGTCCATTATTGTTTCAGAAAAATGAGCCTGCCCGAAAGGTCCCTGATTTGCAGTCTCTACCAACGTATCTATCCAATTCAAAGCAATATCGGATTTCCCTGCATTGATCAGTGCCATTAAAGACTGTGATGGCCAGGCAGGATATGCGCCATTCCATTGATGATCGGGTCGAACACTGAACATTGCATTGTCATCAGATTCAGATAGTGCTCTCATCCATTTATCTGTTTTTAATTCTGTTAGAAAAAATTCAACCATCTCATTTTTTTGTTTATCATCCAGTTTCTTTCCAATGGTATTAATGATAGTAAAAAAGTCATAAGCATGTTTTACATCATAATAAGAGCCGTCAGGCTGTCTTGTGCGCCAATAACCTTTACCTTGTACATATAAATCTTTCATAGAGTTAAATAATGATTCTATATCTGCACCCGCTTGAATAGATTTCTTTTTTTCTCCAGTAAAAGAAAATAATTCTTGAATGTAAATCAGATTTGCAATATTTGCTGCATTCAAACTCCCAACTTCATGAACATATGTGCTTACACATTCCAATAGATTATTTATACCCCCATAATCTGCCAATCCATTCTTTGTTAAAAATTCTTTATACTGATTTGTATAATATTCCAAAAATTTCAAAACTGTCTTTCTTCCATCAGGCATAGAATCAAGCCATTGAAAATCCCCGCTCCAATCCAAATATTCTTTTATCATCATAACCATAGCATGATCATTAATAGCATACCAGGGGCCAACAGGCTTCCCAGAAATATATTCGCTACCAAAACAGGTATGTATATCCATTTTCATCCATTTTTCTAAATACTTTTTCATAACCTGCGGATCGAGAAGTGAGTGAACCATTCCACTTAAATAATAGTCCCAAATGAAAGTAACTGTCTGCCAGTACCTAGGCATTAATGTATCGTAAGCTCTACCCATTGAAGAAATCGGATTATCTCTTCTAAAGTAAATCACCCCCATTATTCCCATATGATATAATTTCTCAATTGATTTATTTCCAGTAATTAAAATCGGTAAACTCCCGCTATAAGTGGGATTATCCATATCAAATACTGATTTGATTTCATTGTCCCAATAATTCCTGTTCTCATTTAGCAAGCTTTCTTTCCTGGATTTTAATAAATCAAAAATAGCTTGTACTTTGGCAACCTTTTCCCCTAATACAGCAAAATAAAATATTTTAACTTTTTTTCCTGAAGGAACGGAGATTTTTTTGATGATACCAAATCTATTAATTTCATCCACAAAGCAGTCAAGACCTTGAAGAAGATGAGCGTCACCTATTTTAGATGAAAAAAGTATAGAGTTTCTCCCCTTATCAAATGTCTGGCTATTACCATTTTCCATTGGAGGAATCCAGTTAGCCCAGTCTGCAGTATTCTTCGTTACTCCACCATTCATTTGCAGTTTTATTTCTTTATCTACATCGGTAGCTAGTGTATTGTGTAATGTTAATTCTATTACTACTGCATTCTGATCTGGAATAATCATTGTTTTAGACTTGTATTTTATACCATTTACATCTGCTTTCCTTGTGATTCTATCAGGCCTCCATTTAAATAATACTGATGTCTTGAATGATGGAAAATAACGACCGTCAATGTATAAACCGCATGTACGATTTAGACTAGTACCAAATGGAGGAAAATTAAGTCCGCGAATCCCTGTCAAATCGTTATCAACTTGCACAACTCCACAAAAATTTGTCAATCCCGGCGGATTAAAATGGCTATTAAAATCATGCTTGAGTTCATCACTCTCAAAATATTTTGTATCTGGTATCATATACTGTTTTATCCTACTGTTGATTATCGCTTACTACCACCAAACATTAATCCATTTAAAAAATGTTTTTGAAAGGCAATAAAAATTAGAAATACAGGAAAAATAATAACGATAGATAATGCCATCAACTGTCCCCATTCGGTTTGATATTGTCCAACAAACAACATTAATCCAAGAGCAAGCGTGCCCTTTGCCTGATCCGTTAGATATATAAGAGGTCCCATAAAATCATTCCAAGTGAACAAAAATGTTAAAATACAAACTGCTATAACAACAGGTTTTGCGATTGGTAATACAATTTTATAGTATATCTGAAAATGGTTTAAACCATCCATTTTTGCAGCATCTATTATTTCTTTTGGAATATTTAAGAAAAATTGTCGAAATAAAAAGATATTAAAAGCTCCTCCGCCTAAATATGCCGGTACCACTAATGGATAAAAGGTGTTCAGCCATCCTAATTGATTATTAATAATAAAAACTGGAATCATAGTTACCTGTAAAGGAAGCATCATGGTAAAAATAATTAACATAAATACTTTATCCCTCGACTTCCATCTCAAAATAGAAAATGCATAAGCAACAAAAGAACTTGAAAACACGGTTCCTGCGATTGTTAGGGATGTGATGACTATAGAATTATACATATAACGTAATAAAGGTATTTTATTCATTATAGATTGATAATTATTAATAGTGAAATCCTTACCCAAAAGGTCAAAAAAACTTAATGTGTTTTCATTCGCTGATAGTGATGTTATAACCATCCAAATCAACGGTAAGATAGATACAACAGCTCCAAATGATAATATTATCCTGGGTAACCTGTTAATCATTACATACCCTCATAGTAAACATATTTTTTTGAAAGTTTGAATTGTAATGCAGTAATTACAAAAGTGATAATCAATAATAGCCATGCTAAAGCTGAAGCATACCCCATATTAAAATCCTGAAATGCTTTATTGTATAGATATAGATTGTAAAACAAGGTTGAATCTAACGGGCCGCCCTTAGTCATTATAAATGCTTCAGTAAATACCTGCATCGATGCAATTAACTCTATAATTGCCCATAAAAAAATAATAGGTGATATCATCGGAAGCGTGATATGAAAAAAACTTTGGAAACCTGTACCTCCATCTAATCGGAAAGCCTCATATAGTTTAGGAGGAATATTTCTTAGTCCAGCCAAAAATATCAACATCCTCCCACCACCGACACTCCAGAAACTCATTATTACTAAGGCTGGTTTCGACCAACTTGGATCCTGAAGCCACATAGGGCCCGATATACCAAAAAATTTTAAAAATATATTGAAGAGACCAGCCTGAGGATTAAAAATCCACATCCATATTACGGATAGCGCTACGCCAGAAACTAAAGATGGTATAAAATATGCTGATGTAAAAATAAATGAACCCTTTGAGATCTGGTTGATTAGAACTGCGAGAATTAATGACAATAATATATTTGTTGGTACTCTGAAAAGAGTATAAAAAAAGGTGTTTTTTATTGATTTCCAAAAGTACGGATCCTTATATAGAATATCGTAATAATTATTGAATCCAATAAACATTGGTAATTGCAATACATCATAGTGACATAGACTATAATAGAATGAAATAATGATAGGGTATATTCCATAAACAATGAAACCTATTATCCACGGAAACAAGAAAATACATATCAATAATTTTTTATTCATTTAATCTGGTACTTATATATTCATAATATTTTAAGGATTTATCTAAACTAGATTGAACATTATTTTGTGCAGTTTCAAGAATTTCATCAATATTTTGATCGCTCATAATAATTCGATCCTCCGCTAATTTATACTCTCTCCAAAAAATATCATGAGCTAAGGGGACAATACTAGGTGACCGACTGACTTTAAGCTGATCCATAAAAATATTATAATAAGGGAATTTGTAATTAATGCTGTCAATAGCAGCAAGTTTATTTGCTGAAAATAAACTCTCATCTGTGTTCAATAAATAGTCTAATTGATTTTCAGCGCTTGCTAAAAACTTGATAAACTCCCAAGAATTTTTTGGGTTTTTTGCCCCTCTTGGGATACCTGCCCACCACACTCCTCCACTTGATACACTTTTTGATCCTTTATAACTTGGGATAGGGATTACTCTATAACGAAGCGCCGGATTATATTTTTCAATAAGTTTCGGGAAAGCACTATCGAGTATCATCATACCAACTTTCCCAGAAATAAAACCGTGTTGATCAGCAAAACCGAATGAACCAGTTAAATGCAATACGTTATTAAGTCCTATTTCATGAATAAAATCTCTCACCCAAACAAAACTTTCTTTTACAAGCGGTGTATTAAGGCTTATATGCTTTCCATTGATAATATATTTTTCACCTAATTGCCAACCGATTACATTAGAAGTCATAAAATTACCATAGTTTGGTAAAAATCCAGCTCTAACGAGTTTACCATCTTTATCAAACTTATTTATTCTATTAGCAATTTTAATAACATCATCCCATGATTCTGGTAAATAATTGATATTTGCATCATTAAAAATATCCTTATTATAAAAGAATGCATATGATGTGGTATTTATCGGTATTCCATATATTTTATTGTTCCACTTCATTTCATCCCATAGAAACCCGAAAAACTGGGTCGTATCATAATTATCCTCATCAATAAAATCATTGAGTGCAATTAATGATCTTCTGCTCGCCCAGGTTTTTAGCGGAGCAAATTGACTCATTATGTCTGGAGGATTTCCGCTTAGAATTGCTGTCAACGTTTTTTTATCATATTCCGTCCATGGTATCGATATGGTTTCTACTTCAAAATCAGAAGTTTTGTTAAATAAGTCTGAATGTACATAATCATCATTGGTCGCAGACCCCACATTCCAGTAGATCAATGGTTTTTTTTTCGGTCCCTCGCACCCTGACACGAAAATAAGAATATAAATCCCGATAGTACTATAGAAAGATGATTTCATCTAGAAATGGTTAGTGATAAAATATGTAGCTCATTAAATAATTTATTTGGAGATAATAATCCATAATCAATCGATATATTGAAACTTTTTATATTGGAAATATTATACATACCTATACCATACGATATCCCAAACAAATCAGAGTTAAATTGATTACCCATACGAAAAAATAATTTTTCAAATATCGAGAACTCTAAAGCAATCACTGAATAATCTTCGTCCTCAGTTGGGTGGAATACTTCAAACATTAATTTTAAAGAATTAATATTTGATTTAAATATCACATCAGATATTCCAACCCTAAATAGCAATGGAGATCTGAATTTCATTTTTATTGGAGAAATATCTGGACCGAAGTGTTGTAATATAAATGCAATCTTGATATCTCTAAAGCCAGTTTTATATAAGGAGCCAACATCAACCATTAGATTATTGAACATATAATTATCTAATATTTCCTCAACATACTTAAGTTGTAAACCAAGGCTAAGTTTGTCCGTAAAACTTTTTGCAAAAGCAAGCCCTACCAGATTATTTCCTGCCGAAACTTTATTTCCCGTACCGCTTGGCATACTAACAGTTGTTTTCTCAAATTTATCAATAGAAAATGAAGAAAGTGATAGGCCCAAATAATAGCTTTTATATTTATGTGTATAGGATACATTATTTATTTGAGAATTAGCCAGCCATTTAGAACTTGAAAAAGAAAAAGAAGATATATTTTCACCTGCAATTCCCGCTACATTTGAATTTACTATTTTAGATGAAGCATTATAGGTTGCTGCGGCTCCGCCAAGGCTTGCAGATAATGCATCAATTTCAATTTTTAAAAATTGAAATCCTGATGAACCAGATTTTGAGAAATTAAACCCATAATCAATCTGGGCATTTAAAAAGGCCCCCATTAATAAAAGATATAATAATGATTTCATTTTATAATTAATAAAGTCCCTGTCGCATTACCAACAGCTGATTCGACACCCCAAAAATATATTCCTGGTGATGTAATTAATCTTGAACTAGTTCTTTGATCCCATGTCGCATCTCCAATATCATCATTATGATCTATTTTTTTTATTAGTTGACCACTTGCTGTAAATATTGAAATAGTACATGGAGAAGGCAAGTTAGTCCATGTAATAGTATTTTCCTGACCAAGAGTAGGTATACCGGAAGTAATAGAAAACGGATTAGGGAATACATTAACACTAAGTGTATTCTTTTTCGGCTCACTTACAGCCTGTAGCGGAACTTCATTTCTATTGGTAAACCAGCTTTCTCTCCCAGAACTATCGACCGATGTAATCGAATAATAATAGGAAACACCTAAAGATATATCTGAATCATTATACTGCCATTTATTCGTATTACTATTATAATAGGCATTTAAATCAAAAGTCTTATGCACTCTTATTCTATTTTTAATCACATCATACGGTCCTATAAATTCTTTATCAGTACGATAGATTATATACTTTTCGATATTTTTTCTACCTGTTCGGGGATTTATCCAATCCTTTTCAATTGGTTCCCATACTAACTTTATAGACTGCTCCGCAGGTGAAGCAATTAAATCAAACCTAGGCGGTGAAGGGGGAGGATAATCATCAAAAATATAATTATTATTAAATAGTGATCTTGCATTTCCTACAGATAGTAAAAGAGAATCTAAACCTTCGTTAACATAACGATTTTGTATATTATTCATTTCAGTTCCATCTAGGTTAATCACATCTCTGTAATCAAGACCATTAACTGCCTCCACAATAGAAATCGAGATTGTTTGCTGGTTTTCAAATAAATACGGACCAAAAGACATTAATGCAAAAAGATCAATAGTATCGCCCTGTGCATAAGCCAAAGAAAGGTCACTGCCACTGAGTATATTGTATAACGATTGTTCAGTATTATTTGATAATTGCAGAGCTGACTTATGCATTATATAATTTGATAAAAAATAATGTCCAGGTTGTTCCAAACCGTTAGATGCAACAGGCGCATCCAAAGCGGCAAAGCCTGCAAAACCTGGTGTTAATAGATTCCCATCCCTCCAATTGCCGACTCCTGCGGAATAATCAAATGCGCCAGTGCCATCGTGGGCATAAATCATTTTATCAGAGGTTGAAATACCAATCACATCATCTGCTCTTGATAAAGCATCATTCCATCCATTATGGTTATTATGATCCTGTAGGCTGGGACGAAGTAAAAAAACATTTCCGAAATAAAAATCATTTATCGTTTTTCCATTTAGATTAGTGATTTCGTAGGTAATAATAATAAAATCATTGTAGCCCCGAAAACTCCATGATCTACTTGTTCGTTTTATACTAATGTTTTTTGAAGTTATCCATGATGCAGTAATAATTTCCTCTGCTTTTGTATGGTCATAAGATGGCATCTCAATATAGTTTAATTCCTTTTCTATTTTATCAAAAATGCCGATATCAAATTCATCGGGGCCATTTTTGGAAAGGAAAACCGAGCCTTCAATTAATCCACCAGTCCAAACGCCAGCCTTATAAAGATAGGATCTTTGATCAAAAGGGCCTCCCATATTTGTCGGTCCTCCAGGCCAATCCATACTTGGATTATATTCCCCAAGTCTATTCGGGTGGGCACCATGTGTACCATCATCATTCATTGTATCCCATAGATTTCCCCTGTTATGAATTTCATATTCAGGTATTCTTGTTTGAGAAATCAATATAGAAATAATGACTATAGGAATAACTCTCCTAGAATACATATATTAAACCAAATTCAATTTTCCTCGGTGCATACCATATACTCCAACTCATATCGTAACCTGCTATATCATTCAAAGTTGGTTCTCCAGTATTTACGAATCTTTCTACAACGTTTGGATTATAACTGGTATCTCCCATGGATTTTATATTTTTTACATTAAAAAGATTTTCAATTAAGGTAAAAGTTTTTAGTTCTGCACCAAATAATTTTATAATCTTCTCAATTTTTAAATCTGTAAAATGTAGTCCTGGATAACGATGGTTATCATAAGTTGTAGGATTATCATTTATTCCAAGATATGTAAATGTTTGTCCTGAAACGAACCTGTACATTAAGTTAAATGTTATATCTGACAATAATATATTTTTTTCTGGTCCAGAAGAAAATGTTAGTCCAGCCTTAAGAATGTGCGGTCTGCTAAACTGTCTTTCAATAATTAGAGATTTATATGCGAAGCTATTATATTCATCGTACCATGTAAATGAAGGCGTTCCTGTAGAATCAAAGGTGACTTTATGCGGAGATGCTCTGCCTTGGGTAACTCTTGAAAAACTATAATTAATATTATAATTTATTGAAGAGCTGAACATGCTTCTTAATTCTATTTCAAAACCCCTAGAATCTCCATAGTCACCATGTAATGGAGTATCCGTAATTACACTGCTACTGCTATTTGTAAAAGGATTCCATCCATACGAACTTTTGTCAAATAAACCAATAACTTGCTCGCTCTGATTATAAATATCCCTGTGGTATGCAGTCATACTTAAATAAAGCAGATTTCGGTAATTATGTTTAAGTCCAATTTCTACCATTATTGTTTTCTGTGGCGGCAGAGGATCTATATTAAGGAAAACGACCCTTTCATGATCTGATCCAACACCAGGAATATGATTCGGATCTCTCCCTTCTGATTCAGCTTGATCATTTTCAATTATTATCTGTTCTAATAATGGAGTAGGTCGGAAATAGCGGAAATATCTCATTCTGCTAATAGGAGGCATTTGGTAAAAATAGCCATAGTTATAATGTAACAGTGTATTTTCAGTTATTGGAAATGATACTCCTACACGAGGACTAAACATATTCCAAATAGGTAAAAATTCCCTTTGATGTAGCAACACATTTTCAAAACCGTATTTGATTTTTCCATTGGAATCGATTTGATCACCATCAAGGTCAAGAGATGAATCATATTCTTGATTAATTGCTATGTTGTAGGTTGTGAAATTATTAAACCATTTAAAGTTTGGATTAAATCTATCATATCGGAAACCAAGATTCAGCACCATACTTTCGAATTCCATTTTGCTTTGAAAATAGGTTGCAAACTGCTTTGGATGTATCCTTTCATGCAGATTACGATCTTGGTACTCATTTTCCTCTATTGATAAAGCGGTAAAACGATAATCATTGAACTGTTCTATTGTATTATAATTATATTCAAATCCGTACTTAAAATTTATTTGATAGTTTATTTGCCAGTTAAATTTTCCACTCAAAGATACATCGCTTGCTTTCTCCTTTGAGTCATATATAACATTGTATTTATCAAATGGCTCATTTGGAAATTGTGGATACCTCATAAAACCCCATAGTGTTAGTGCGTAATCAGAATACGGTTTTGTGGTATTAGATCTATCACTGGGTTTTTGATGAAATAAATGTGAATAATAGCTTAATTGAATATCATAAAAGAATTTTTCATTTATTGTATGTATAAGATTCGCAACAAAAAACTGGTTGTTATTTGAAATTGTGCTTCCATGACCTCTATAATATTTTGCGCTAATTAGCCAATCTGTATTGCCAGTAAACCCATGCTTCTCTTTTGCATGCATTGCAAATAACTTTAATTTTATTCTTTTGGACACTGGCAGAGATAATGATAGACTCAGGTTGGACCAAATACGTGCATCAAGTGGTTGAGGGAAAATATATGCTTCCTTTTTACTCTGACTAGATATTTGGAAAGTCCAATCTTTTTTTAAAAAAGGTACAGGACCACCTAACGTAAACAAAAAATTATGATCAGGTATGGTTCTGTAATCAAAAATCTGGGATTTTCTATGATCTGAATACCATAAAGGGTCAAGATATGGTTCTCCAAAGAATACACTATCTATATCTCCATTATATTCTGGGTAGTATTTAGTATCAATATACTGAGACAATGAAGAATCATAATAAAGGAAGGCAGTATCTCTATAAAAAGTGAATAATGAATCATTAAAAAATAAACCAACCATATGATCTTTAAATTCTTTTTGGGTATCCATGTCATATAAATAATTGCCAAAATGTCTCTGCCCAGGAGGAGCATAAGATAATTGCATGCTTCCACTGTACTTATTTTGTCCTTCTTTCATAATCACATTTACAACCCCGGATTGAGCATTTCCATATTCAGCAGTAAAGCCACCTGAAAGTATTTGAATCTCTTTAATTCCTAAAGAATTCATATTCATGAATGACCCTCCTGCATCTCGGGTATTAATTGTTAATGACTGAGTTCTAGCGCCATTAATTAACCACATTATTTCTTCCTGATCTCCACCGCGAATTGTATATCTAGTTTCACCAGTACCAGATTCTCCCGCATGACCTCGACCTTGGGAAGAGAGTACAGGTATTGGATCAAAGAAAACACCTGCTTGGAGCATCACAGCATCTCGCAATTCAATTACTGGCAATTTGTTGATTGCATCAGCATCTAAATAAGTTTTACTGGCTGTTTCATCTACCTGAATTATACTTCGCTTACCAGATACTATAACTTCTTCACCCTCAATTACAGTTTGCACTAATTCTACATCCAGAGTAGTCGATAAATTTGATTGGACATTAATTGTTTGGATTGTTTTTGGATAATATCCAATATATTCAAACCGAATATCATACTCTCCAGAAGGTATTCCCAAAATAGTGTAGTATCCATTTTTTCCAGTAAATGTACCCTTATTTGTCCCCAACACCAGAACATTTACTCCCATTAAAGGCATATTATTATCAGTAAGCACCCTGCCTCTAAGTTTTCCTAAATCACTACCTTTCAATAATGTAATTAAAAAGAAAAGAATGGAAACTATAGGATATCTATTTTGGAAGACTTTTATATTCAATTTTTTTATAGCCTTATTCCAGTTTTTAAATCAAAATAATGAGCATTATCCCAATTAAATGTTAAACCAATGGATTTACCAATCGCATAATATTTATGGGAATTAATTTTTAAAATCTTTCCATCAAACTCACATTGGAAAAGCCAATTATTTCCAAAATAATCAGAATTGATTATTTTAGCTTTACAACTCGAACTCTGATTAATCTTTATATCTCCTGGACGAATACCAAAAAGACATTTCTCCCTATCTTCGGATAACGTATTTTTAACATTCATTATAATATCTCCAAAACGAATCCCTCCTTCAATTAAACTAACTTCAACAATATTCATTTTCACATTGCCAATAAATTCTGCAACAAATACATTAACCGGTTCTGAATAAATCTCTTCTGGTGTCCCTATCTGCTGTATTGATCCATTGTTCATAACTACAATTAGATCTCCTAGTGACATTGCTTCTATTTGATCATGAGTTACATATATCATAGTCATACCTAACTCCTTATGTAATCTTTTTATTTCATCTCTTAATTGATCTCTTAGATTTGCATCAAGATTGGAAAGAGGCTCATCAAATAAAAACAGAGATGGTTCTTTTATTAATGCTCTTGCAACAGCCACTCTTTGCATTTCGCCACCAGATAATGAACCAGGTTTTCTGTTCAATAATTTTTGAATATTTAATTTATTTACCACATCATTCAAACGTTGATTTATAATTGATTTATTAACCTTCTTTAATCTCAGTCCTAAAACAAGATTTTCAAGGACAGACTTATGTGGATAAAGAGCATAGTTTTGAAAAACCATAGCAATATCTCTATCTTTCGGATCAAAATTGGTAATATCTTCTTCATTAAGATATACCTTTCCTGAATCAATGGATTCCAGCCCAGAAATAACTCTTAATAATGTTGATTTTCCGCACCCAGAAGGTCCAAGCACAGCTACAAATTGGCTTGGTTTTACTTCAAGATTAAAATCAATCAGGATTTCTTTATCATCAAAACTCTTAAAAAGCGATTTGATCTCAATACTTGAAGACATTATTTATATTTATTTTTCTCTATTAAAGATTTTTATAAAGAGATATATCTTCTGATTATACTTCCACGCAATTATTTAAATATAAGTGCCAAATTGGTTTTAATCATTAAGGATTATTTGATATGCAGCATTTTTATATGCTTTTTTTTATTACCCGCAACTAGACTGAACAAATAAACTCCACTGGCAATATCGCTTGCATTAAAACGGAAAGTGTGGCTTCCAGATGGATGATTATTTATAATTTGTTTTTTAATCAAAGTGCCATCTATTCTATGAATGCTTAAGGACAAATTTGATTTAGACGGCAAAAAATATTGTATCGATGTGTTTGAATTAAATGGGTTGGGGTAATTTTGTTTTAACTCAAAAATAACAGGTAATGAATTATAGAAAATATCAGCAGTAGTACTACCTGTAACTTCTACCATATGATTCATCGAAGTATCTGTCATATTCGGATTATCAGTATTCTCAGCTGTATTCAGCCAATCATCCATACCCCATGTATTAACTGTAGTTATATACCCAATTGGGTAAGTTCCATTAAGTCCATTATCCGTATTAAAATTTAGAGTTACTTCATGGTAAGCATCTGCATCATAATAATCTCCGACATCTGATAATAAGTAGGTCCATTCCATCCTATCATGAATTCCAATTAATGTATCTATATCAGTACAGCCACTATCTGCAAGAAATTCTGCCTCCGTGCAGATCCATTTTCTTCCAGAATCAGGGTCTAAAATTATGTTTCCTGATGGCGTTTCAGAATCCGTCGACTCAAAAGTTCCTGATTCAAATTCCCAGCCAATGGGATGTAGAACGCCAATAACTCCATGATGCGGATTCGTAACCTCTTCAGCGATAGCAGCTATATTTAATACTGAAGTAAATGTAGTTCCCGCCTCAATAGTTGTTGGTTGTTCTACTTCTTCAATTAAGCATGCAAATTGAATAATACCTACTATGAAAATTAAAATAAGCTTGACAGGAAGATTATTATTTTTCATCATTATTTTCTCCTTTGATTTATAATTCTGTAATTCATTTTTATAAATATACCTTAAATAATCTGAATTAAATTATTTTCCTATCCTTATCTTACTTTATTTAAAGTGATCAATTGTATCAATTAATATTTCTCTCCATTGCAAATAACCTAATCCAGTTAAATGCAGACCATCATTAGAATACTCTTTTTTTAGATTACCCTCACTATCCAAAAACTTATCATAAAGGTTAATGTACTTGACTCTCTTACCTTCAAGCTTTTTAATCATTTGGTTTAGTATGTTAATTTTACCATTATCATAGTTTGGCTGAAGCATAAATAAGTTTTTGTTAATTGGAAGAACAGATTGTATAAATAAATTTAATCCAATATTATTCTGTAATATACTCTCTACAATCCTCTCATAATTAATAATTATTTCATCTGGAGTTTTCCCTTGTGATAAATCATTAATCCCTATCATAAGGAATACTGCATCAGGATTACAATTTTTTAAAAAATCAATTCTTTTCAGAATTCCATCTGTTGTATCCCCTCCAATTCCTCTATTAATTATTCTATCATTGTTAAATAATTCAGACCAATTACAAGATGCGGTAATACTATTCCCGAGCATCACCATTGCATCATCTTCAACTTCTAATGAATTAAAAAGTGAGACACGTTGTTCATAGTGTGTTCTCATTGCATGATTCCAAAAGTCTTCTGAGTATCCTCTAGACATCAATAAAAACCATACTATTAACCTTATGAATAAATAAATTATTTCCATTATGATATTTCAAAGGTAGCTATTCCTTTATATTCTGGTCAACATACCTAACTGTGAATATTCCTTGGATTCATATAATATCTACAGAATTTTTGGTTATACATTTTTATTCAAATGATGCACCCATTGTTGTAAACTCGCTAATTTCTCAATTGTTACTGAACAGACTCCAAAAGATTTTTCTACAGTTCCCCTAATAATAAAAAGGTTCTCCCAGTTTAACAAGTCACCAAATTTCTTAAAGATCTCTGGAAATAGTACACATTCGTAGATATTTGTTTCATCTTCCAAGGTTAAAAATTGCATAGGATCAGATTTTCTGGTTGTGGTCTGTTTCTTTGTTATATATACGCCAAGCAAATAAATTGAATGGCCAACATAATTTGGAATATCGTTTGCATATTTAATACGTGAACTGAGCATAGAACGATACCTAGACATGGGATGGGAAGATATTGGATAACCAAATGTTTCCAATTCTAGCCGATATTGATCTTCAGTCGTCAAATCATAATCCTCCAGTAGCGTTGTAAGTGGTCTCCTATTACCACGCTGAAGATAAAAACCTGCTACTTTATATGCCAATTCCCGGTGCGTTATATTAGAAACTAAATTTTTAAAACAGCCAGCATTAGTCAAAGCAATGGCATCAGCTAAATCCAAATCAACTCGAAAAAGAAAATCGTCCAAAGAATCAAAATCACCTGCCTTTCGTTCATCCAAAATAGTATCCACAGCTTTCTGCTTTAACCCTTTAATACTCATGAATCCTATACGTATTGAATTCTTATTGCCACACCATTCACGATAACTCAAATTAATATCTGGATGCAGGATTTGAACCCCAAGTCTGCGTGCTTCACTCATATAGGCATAGGATGAATAAAATCCTCCTTGATTAGAAATCACTGCTGCTAAAAATTCTGCAGGGAAATGTACTTTGAGATAGGCACAGGTAAAAGATAGCATAGCATAAGATGCGGAATGGGATTTACAGAATGAATAACCTACAAAAGAAATAATCATATCCCAGACATCTTTGATTATATTAGGTGAATAACCTCGGTGAAGCGCACTTTTCCTAAATTTTTTTTTCCATGATGAAATAAGATACTCTGAAGAATTCCGGCTGATTATCTTCCGCAATGCTTCCGCTTCTGCATAACCCATTCCTGCCATGATCATAGCAGCCATGACAACCTGTTCTTCATAAACCATAATTCCATAGCTCTCTGACATAAAGTCTAGATCAGGATGAATTAATTCCCATGATGCACCATGGATTCGTTGTAGCATAATGTTAGTAAATCTATTAGCTGCTGGACGGATGATAGATGAATAAATTATCACATGCTCAAAATCTACTACCTTAGACTTAGCCAAAAGTTGTCTGGTGGCAGGACTCTCAATATAAAAAACACCCATAGTTTTCCCTGCTTTCATTAATTGTTCCGTTTTTTTATCTCCTATAGGCTGAATCTGATGATAATCCAAATATCTGTTCTGAGATACCTCTTCTCCATAATTTAGGTTTATATGTTGAATCGTATCCCGGACTACTGCCAAGCTGCGATTACCTAAAAGGTCAATTTTTAAAAGCCCCGAGTCTTCTACCTGATCTTTCTCCCATTCAACAATCTGTACTCCCTTAGGGGCTCTTAACACTGGAACATATTTTTGAATCTCATCTGGAACAATAATCACTCCCCCAGGATGTACCGATGGATAACGAAATACTCCCACAATTTTTTCACTCTCACGCAAAATACGAATTAATGTTTCATCTAGATTTATATCGGTAAACCTTGGCTCGGTGCAAACCCAATCCTCCAAATCCTGATGAGATACGTTCCAGCTTATCCGCCTGGTAATACTTTTGATTTCTTCATTCGATAACCCATATACTTTTCCCACTTCCCAGATGGCGGATCGACGTTGTAAAAAAACCTGACTGGAAACCATCGCTGTACGTTTATAACCATATTTCTTAAACACATAATCTAATATCTGATCCCGTTCATCCCATGGAAAGTCTACATCAATATCTGGCATATTCTCTCGCTCTGGATGAATAAATCTTTCAAACTGTAGTTTGTATTTTAAAGGGTCTACCTGAGTAATAAAAAGACAGTAACTCACTACCGATGCAGCTGCCGAACCTCGACCAATAGTGGCTTGGGCTTGCTGTACAATATCCTGCACAATCAAAAAATAAGTCGAAAATCCTTTTTGCATAATAATGTCTAACTCATATTGGATACGCTGATCAATAGATTTACTAATCTTACCATAGCGAATCTTGGCACCTACATAAACTTTACGCTTGAGTTTTTTATTGGATTGATGGGTATCTCTAAGTGACAATCCTGGGAAAATGGTATTAATGAATGGCCAGTTAGTCTTACAGCGATCCGCTAAATAGCGACTGTTATTTATAGCATCCAAGCTATTGGGAAATAATTTTACCATATCTGCTTCGTTACGGAACCAGTGTTGATCTGTTTTACACTTTGACATATCTAATTTATCCAATGTTGCATTATTTGCGATAGCCCTTAGAGTTATATAGATACCGTGGTCAGACTTTGATTTGAAATAAACATCGCCTGTAGCAACAATCTCCAGTTTTAATTCTTTCATTAATTTTTTTGCGGCAGCTTCTTGTATTCCAGGATGCAATTCAATAAATAAATGGGTATTTGGAATAAAATCAATCAATTTTTTTAAAGTTGATCTATGATGAGATAACACAAATAAACCAGTATGATTTTTCTTTAAGACATCTACCACAGATCGATCTATATTATCATGAATCTCTGATATAGCACGGCACATATTCTCATAACCATATTGATTTTCTGCTAATATAACTACTTCATCAGTTTTAGTAATCAAATTTGTACCAGCTATAGGATGGATCCCGGCATCTTTACAATGCTGAACAAACCGGATAAAACCCCACATACCATTTATATCAGTCAAAGCTAAAGTATCGATGTTATTTGATCGAGACAAATTTATAAGATCTACAAAAGAAAGTAGACCTTGCATGGATGAATACACAGAATGGATATTCAGGTGCGCAAACATTAAATATGCCCTAGAGCCTGGAGTATATCAGCGGTCTGCAGACTTCGAACACCGTACTTAAGACGAATTTTTTCTACTGCTTTAGATACGGCCATTTCCCTGCTCTCTAATGTTGGGAAAATAGCTTCCTGATTAACGTAAGGACGAAAATCACTAACATCCAACAAAATAGCTCGAATTCGATTACGACGTGTGTTTGCTTTGTAAAATAATCTCCTGCATACACCGATCACCGATTTATTATCAGCTTTGATAACCCGATCTTTCCAAGTTCGATGGTATCCATCAGCATAATGAATCTCCAACTTCACTTTGTCCGCTACATTTTGGCGTTTACGAAGTTTAAATGCCACCTGTTGTGCCAAATCCTTTACAACTGCATAAAGTATACTCTCATCGTTGGTATCTTCAGGTAAAACTGTTTGTTCTAAAATATGGTCTTGCAGTTTTGGTGGTTTTACAACGGATGAATCATAACCATATGCCTCTTGAGAAAGTTGTACAGCATGAGCCCCAAAAAAGGTTTCAAATTCATCTGGACGATATACCATAGACTGTATATCACTAATCTTCTTAATCCAAAGAAAATGGATCAATCGCTTTACAAAATTTTTCCTTACTGTAGGAAGAAATATCGGATCTAATGGAGATAAAAACTGCGCCTCTTCGCCATCCTGCACTTGATAAATTTTTTCTGGAACAACAGATGTAATAATACGACTCACCAGCTTATTTACACTGATGCCTACCATTCCTGAAATATTTGTTTTTTCCTGAATGCTTTTAAGTATAGAAATTCCTGTATTCTGCATATCCCCATACATTGTTTTCATCCCCTTCATATCAAGATAAAATCGACCAAACCCTTCAGGCTCTATAATTGGCGTAAACGCAGATATAGTCTGATAAACATATTGATTTAAACGTGCATATAAAGAGAGGTTATAAGGTAGTAGTTGCACACGATGATTCATTTTTCTTACTACGGAAACTTTCATACCATGTAATAATCCATTTTTTTCCGCTTCAGGAGATAAAAATAAAATAGTTCCATTTGAACGATAGGATGAAATAATAGCTACTGGGCGTTTCTTCAAACTAGGATCCATGATCTGCTCAGCCTGGAGTTCCATTCTCCTAAGACGTATATGAAAAACGTCTCGATTAACCAAGAAGATGCGCCTAGTTCAAATAATTCCGGAAGGAATATAGCAGCACACCGTTAATATGGAAATCGTCTTGGGAATTGACCCTAATAATTGGGAAATTTGGATTTCTAGGATGAAGTTCAATACAATCTGGTTTGGGCATATAACATTTTAGCGTGGCTTCGCCGTTTACCAAAGCTACTATAATCTGTCCAGAACGAGCAGTTTTAGCCTTTCTAGCTACAATAAAATCACCATCCTGGATCTGTTCATCAATCATGGAATCTCCTTTAACCTGCAGGACATAATTATCTGGGTGTAATAAAGATGGTGGGACATCTACTACTTCTGGGTTTTCTAATGCTTCGATAGGTTCTCCTGCTGCTATAAGGCCCAGCAACGGTAAACAGGCTGTAGTTGTGGTGTGCTCTTTGCGGATTAAAGTGAGCGCCCGCTTACCGTTGGGACCTTTTACACGGGATAAATGGCCTCTTTCTTCCAAGGTCTTTACATACCAGTTTACTGTCCCTAATGAATCAAAACCAAGACCGGCCATAATCTCTTCATAAGATGGAGCCTGATCAAAGTTCAAAGTAAATCTCTGAATAAAATCCAGGAATCTTTTCAATTTTGGAGACAGTGGTTTCACTGCGAGGTAACAGGAAAATATTTTATCGCTTGTTTCCCAACATATATCACAAATCGAGATGCTTTTTTATTGGAATGATTATTAAGGCGGTTAACAGCCCTAATAACAACCAGCGATGATTCTTTTTTAAATCTTTTCTTCATTAATCTTAAAAAAACAGAGTTTAATAAAGGCATCTTTAACTACAATACTCCATATCTTGATATTTTATAATAAAACTCGTAAGTTACTCGTAAGTATATTACAAAAGATTTGACATACATCCAAATAAAAAACCCCTGATGAGGGGGTTTTTATAAATGTTATAAAATAATTTTACAAATTATACAGATGAGCCCATCCATATTCCAATGCAAAACAATATTCCAGCTACATTATGCATAATAATTGTTGCCCAGTTTGCTGGCTGCAACAAACGGTCATTATAATATTTATATAATGTTTGAATTGCACTTACCCCAAAGAATACTGCAAAAAGGGAGATTAATGTTAAGGATGGAAACGTTCCATTCAAGGCTAAAACAATGATACTTAAAAAGGCAGCCATCACTAAAGATACATAGCCTGTTCTGGCTTTTTTCGGGCCAAATACAACGATAAGAGTATTTTTACCCGTGGCCTTATCACTATCATGGTCTGGAAATTCATTCATATAAACAATGGCAGCAACAAGAAAACCGATGGGAATACCCGCTAAAAAAGCTTCGGGGAGTAATTCTCCAGTTTGCACCAGTGCACTACCAGCCACCATTAAAGGACCAAAATTGAGTCCAATAAGCAATTCACCAAGCCCTCTCCTAGATGAAAATCGAAAAGGCGGAGCTGTATAAAATAAACCCGATATAAATCCTGAAAATCCCAACCAGAGCACAGGGAAACCAGCCTTATTTATGAGCAGAATGCCTACAAGCGCGCTTAATGCAAAAGTTACTATAGCCACTCTCAGCATTCCTCTTGGAGAGATTAAACCCATCTGAATGCTACGGCTTCCTCCATTAAGGCCAACATTACTATAATTATAATTAGCCTCATCGGCACCACTGATATGATCAAAATAGTCATTAGATGTATTAGTACCGATATGTAGCAGTGAACCACCTAGGAGAGTTAAACCCAACCAACCCCATTCCACTGGAAATCCAGCTAGATTAGCAACAGCGGCACCTATAAAAACAGGGACCAGAGTAGCAGATAAAAATGGTAGTCGCATAATCACAACCCAAGTAAATATTTTAGTTATTAAACTTATCTTAGGTCGTACTTCATCAGGAGTTTTATCTTTTAAAAACGATGTTACGCCACAATAACCAATGTGTTCACCATCTTTCCCTTTTGTAGGTGTAATCTTAATATGGCAGGGTAGTTCACTCCCATCTTTATGTAAAAAAACTGTATTTCCTTCCCACTTTCCATTTTTTACTGCTTCTTTAAGCCATCCAACAACATGACCTAGAACAACTTGTCCATCACTAAAATCACTAACGCGCATTTTCCCTATAACTTCTTCATTATTATACCCAAAAAGACTTTCAGCACCGTCACTAAATGTGTCGATCTTTCCATCCAAATCGCAGGTTATTATACTTTTAATGCTTTTGCTCATATCTTTAATAATCCTAAATAAATGATTTAAAGGCTGGGATATTACTTAATCTTATTTTTATAGAAACTATAAAAAAAGTAATGTAACTAGGGTACAGTCTATATCGCTTGTTTAATCAGTATTTCTACTTCACCATCATCAGGAAAACGATTTTTTGCTTTCTTAGAAAAAATTAGATTTCCATTTAGCTTTATTTCGAATACACCCCCACCACTTGAAATAAGTTTCGTTTCAATTTTTGGAAATTTAGATTTCAATTCAGCTTCCAAACTGGATGCCCTAGGTAGATAGTTTCATTGAGCACAATATTCAATTGAAATATTCATGTCACTATATTCTTTTAAAATTAGACTGATCAGATAGTTTTTCTGCCTCGAATATAGACAATATATCCTTTGGGTGAGTATGGAGATTTACATTTTCAATTATATGAACTAGAACACCATTTTCATCTATCAAAAATGTTTTCCTAGAAGAAAATAAAATCCTGTTCACACCATATTTTTTTCCCGTTTCCTTTTTTGAATCCGAGAGAAAATTAAAAGGAATATCAAATTTATTTTTAAAAGCTTTGAGTGCAGATGGAGAATCATAACTGACTCCAAGAACTTTGATATTATATTTTTCAAATGTTTCAGATTCGTCCCGGAACCCACAAGCTTGTTTAATTCATCCAGGCGTATTTGCCTTGGGAAAAAAATAAAGTACTAATTTTTGGCCACGATAATCCATAAGTGCATGCAAATTCCCATCCTGGTCTGGTAGCAAAAAATTTGGAGCGGGTTTCCCCAGGTCGGGCGATGATCCAAACAAAGGCATAAAAAGTATTCCTGCAAAAATTGAAATTAAATAAAATCTCATACTATAAAATCAAAATATAATCTTAACTAACCTAAGTTTAATTAAAATTAACTTATCGCAAAGAGACTATTATTTTACTCCCTTTTGCCAAGATTAACTATACTAGTTCCAATAAAAATAGAAAAATACCTGTTGAAATAACATTAATTAGAAATCTGAATTCAATAAGAAACGAATGCCAACACCAAATTGTCCATTGGGAAACATTGCAACTCCAGGTCTTAACCTATTATTATTTTTGTGTAATTCTGGTAGAGCCAAACCTGTTGCCGCACCTATAAGATATCCTGTTACCACATCCGTATAAAAATGTTTACCTGCTTTAACTCTTAAATAGGCAGTAATTGCTGGAACAATAGTAGATAAAGTCCAAATATAAATTAAGTTTTTATCCTTCGGGTAATAATCTTGGTATATCTTAGCCAGCATAAACCAGGATGCTGCAGTCGTTGAAGTGTGACCAGAAAAGAAACTTCTCTGACTATCATGCTTTTGTTTTTCAATTAAATCTGCCCTATTTCCATAAACATAAGGCCTCTTACGTAAAACCAGAGTTTTTGTGAGATTTGTAATCCCCAGATTTAAAGTCATTGTTTCCAGCCAGATTGTTGAAATAGGAATCACATCATTTCGTATATCTTTTTTCAAATATAATAATACAGGATTGAAGATGCTGGCATAAAGAAATACATCACTAGCTAGCTTTGATTTCATATCCCAGTTTTCAGTGATTTTTTGTTCGAAAGCCCAGACATCATTGATATTCAACTGATTAATCTCTTCAATAGTTAGAGATTCTACTTTTTTCTCCAACATGAATGATGAAAGATTTAAGGCTGTGCTAAGAACAATAATTGAAAAGTCCAATTTACTAGATAATTCATATGCTGATTCTGGATCTTGTTGATATAATGGTTCTTCCCCTGCTAATAACGGAAGGCATACCAGAATAGAAATGATATAATTTTTCATTGTAATATTTCACTTCCTAACTTTTGGATTCATTATAGCAAAGAAGTATAATACTAAAGCCAAAAAAAAATGAATAAAATATATTTTTTCATATTATCAATAATAATTTTCTTAGGCTGTAGCAGTAAGAATCAAAGTAACTCTAATGAACTTACCAATTTGAAAAATTTATCAACAGAAATCCTTACAATGGGAAAATTGACCTATAATAAATCTTGCTTTTCCTGTCATAACCATGGTCTCTCAGGAGCAGCCAAGCTAACAGATTTCGATTATTGGAAGAAGATCGCAGATAAAGGAATTGATACAGTATTCGCTAATGTAAAAAAGGGATATATTGGTGAAAGAGGGATAATGCCTCCAAAAGGAAACTGTTTTACCTGCTCGGATAAGGAGCTCCAAGCATCTATATTTTATATCTTTAAAAGAATTAATATTAATAAATCTAGTAAGAAAAATATATGAAAAAACATCCTTTACAATATATAGTTGAAAACAATTCTTTTCTTGAATCCATAGTTAAAAAATTTGGTACTCCTTTATACCTTTATTCAGGAAACCGAATAAAAAATAATCTTAATAGACTGTCTGAAGCATTGAACAAACATTTACCAAAAAACCAGATTTACTATGCAGTCAAAGCTAACAGTAACCCCAATTTAATTTCATTCATGAAATCCATTTACCCAAATCTAGGTTGCGACTGTTCTAGCCCTGGAGAATTATTTGTAGCAAAGAAAACGGGTATTTCATCTGATCGTTGTCTGTATACTGGGAATTATGAATCATTGGATGATCTGGAATTTGCATTAGATTCAGGTTGTAATATAAATCTAGATGATAGTCAATCTTTTCACCGTCTGATACAGATTCAGACTCCAGATAAAATTTCATTTCGGGTAAATCCTAGATTTGGAAGTGGCCGTTTTAAAGAAATTACTACAGGAGGTGAAAAAGCAAAATTTGGAATTCCTAAAGAAAAAATTACCAACGCTTACAGATTGGCTATCCGCCATGGAGTAAAAAGCTTTGGACTTCACTGTTTTACGGGTTCAGGAATTCTTGACGAAAATTATTTTACGGAATTAATCCGTGCAGTTTTAGAAATTTCTACCATGATCGAATCAAGATGCAAAATTAAATTCAAATATATATCAATTGGCGGAGGATTTGGTATCCCATACAAAGAAACGGATCCTATACTTAACATTGATAGCGTATTTAACAATATTGCTAAAGAGTTTTTTTCAGTTTATGATAAAGATTCATGTCCTAATTTTTGCGTAGAGCCAGGAAAATACTTAGTTGGAGACGCAGGTATCTTAGTTACAAAAGTTACAGGAGTAAAGAAAAGCTATAAAACTTTCGTGGGCCTAGATGCAGGTATGGAGACATTAATGCGGCCTGTGCTTTATGGAGCATACCACCGTATCCAAAAGGTTGGAAAACATCAAGAAAACGATCAAACAGTTGATATTACAGGACGAATATGCGAAAATACAGATAGGTTGGCCGTGGATCGACTCTTTCCCGAAGTGAATGAAGGTGACCTAGTTGCTATATTGGATACTGGAGCCTATGGATATTCAATGGCTCATCAGTTTAATACCCGACCCAGACCTGCAGAAGTATTGTTAAATGGCGATAAACCAGTATTAATTCGTAAGAGAGAAACAATAGAAAGTATGTTTGAAAGATGTGATATCTAACAATTTTTTTGCTTAATTAAAAATTAAACCCGATTGACAATCTTTGGATATTTCCAAAATAACTAAAATCTGCAATTGAATAATCGACCTTTAATGTAGTTGATGTACGCCAAACATTATAATTAATGCCAAAACCAAAAGTTGGACCCTCAATAGAGTTATCCTTAAATAAAGATGGATAGCCAGCTCGTAAAAAAACTGAATTTTTAAATGCAAATTCAATACCTAGGTTTACATACTCAGAATTATCATTAGGATGTAAAGCATCTAAGCCATATGTTAACTTCAACGACTCTAAATTTATAATTTCTCCAGAAACACCAACCCTAAAAAATAGAGGAACTGGAAAATACTCAGTTTCATAATTTGCATTAACAAATTCCACATTCCCTTCATTTGCAGGATCAGGATCTATACTGATTTTTTGATCACGACCACTCATCTTCATCTTTCCACCATAATTACTGATTGATGCTCCAAGCCTTAAACCTTTGAAGGGAGTAGTAAATAAAGTACCAAAATCAATAGCTACAGTATGCGCCGTACTATGCCATATATTCAATTGAATATATTTAACTGAACCACCAAGACCAAAATTATCGGTTAGCATTTTTGCATATGTAATAGCAGCGGATAAATCATTTGCAGAAAATTTTTCTCCTGTCCCCTCTGGCTGTGCAACCGTTCTGACTAAATCTTCAGGGGTGGAAAGTGTTACTATCCATAATCCTAAAACCCCTTTCCCTTTTAATTCAATACCTGAAATAGCATATTGAAACTTCATAGCTGCTAACCAATCATGTGAACCAAACTCCACACCAGTTCCAAGATGGCCAGCTAAACCAGCTGGATTCCAATAAACGCTACTTAGATTTCCACTTTGTCCTGCCAGAGCGCTACCCATAGCAGAGCCTCTAGAATCAATTCCAATTTTTAAGAATTGTGCAACTGTAGTGCCTGTTTTTGTAATAGTCTGATCATTTTTAATCTGTGATGAGATTATTGAAGAAAATAGCAGGATTATAAAAAAGTGCTTCATCATTTAATAATAGCAAAACGCCCTATTTTCTCACCAACACCAGGTGCATTAATATGGTATATATAAATACCAAAAGCTAAAGGAAAATTATCCTTTGTAGTTAAATCCCAATGTTCTTGGCCATTATTCATCTCAGTATTATGGTATAAGGTTTGAACAAGGTCGCCAGCAACCGTATAAATTGAAATAATACATTCTTTTGGTAAATGATTAAAATAAACTTTTCTAGGACCACGGTCTTTGGGGTTTTGTAGGTCCAATTGTTCCATCACATTTGTAACAACATATGGATTTGGGATAACAGAGATATCATCTAACCTACTCTTTGCGTTAACTTTCATGTAGGTACTGGAAACAGTAGTAAACACTAACGTATCATCCATTGAAAATGGGCGATGTGTACCAATTAAAAACACATCTCCTCCCTTAGGAGCTATCGTATCTCCATAAGCTGGAGGATAAAATGTAAACTCCCATTTGCCACGTAAAGGATTGCCATCCATAATAACCGCTCTATCACCAGGAGACCATAAACTATCTGCATCATTACTTTCTTCAATAATTGTTACTTCTTTCTGTATTGATTCACGTCCAACCGTTACATCCCAAACTTGGAACCTCATTCTTGAATGCCCAAAAGATGGATGTAAAGAGGTACTGCTGGTATCAACAATTTGATCAAAAAACCTAATTTCATAATCAGCGGGATACATAAATTGGTCTGCATTATTAAAAGGAATCACATCTGGTATCCAATTTGACAAAGTAGAAGTTTTCCAGCCAGTTCTATTATCGTCTAAGTCCAATTCTACATCTTGAACTGTAATTTTTATACCATCAAAAATTGGGTTTAAATCTTCTGAGTTGACATGCTCACTATCAATTACAGGGAAGTATACATATGTGACTACATATTCACTTCCATTCAACATGGAACCTGTACTAAGTCCTTTCAATTTCCCAATATCACCAAGAATTTCGAAATCAGAACCCAAAACATATTCGGTTCCATCACCATCAATAATCTGTACCGATTCAGGGACAATATTTAGCTTTGACAAGCCAATATATTGATCTAACCTGATAATTACTTTTTCTTCTACAGGATTTAAGTCTTTAACACTATACCTTGTAGGGGAATCTTTGAAGCTAAGTTGAAACTGGTTATTATTTTCTATTTCATCAGGGCCCACTACTTCTAAATGGATACTGCCAGTGGCAACTCCTGCCTTATGTTGAATATAATTATCAAGTATATTCCCAGGAACATATCCAGGGGAAGGAGATCTCGGCATTATTTTAGCGGTATTAACATCCAAAATGAGCTCATTTGTTTCGGGATTAATGGTTATAGTCTTGGAACATTCGCTGGGAGGTATTTTCAATTCTGTATCTCCATGGTCATATGAGACAACTGCATAATAATAGTTTTGGCCATTGTATACATTATTGGAATCTATAAATGAATGAACCAGTCCTGTATTATCGCCCAAAATATAAGACGTGCCCCGACCTGGATATTCTATAGGACTTAATCCATAATAATCATTAATAAGATCAAACCTTGCAGGTGCTCCATTGATCATTTTAAGTGGTTCAAAAAGAAACTTCGATCCATAATCATCTGTTATTGTTTGATGATCTAAAAATTGAGGATCCGTGCTTCTGTAGATTACATATCCCTCAAAATCATATTTATTTGATATAGGATCAAGTGATTCTTCTGCTATACTATCCCAGAACAAGGTAACTTTCTCATCTCCAGGAATAACGGTAACTGTAGGTTTTGCTGGAGGTTTAGCAAACTGGTAATTGCGCTCATAGATGTCCTGGGCAGTAAGTGCATTTAGAGTAAGATCATCATAATCTTCACCTACTAGCAATGCGATTGAAAATCTTCTTGTCTCTCCTGCTGGAAGATCGAGAGGCCCCGAACTGTAGATAAAAACGTAATCACCTGATTGTGTCGCATTTGCAGAATCAAAAGAACCAGGTTGTAAAAATTCATTAAAAACACGGTTATCATCAGCAATTGTTGTTCCAGAAAATGCTGGTGAAGCAAAACCTGTAAGACCTACCATATCAGATTCATCCAAGTCAGTCCACTCATAATTAGGTTCACCAGGCTCACGGATATCAAATGGATCACCAGCTGTAGGCAAACCATCTCCCTCCCCTCGATCGCCTGTATTTGGAACACCATCAATACCTACATCATCTTTTTCAGGATCCCAGTCATCATCATCATCAATACCATTATTTCGACTTTCATCAATCATATTATCGTTATCATTATCAATTTGGTCAAAAGGGTTACCTGGACTTTCTAAAAATTTATACCCAAAATATCCAGGTTTTCTGGAACTCCCTGTAGCGCTTCCATCTTCATCCCAACAATAAACCATATTAATATCGCGGTCGAAATATGATAAATCATCACGCCAATCGCTGGGACCACCAATATGTGGGTCACCCCACATACCAAAAATCACTTCATTTAGATCCTTAGGGCTTTTATTGGTAACCTTATAAATAAGAAAAATAATATCCTCTGCTAAAGGATTTGCCCATTGGTAATAACGATACTCAACTTCTAATCCTAGCCCTTTTCTGGAAGAATCATTTGGAAAAGGGTAATATTCAAATTCCTTATTTTTACGGTCATCACAAACAAAAAATACTTCTTCATCTGCATTTGATGAACCCTGACGTAAATCACCAGGCCATACATAATCCTTTAGATTAGGATTGTACCAATCAAAAGCCCAACTATCGGGTTTACCATCGAAATCTCGATCAATGTCGCTAGATGTCGGTATTTTATCGTAATCTTTATCTGCAAAATGAATACCAATATCACTGTATGCCAAAGGCTCCCAAGTCCAATATTCCGATCCATCCGGTGAACGTTCAGGATCTGTAACCAATCCATCACTTATCACCCTCGCATACCAAGTTGTATCCCCATTCTCAAATCTAGGATAGGCATCGGGGTGACTGTTAGGAGGAACAGGAACTTCAGCACAGATAAAAGGACCGAACTCGTAACCATATCCCAATCCTTCCCATATAATATCTGTTATTCTATTCCCTGGTCTTGAAATTGAGCCATAATTCCATATCTCGGATTTAATTTTATTTCCTGTTATAATAGCATATTGCCTACGCAAAATCTGTGAATCTTCATCTAATTTTCTTTCTGTCTGTCGTTCAATCCAACGATAGTATTTTTGAAATTCTCTTTGGCTCCAGTCTTTTTGAGGCCCTTTTATGTATTTATTCGAATTAAATAATGGATTAGCAATAATAACTTGGCTACTATAGAATAAAATAATAAAAATGAATTTTAGCTTCATAGATTAATGCTCCATCCTATCGTAATTAGTCTTGGAGGGCCAAAATAATCAGGCCTCGTATTATATTCATCCCATGTGTGTACCCCAGGTTCACCGTAATGATTTTTAAAACCCTCTGTTTCTTCCTGTGATCGATTCACAAAAGTATATTCTGCACGACCTGTATCTGTAAATACGTACCGTTCATTGCGAGTATCTAAAACATTATAAACTTTTAAAAAAAGTTCAAAATTAAACCCAGCTAAAGAAACGAGTTTATATATTCTCATATCGATATTTCTCTGGATTGGTTTTCGTGATGAATTCGGCAAAGGAACATAACCTGCAAAAGGAATGTTTGGGGTATAAGGCCATCCACTGCTCATTTTACCTATGAAACTTAAACCCCATCCATTCGATCCTGGCTCTGTAATCGATATAGTGGCATTAAATACATGACTCTGATCCCAACTAAGAGGTACAATTTTTTTCTCTTCTTCAACCCCAGTTAAAGAATTATAATAAAATGAACCACTGGTGACACTATTCCCTTCTGTGGTCTGAAAGGAATAATCAAGAAAAGCAGATAATTTGGTTTTAGGGTCTCTTCTTTTCGTTAAACTAAGTGTGATACCCTGAACCATGGAATAATCTTTATTTAAATATACGGCGTAAGATGAAGGTCCATAGGTTGGAGAAACATAACTGATAGATTGTAAAGCAAGTAAATCCCGAATATCTTTAAAGAATATGCTGCCATTTATGGCAAGAAATCGGCTTAACTGCTGCTGCAAACCAAACTCATACATAACAGTTTTTTGTGGTTTCAGATTACCATAGCCAATACTAGGTGATAGTCCTGCACCAAAAATACTGGTCAAGAAGAGATTTCTCATTGTAGGCATCTGATAAAAATGGCCATAAGAGAAATGTACAATCCCTTGATCTGTTATAGGAAATGCAACACCTATTCGCGGAGACCACATATTTTTTTTTGTACTTGCAATTTTTCCTAATTCGGGATTGATAAGGTTGTTAATATGATTTGTCTTTGGATTGAAGGAATCATACCTTAATCCGATATTCATTATAAAGCTCTGATATTCTAATTTATCCTGTATATAAGAGCTTATTATTACCGCATTTTCAGAATAATAGCTATGGGATGGAGATTTGTTTTCCGCAGCAATAGTGGCTATACGATAAGTGTTGCTATCATAAAGGATACTAAAATTTCTCTCATTCAATTGATCGCTTCGGAATTGAAATCCAGCTTTTATTTCATGGCGGTTATTTATCTGAGAAGTAATATCAAATTTTCCTCCAATAGATTCTGATAAGCGGTAAGTATGGGTTCGATCTGACCCACCGAAAGAGAATGTTGGAGCAGATGGTGATCCTCTAATATTGAGTGATGAAGCATAATTTGAATTAGGAAGGATGTATACATTACTATCAAGAACAGTTATTGTCTGGGTATCAATGGTATAATTCCCAGGAGTTTTAATAAATAATACGATGTCATCATCATCACCAAAAGGCATATTGGATGTAAATTGAATGGGGTTTTTAATATCTAATGCATTAAACTGGTATCGTTTATAATCTGTATTATTTAGAAAAAGATGTGCCTCGTAAAATGTTTTTCTACCAATTGCATGGTTTACCTTGAATGAAAGATTATTATTATCAGAAACATTTGTAGAACGTCCATCAGGGTTATATTTGTAATAATGAACATAAGCTTGACTTTTACCCCAGCTTCCAAGATATTGTGTTGAAAATTTTAATTTTGGAGAAAATTTATAAGTCAATTTTAGCAATTGGTTATAGTTTTCACTTGGATTCATAGGAATAGTATCACCATCTCCTCCCATTTGAATATACCAGTCATCCGTCTGAAAATTTGCATAATCATGTACAGTATGTTCCCTGATCCCATAGAGGTAACCATCTTGTGTAGAATATCTTAGACTAGTATTAAAAGTAAGTTTCCCGCCAGATAACGGTAACGGTCCACTAAAATAACCTTCCATTGTTTGGCGATTAAATAATTCGAAATTATCAATGTTTGTATACAGATTGGTATCGGTTGAATATCTGTCACCAGTATATAAAGATATATTACCATCGTAATTCTTTCCACCTTCCTTTACTTGAATATTCACAATTCCGCTCATCGCATTACCATATTCTGCATTGAAACCACCACTTACTACTTTCAACTCTTGCAATGCCTTATTAGAAAGATTTACAGCCAAACTATTGGTAAAAAATGGATTTGCAACAGACACACCGTCAATATAATATCCCACTTCATTACTCCTTCCCCCACGGATATGTAGCTCACCACCTGCCCCCAGATTGACGCCAGCCTGAGTAGTTAAAACACCAAGAAATGATTCAACAGGCATTGCATCTATTTCCTCAGCAGTAGTAATCTTTTGTGTAGAAGTAAGGTCTTTATAAACTAGAGGACGGTCAGCTAAAACAACTATTTCTTCACCTGTAATGGCTTCCTGTGATAGTATAAAGTTTTGTTCTGTATTCCTCCCAGTACTAACCTGGAGGTTGGTAGCTTTTATAGATGCATATCCAATGTATGATGTTCGTAAAGAATATTTACCAACAGGAATATTTAGGATTACATAACGTCCTTCTTTATCTGTATCTGCGCCTATACCTGCTCCTTCAACTAATATACTCACTCCAACCAAAGGCTGATTGGTTTCAGAACTTCTAACAAATCCAGATATTTTACCAGTTTGTCCAAAGATGGCACCTAGTAATACAAATGTTAAAATTACATTTTTCAATATATTTTTTCTTATTTATACTCTGAATTATAAAGACAAACAAAAAGAATCTAAATAAAATAAATTTATAATATTTAATTTTATACTATGAATAGTGAACACTTGATGGTAATTGATCCAGCAGTAAAAAAACCTGCACTTGAATCTTACAACCGAATTTCCCGGACATCAATCATTCCCGCAACCTACCACCTCCCGGCACTGCACGGACTTTTCAGCATAGAACAAATGCGGGACAATATTTCAGGAATAATTGTAATGGGTAGCGCCGCATCAGTAAATGATAACCATGACTGGCAGTTAGCAATTACACAGTTACTCTTAGAAGCGTTTGAAAATAATATCCCTGTGATGGGAATTTGCTATGGCCACCAACTTCTAGCTCATATCTCTGGTGGTGAAGTGAACCAATTATGGAATGGGAAAAAAGAACAAGGACAACGAAATGTACAAATAATAGAGAATTCACTTTGGGGAAATTCAAGATCTGGTAAAATGATCTTTTCACATCAAGAAGGTGTGACTAAATGCCCTGATAATTTTGAAATAACTGCCACTAGCGATATGGTAACAATAGATGGTTTTGCATCTAAAACAAAACCTATTTGGGGATTTCAAACTCATATTGAAGCAACTCAGGCATTCATAGATGATCACAATATTCCTATTAATGAATCAAAAGATATATTCTCATTTGGACACAGGATACTTGATAAATTTATTTTATCGCTAACCTGATCATTGAATATTATTAAATATTTCTATATAATTTTTCTGGTCTGGTGCGCTTCCTGCACACCTCATAATTTAATTTTTGATAATCAAGGTTCCTGGTTTTTAGTTCGAAAAATCAATAATCTGATTGCTGATTCTGGCCTGGAAGCAAACATGAGCATTAAGATCGTTGCCCTTGAAACAGGCCGAACTTTATATGGGCTTAATAGCAAAAAGTTACTTATGCCAGCCAGCAATAATAAACTTTACACTTGCGGAGCTGCTCTGCAGATTCTTGGCTCTGATTACCAATTTAAAACTTCTATAGTTCAGCAAAATAATAATCTTTTTATAAAGGGTGGCGGTGATCCAAACCTAAGTATTGAACAATTAGATTCCCTCGCTAGAATAATTGGGGAAAAAATTACTTTTATTGATACTTTATTTGTGGATGCTAATATGTTCGACACACTCAATTATGGAAATGGATGGATGTGGGATGAAGGCTCAAATAGATACTCAGCACCAATAAGTGCACTGAATATTAATAGTAATTGTATCGATTTTATCGTAAAACCTGGTCAAACTGGAGAAAATGCCTTTACTGAAATCTACCCGAAAACTAGTTATATAAATATCAAGAATATTTCAAAAACTGTACAAGACACCAATAATTTTAAAAAACTGAGAATCGATCGTGATTGGTCAGGAAGAACCAATTATTTTACTATAAGCGGTGAAATATTAGATACCGCATCCATAGATACTTTCCAGAGAAATATATTTGATCCAGTTAAGTATGTTGGTACTGTTTTTAAAGAACAATTAGAAAATTATAATGTACAAGTAAACCAGATTATAAAAGGTCATATTTATTCTGAAAATTCGATTGAATTAGCACTGCATAACTCTATAACACTTAAAGATCTCATTAACAACTTAATGCATGAAAGCGATAATTTGGCAGCAGAGTCAATTATAAAAACCATAGGTAAAAGCGATTCGGTTGCAGGAAACTGGAAAGATGGTCTTAGATTGACAAAAAAGTATCTTTTTGATTTTACAGGTCTTGATACTTCAGATTTAAGAATTGTTGATGGTTCTGGAATGTCAAGGTATAATCTCACCAGCTCAGAACATATCACAGATTTTCTTTCTTCAATTTATTTTAGTAAAAATAAAGATCTTTTTTTATCCAGTCTTCCTAATGGTGGAAGCTCCAAAAGTACAATCGAAAAACGTATGGAGCATCTGGGATCGAATATAAAGGCAAAAACTGGTCATCTTTCTGGCGTTAGTAATTTATCTGGCTTTATTTTTTCAGAAAAAAATGGCACAATAGCATTTTCTATTTTAATGAATGGATTTATTGGCTCGCCAAAGGCTTATCACCGTTTGCAAGAAGCAATTATTCAGCAGTTCTACCTATGATTAAGCCTCCATCATTAAAGCCTGGAAGCCATATTGGACTGATTAGTCCGTCTTTCTGGCTAAACAAAAAAGAGCTAGCAGGAACATCAAAATTTTTCCGAGATCATGGATACAAACTAAAGTTTGGTAAAAGTAATTCATTGAAATGGGGTCCTTTTGCAGGCACACCCCAAGAAAGAGCCGATGATATTCATCGTATGTTCTCAGATCCTGAAATTGATGCTATTATCTGTGTACGAGGTGGATATGGTGCCAATAGAGTTCTTCCCTTAATTGATTACCAATTAATAGGTGAAAATCCTAAAATATTTATCGGGTTCAGTGATATTACAGCATACAATATTTCTATTACACAAAAGACTGGCCTAGTTACTTTTCACGGGCCTATGCTAGTAAGTTATAAAAAACAATTTATCAGATATAATTTCAGTCTAATGGAACATATACTTACAGCAAAAAAAAGAGTAAAAATTGAATACCCAGAGAAACTATCTCCAAAAGTATTAAAACCTGGAGTGGCTAATGGGCCTCTTTGGGGTGGTAACATAACCCTGATACTAAATAGATTAGGAACAACTGAACAGCTAAACACCAATAATGTAATTCTATTTCTTGAAGACGTAGATGAATATCTTTACTCATTCGAACGCATGCTGGTGCAAATGCGTACTACAGGTATACTTGATAATATAAAAGGATTGATAATTGGAGAACTTGTTGATTTCAAAGATCAGGATATCCCCTTTGAAAGAGATACTGATGAAATTATCATGGATATATGCGGGGATTTAGATATTCCTATTATATCTAATTTCCCATGCGGTCATGGCACCTATCAAGCAACTCTTCCTATATCAATACCCATAGAATTAAATGCAAAAACTAATACTCCCTATATAAGTCTATTGGAATCTGCTGTGGAGGAAAATCATTAAATGTTGAATTATATCTGGTTTGGTATGATGCTAGTGGCAGTGGTTGTTGGATCCATAAACGGTAATATAGATGCTGTGACAGAAGCAGCTATTAATATGGCAAAAGCTGCTATAGATATCGCAATTGGACTAATAGGAATTATGGCACTCTGGTTAGGAACCATGAAAATTGCTGAAGAGTCTGGTTTAATCCAAATTATTGCTAGATTCTTAAGACCAATTACCAGCCGACTCTTCCCAGAAGTTCCATCAGACCATCCTGCCATTGGTTCCATCGTACTAAATATGGCAGCTAACATTCTAGGCCTTGGCAATGCAGCAACACCTTTAGGATTAAAGGCTATGGAAGAATTGCAGGAATTAAACCCAAATAAGGATACTGCAACCAACGCTATGTGCACTTTTTTGGCCATTAATACTTCGAGCATACAACTAATCTTACCCGCAACTGTGGTTGCACTTATGGGGACTGCATCAAATCAGTTATTTATCACTACAATTTTTGCTACAGGTCTATCAACAATCGCGGCAATTATCGCTGTAAAAACACTTGAAAAAATGGATCGTTTTACATTACCAGGAGATAGAGAGAATGATTGATTCACTAGTAGCATTTACTAATGAATTATCCCGCTATATAATTCCATCGTTGCTTGTAGGCATACCTTTCTATGGCCTGGCAGTAAAAAAAATCAAGGTATACGAATCATTTGTTGAAGGTGCCAAAGATGGTTTTAATATTGCTGTACGTATTATTCCGTACTTAGTAGCTATTCTGGTTGCTATTGGCATGTTTCGTGCATCTGGAGCCTTAGACATGCTTTTAACTTTTCTAACCCCTTTACTGAATATTATCGGTTTTCCGCCTGAGAACCTTCCTCTTGCCCTGATGAGGCCACTTTCTGGAAGCGGATCACTGGGTTTGTTAACAGATCTTGTTAATATTCACGGTCCAAATTCATTAATAAGCAAAATCGGCGCTACTATGTTTGGTTCAACAGAAACTACATTTTATGTTTTAGCCGTATATTTTGGTTCTGTGGGAATCCGGCGCTCTCGGCATGCCCTCGCGGCAGGACTTATTGCAGACACAGTTGGAATTTTCAGTGCTGTATATATTTGCAAAATTTTGTTCTCAGGTTCATCCCTGACAATTGATTCAATCAAGAAAAATGAGCTTGTAAACATTCAACAACTTGATCAAACAATATTTGTAGAATTAAAATATTCATCAACAGATAATTTTATGAAAACTGATGTCTATGGCGATCTTGATATATGTTATTTGCGAAAGGAACCTGCCAAGATGCTGACCAAGGCAAATTCTTTTTTGAAAGAAGCTCACCCAGAACTAAGACTATTGGTTTATGATGGCTTACGACCAAGACATATTCAGTGGAAATTATGGAATACAATTAACCATATCCCAGAAAATGAAAGAACGAAATTTGTTGCTGACCCTAGATCGGGTTCAATACATAATTTTGGTGCAGCAGTTGATCTAACCCTGGCTGATTCTCTTGGCAATCCTTTGGATATGGGGACCAAATACGATTTTTTTGGGGATCTGGCTTTTCCTGTTCTGGAAGATTCATTACTTCAAATTGGTCAATTAAATATGCAACAACTAAAAAATCGCAGGATTTTGCGTAAAATTATGTATGCGGCAGGATTCACAGGAATTGATACGGAATGGTGGCATTTTGATGCCTTCCCATATCGAGAAACAAAATTAAAGTATGAAATTATTGAGTAAAAAATATCACATATTATAGAAAAAGTTAATTTATGACCGATTATAAAAAAGATTTAGGTCTTAAAGAATCTGTTTCAATTGTAATCAGTCGTATTATTGGATCAGGAATATTTCGTACTCCAGCACCGATCATGGCACTTGTGGGTTGTACATCTCTTTTTGGTCTGGTATGGGTAATAGGCGGTATAATTACTATTTTCGGGGCTGTCATCTATGCGGAATTGACCGCCATGATACCTAAGTCTGGTGGCCCCTATGTTTTCTTAAAAGAAGCATACGGGCCATACGTTGCATTCATTCGCGGCTGGGCAATGTTTTTTGTTTCAGAAACAGCTTCGATTGTCGCAGTAGCTTTGGTTTTTACTGAATATATAAATGCAATATGGGAAATTACTTCTGGAGCTCCTTTTAATCTACTTTCCACATTCTCTATAGCACTGATAACAATATGGGTTTTGACAAGTATCAATCTTTTTGGAGTGATTCTCAGTGGAAAATTTCAGTTAATATTTGGTATTACAAAAATTGCCGCAGTAGGCGCCATAATTGGATTGACATTAACATCTTTCTCAACAGGAAATATTAATAATTTTGTAAACCCTCTATGGCCAGAAACTTTTGGATGGCATACTGTTCTAGCAATAGGGGCTGCTCTTCGATATTCATTCTTTGCATTTAGTGGGTGGGAAGGTTCAACCTATATGGCAGAAGAAGTAAAAAATCCTCAAAAAACTTTACCCTTATCACTCTTTCTAGGTATCAGTGGTGTTATGTTGCTTTATCTGGGTGCAAACTTGGGTTATTTATTTCAGTTAGATGTAAACCAAATAATAAAAGAAAAGTGGGTGGCATCTGCAGCAATAAAAGTTGTATTGGGTGCAACTGGAGGAATTTTAATTTCTATTGCTGTAGCAATAAATGCATTTGGCAATATCAGCACTCAGATATTGTGCAAAAGCAGATCATGGCATGCTATGGCAAGGGATGGATTGTTTTTTGAATCGTTTAGTAAGCTTCACCCTAAATATAATACACCAAACAATGCCTTGATCGGTCAAGGAGTCTGGGCAACCGTTCTTCTGGTTTTTTCAGTTTTATCAACCTATAGTGAATCTGGAATGGCTGGTACAAACACTTATGAAACTATAATTGACTTTTTCTCAGCTACCAGTACTATTTTTAATCTACTGACATTTGGGGCTATATATATATTAAGAAAAAAATGGCCAGATAGAAACCGACCCTATAAAGCACTTTTTTATCCTTGGAGCATGCTTATTGTTCTTATGTTGTATTCTGCATTTTTAATTATCACATTAATTACGGCATTCGTACCATCATTAATTGGAATCGCATTTACAGCCAGCGGAACAATATATTATGTCTTTAAAGTAAAAGATTAATTATAATAATTAATTGGAATCAAGATTAAGTCTGGTTAAATCAGGTTTAATATTTTTAGTTCGGTTTAATTCATAAGTATATATCACTCGCCCAAGATCAGATAAAAAAGGAATAGATATTTCATCATATTCATATATATTGTCATTTAAGGTATCATTCTGATTAACATATATCACAGCACTAAGAAAAAACTCTAACCCATTATTGACATCTATGATATATGCATTATCTAACATGAAACCATAAGCAAAGCCAACTTTGTTAAATATCTGAATATGATCGGGAATACGATTTCTTGTATCACCAAACAAGAAAAATTTACCATAACTATCATAATATTGATCATCGCTGTAAACAGGATATTTGCTTTCCCTGGGCAACAAAGACATTTTTTGGTAAAGAAAATTATAATCATCATAAGTTAGATTTAATCTTTTGTCATCAGATACTAATTCTGGAAACATGATTTGGATTAAAAAATTATGCTGTTCCATTAAATTCATAAAATTTTTTCTTGAAAAATCAAACGGTTGTTCTATGCGGTTACCATTCTCCAGGTAAGACTTTCCTACTAAGTGATTATCATAATTAATATCTAAATCAATGGATGTATTTTTGCTTGGTTGTTTATAAATGAGGTCTGTACCATCAAAGAATCGAAAAGCACTGCTATAATGATTCTGTTTTCCATTTAATGAATTATCGTAACGATGTCGTATTCTTGCTCCAGTATATCCCAAATCCCAGAGCCTTTGATTAAGATATTCCAATCCTAAAAAATCAAAAAGTCGATTGCTGGCATCATTATCGGAAACAACAAACAATTTATGAACATAATGTGCTATAGTCGGAATACCGGTTTTTGACGTTTTATCCACTAATACACTTTCTATGCCAGGCATATCAGATAATATATTAAGATGTGAATGCATATCTACATTTTCTATACTATTGAGTTTTTCAAGTGCAATCGCTGCAATAGGCAGCTTCACCGTACTGGCAGGATAAAAATATTCTCCAGGCCTATACATGTAAGAATGAGTTTTTAGTTCTGGAATATTTTGAGTGTTTCTGTTCACCTGGGTGTAAATAATCTGCAGTTTATAACGCTTCGGTGCTGAGATTATTTCATGGAACTCAGGGTTTAAATTTTGAAGGATTTCCTTAAACAGGAACGAGTCTGAATGTTGTGCCATGGTTGTTGATAAAGTAATTATAAAAATTATAGAATGATATAGCATTGAATTACAATCAAAATTAATAATACATTTTGCTATCATCTATTTTTTTTGAGAATTTATTCTAATTGGGAAATAGATGAATGCGCAATAAGATAAGAATCCATTATAATTATTTTTGTAGAAAAAATAATTTGAATCTGATCCGAAAAAGATAGAAAGCATTTAATATCATATTAAAATCATAAATTTCCAGAAATAATGCGACATAATTATTTTCAATTATTAATTTTTTTTATCATATTTATTCAGGCACTTACTGGTGCTGGAAATATGGAATTTCGAAGTACATGGGTCATCACATGGAACCATATTGACCGCTATAAGAATCCTGGACAAAATATGAATACGGTTCGAACTATTATGGATAATCATGTTGCCGCAAATATGAACGCTGTCATATTTCAGGTACGTCAAAGCGGGACAGCATATTATGAATCATCATTTGAGCCATGGGGATATTACTCTGGTTACCAGTACCCAGGATATGACCCTCTTAAGTTCGCGATAGAAGAAGCACACAAAAGGGGTCTGGAGCTTCATGCATGGTTCAATGTATTTCAAACGTCGAGTACGACAGCCGGAACGCCTGCAGCATTACACCCAGAATGGATCTGCCGGGATCAAAGTGGAAACACAATGACATCTTACCGGTCGGTCTCACCAGGACTTAAAGATGTACGGGACTATACCTTAGATGTTGCCATGGAAATAGTCAACAATTACGATATTGACGGGCTACACCTAGACTATATCCGATGGAATGAACATACCAATGCCAATCGAAGACTTGTCACCCGTGAAGCAGAGCTAAAACGCCAGGATGGCTTTATAACAACCGAAGAACTGGAAAATCTCAATACTAATTTATCAGGACGATACCTATACGATTATCTTCATCCATATTCTTCCGGAATCCCGGAGGGGTTTAACTCCTGGGAAGAATGGTGGCGCTGGAGTGTAACCGAATTTGTAAGTACTCTACATGACTCTATTCAATTTGTAAAACCTCATGTTAAGCTGAGTGCAGCTGTACTTGGTAAGTATAATTGGTCAGGATGGCAGGGCTATGGTACTGTATATCAGGATGCAGCACTATGGTACAACGAAGGATATTTAGATCATATCATGCCTATGCACTACCACTGGATATCTGCCAGCGGTTTTTTAGATATGCTGGAACAGAATTGTCCAGAGTGTTGGAAAATATTTATTCAACCTGGAATTGCCTCCGGAAGACCGTTCACAGTTGGACCCGGTTCTTATGTATTGGAAAATAACAATGTATGGAATAATCATGGAAGTATAGTGAATGCCTGCAGAGGATTGGAATGGGTAGATGGTTTTCAATTTTTTAGCTATGGGACCTGGAATGATAAATCTTATTTTAATGCTGCAGGACAAACAATTTTTAATGATAAAATGAAAATAAGTCAAAATCCGCTCGCAGGATCAAAAGTACCAGGAGCACCAATATTAACTATAAATCCAATTGATGAATTTCATAATGAATTAGTTATTTATCCGCTTGAAACAGATAAACAAAATTGGCTCATTACATACCGGTCCACAAATCCAACAGCAACTACGGAAACAGCAGATATAATTAATATAAATTTTTCTTCTGATCCTGTAACAGTTATAGATGAATTATCTGTGTTGGATACTTCAAATATTTTCCTTTATTTTGCAACAATGGCAGATCGATTCTGGACAGAATCACCCCCATCCAACCTGGTCTTTTCCACGAATGATCCACTACCAGAAAAGGCAGTATTGTTTCAGAATTATCCAAACCCCTTCAATAAGTTTACAAAAATAAAATTTTCAATCTCAAAATTACAAGACATCAAATTGGTTATCTTATCTATAGATGGGAAACTGATAAATACTCTGGTAAATGATAAATTATTCCCTGGTGATTATTCAACAATTTGGCACGGAAACAACCGTATGGATAAAGAACAATCTTCCGGTATCTATTTCTACTCTTTAAAATCAAATAATCAAATCATTGAAACAAGAAAACTGTTATATGTCAAATAGCTTTAATCCCGCCCAGGTAAAGTTTTATGTGATTAATTCAAAAATCCTGTCTGAAACAATTGCAACTAAAATATTCACCGATACAGAGATAAGGATAAACCATGTCCATGCCAAACCAATCTGTTTTAGATAAAAAACAATTAAAAAACTTAAAATAAGGCCTAAGATTAAACTTTCAGTTCGAAATGGTCTATCTAATTTGGACAAAAGAAAAAGACCCAAAAGGCCACCATAGGTAAAAGATGCAATCTGAAGACCCATAACAACAATAGCAGTATCACCTTCGTCAAACACTAATGCAATACCAATAAGAATTGCAGCCCAGATTAGACTGACGATCTGAGACTTCTGAACAGTTGCATCTCCCCCAAACCAATCATTAATGGTAGAGGAAGCCAATGAGTTTATAGAAGAACTGAGCGTTGACATAGCAGCTGACAGTATACCTGCTAAGAGTATCCCTCTTAGTCCAATAGGTAAATATTCTACAATAAATGTCGAAAATTCCCTGTCCTTTTCAATCGAAATTCCACCCATAAAAGAATAGATTAATGAACCCGCAAGTAAAAATAAAGAAAACTGAAAAAATACAAAAAACCCACTACCAATCATGGCTTTCCTGGCAGAAATTAAGTCACGGGTCGTTAAAACTCTTTGTACCATCATATAATCTGCACCATGAGATGATAATGATAGAAATGCACCTCCAACCAAAGCAGAAATAAATAAATATGGATCAGTAATAAAATCTCCGGTAAAATTGAAAAAAGTAAATTTACCAGAATCGTAAAGGCGAGAAAATATTTCTCCCGCCCCGTTATCCATATTCCCGAGGATAAAAAAAATGGTAATCAAACCGCCAAATAAATATAATAAAAATTGAAAACTGTCGATCCAGACGATAGTTCTAATTCCTCCTAATAGCGAATAAATAATTGTTACAATACCAATAATAAATACAGCCGCTGTCAGCGACCATCCAGTGATAACTTGAACAATGACGGCAGTTGCCAGAAAACGTATTCCATCAGCTAGAATCCGAGTAAATAAAAAAACGCCTGATGCTACTTTTTGGATGCCTGTACCAAATTTTTTTCCAAGAACTTCATAAATGGATGTCACACCTAAATTAAAATATTGAGGCAGTAAAAATATACTTACCATTATCCTCCCGATAATGTATCCTAATGCAAGTTGGAGAAACATCCAATTTCCTCTATAGGCAATACCAGGAATACTTATAAATGTTAGAACGGATGTTTCTGTGGCAACAATTGAAAACATTGCCACAACCCAAGGGAGATTTTTCCCACCTAGAAAAAAATCTTTTGAAGATTTATTGGATTTACTTTGGTAAGCACCCATAAAAATTAATGCCGCGATAAATCCAATAATTATTGTGATATCAATCCAATGAATATCCAGAGTCTCCTAAATTAATTTACTAAACTATTTTTTCACTTAGTCTATTAAAGCTACTTGGGACCAACATATAAATTGTTAATCCTATAAGCATTTACAAAAATATGTGATTTCTATATTACTTCAATATTTTTATACCTGATATTTTTTATTTCTAGCTATCTTAAAGGTATACATTTTTTCCTGTTGACATAATTTATCATAAAGAATAATGATCAATATAAACAAAAGTATTATAATCCTTGTAACTATTTTGGTAGTTGTCAATGCAATGCCTGTTAACCGTGAATTCCGAGCAACCTGGGTAATTACCTGGGAATATATTAGTGCATCTCAAAGTGCAGTTGAGACAAGGAACCGGATCGATGAGATAATGGATAATCATCTCGAAGCTAACATGACTGCTGTATTTTTCCAGGTGAGACAAAGCGGTACCGCTTATTACGAATCATCCTATGAACCCTGGGGATACTATGCCGGATATCAAAATCCAGGGTTTGATCCACTTGATTATGCGGTAAATGCTGCGCATGAAAGGGGTCTTGAACTCCACGCATGGTTTAATGTTTTTCAAACATCGAGCATGCATGTAGGGTCACCCGCTGCAACACACCCAGAATGGATATGTCGAGATAGGGATGGCAATCCCATGACATCTCATCGTAGCCTTTCACCGGGCCTTGATGAAGTAAGACAGTATACTGTAAATGTTGCCATGGAAATAGTCAATCAATATGACATAGATGGACTTCATCTTGATTACGTCAGATGGAACGAATACTCTAGTAGTTCACAAAATCTTTTACCAGCGGGACAAGTTGAAGAAGTCAGGATGATAGATGGAGATATCTCTGAGCAAATGCTAAACGATCTACATAATTCAAGGACTGGAAGATATTTATACGATATAAATCATCCCTATTCTGCCGGCATACCTGATGGTTACAACACCTGGGACAATTGGTGGAGAGATGGCGTCACTGCATTTGTCAGTACACTACATGATTCCATTGAAACAGTAAAACCATACGTAAGACTATCTGCTGCCGTTTTAGGGAAATACAATTGGGGTGGATGGCAAGGATATGGTACTGTATATCAAGATGCCGCATTATGGTTTAATGAAGGGTATGTAGATCAGTTAACACCAATGCACTACCACTGGACTTCACCTGGTAGTTTTGTACAAATGCTTACAGGATCCAGCCAAAGCTGGGCTCCTTATATACAGAATGGTATCCAGGATGGAAGATTGTTTTCTGTTGGACCTGGATCATACATTCTTGCTGATCAAAATTTATGGAATAATCATCCAAATATTGTGAGCGCTGTACGAAATATTAATTTTGTTGATGGATTTCAATTTTTCAGTAACGGAACATGGGAAGACTATCAATACTGGGATGAAGCCAGTCACACCTTCTTTGAAGATAAGACTATTGTTAGAAATATTAATGCAAACGTAGAACCACCTCCCAATCCAAGCATGACTCTAAGTCAAATCAACAATATGGAATATGAGATCAATATTTTTGTAAATGGGCAGGGTTCAGGTATATGGACAGTTGTCAGTCTGCTACCTTTAGACAGCTCAAACTCCCTGGGGTTAATCCATTCCACTCACTTTGGATCAGATAACATATCGATTCCTTTAATATTTGACGGTCTTCAGCCTTACGAAGGTATCTATCAAATCAAAGCAGAAAATTATAATCGGTTCTGGATGAAATCTGACTCGAGTGCCCAACAACAAACAGGAGAAATTCCATCCTACCCGGCAACAATAACAGAGATTAATATAAATGAAGGCGATACAATAGCAGTAAACACAGTTATTAGAATTTCCTTTTCCAAGCAAATTAGTTTTTCATCATTCGAATCAGCTTTATCAATAATTCCAAATACGAATCCGTTGGATATTCAATTATCGGATCATTGGGAAGATGAAATGAAAGTGGTTTTAATATCATTTCCTGATCTGCTGGAATTTGATATGGATTATGTACTGGAGATATCAGACGAACTTGTTGATATTATTGGTATTCAATTTGACGGTAATATGGATGGAATTTCCGGAGATAATTTTTACTTAGAATTTCATACAGAATCAACTGACCTGACCGGTCCACAGGTAACCGGGTTTTATCCACCTACTGAATTTATCATTGATACTGAAGATGTATTTAATATTACTTGGGATGAAACAGTAAATCCCGCGTCCATAAACGAAATCTCAGTGAAATTAATCTCCGATGAGCAGTATTTAACGGTAGACTACATTGAAAATACAGTTAATGAAATCACTACAATTTCTTTAAAACCATTTGCACCTTTGATGAATAATGCAAACAGTACAGTGATACTTAATAGTATTACAGACACATTAGGAAATCCTATACCAAATCCTATTGATTTTACTTATACCACTACGCCTTATTATTATTCTAGCAAAACTTATATTGATCGATTTAACTCAGGTGCAGGATGGTGGCAGCCTGATGGTAGTGGCTCTACTGGCGGAATTATTGGGAGTGAAACACAGTTTGGATATACCAGTGCTGTATTCGTACCAGGATTAAGCATGAATATTAATGAAAGAAAATCAGGATACCTTCGGTATAGTTGGGACGCAGATGCTTCAAGTTCATTATTAAGGCTTCATAATGCAGGTAGTCCATCTGATATTGCCTTGGACACATCAGATGTGGTCCAGGTTTATCTTTATGGTGACGGAAGCGGAAATCAGTTTAGCATCTCACTCTATGAATATTTGAATGGATCTCTTACAGGAGATATCATAGAAGTAATGTCCTGGCAGAAAATAGACTGGACAGGATGGAAGTTGATCGAATGGAAGCTTTCAGATCCGGAACAAATCGGTACCTGGCTAAGCAATAATAAGACTATGGATGGAAATCAATATTTCCTGGATGGGTTTTTATTAAAACCGGCTGAGAATAGTGGAATGAGTGGGAAGATATATATTGATGACCTAAGAATTATCGATAAATCGATAGGAACAGCTCCCCTGAACTCAGCTCCAATAATTACCGCATTACCCGATACCAGTATTGAATATGGCGATAATTACTATTTTTTTGTAGAATTCTCTGATGATAATGAAAGCGACATACATCGGGTTATAGTGAACGCTGATACATCAGCCATCACATCTACAATTTATGGACACACATCTGAATCTGTTGTTAACATCGAGTATGAACCGTTTTTCGGGCAAACAAATATTAGTGTTATTGTCAATGATTTTGGTCTTGGAGAGCTTTCAGATACTGTTCAATTCCTGTTAACTATTCAGGAAGCTTTAGCTCTTGATGATGAAAATATACCTTATAAATTTTCTCTCGGAGCACCCTATCCAAACCCATTTAATCCAATCGTAATTATTCCATTTACTTTAGAAAAACAAAGGAATATTTCAATCCATATTTTTGATATTTCAGGGAGAATAATTAATACAATTGTTCAGGATCAAATATTTAATTCTGGCAACTATCAAAAAAAATGGGACGGATCCAATTACAAAGGTAAACCTGTATCAACAGGTACATATATCATTCAAATCATTTCGGAGTCTGAGTTCCAGAACCAAAAAATAACATACATAAAATAAACATATGAAAAAATACAGTATTATTTTTTTAGTGGTTTTTCTAATCAAATGCACGACCCCTAAAGAACGAATCACCATTCTTAACCCTATTAAAGAAAGCCATGAAAATGGTGTCCGGACAGGCCTGGATGTTTTATTAGAAGATTATTCTGATTACCTGAAGGGTAAAACAATTGGTCTTGTTACGAACCATACCGGAATATCGAGGAATGGGGATAAAAACTATGACCTATTTCAAAACAATCCAGACATAACTCTGAAAAGAATATTTGCTCCTGAGCATGGGTTTTACGGTGAAGCAAGTGCGGGGGCTAAAGTAGACTATCAGAATCAAAAAAGTTCTGGATTCGAAATCGTTTCGCTCTATGGGAAAACCAGAAAACCTACGGCAGAAATGCTTGAAGAATTGGATCTTATTATCTATGACATACAAGATGTGGGTGCCCGTTTTTATACATACATTTCTACTCTGGGAATTGTTATGGAGGCAGCGGGTGAGAATGGTATTGATGTAATGGTTCTAGACAGACCTAATCCCTTGGGAGGAGAAATTATTGAAGGTGCGATACTGGATACTGCTTTTAAAAGCTTTGTGGGTTATTATCCGATTCCGACACGCTATGCACTTACCGTTGGTGAGCTAAGTCAGATGGCTGTAAAGGAAGGTTGGTTATCTTCCACACCCCCGGAACTTATCGTAGTAAGAATGGATGGCTGGAAACGTTCTATGTATTTTGATGATACAGGTCTTCCTTGGATACCTCCTTCACCAAATATACCTGATCTGGAGACTGCAATCATTTACCCTGGTATGTGTTTCTATGAAGCGACCAACGTTAGTGAAGGACGTGGCACAAATAAACCATTTAAGCAGATAGGTGCACCATGGATGACTTATGAAATTGCAAAAGAAATGAAAAATTATAAACTGGATGGTGCTGATTTTCGATACGCAAGTTTTAAGCCAAAGAACCTACCGGGCCGCGCTGAAAACCCTAAGTTTGAAAAATATGAATGCCTGGGTCAAAAAATTGTTGTTACTGATAAGTATAAGTATAGAGCCATAGAAACAGCTGTTCACAGTCTCTATATCACTTTTGCATTTTACGCAGAAAATTTCAGAGTGAAACAAAAGAGGATGGCACAACTATGGGGTAACAACCAGTTATTTCAATTATTAAATGGTAAGCTTAGATCAGCAAACGGTAAAATTATAAAAGTCCCATCCGGCCTGTTTAAATTATTAAAAAGAGACTGGGAATATTTTGTGATACAATCCGGTCCTTATTATTTATACTAATTGGAATTCTCTCTCTAAATAGCAATTACCGAAAAACCAATAATATAACTTTTTTTTTAAATATAAAATTAGTAAACAAAAAGGGGCCAAAAGGCCCCTTTTTGTTTATACATTAATGTAGTAATACTACTTGATAAATGTCATTTGTACGGTTAAGTACTTTTTTATTTGTTTTCAGCTGGTAAATATACATACCGCTTGCAACTTTAGAACCGATTTGGTTCGTACCATTCCATTCAATTACATGCTGCCCGGACATCATCTTCTGGTTTACCAGTGTTTTCACCAGGCGTCCTTCAATATTGTAAATACTCAGGTTTACATTTTCCGATACCGGGATTGAAAATTCAATACTGGTAGCTGGATTGAACGGATTTGGATAGTTTTGCTTAAGCACATACCTATCAGGTAAGACGGTTAAACGGTCTTTATCAACAAACGAATAATCTTCTGCATAATGATAGATCCCGTGACTATAAAAATCTGCAAGATAGAGATTACCGTCAGCATCAAAGGCTGCCCCACGGGGACCGTCGGTTACTCCTTCACCGGAACCATCCCAGTCATGCCAGTTACCAATCTGAGCGACTACTTCCATATCATCATCAAATGCCCAGTATGTTCCACCAAGAGGTCCACCCCAACCTGCGGTCAGAGCACCAACAATGAGAAATTCCTCATCTGGGTCAAAGTCCAAAGAACTTGCCCAAAGAGCTGTTTCTGCAAATGTAGTGTCAACATCATCTTCGCACCAGGCTACAAACGCTGAATCCGTTCCCATGGCACTGCTAATCTCTTCCCAGCAGGCATCAACATCAGTGAAAACACCAAAGGTATCTTGAATCGCATGTGCAACTACACCGGGAACAGTACTATTCCAGTGCGTAACACCGATACCGTTCCAGGTAGAACCAAGAAACATATCTTCTCCATCA
>PBAR01000039.1 GCA_002718285.1 Fidelibacterota bacterium
GATATCCGGCACCTAAGGGATCTAAATCAGGATTGATAAGAGTTAATATGCGTTTTTGCTGAAAAGGACGTAGAGCATTCCACATAAGTGGAAAAATCAATCCTAAAAATATATTGCTGAAATAAATACCAACCCCATGGTATAGTTGGGGCTTTGCCTTGTAGATGACAATTGCCAATATTGCTGCCCAAATTGTGAAAGTAAACTCATTTGATGCAGCCAATATGCTAAATAATGGAGCGACAATTAGAAATAAATGATATGGTCGCGCACCCACCCAGAACAACATAGGAATCACTGGCGTCATCATCACAAATGCTGTACCTAAATCCGGCTGATTTAACACAATGAAAGTAGGTATGATTGCAATCCCAAAAGGAACTAGGTTTGACGCAAAATTATTCATCTGCAAATTGTGATCAGATAAATATCTCGCCAATGTAATTACAATCACCCATTTTGCGATTTCAGATGGCTGCAACCCAAAGGTTAGTCCTAGATTAATCCAACGGTATGTACCGGCAACCTTTTCACCAAAAAATGGTATAAAAACAGCCAAAAGAATAAATCCGTATCCCAAATATATATATTTATGGACCAACCCTTTTGAAACAAGGGTCATGAAAATCATCAAGATGATGGCAGGAATTAAAAATATCATCTGCTTCGAAAATGCATTCGGTGGAGTCTGCACTTGAACTTGAGCAATGCTGTAAAGTGTGACCAACCCTATTGACAATAATAAACCCACAACGAGCAAAAGGCTTAATGGCGAAATTTTAATTTTATACCAAAACTCTGCAAACATTACTTAGACACTAGTTTTGTAGTTTTCGGACCATAATAATATTGAAACACACTTTTCGCGATAGGTGCAGCGACTTCACCACCGCTACCACCATTTTCAATCAAAATGATAATCGTAATCATTTCATCATCTTTTTCACCATAAGCAATAAACCATGCGTGGGGTTCACCATGTGGATTTTCTGCTGTCCCCGTTTTGCCACCAATTCTCAGACCAGGAATTTTTGGATTAGACCAACGACCCGTCCCATTGGATTGGGTAATAGTGAGCTCCATATAATCTTGTATACGATTCCATATTCTACTTCGTATAGCCGGTGCATCAATCATTTCGTTTTGCGATTGTACGAGGTGCAATGGGTATGTTTTTCCCCGTGTGGCTAGCAGATTCGTATAAGCCACCATTTGCAATGGTGTTACCAATATTTCTCCTTGACCAATAGATAGGTTTAACATGGCACCCTTGGACCATCCATAACGTCCATGTAGTTTATTCATAAACTGGCGATCCGGCACCCTTCCCTTCATTTCTGTAGGTAAATCAATTGCTGTTATCAAACCATGTAAAAATTGTTTTGATCGAACCGCTAAATCATTGATATCCACATTTTGGATGGCCTGATAAAAATACACATCACAAGACTGTACGATGGCTTGTTCTAAATTTATTTTTCCGTGTCCGTTCTCATTCCAACAACGAAATGTGCGATCGTAAAATTCATATTCTCCTGTACAAAAAACAGACCAATCTGTTGTAACCAATTGCTTTTGTAATAGCTCAACACCAACCACCATTTTATAGATGGATCCCGGAGGATAGGTTCCATTGGTTACACGGTTTAATAAAGGTCGGTTTGAATCAGCAATAACGGTCTTCCAATCTTTACTGGATATCATTCCTGTAAATAAGTCTGGTTTATAGTCTGGGGCACTCACATAAGCCAAAATACCGCCAGTCCTTGGATTGGATACAATAGCTGCTCCTTTTTTATCGTTAAATTTATTTTCTAATAAAGCCTGAAGGGATACATCCAATGTGGTGCGAATATCATTCCCGGGATTGGGTAAAATATTATCATGGCCTTCCACAGATCCAGCTTCACGCCCAAAAGCATCCACTTGATAATAGGCAACCCCTTTTTCTCCCCGTAACTGTGATTCATATTGACGTTCTAACCCGGACCAGCCCACAAGATCGCCATATTTATAATCACTTTGTTCATCCATGTCAACCATCATGTCTTGATTAATTTCCTTTAAATAACCCAAGACGTGAGATGCACGAATTTTTGAATTGAATATTCTTTCAGGAAATTGTGAATAGACGATGCCCGTCAGCTCGTCTTTTGCTTCCTCTAATCGACTCAATTGCCCAATGGTAAGGTCTTTTGCCAATCGCGTGGGTAAAAACCGGTTTCGATAATAGTTTTTGTAATTTTGTTTTAAAATGGCTGTATCTATTCCGGTGGCAGCGCTGATAACTTTATAGTTTTTTTCTTTATTAACTATTTCAGCCCCAATGGCCGACACAATGTAGGTGGGATAATTATCTACAATAATTTCACCATGTCGATCCAAAATTAATCCTCTGGGTGCAGGAATCGAGGTGGCACGAATGCGATTATTTTCTGCGCGTCGGCTATATTCGTTATGGTCCAATACTTGTAACTGAAAAAACCGATACGCCAATGCTAAGTGCACAAATATAACAAATCCAGCCAAAAACCAAAATTTTGATTTTGAAACGGTATTAGCGGATTTCAGCACGAGAGGCTTCTCTTACTGGATAAAAAAATTGAATGATAAAGAAAAATATCATGGTATATCCAAAAGATAATAACCACTTCATTCCAAATTCAACCCAATCTGATACCATTACAGTTTGGAACCGAACATATGTCATCATAAAGAAGTGAAAACCGATTATTCCAATCCAAAATAAATGAAACACATAAGGTAATAATCGTTCATATTTTCCATTTAAATACCCCGTTAAATATGCCGTAATAGACAGGGTTAACGGACCTAACCCGAAGTGAGAGCCCACTCCTGTAAGATCTGATAATAATCCAATAGTAAACCCCATTATAATTCCTGGTGCTCTTCCAAACCTCAAGCTAAAATAAAATACATAAATCACAATAAAATCCGGGCGAATCAAATTAATAGATAAAAAATCAACCAAAAGAAATTGAATTAGAAAAACCATGAGTGGCGGAATAATACGATTAATCCAAACCATTTTGGTCTCCCATAACGATAAACACATACATTAGCGCACCTAGATTTGGTTTAATTCGAACTCGTGCGACTTTTTGAAAGCTGTTTCTTTCGTCTAACACTTCTATTACTTCACCCACTGGTAAATTCTTAGGATAAATTTGACTAAACCCGGAGGTTACCACTTTATCGCCAATAGAAATTTCAGCATTCTTTTGCAGCTCTCTCACTTCACAAATGTTATTATTTAAAAACTGAAGTATACCCACACTACCTGATGGTATAATCCGCACAGACAATCTATAATTAACATCATTAATAGTTTGGACCACAGTGGTGTTTTTCCCTACCACAACTGTCTTACCGACTACACCACCGGGCGCCACAACTGGCTGACCAACCTTCACACCATCATTAGACCCAATATCTATGGTAATAGAAGAAAGGTTTGATGATGCACCCATGCTGACAACTTGACCAGCTATCAGAATTAGACTACTATCCTGCTTAAATCCCACCAATTTGCGCATGTCGTGGAATTGCGCTTCAGATTGAAGCATGGCTTCCATTTGTAAAGTTAATTGGACATTTTTTTCACGGAGCAGTTGTGTTTCATCTTGGAGCTGTATCATACTTCGCATCCATGCAAAAGGTGATGAAATAATGGAAAATGTATCACTAAATTTTCCTCGAATGATATGCACATTCGGAGAATCGTTTTTTAAAAGGATTGTGAGGGATAGCGAGACCGCTACCAGTAGAATAAAATGATCTTTATATTTTAGAAGAGCTAAGACAAAATTCCGCATTCAAGGCTTAAATCAGGACGGACTCGTATTTTTTAACATCTTCGAGTACTTTTCCTGTACCTCTCACTACGGATAAGAGCGGTTCTTCAGCAATATTAACAGGTACGTTTGTACGCTCTCTAATGAGTTGATCAATACCTTTTAACATACTACCGCCACCAGTCATGATAATTCCACGATCCAAAATATCAGCTGATAATTCTGGAGGTGTCTGTTCTAATGCACGCTTTACCGCTTCGACAATGGCGTTGATTGGATCTTTTAATGCCTGCCGAATTTCATCGGATGACACTTCGATTGTTTTTGGAATCCCAGAAACAAGATCGCGACCTTTTACCCCAATCATTTCACTTTTAACACGCATGGCCGAACGAACGGATTTTTTAATATTTTCTGCGGTGGATGAACCAATATCCAATTTATGTTCATTGCGGAACCACTGAATAATGGCTTCATCCATTTCATCGCCAGCAACACGGATAGCCTCTTTTGTCACCACACCATCCAATGCAATAACAGCAATCTCAGTGGTACCACCACCGATATCAATGATGATGTTTCCGATGGGCTTTGAAATGTCTAATCCGATACCGATTGCAGCAGCCACCGGTTCTTCGATGAGATATACTTCTCTTGCATTTGCTCTTTCGCCAGAATCCCTTACAGCACGACGTTCTACTTCTGTGACGCCAGAAGGAACACAAATAACCATCCTTGGGCGCGCCAAACGATTCATATTAATCTTATTGATGAATCCTTGCAGCAATCCATCGGTCATATTGAAATCAGCAATTACACCATCCCGTAAGGGGCGAATTGTTTCAATTTCACGATGAGTTCTGCCCACCATGGCCTTTGCTTCATAGCCAACAGCAATAATTTTATCATTATGGACAGATTTAGCAACAATGGACGGTTCATTAATGAGCACACCCTTACCCTTAATATACACTAAGGTGTTTGCAGTGCCCAAATCAATGGCAATATCGCCAGATACCCAGCTCAGTGGATTGGTAAGGGAATTAAATAAGCCCATGAATTCTTCTAATTATATCTTTATGCTCGGATTAATGACGCCAAAGTTAATCTAAAAGTCTGTATCGATTCATTAAATAAAAGCGGAAAAAGAATTATTTTTTCCCCAAGGCTCGACCGGCATTGGCCAATTTATCTGCTACCGTATTTTTGTCTCTCAGTACATGGGAAAATGTGTACTGCTCCAGTTGATTAAATAACACCATGGCCTGATTGTAGAGTTTTTGCATTCGTGGATTTTTTACCCTGTATTGACCATTGATTTGTTTTACAACTAGTTCACTATCCGAAAAGATTTGTGCAGACAATTGACCTAAAGCAATTAGATGCTCAAGTCCTCGAATCAATGCAGTGTACTCTGCTTCGTTATTGGTGGCATCATCCAAATATTCAGAAAAGGAAATTAATTCATCATTATTCCGATAAATAATCCCGCCAATGCCAGCAGTTTTAGAATGCAGATCGGCTGCACCATCAATATATAATGATATTTCATCACCTCCATCTATTCGGTCGAATAATGATTCCAATGTTTTATTCCTTCTATTTAATGGATTGGATAGTAAAGTTTTTAGCGCGTCTATTTCGTTTTTATCTAATTTCATTTCGATTTAAATGTATGGGTTGGTACCACTCTTTGCTGAACATTCTTCCCAGTAATAGCACCAGTTGCAAAGGATGCTTTCTTTCGGTGCGAACGCACCCCCATTTTGGATGTGCCCTCTGATTTCATCAATTCGTGATTTAGTTTGATTCACTAATTGGGTAATCTGCGCGGATGTTCGAGCAGAGTGCACCTCTAAATTATGCTGTAAAAAATGCCATACCAATTTGACGGAGGATACATCTGACTTGGATTGCTCTAGTGCTACCTGATATGTTGCCAATTGTCCATCCCGATCTGCATTGTATTGATTCATGGCTCTTTTTCCACTTTTATAATCATGGATTTCATAATTGCCATTTCCATCGTGGTCAATCCGATCTGCAATACCCTTCATCATGTAATCATCTGAGTTGTCGATTGAAAAGATAAATTCAACTTCTGTACCAATCAACGGTTCAGTAAAAGGACTGTGTTTTCGGTAAAATGCAGCAATACATCTTTCACCCAATTCATAGTAAAACTTTACTGAATTCTCTTTTCGAACAATGGCAATACGATCATGCCAATGGGATTCCCATAATTCATGATATTTTTCTATCACCCTATCCAAAAACGGTAATCGACTGGCCAAAACTTCATCATAGAGATATTCTAATGCTTCGTGGACGCGTTTACCCATAAATGCCTCAATGCCTTCATCTCGCTTAATTACCTTATCGATATATCGAAATTGAAACTGGGCAGGGCATTTTTTATAGGTTTCTAGACTACTGTATGAAAATCGTTCAATCATGAATGAATTAATATTTTATCGAGGTGAAAGATACGTCGAGATAAATATCTGATTCTACGATAGAAGCAGAATTACGAAATAATATTTATAAAATACAGAGGGGCTGAATATTACCAGCTCTGTCCGCGGAAAAATGGTGTTGTCAATCGATAGTCACCAAATCCTTGCTCATCTACAAAATCAAAGTATTTATTAATCCGATAATAATGCCACCGTTGAGAATAATACCGCGTCATAGGATCATTATACGTTTCCAAGTCATCCGGTGGACCGAATAAAATATATATCATACCCATATCCGTTTTCCATCCATGGGTATACCCTTTAAAATTTGCATTGGAATAACTTACACGAGAAAAATATTCGTCCATCAATTCATTTTCCGGTGTATCAGGCGTGGGGTCTTTTCCATTCCAATAATCTAAGAAAAGGATTTCTTGGTCATCCCCTTTTGCCTTGCTCAATATTTTCCATTCATCATCTTCTAAAATATATCTCATATTCTGAACAGCTTGAGAAATATCACCTATAGACCTAGAAATCCCTTGGCGAGAGATGGCCAGCATGACAGATGCATTTTTATTCTCACCTCTCTGTTTCAACTTAATATCAACCCGTTTTCGAAGGCCCTGCTTGGCCACTTCTTCAGGAATGATAATCCGCTGATGAAAATAATTTTCTGATGCAGTAGACTGAAATGTCTTTTTCCATAATTCTTTTTTCTTTGAATTACGTATGACAATTTCCAAGTCATAAGGCCCTTTTTCCACTTTACCTGAAATGAATATAGATGGACGTGTTAGTTTTTCTCCAAGCATACTTTGAAATAATGGAATTTCATTATCATTCAATCCCCACCGTCCGGATAAATAATCCAGGAAAAAAGGTGTATAAAGGGCGATTTTCTCTCCATGCTTTTGGAATTTGAGTTCTTTATTACGTACGCCACTATTATTGGAGTCTCTATCTAATAATTCAGCGGAGATGACATAATCCCCCGGGGGCACTTTGAATTCGTAAAAATGGATGGTAAAGATATCACGGGAAGCAGATTCGAGATAATTTTGTGTTTTGAGCGATTTGGCCCAGTGTTTTCGACCTACTCGAACACCTTTCTTCTCCTTTAATGAAATGGTGGCTTCATATTCAGCTTCAAAACTATTTCCGGATTTTATGAATTGAAGCACATGATTGGGCACGGATAAATAAGATAAGACACGTATGGAATCAGAATATGCATCCGCAACGCTGTAAACAAAAAATCCATACTGGCGGATTACATCTTTTTCCCGCTTGCTAGAAGGATTCATCTGAGCTGATAAATAGGCGACCAGCATCATGCAACCAACTATAGCTATTCTAAGTTTATTTTTCATTTGTATCGATACGAAGTGAGGCCTTCGGATGTTCCCATCCAAATTTTTCTACCATGAATATACATGTCGTTCACCTGTCCAATGAACGGATAATTATAGATATCCATTAAATGTTTTTTCATCTCATACTTTGTAATGCCATTTACTGTGGAAATGAATATTATATTTTTATCCACTGCCATTGCCTTCACATCTATTCCACCATAAATACTCGCATCAACCACATTAGACCATTGGCGTTTCCGAAGATTAAATTTTAAAATACTTGAGCGATTTGCAATATATATATTGCCTTTATCTTGAGTGATGACTGTGTAGTCATCGTGCCGATCAGGATATATAAATTCTTTAGGTTTATAACCAAATGATTCACCATCATATAATTTTTGATTTTTTGTATCAAAGATAAATAAGCCTGTTTCTGTACCTATAAAGATTAAGTCATTACCAAATATCAAATCATGGATATATACATTGTTAAATTGATTGATGAGTTCATGGTCCACTTGCTGTTTATCTTTAATATTTAATATTACAAGACCATTGGGAGAACCAATCCATACTTGCCCATCCACTTCAATCATATCAGTCACCCAATTTTTTCCCCCGCCGAGACTTAATCCATAATTTCGCCAATATTCCTTTTTCTTATGATAAACCAAAATGCCATCCTCTCCACCAAACCAAACCTCTTTCTTCAATTCAAGGATGGAAAATATTGAAATGGGATCCATATTGATACGATCTTCAAATACATAAATATCCGAAATTTCACGATCTGAATCAAAATAGGTAATACCATCAGTTTGGCTATTTAGCAATCCTCCAATCCAAAACGAATCTTTCCCAGCTATAGATTGAATATCCACTTGCCCTAATCCAAAATGATAAGGTGTAAATGTTTTCATGGTTGGATCTCCACGAAAGAATGTGCCATCCTCTGTACCAATCCATAGTTCACCCATCCGGTTGCGGGCATAAGTGGTTAATCGCATTTGCCGACCATCCGGATTAAATAGTGAATGGAGATCAGTCATCCACCCATCGGTGATTGAATATTCAATCAATTCGTTAGATAAATCGATATGAAAACGAGCCAATCCTGAACTCCATTGCACCGGTTCATCAGGATTCGGCATGATACCCAATTGAACACCTGTTAATGGATCAATACGACGGACTTCAGATCCTACATCAAGCCAAATATAATTATTGGATTCTCCTATCCTTTCCACAAATTGGTTAGAGAAAAACCCAAAATGGTTATTCGCCATAAACCGCCAATTCCCAGCTTCGTCATAACTATGCTCAACACCAAATGGAGTGGCCACCCATAAAACACCATTGGTAGCAAGGTGAACTGCTGTTATTGAATTACTCTTTAATCCTTGGGCACGTGTAATGGGTTCTTCAAATCGATTAGAAAATAAATTAAACCGCTGAACACCGCCATGATAAGTGCCGATGTAAGCATACTGATCACTAAAAGAAATTGAATTCACTTGCCCCGGTTTTCGGTATTGCACAAAATCAAATGGATGAAACCTAAGATCAGGTTGAGCGAATGTCGCTCCTATAAATGATATGATTACCCAAAATTGACGAAATGATGTATTTTTGTGAGACATGGTTAGGAATTTAATATAGAAAAAAAGGGAAATTAAATGCTGTTATGGTGTTCCACCATTTCATTCAGCATTGTGAGCGTAATGGGGACAACACCTACTTCTTCACATACTCGACCAGCAGCATAATTAGAAAGCGCCACTGATTCTTCGGGTGAAGCGCCACACAGGTCTGCCAAAGTAAATGTAGCGATAACTGTATCCCCGGCACCGGATACATCATGTACATGCCGCGCTTTTGTAGGGATATGATGATAGTCAGAACCGGCAAACAATGAAACACCGTCTGCACCGCGAGTAATCATCAAAATTTCTGCATTCAACTCATTTTTTAAGTTAAATCCGGCTACCTCTAAGGCATCCTGTTCATCAAAGGCATTTCTAAATTCAACTAGATTTGGCTTGAATAATCTTACATTTTTATAAGCTTTAAAATTGGATTTTTTCGGATCTACATAAATGGGGATTTTTCGATCATTTGCCATTTGAATTAATGACTCAATTGAGATAGAGTTCAGTACGCCCTTGTTGTAATCTTCTAAAACAATTGCGTCCATTTGATCTAAGCTGGAATTCACTGATTCAGCCAATGCTTTATTGGATGTTTTAGACAAATCTATATTCACTTCTCGATCGGCCCGGACTACTTGCTGGTTTTGGGCCATAATACGTGACTTAACTGTAGTTGGTCGTTGATCACTTTCTACCAAATTAGTGCAAACAATATTCCTACGATCCAATTGGTCTGCCAATATTTTACCTTCAGGATCTGATCCGATTAATCCAATAACGGATACTTCACATCCCAAGGAGGCCAAATTCAATGCTACATTTGCTGCCCCGCCGGGGTTGTGTTCAATTTTATTCACTTGAACCACAGGTACAGGCGCCTCAGGTGAAATACGATCTATATGTCCCCAAAGATACGTATCAAGCATTAAGTCGCCGACAACCAGCACCTTTTTACTCGAAAATAAGGATGTAATTTCTTGGAATCGATCTTTTTGCATCTTTAAATATCTTCAGTCATGATGGTTCGTTCAGGCAATACAACGGCCAGGATGATATATAATAATAGACCAATGCCGATACTCATGAGTGACCCAAAAACCCACAGGGCACGAATGATGGTTGGGTCTATACTTAAAGATACACCTAAACCGCCACACACACCTGCTAATTTTTTATCTTGGTCAGATAAATGAAGCGGCTCCCAATCTTGAGTATTCTCACTGGATTCTTTTACCGTTGTGGATCGGGAGTAGAGTAAAAATATACCCGAACCCACCAAAAATAATGACACAAAAATATTGAGGAGGTTATGCCAGAAAATATCCCAAATGATGAATAATGCATGATCAAAACGAATAAAAACGGCAATACCTGCAATAATCAATAAAATTCCCCAAAATGGATTTTGTTTTATGGAATCTAGATTAAACTTTTTGGGTGTCTCTGATTCGTCAGGGATCATTATCCATAACACAACATAGGCCAATATACCTGCGCCACCAAAAATGGTGAAAAATACCAATATCACGCGCACCAAAGTGGGATCAATGGAGAAATATTGAGCCAGACCGCCACACACACCTGCGATCAATCGGTCAGAATCTGATCTGTAGATACGTTTCATTACGGAAATTTACATCATTTATTCAGATTAGCGCGCTGATCTTTGTCTTGGCTGCCTTCTTCTTTTATTTTTCCGTCCGGATTGCTGAGACCGCTTCTGGCTTGTCCCCTTGCCTTTCCCAACTCCAGGTCTAATTTTCGCAATATGGCCATTATCCAAATAAATCAATACAGATGCAATTAATTTCAAATGCTGATCGTGTGGTGAAGATAAGAGAATGGTTGTCCCTTGATCCTTATTCATTCGATTTAACCGTTTCCGGAATGCTGATTCCATATCCTTATCAAAATAAATGCCATAATCATCAACCAATAACACTCTGGGATCGGATTCAATCACCAATGCCATATTGATACAGGCCACCTCGCCCTTGGACAATTCAGAGACTGATCGATCCAACAATGACTTCCAAGTGCCATTATGAACATAGCGTGAAAGAATCTGATCCGCGGACTTATCCTTAAACAAATCAGAAACTTTACTCCCTTTTAAATCCCCACCCAAACAGGATATTTTTATCTCAGGGTTGGATTTGACTTTCCCAAGCCAATTGGTCTCAAAGGGTGCATTATCGTATTTAAGAGTTCCTTCTGATTCTTTTTCCAATCCAGCCATGATATTCATCAATGTGGATTTTCCAGACCCAACTGACCCCACAATACCATACACCGTCCCCCGGTGAAATTGGAGTCTACCTACATTAAGAACTGTTTCATTGTTATAAGACTTTTTAAGGCCTTTTAACTCATATATTAAAGTGGATCGTTGATTCATCACTTCTCCTCAAAATTTAATGATGAATCGATTGGTTATCTAACTCTGTTGAGCTTCTAAGTATCGTTCAGCATCGATGGCAGACATACATCCGGAACCAGCAGCGGTTACCGCTTGTCGATAGACGTGATCCTGCACATCTCCACAAGCAAAAACGCCTTCGATATTTGTGGCTGTACTGCCATTTTTCGTGACCAAATATCCTGATTGGTCCGAGTCTAAATAATCTCCAAATAAATCCGTATTGGGCTTGTGACCGATGGCCATAAATACGCCATCACATGCTTCCTCTCTCGTCTCACCATTTTGAGTATCTTTTAATGTGACGGCATGGACGCCTTTTTCTTGGGACCCCAAAATCTCATATATGGTGGAATTCCATGCCACAGTAATTTTAGGATTAGCCAGCGCACGAGCGACCATGATTTTTGATGCGCGAAACTCTTCGCGTCGATGCACAAGTACCACTTCAGATGCAAACTTCGTTAAATAAGTTGCTTCTTCCATGGCTGAATCTCCACCACCAACGACCAGTACTTTCTTATCTTTAAAAAAGAACCCATCACAAGTTGCACATGCAGATACACCGTAGCCCATAAGTTCTGATTCACTCTCTATGCCAAGCATTTTTGCTGATGCACCGGTGGCAATGATTAATGATTCTCCCATGTACTGTTCATCCCCTACCCATACTTTGAATGGGCGTTCACTAAGATTCACTTTTGTCACATGCTTAAAATGGCACTCGGCACCAAAACGGGTGGCTTGTTTACGGAATTGTTCCATCAATTCAGGCCCCATAATGCCTTCAGGAAATCCGGGATAATTTTCAACATCAGTTGTAATCGTAAGCTGTCCGCCCGGTTGGTTTCCCTCAAGTACCAACGGATTTAAATTTGCTCGGGCCGTATATAAAGCTGCAGTAAGCCCTGCAGGGCCTGAGCCAATAATGATAACCTTTCGATTCATTCTATTGGTTAATTAATTTTTAAATAACTGTATCGAGTAGATCAGTTATTTTGGCTTTGGGCACAGCGCCTACAATTTGATTCACCACTGCACCATTATTGAATATGAGAAGCGTAGGAATACTCCTTACGCCAAACTGACTGGCCACTTGATTATCGGTGTCGACATTTAGTTTTCCCACCTTTACGGTTTCGGAATAATCGTCGGCCACTTCATCGACAACCGGCGCGATTACGCGACAAGGTCCGCACCATTCCGCCCAGAAATCAATAAGCACTGGCGTATCGGACTGCAATACCTCAGCGTCAAAATTCGCTGCGGTAAATTCTTTAACATTTTCAGACATATCTTCTCCATATTTCGGACTTAAAAAACGGCTAGAAACTTAGGGAATTTAATTCCTTGTAAAAAATACCAATTTCTTCCAATTAATAATTATTCAAACAAAATAGGTTCCCCATCCAAATCATTTGGAAAAGGAATATTTAATAATTTTGCCACCGTTGGGGCAATATCTACTGAATATATGGTTTTTGATACTATCTTACCTTTTTCTTCACCATTTGCAATAATAAACGGTATATGAGTGTCATAATCATATGGTGATCCATGACTAGAGCCAACCTCAGAAACCCATGTCCAGTATTTCTTTGGAATTAAATACACATCTGGACTTTTCTGAGAATGGATCATGTTTTTTAATCGTATTTCTAATTCTGACCCTCCGCCCTTTAATATTTCCTCGCGAGTTAAAACAGCAGCAATGCCAGGAATACTAATTAATGTATTTTTTAAAATCTTGGAAGCTTTACGTTTAGCAAAATATCCTATTTTCTGATCGAAATAGAACATATTTCCATACTGAATTACTTTATTCGAACCAATTTTTAATTCTATCTGATGTAATGCATCTTTATATAATGAATCTCTAGTTGCTTTTGGTATACGTCCAGCATCTATACCTTTTGTTTGTAAATACTCTGGTAGGTCCACTATACCATGGTCACTGGTTAAAATGTATAATACATCGCCCTTTCCAATAGAATTCTCTAAATATTCAATAAACTCTCCAAGCTGTTTATCTAACCTCAAATAATTATCCAATTGTTCATGAGAGTGTGGACCAAAATAATGTCCAATTCCATCCGTAGCTGATAATTCTAAAAATAAAATATCTGGATCATTGTCAGTTCCCATTTCATAGAATTCTAATGATCGTTTTCCAAGTTGAATTGTTAATTCATCACCATAGGGCAGTACATAATACGCTTGTAAAAATTCATTCAAAGCCATTTGATCAAATTTTATTGGAAATATAGGACTATAACCACTTGTCATGGTTAAATCTACTTCTCCATAAAAGTTGTCATCCCGTGTATTTTGATTATAAATATTTTCAGGTAATATTCTATTCCATATAGAATCTTTATATGAAGGTAGATTTCTTTTGGCTATTTCTTCATTTACCCATAATGGAAGGGTTTCTGTATAATAAGTTGAAGTGGTATAACCGCCTATACCATCATACCATAATACCATATCTGGGTTTTTTCCTCCCAAAAATACCGCAGCACGATCTTTTCCGGATATAGATATAACCTTAGAATTAGGTGTAGCTGCCTTTAACCAATCACCTAAAGTAGTATTATTAATATTTTCATAAGATCGTCCCGTTGATCCGTCAGATAATTCTGTAGAATTAGTATCTTCAACGCAATACCAAGGTCTATTTAATCCTCTATCATACCATTGATTCGAAATAATCCCATTTTTCCCAGGGTAACGTCCAGATGCTAAAGTGTAATGGCCAGGACCAGTTGAGGTATATCCATGATTATGAAATGTATTTTTAAATTGGACACCATGATCAATTAGCCATCGATATCCACCTGAAAACAGATGATTATATTTTTCTATTAAACTTTGTTGACCTTGATCAATAGCTATAAATAAAACAAGCTTAGGTTTATTTTTATAAGGGCTGAACCCTGTAAAAAATATGACCGCTAATATCGGCCATAAATTTCTCTTCTTCATTTTACTCTCAAAAATTTTCTTTTTCCAACTTTGATTATAACTTCTTTCTTCGGATGGACAAGTAATTCTTTGTCTAAAACCTTTTCATTATTAATCCGAACTGCCCCTTGTTTGACCATCCGTCGTGCTTCACTTTTACTTTTAGTCATTCCGTTATTTGAAATAATATCAATAATTGTAATGGGTTTATTTATAATAATTTCTTCTATGGATTCGGGAATATCTTTCTTGACGATAACTTTATTAAAATGTTTTTCCGCTACCAATGACGCTTCTTCTCCATAATATAATTTCACGATGGCGCGACTTAGGGCCCGCTTAATATCTCTAGGATTTACCTTCGAATCATTTAATTGAGATCTTACTTCTACCATAGTATCCTCATCTGCATCTGCAGCTAGAAGAAAATACTTTTCTATCATTTCATCAGAAATTGACATGGACTTTCCATACATATCTTCAGGAGAATCCGTAAGCCCTATATCATTACCATAGGATTTTGACATCTTTTCATGACCATCTGTCCCTTCGAGTAATGGGCAAGTGACAATAGCTTGAGGGGATTGATCGTATTCCCGCTGAAGGTCGCGGCCCACAAGTAAATTAAACTTTTGGTCTGTACCACCCAATTCTACATCGGCTTGTAATTCTACAGAATCCATCCCTTGGGCTAGAGGATACATAAATTCATGAATGGAAATAGGTGTTTCAGATTTATATCGTTTTGTAAAGTCATCTCTCTCAAGCATACGGGCCACTGTGTAATGGCTAGACAGGCGTATTACATCACTAAAATTCATAACATTAAGCCAATCAGAGTTATAAACGATTTTTAATGTATCAATATTGAGAATATGTCCCGCTTGATAAATATAAGATTGTGCATTCGCCTTTGCTTCCTCTAATGTTAATTGTGGGCGCGTTTTATTTCGCCCAGAAGGATCTCCAATCATTGCGGTGAAATCACCGATCACGAGTATTGCCTCATGCCCCAGATCCTGAAAATGGCGTAATTTCCGAAGAACAACTCCATGACCTACGTGGAGGTCAGGGTGACTGGGATCACATCCCAACTTTACCACCAATGGCTTTCCAGTGGATTTTGATTTCTCAAGTTTGGATTTTAAATCATTTTCAGGAATAATCTCTTCAGCACCGCGGCTGATTAACTCCCATTGTGTATCTACCGATTTAAATGTCATCTTCTTCTATTCCGTAATTCTCTTTGTGCCTCACGATTAATATCTCGTTCTTTGATGGCATCTTTCTTATCAAAAGTCTTTTTTCCTTTGGCCAATCCAATTTCTAATTTGGCTCTACCCTTCAAATTAAAATATATTTTTAGGGGTATAGCCGTCAATCCTTTTTGATCCAGGGATGCCTGTATTTTTGTAATTTCCCTCTTATGTAGCAATAATCTCCGATTTCGTACCGGATCATGCCCTTCAGTTCCCGTATGGGAATATGGGTTAATATGCACGCCAATCACCCATGCTTGTCCTTTTCGGATCACTACATAAGCTTCCTTTACATTGGCATTACCTTCTCTGAGACTTTTTACCTCACTACCCAATAATTCAATACCCGCTTCATAGGTATCCAGAATGTGATATTCGTGGAAGGCTTTGCGATTGGTGGCGACAACCTGATTATCCATAGTCAAAATTCTGATACCAAAAATACGGAATTCGCCTTTCCGCTTCCAAGTTTATTCCTTGCCGATCGAACATACAAAAATGTAATTTTCTGTCGTTTTTTTGCCCGGGTGGCGGAATTGGTAGACGCGCACGGTTCAGGTCCGTGTGTCCTAAAAGACGTGCTGGTTCGACTCCAGTCTCGGGCACAAACAATGTATTTACTTATGTACTTCGATCAACCAACGGAAAAAATAGATATGTTGGTCATTGTAAAAATCTTCATGGATGAGCTTACGCTCGATTTCGTCTACAGGATAGGTTATATTGGCATCTTGTGCCCAAGGAATGCTTAAAACAAAAACTAATCATCCTAGTAAATAAAGTCTGCGTTTATATGAATAAGACATTGCATTCCTCCTTTTGATGTTCGGGCAATTCCACAAATCAATTTAATTATATTGAATAGTGTCTAAAATGGTTAATATTCTTCCTCCTGTACCTATACAGCTATAACTTTCATAATGCACATTTTACTTCTTGAACCCTATTTCACAGGGTCCCATTTGGCTTGGACTGAAGGGTTTCAACGCTATTCAAAATATGAAATTGAGATATTGTCCCTTAAGGGTCAATTTTGGAAATGGCGAATGCACGGCGGTGCTGTTTCCTTGGCAAATCAATTTAATGGCATAGAACGATCACCCGATTTAATCCTTGCGACGAGCATGCTGGACTTAACAACATTCCTTGCTTTAACACGAAAAAAATCGAAAGACATTCCCACCGCCATCTATTTTCATGAAAATCAGCTTTCCTATCCATGGTCACCTAATGATCGTGACATTATTGAAAATAGGAATAAACATTATGGATTTATCAATTACGCCTCGGCCTTGGCTGCAGATCACGTATTATTTAATTCAAAATACCATAAGAATTCATTTATAAAAGAATCGAAAAATTTGCTAAAACATTTCCCCGATTATAATGAATTGGACTCAATCTATGCTATTGAGAATAAGAGCACTGTTCTTCACCTTGGACTTGATCTGAATCGATTTGATCCGTTTAAAACGAACCATGATGGGCCACCACTTATCCTTTGGAACCACCGGTGGGAATATGACAAAAATCCAGAGGACTTTTTTCACACATTATTCCGGCTTCAAGATAAAGGAATTGAATTCCAATTGGCGGTACTTGGGGAGAATTTTAAAACAGCACCATCTATTTTTGATGAGGCCAAGGAAAAGCTATCTGAAAAGATAGTTCACTTTGGCTTTTCTAAATCGTTTGAAACCTATGCCCAATGGCTGTGGAATGCGGATATTTTACCCGTCACCAATATCCAAGATTTCTTCGGGATCAGCATTATTGAAGCGATTTATACCGACACATATCCCCTTTTACCTAATCGCCTTACTTACTCTGAACTACTACCGGAAAAATACCATAAAAATCACATTTATACAGATGAATCAGATCTTTATGAAAAACTCAAATCAGCAATCACGGATATTTCAAATGTAAGAGCATGTAAATTTTCGGCAATTGCTGAACGTTTTGACTGGGGGTATATGGCACCAGTATATGACGACTTATTTTCGACTTTTATAGATTAATCCTGAAATAATTCAGGTGATTTTCTGAGTTCAGACGTCACTTTCTCAAATGCATCAATAATATCTTGCGCATCCTGTGCATCGCCTAGTAAATGATTTTGTTTTAACCAGACAGCTTCTTCGTCGGCAATTCGCTCTGTGACGGGCATACTCAAGGTATCATAATCATACCCTTTGAGCCATGGATATTCGTCCACATCCGTAACAAATAATTTCTCCCGATACAAGGGCGTATAGCCCATATATGTATAAATACCCTCCGCTTGCATGGCCTTGAAGAATTTCTCCCTTGGTATGCCATTAAATGCGTCCGCATTGTATCGCGTTAGATAAATATGATTGGCCTGTCGTGTGGTTCCTTCATAGGTACCATTTAACGTGATGCCGTCAATTTGCCCGATGGCATCATCCAATCTTTTTCGATTTGCATCTCGTAATGCCATATCATGAAAAATAGAATCTATCTGGGGCATAAGCATACTGGTGGCCATGGCATTCAGTCGAAAATTTCCACCAAGAAATGAATGCTCATAAAATTCGCCTCCTTTTGTTCGACCGCAGTTATGATAAGAAAAGCACTTTTCATAAAATGCTTTGTTGTTGGAGATAATGGCTCCACCTTCGCCGGCGGACATATTTTTTGATGTTTGAAAACTAAAAATACCACCGAGCCCTAATGCACCCACTTTCGTCCCTTTCCATTCTGAACCATGGGCTTGGGCTGCATCTTCAAGAATGGGGATATCATGTTTTTGCCCAATCGCTAAAATGGCATTCATGTCTGCAGGATTCCCAGCAATGTGGACAGGCATGATGGCCTTTGTTTTTACGGTTATGGCATCCTCAATCAAATTGGGATCAAGGTTAAATGTATTTTCGTCTATATCCACAAAAACAGGCACAGCATTGGCCATGAGAACGGCAGAAGCAGTGGCGATAAAGGTATAAGGCGGGATAATCACTTCATCTCCAGCCTTCACACCGGCTGCTTTGAGCATGACCCAAAGAGCGGCGGTGCCGGAACTGGTGCTGATACAATGTTTCGCATCCTGGAATCCAGCAAACTGTTCTTCAAACCGACTGATGGCCGCACTGCCTACACCCCATCCATCATTCTCTAATGTTGAAATGATAGCATCTTTTAAGTCGGATGTGGGCCTTGGCCATTCTGGGAATGGCTTGGTTCGAATCGGGTCACCGCCGTGAATTGCAAGCTTAGACATGGTGTGTTATATAATTCCTTTATTATATGAACTGAATATTACTGAATTATTGAAATGCTGATCAATTAACTATTCATCTCCGCCTGATTTTCATAACCCCATGCCATATGTTCACACCCCACTGACATATAGACAGTATAAAATGAAATATAGGCAATATTCTATTTATGGCACAGACTTTGTCATTATTGTGGTGAAATATTTTAAAACTACATAAAACAAAGGAGTCACAAATGACTTTAGTAAAATGGAACCCAACTCGTTCATTAATTACCGATTTTGACCGGATGCTGGACGGCATCTTTAACGATGGATGGAATTTGAATCCGACGATTCGAACCAATGCCATCCCTGTTGACATTTCGGAAAATGACAATGCATTCATATTAAATGCGGACTTTCCGGGATTTGACAAAAAAGATGTAAATCTCATTATTGAAGAAGGTGTATTAACATTGAGCGCCAATCGGGAATTGGATAACAAATTTAATGATGGTGCTTACCGCATTCGGGAAAGACGTGCCGGATCATTTAGTCGCAGTTTCACACTTCCAGAAAATGTGTTGGCGGATGATATTAGTGCCAAATTCAAAAAGGGCACATTATCTGTTACCATTCCCAAAGCAGAAGAAATTAAACCTGACGTTCGTCAGATCAAGATCGGTTAAAATGAAAAACAAAAGGGGCGCGAAATAGCGCCCCTTTTTTTAAACAATATCAATTAAACTTTTTAAAATTCTAATTGCTGATTCTTCATTCAGCGGAGTCGGTTTTGTCACAGAAATTGATCGTGCCAATACATTCGTTCCCATATACTCTAACTGAGATCGAAATGCAGCAATGAATCGATGTCCTGATCCCCAACTTTGGGTGGCAATGAGAGCAAACTTACCAATAAATGCATCACGCCAATTTTTGGATTTTACCGTTACCCAGGTAATGGCATTGGATAAAATAGGCGGTACACCTCCATTGTATTCAGGTGAACAAAATATAAAACCATCCGCTTCATTTAAGGCTTCAACCAGACCATTAATAGATTCACCATCCAAGAATGCATCACCACTGTATAATGGTAATGGATGATCTTCTAGACAAATTAAATTTGCTTCCTGCCCCTCACCCTTTAGTAATGATTGCAGATTTTTGGCTAACGTCAGGTTATTGTCTTTTGTGGCAGAAATGATTAATAGTTTACCCATTATACAACCACACCTCCATCCACATTGAGAACCGTACCACTGATATAAGATGCCTCATCGCTGGCCAAAAAACAATAAGCGTTGGCTACATCTTCTGGTCTACCCCATCTTTTTACAGGCACCTTGTTCCCCATCATCTTGATAATTTTTTCGGGCATTTGGGCCGTCATATCTGTTTTGATGAATCCCGGTGCTACCGCATTCACGCGGATCCCATCCTTGCCCAGTTCACGGGACCACACTTTTGTCATACCAATGACACCCGATTTTGTGGCCACATAGTTGGTTTGACCAAAATTCCCATAATGCCCCACCACTGAAGACGCATTTAATATAACACCGCTCTTCTGTTCTTTCATGATCGGTGCCACGGCCTGTGTACACAGATATACACCTTTTAAATTGACTTCAATCACCCGATCAAATTGTGCTTCTTCCATGTTCACCAATGTGCTATCCATGAGGATACCTGCATTATTCACTAATACGTCCACGCAGCCATAAGCATCCACGGTGGACTGAATCAAGGAATCTACACTCTTTTTATCAGCCACATCCGTTTTGACAAATAATCCGCCCACTTCATCCGCAGTCGATTTTCCAGATGTTTCTTCGTATTCTGCTACCACAACTTTGGCACCCTCTTTCGCAAATTGTTTTGCAGTAGTTTTTCCAATGCCTCGACCACTACCCGTAATAATGCAAACCTTACCATCTAATAAGTTCATTAGCATAACTCCATCATAAATTAAGTAATTTCGATGCATTAAAATTACTTGTTGAAATTGAATTAAAGAAAGCAATCCAATGATTTTAGAAAATATTTTAGGTGCTATTGGAAATACACCGGTCGTTAAGCTTCATTCCTTTGCTAACAAATTGAATTGTGAATTATATGCCAAATGTGAATTTTTTAATGCAGGCGGTTCTGTAAAAGACCGGATCGGTCTGCGGATGGTAGAGAATGCCGAAAAATCAGGAAGAATCAAACCAGGAGATACTCTTATTGAACCAACATCTGGAAATACTGGTATTGGATTAGCTATGGCGGCGGCAGTAAGAGGATATAAAATGATAATTATAATGCCAGAAAAGATGAGCATGGAAAAGGAAGTAACCCTTCGTGCTTTAGGTGCTGAAATTATTCGAACGCCGGCAGAAGCAGGCCACGATGACCCTGAGGGGTTGTTTGAGGTCTCAAAACGATTGAATAAAGAGATCCCAAACTCTCACATCCTAGATCAATATGGCAACCCAGACAATCCAAATGCACATTATGAAGGGACTGCAGAAGAAATATGGGATGAATTTGGATCTGATCTGGATATGGTTGTTGTCGGGGTCGGTACGGGAGGTACGATAACAGGTATTGCAAAAAAGCTAAAGGAAATGAATCCAAATATTAAAATTGTAGGTGCAGATCCTTACGGTTCCATTCTTGGAGGTGGAAATGAAATTTTTCCATATCAGGTTGAAGGTATAGGATATGATTTTTTCCCTGATGTCCTTGACAATTCTCTAGTAGACCAGTATATAAAGGTTGATGACCAAAATTCTTTTGTTATAGCGCGAAAATTAATTAAAGATGAGGGACTTCTTTGTGGTGGATCAAGTGGCACAGTAGTTTGGGCGGCACTCCAAGCGGCTCAAACTTTATCTGAAGGACGAAAATGCCTATGTATACTCGCAGACGGAATTCGAAACTATTTAAGCAAATTTATTGATGATAAGTGGATGAAAGAAAAAGGATTTAGTATTTAGTTATGATCGAATAAAAGCGAATCTGCACCTTGAAGTTTTAGGCAGCCTATTCTAACAACAAGTTCAAGAATTAAAGCTGACTTAATCTGGATTTCGGGAAGTGCATTGTGACAAGCATATTGGGCACATCTACAACCTCAGCGATCTTTAAATCGCCTACCAAAGAACAAAGCATATAAGCTTCTTCTTCCGTTAAATCATAATTACTTGAGAGGTGATCTACCATATAATTCACTGCTTTTTTTGTAGCAATATCGATGGTCTCACCAAAGCCGGTAACTGCATAGATTTCATCATTTTCATATTGGGGTTCTGGAATGGGGACCTTACCCTTCAATACCCTTACTCGATAAGTGATGGTCATGGGTGATTCTAAAGCGGTACCACAAACCTCCCCCAATCCTTGTACTGCATGTGTATCACCAATAGAAAAAAGGGCACCATCAACCAGCACAGGGAAATAGACTGTAGTACCTTCAACAATACTGGGGTCGTCCATGTTACCACCATTTTCACGAGGAGGGATTGTTGAAAGTAATTCATCCGTATCAGGGGCCACTCCCATGACACCAGCAAATGGTTTTAATGGGATTTTTACTTTATTTTTATAATTGATCGTTTTGCTATTTGTATCAATATCATAAATGGAAAGTTTTGGATTTGGAAAACGGTCTGTTAAAAAACCAAATCCACCTACAATTGCCTGCCATCCATAATCGTGTAGATCTATCTTCAATAGATCAACAGCCAAAATATCGCCTACCTTAGCATTTTCAACATATACTGGACCAGTCAAAGGGTGAATTGGATCAAAATCGATATTTTTTAAATCTTCAAGTGTGGCATTTTTACCTAATTGACCATCTGATGCTTCACTTGTCTCTGCCTGAATCACAACTCCAGATTCAACCTTTAGTACCGGCTCAATGGTTCTGCTGAACTTATTGTGTTTTTGATCTGCTGATAGATAATGGTCGACCTGAATTGATTTTGATTTTTCACAGGACATGATCAAAAGACTTGTAATCATAAAAATGATTGGTTTGATATTATTCATTGGTTTCCTCTATATGTTGATGAAGAAAATAATTTATACATAATAATTTTGACCGCCAGGAGGTATAATCTTATCCTGACGGTCAAATGATTTTCTGGCAGGTTTATTTACCTTTTGTTTGAGCTTCAGGAATTGGGAAGGTATCAAAAACCTGATCACCTCGACTAGAACGATCATTCGGCAGTGAACCTGTTTTACCATACCTTCTCATGTCTACCCAGCGATGACCTTCCATAAATAGAGAGTATCTCTTTTCATAATAAGGTATCTTATCAATATAATAAGTCCATATCAAGAGTTTTTTGTCTTAAAATATATTTTATAAAATAAGTACTGTAAATAGCCCTATAAAGGGGGCTTGTTTACTTTTTAATATTTCCACTATTTCAATAATACCATCTTCCTAGACATGACAAATTGATTAGCTCTTAGCTGGTATAGATAGACCCCAGCACCTACAGGGTTACCATAATCATTAGTAGCATCCCACTTGATTGAATGATACCCCGCAGGCGTATCGTTCATAATGAATGTCTTTATTTTTTGACCCAGCATATTAAATATAGTAACAGTAACATCAGTTACTTCTGGTAAATCAAACCGTAGAGAAGTTGTTGGGTTAAAAGGATTGGGGTAGTTTTCATGAAGAGCAAACTCAGTGGGTATACCTGCTTCTTCTGTGGATAGGTAATCATATCGATTCACAAATACGACTCTATCATCTCCCGTTACTTTTACAGTATCTATACCATCCGTAGCACTTAAAGTGAACTTGACCGTTGCTCTTGCCAACATAGGGATTTGCTCAAATGTATTATTTAAAAATTCCTGATAGGGAATTGGGAGTGATGTACTAGTTGTATCATACACTTCTTCTTTTGGATAAACACCTACCCCTCCATAGAGGATATAATTAATAGTATCACCATCCACATCTACACTTTCTGTCCATTCAAGTTTGTATATATCTGTAGTGTTTGTTTGGGAAATGTTAATTGTATCTAAAGGACTACTTACCCATTCAAAAGCATATGGCGCATCCTGTACTGAATTTACCGTCAAATTAAATGATATAGAATCCTTAAAGGTGCCGTCTGAAGCGTATGCAGTAATGTTCGCTACGCCATACCAATTCGCAGTCGGCGTTAAAGTAAGTTTAGATGAGCTAATTGTAGTTGCAACTCCGTTTGTATCGGAAACCGCTGTGAATGTGGTTGTGCCTGCAAAAGTGGACTCTAGAGTAACATCTGTGGTATTATCCTCATCAATGGTTTTATCTTGCACTACAGCTATGTCATTCACTGGAGTTACGGTTAACTTAAATGTGGTTGAATCCGTTTCACTTCCATCCGAAGCATAAAATGTAATATTCGCTATTCCATTCCAATCGGCCTTTGGTGTCAATTTAATCACCATTGTACTAAGTACTTCTGTAGTCACTGCATTTGTATCAGATTTTGCGGAATAGGTAAGCGCATCACCATCAGTATCAGAAACCGAAAATCCAACTTCATAAACGCCATCTTCTAAAAATGATACATCACTAAGCGCTGCAATAACTGGTTTAGAATTATCATTAAGATTAACAGTAAAAACACCTGCACCATGGGTAGCAACAGCAATGTAGCCATCACTTTCCCTACCAGCTAATGCATCTACTACAACATTCCCGATTAATTGAGCACCTTCATGTACCCATGTAGTTGATGTACCATTTAGATTAGTGGTTGAATAAAGTCCCGTGGATGTTCCAACAAAATACATTTGAGTACTTTTATGTTTTAATATAAGTGCTGCACGGACAGATGGACCGTTACCAGAACCATCGCTATTCTCTTCTAAGTTACCGCTAATATCACTCCATGTTGCTCCTGCATCATTAGAATGCCAGATGCTTTTTACATTATAATTTGAAAATGTAGCAATTAGTTCATCACCATTCTCAGGATTTACTGCAATATTACTTACATAACCAGAGGGAAATGCAGAGCCACTTATATCGCTAACGCCGCTCCCATTTCCAGAATCAGCGTTATCTACTTTACGTACTATTCCCAGATTATCTCCGTAATACAGGCGATTAGTTGGACTGGTGGTGGTGGTTGCTAATGCAGTAATTGTGTTGGCTGATTGTGCATTTGTCATATTCTCCCACTGAGTGCTCTCACGACCTGCATAATTAGTCGCATCAGAAATATCAATATTGTTATTTCTCCATACTGTTGAGCCCCCTGCATAATATAGAATTTTTTCATCCGCACTATTCAAAATAAAAGGATTTATAAATAAAACATGTGATGCTGCTGGTGTCAATCTAATCCAATTATATCCACCATTCCTAAAATCCTCAAGATATACCTTTCCATTTTGGTATGACCAAAGTCTAACTTTGGCGTTAAATGCAAAAGCAGAGAAAGCACCATCTCCTCCTGCCACACTCTCCCAGAGATGAGTCTCAGAATCTACATTTGATTTCCAGGTTCCATTATCTTGTAACCCACCCATTACTAGATCAGGATCTGTTTTTGATTGATCGATAGTTACATGATAAAATTGTGTCGTATAATAACCATTACTTAATGAAGTCCAAGTAACAGCATCATCCGTAATAGATGTGGTTTTACTAACGCCTCCATCATGGCTAGAGAATGCCGTATTGGGATCTGAAGGCAAAAAAACGAAACCGTGTTGATCTGGATGATGATTCTCATACATTGCATAATTATTAGATAATGCATAGCCACCAATCCACTTAGTATTTGATGCTGAAGAATAACCATTGGATGACCGGTATACATTAGTACCTCCTAAAATAACAAAATCTGGATCATCTGGCTTCACTTCCAATATCAAATCGTAACCACCCTGAGAATTAAAATCACCGGCCAATCCGCCAAAAGCAGGAATATTAGCTGAAAGATCTACCCATGTTCCATTTGAACCTGATCCATCTCCAGATGAATAAGTGTACTTCCACAGAGTATGTAAATCAGAGCCTAGATCTCCTATTACGTAGACTATATTTTCATTAGAAGGAGCTATACCTATCACTAATCGATTATGACTTGACGGAAATGCACTTGGTGTAATATCTGTCCAAGTATCTCCATGGTCTGCGGATCTCCATAGACCTTTACCGTTCATTGCAGCATAAACTATACCTTTTGAATCAATTGATATATCGGTATAAACTGAATTATTCACTGTACCAGCTAAAAGATCTCCCCAGGTTGTTCCACTATCTTTACTTCGTTTTATACTATACGCGAGGGCTGCATAAACATATCCATTTACCGAACTGACCCGAACGCGGTTAACATAATCAAAATGATTATCAAATGTCTGAGGTGTATTTGAAGCAGTACTCGTTAAACTACTCCATGAATCACCACCATCTATAGATTTATAAAGCCCATTACCACGATAAGGTGCACTTCCGCCACTTGCCGAGTTTCCAATTAATTCCCCAGTACCATAATACCAAGTTGAAGTATATCCCGTACGGGTATCTTGAGCGACAGAACTAACGCTATGAAGTTGTTCTGGTTTAGTAGTTTTCTTCCAAGTTGTTCCTCCATCAACAGATTTCCACATACCACCTGAGACACCACCCGCAATTATAATATTCTCATTAGTAGCGTCAAGTGCTAAAGCTCGGGTACGCCCACCCACATTATAAGGGCCTCTTTTTCTCCAATTCAATGTGTTCAAACTTGATGCGCCACCTTGTACATTCTTCATAGAAACTTGACTACGGTTAGGTAAATTTTTAACAAAATTTATTTCCTTCATACGTATGTTTTTTGGTATTTCATTAGTTTTAGGATCCCTTGTACGCATCCATTCAAACTCCCATCGTCCATTTGGGTCTTCTTCATCCCCAATTTCAGTCATTTCACCATAGATAGGTAATTCCTCTACACTTCCAATTTTAAAGGGGTTTTGAATTATTAGGATAAATAAAAATATTAAGGTAAAAAATGCCGGAGTTAGTTTTTTCATTTTACTTCCTATTCACTAATTTAAAGTGATTTGTGTGTGTGATATTTTTGTATTTAGTCAATTAAGTTTAATGCAGAACGAATTTCTGCTTCAATTAATTTTTCATCACCAGGGAAATAACCATAATGTTTCCATAGTATAGATCCATCTTTTCCAATTAAAATGTCCGTAGGCATAATACTAGCATTCATTTTTTTTAATATTTGTTGGTTAGGGTCAAGCATAACATCAAACGAGTACTTTTTTGTTCTAATATAACTTCGAACTTTAGATAGACTTTTTTGACTGTCTGTACTGATTGCTAGTATTGACAATCCCTTATCTAAATATTTTTTTTGGAAATTATCTAAATGAATCATTTCTTTTTTACAAGGTGAACACCATGTCGCCCAAAAATTAATTAAAACAGGACCCTTAGATAGATAAGAACTCAGTTTCACTGTTTTACCATTCATTTTTTTTAATTTGATGCCTGACACCCCAACTTGAGCGTAAATCACCGAAAAAAGGATCAAGATGATTAATATAAACCGAATTTTCATTGCCAAAACAACTAAATAATTTTCATGGAAAAAAGCAGCCTGATTTCAAATTCACCATTTACAGCATTAACATTTCTTATTTGAGTAAGATCATTTTTTTCATTTGAATGTCTTTTTCGGTCTTTAATTGATAGATATATACGCCTCCACTAACCAATTGATCATTTTCATTTTTTCCTTCCCATTTAAATACAAAAGTACCTGATGGTTTTTGACCTGAATACAGTGTTTTAACTTTTACACCGAGCAAATTATAAATACTAAGATCAACATTACCCGCATATGGAATTTCGAATTTTATTTGTGTCTGAGGATTAAATGGATTTGGATAGTTAGGATGTAAAACAAAAGAATTAGGAATTCCAATTGATTCAGTATTTAGGTTACCTTCCTTTTTCACCAATAATTGTCTCGTTCCGGTAATTTGGACAGAATCATTCGAACTATAAGCATAAACATCGAATTTATAGTTCAGGCGATTAATCGTAAAAAAGTTACTAGGCCAAATCCCTATCAATTCTGCATATGTAAATTCCCTCGATGTACTAGAAATAGATTCACCTATAATCCCTATAGCTGAAGAAGGAGGATGGGTTACTATAAGCTTATAGGTAACAATATCACCATCTGGATCAGCACTTTTATCCCAAGCAATTTTAAACTTATTACCACCATTTGAATTTGTTACAGAAATACTATCATATTCTGATGTTGGGTCCGTCCAAGCAAATGCACTAGGGGGATCAGGTATAGGTGTTACGGTTAATATAAACGAGGTTGAATCTTTAGAAGTGCCATCCGAAGCATAAGCCTTAATATTCGCTACACCATTCCAATTAGCATTTGGCGTTAAGGTTAATTTTGTTGAAGATATTGTAGTTGTTACTGCATTCGTATCAGATTCTGCAGAATAGGTTATCGGATCATTATCCGGGTCTGTTGCACTGAGCGTTACATCAGTAGTTCCATCTTCATCAATCGTTACATCTTGTATAGCAGTTAATACCGGTGCCTGGCTCGTGGGCATAGTACGTCTACTTATCATCTCTGCTTGTACTACTTCTAGGGTAGTTTTATTCTGAACGAAGGCAACCAGGTTCATATTTTTTTTATCCCAAACCGTCGTATTCCAATCACTAATTAAACCCAAATCTCTTCCATGAGCCTCGTTGGGATAGTCACTCTTCATTGTCCAGGTATCGGTCCATTCTATTGCTTCATCTTTTTTCAACGTTATTGCTTTACCTAGTCCGCCTGGTCCGGTATCACCAATAAATCCAAGAAAAACCTGATCATGATGGGTCTCTCCATTAGCACCTGCATAATTAACAGAGTCTATGGTTGCCATAACAAATAGGTAAAGTGGATCAGAAGAAAGGTCAGTTTTGCTGGATATTGTCACTTTTATATTAACTGTTAAATCATCGAAGCTACTTCCGTCTAATGAGATTTTTACAGGTGTAGTTTCTGATTGTGTCGCTTTAACCTCATCTAAATAATTATTTGTTTTTTGCCCATCTATAAAAACTGAGGGGACTCCTGAAATCTTATACCATTCCTGTTTTTCCTCCCCATTAATCCGAACACATGTAAAATCAGTATCACAAGTTTTACCACCAATAGTAGCATACATCGGATCACCGTAACCTGGATTATATGTATGATAACGAACAACCACCATATCATCAACTATATCCTTGCCGAAATAGTCAGCATGAGATGGATCTTGATATCTATCAAGTAGCGCTGTTACTTGTGGGCAATAGGGACATTGCGTGGAACCCATGTATTCAACCAGAGCTTTTTTCTTCTCATCAGCAATTAAAAACGAAAATATTAATAAAAATAAAACGAGAAAACGATTAACATGTTTCATGCGGTTGCCCTTTATTATATCGTTATAAATTTAGTTATAATTACAGAAGAGAAGGGTAATATATTTATCTTTCCTAAAAAGTATAAACTAAATTTATTTTTTGCCCATCTTCAAAGGGCTGTTTATAACGGCAAACACCATTACTGCAAACCAAACCTCCCTTTAGAGAACCATTAAAATAGGTAATTAAGATATTTTGCTTAACTCTGTATAATATTTCCCAATAGGACCACTGTTCCGGTTTAAAAGATTTTTCGTCTACTGATGTATTGTCTTGAAGATATGTTATTGACCATTTAGGTGAGCTTGCAATTCCTAAACTAAAAACATTATTATATCGCCAAGGCCTAAACGCAACTGACATAAAAGAATCTCCATCATTCGTCTCACGTAAAGAACCTTGCTTTAACTCTTGGTATTCGTACTTAAACTCAAAGCTATATTTATTATTTATTGCATAAGTCAGACTCAAAGGTATGGTTTGAGATTTTAAAAATTCATGGACACGAAAATAGCCATTACTACGATTTTGATTTACGAATAAATATTGTACATCATTCATAGTTCCCCACCCAATATCATAAAATAATTTGTGATTAAAAAAGTTACCGTCGAAATTGATGAATAACTCATTGTAAGGAATTGCAAAAGTATTTGAACTAGGCATATAGGTAATTTCTTCTTCGGTCTCCCATTCATAGTCATCATTTTGTATCCAGGCTTGATGCTGGCTCGCTTTTGCTATATTAATTGAAGCGGTATGATTAATTCCAATTGGCCCAGACAGTTTTATCTGGTAGCCAACCTCATCATTAATGTTGGCTTGCCTTGCAATACGACCATTCAAGATAGTTGTGTGTTCATAATACCCTGGAGGTGGATTGATGAAGTCCGCGTGATAGCCAAACTGGTTAACAAAATTATCTTTTTCTAGAGGAGATAATTGTAAAAAATTATAGTTTTTATACTCTACCAGTATTGACCAGTCACCCAATGGCACCAATAGGTTTGAATAAAATCCAGATCCATCTTCCTTATATTTTGTAGTGGTCTCCTCACTAGATTTTTTTAATAATTCAATGAATAAAGAGGCCCGAGAAAAATAAAATGAGGCATATGCCCCAAACATAGTATGCTTTATGTTTTTTTCACTTACAGTGCCAAAACGATCAAATGAGTCATGCTTCTCATTGGTCTGGATCAAATTAATTCCAACTATTCCACTTTCAAAATTAAACTCAAAATTAGAGCCTAATAGATCATGTTTTGTATCAAAGTTTGGTACTCTATCATCATAGTCATCAATAAGATTTGTGCTTTTCCATGTATGAGTTTTTCCTTTTAATAATGTCCATTTTAGAATATCATTTTCGTATACAAAAGATAATCCTCTAATTCCCGTATCCAGATCTATTGCTTGATCATCGGTTTGATTGAGTGTCATTCCCGTACCCCAAAACTCATAAATATCCCCAACTTTGGCAGTTATTTTCCCAAATGAATATTCAAACCGTAATTTCCGTAATTCTTTTAGAGAACGTCCTAATTCTGGAGGATCACTAAATTCAAATTGTGTCCATACTTGAACGGATCGACCAGCGCCACTATAATCAATATTAACGTCAAACAGATGTTCATTGAACCCAAGATCATTATCGCTATCCGCGTAACGACTATTTAATGAGCCAGAGTAGGAGAATTGAGCCTCTAAAAAACAAGGAGCAAAAACAATTAGAATGATAGCGCAAATAAATCTTTGTTTCATTTATTTTTCTTTTTAATAATCAAAATACCATTCATTTAAGAAATACTATTAACGTTCTAAATCTAATTCTAACTTACTCAAAAAATAGTGCGAGCAAACTATATTTAAATATAGAACTATCAAATAATACTTTTTCTTACTTTATCAATTATAGATATTGCAGTTTCTTTTCTAATCCCTAATTCTTTTTGAAGTGTATCAGGTTTTAATTTGCCAATCGTTTTTATGTCTTTATATGCAGTAAGTAACTTTTTCACACGTTTATCACCCATTCCTTTTATTTCATGAAAAATGGATTTGGTTACTGAATCTTTTCTTTTCTGTTTTTGAAAGGTGATGGCAAAACGATGAGCTTCATCACGAATGCGCCTGAGTAAAATTAATCCAGGAGATTGCTTGGGTATCGATTGAGCATCAGACTGCCCTGGCACGAAAACTTCTTCCAACCGTTTAGCTATACTAACGATTAGTACATAATCCAAACCCAACTCTCTTAACGCCGAAACAGCCATGCTGAGCTGCCCCTTGCCCCCATCAATCAAAATGAGGTCAGGAAGTCCTATGCCCTCTTCTTTTACTCTTTTATAACGCCGAAATACAATTTCCCGCATGGATGCAAAATCGTCAATTCCCCCCACCTTCTTTACTTTGAATTTTCGATATTCTGATTTTCTTGGCTTCCCATCTACGAAACACACCATAGATGCTACCGTATTCGTACCGCCCAAATGGGATATATCAAATGCTTCAATTCGTCGGGGTGGGACTTTAATTTGTAAATCTTCTTTAAGCTGATTCACCATTTTTGGCACCAACTCCCGCCGTTTCTTTCGGTTTATCATCCATTCAGCCAAAAGCAATTTTGCATTCTGAAAGGCCAATCGCACTTCTTTGGCTCGCACCCCTCTTTGAGGCACATGAAAATGGATGGTTCCATTCCGCTTCTCTTTCAGCCACTCGATTAGTTGGTTCTTGTTCGCAGGTTTATTGGGCAGGGATATTTCTTTCGGAATAAAATCTGATTCCAGATAAAACCGTGTAATAATGGTTTCCAACATCACTTCATCCGATTCATCCAAATTTCTTAAGGACAATTTTTCTCTGCTGGTGATTCGGCCATTCCGAATGCGAACAATGACGGCCACACCGTAATCTTCTTCTTTTGCCAAAGCAAATACATCTCGATCTTCAAAATCTGATGTCACTTTTCGCTGGCGTTCTTTGAATCGACTAATGGCCTGGAGTTGATCCCGATACATCCCCGCATCCTCAAATCGCATATTTTTCGAAGATTTTTCCATTTGCCCTTGAATATAGACTTCCGTTTCCTTCGTTCGCCCCTGCAAAAACTGTATTACCTGTTTAATCATTTCATTGTAATCTGACTCTGAAACCATCCCCTCACATGGTCCTTGGCATTTCTTGATGTGATAATCCAAACAAACGCTCACTTTTTTTGCTGTGATAGATGCATCATCAATAGAATAGTCGCAACTGCGAACTGGAAATATTTTATAAACTGCCTTAAGTGAACGACGTAAGTGACGCACATCTGTGTAAGGGCCAAAATATTTTGATCCATCCTTTACGATTGTTCGAGTTATAAAGACTCTCGGGTATGGCTCTTTTGTTATGCGGATATAGGGAAAAGATTTATCATCCTTTAAATTGACATTATAGTGAGGTTGATGCTGTTTAATGAGATTCGCTTCTGTGAGAAGTGCTTCAACTTCAGATCCCACTACAATCCATTCCACATCTACAATCCGTTTAATCATAGATATATTTTTTGCAGATTGATGTTTACTTTGTTGAAAATAAGAACGAACCCTATTACGCAAATGTTTCGCCTTACCAATATAAATTATTTCCCCGTTACCATCCTTGAAGAAGTACACCCCTGGCTTGGTTGGAACTTGCTGAATTCTGTTTTTATTGATTTGATCCATGAGAATAATTAGTATCCATGTAGAATTTATTCATGAATCATCAACTAATTAAAACATTCGCCTATCTTTTCTACCTTTTATCTCACATACCAAAATACGGATGCAGGAATATTTATGAAAAAATCCGCATCTAGCGATCGTATATATGAAGGAATTTTTCTTAAAGAGTAATCAAATGTTTTATATTTTCTATTAATGAATAGTACATTTAAAATACCCCTTAAGGCCATCTTCTTCCTTTCTATCCTTTATTCAACTAATATTGAAAAAGAACTCCAAACTCAATTTATTCTGGCTGAACCTGGAGATACTATTTTCATACCAGAGGGCATCTATTCCATTAAAGGCACTCTTTCAATAGAGGGAAAACAAAACCTCGTAATAAAAGGCTACGGCACCGATCGTTCCATCCTTTCATTCTCTAAACAGGATGAAGGAGCACAAGGTATAAGTATCACCAATTCAGAGAATATTATTCTTGAGGATTTTAAAGTAGAAGATTCAAAAGGTGATGCCATTAAAGCGCAATATGTGGATCGCATTGTATTTCGTGGGGTCACAGTTGAATGGACAGGTGGCCCTAATCCAAATAATGGCGCATATGGACTATACCCTGTCCAATGCAGAAATGTACTCATTGAATTTTCGGTAGCAATTGGCGCTTCTGATGCAGGCATCTATGTAGGACAATCAAAAAATATTGTGGTCCGCAATTCAAAGGCCTACCATAATGTGGCAGGGATTGAAATTGAAAATTCAGTAAATGCAGAAGTTTATGATAACCATACCTACAACAACACTGGTGGCATCCTTGTTTTTGACCTGCCCGACCTCGTCCAGAAAAAGGGCGACAATGTTCATATATTTCGCAATCTTGTTGAAAATAATAACTTAGATAATTTTGCACCTCCAGGTAATATCGTGGGTAAGGTCCTCCCCGGAACAGGCGTCATGATTCTCGCCGCTCATAATGTACATATCTATGAAAATATTATCCGGAATAACAAAAGTGTGGGCACAGGAATTGTCAGTTATTTCATCACCGAAGAAGTCATGACGGACAGCCTTTACAATCCCTTTACTTCCGATATTCATATTTACAACAATTTCTATGATCGGCCAGCTGGCCTCCCCACTTTGGATTTTGAAATTGGACAACTTTTGGCCATCAAGTACGGACGGAATACGCCGGATATCATTTATGACGGTATGCAGGATCCTGATGTCGTGTCGGGATTGTGTATTCAAAATAACAGCCAGGCCGACTTTACTAATTTGGATATTGAACACAATTTTGAAAAATGGTATTCTCCATTCATATCCAATTTTTCAGAGGATGCGACAAACCATCGCTGCCCCACACCCCATTTGTCCACATCCCTCCCCGATTGATGGGTTCCTTATTAAGTAACGCGATTTCCACTTTACTTCTATTCTCATTTTTGTTCGGGGGAAATCCCCTGAAATATGCCAAACCAAAACTATCGGATTATGGGTTTTTTATTGGAAATATGGCAGATCATAATCCTCGGGATGGCGTTGTGCCATATGATGTTTCCGCCCAATTATTTTCGGATTATGCACTGAAGTCCAGATTTATTGTTTTACCGAAAGGACAGCAACTCAACTATAAGCAAGACGGTACTTTTGATTTCCCTGAAAAATCAATTCTCATTAAAACATTTTTCTATCCTGCGGACTTCCGGAAACCTTCAAAAGATATCAGATTAATGGAAACACGATTATTAATCCACACACTGGAAGGGTGGCTTGGATTTCCTTATGTTTGGAATGAAAATCAAACTGAAGCAGTATTGGAAATCGCCGGTGAACGTATGGAAGCCACTTTTATAGATAATGAAGGTGACCGTGCAACCTTCAATTACAGTGTACCCAACTTTAATCAATGCAAGGGGTGTCATGTGAATGATAATCGCATGATTCCCATTGGGCCTAAAGTGCGGTTACTCAATCATGAATTTGAATATCCGGATGGAAAGATGAATCAATTGAAAAAATGGTCCGCATTGGATATAATCAACGGATTACCCGAATTATCATCCCTCCCTCATACACCGGATTATCATGATCCGAATGATGGTACGGTAAATGACCGTGCCCGGGCGTGGATTGATATTAACTGTGCCCATTGCCATATGAAAGGTGCCCCGGGAGAAACATCGGGATTATTTTTAAATATTGAAGAAACTGACCTGACGCGATTAGGCGTTTTAAAACCACCAGTGGCTGCTGGGCGTGGTTCGGGAGGCCGACTGCATACGATTGTCCCCGGTGTACCTGATAAATCGATAATGATATATCGGATGGAGTCTACCGATCCTGGCGTTATGATGCCAGAATTAGGGCGAAAGTTAGTCCATAAAGAAGGTGTTGAATTGGTTCGGGAATGGATTAAAAATATGAAATAATCCTGTAGGGTTAGGCACGTCTCGCCTCTACACTAATTATCAATCCAGTTCTTCTACCTTCTCAAATTTTTTATATACCTCAAAATCCGAAGATTTAAATGATATCTCTTTAATCGATTTTAATTGCCACCTCATTTTAAACCCATCATCATCGTCCTTCATTTCCATTGTATATTTCACCATCCGCCCCGGTACGGATTTAAATTCCTGCTCTGCCTGTTTTAACATGGATTCTGAAAAACTGCGCGGAATACCTCTTCCTGTTCCTCCATATGATTTGACCAATTCACTTTCAATATCAGATACATATTTAAAGAGAACCGTATCCACAGTAAACCATTCTTGAATTAATACCATACCTTCTTCACTTTTGATACTGGTGACCACCTTTTGAGTATCAAACCCCGATATTTTTTTTACTGATTCTGATATGGTTCTAGAATATTCATTATCATTATTTTGGTCGTCAGATTCTCCGTTATCTTCTTGATCGTTTGAATCATTACTATTTGGCTCATCATTAGAACCTCTTCTCATATTAAAACTACTCATGGTCCGAAGTTTGGGTTTACCATCATTTTCGCGAATCGTATCAAATGTTTCCATGGCGAATTCTTCATCTTTGGCATTATAGACAATTCGAGATGCTGACTCTCCATCCATAATACTGCCGATAATTTTATTACCACCCATGGCCATCCGGACTAAAAACCGATCCACTTCCACAGCTGATTCCTGACGAAACTTGCCTTTGGATGCATATTTGGTCGTGGTGGTTGTGACTTCACCTACATAGGGCGCATCCATGAACATAATTTCTTCTACCACCACTTGGGTTTGGGCGATTAAGGTTAAACTGAAACTGAATAAGATTATATGAAGTTTTTTCATTTCTTTCTCACCAAGGTAATTGATTTAAATCTACATTTCCACCGGACAAAATTAACCCGACCTTCTTCCCTACAAACATTTCTGTATTTTTCAACAATGCACCGAGGGTAATAACGGAAGATGGCTCGGCGATAATCTTCATCCTTTCCCATACCATTTTCATAGCTTCTATGATTTCTGATTCAGACACGGTAATAATACTATCCACATGCTCTTGAATGATGGGAAATGTGATGATGCCGATTTGGGCCCGAAGTCCATCGCAAATTGTATCAATGGTCTTGTTAGCCACAATTTCACCTTTTTCTAGAGATCGATAGGCATCATCAGCTTCTGAAGGCTCTGCCCCATATATTTTTATATCTGGATTCATACCTTTCGCCGCCAATAATGTTCCACTCAACAATCCACCCCCGCTAACAGGAGAGATAATCATATCCAAATCAGGATGGTCTTCTAATAATTCTTTTGTAGCAGTGCCTTGTCCTGCTATAATTCGTTCATCGTTATAGGGATGGACCACGGTTGCTCCCGTTTCATCCACCAATTCGTGGAGTACACGCTCACGGGAGGGTTGATCCGGTTCACACCAGATTACTTCGCCCCCATTCCGCTCCACGTTATTCACTTTAATTTTTGGTGTATTGGTAGGCATAACCACTTTGGTTTTTCCGCCGCGTCTTGTCACTGCCATGGACAATGCCGCTCCATGATTTCCTGAGGATGTGGTAGCAACCCCTCGATCCATTTCATCTTGAGAAAGGCGTTCAACTGTATTGGTGGCGCCTCGAATTTTGAATGATCCTGCTTTTTGAAAATTTTCACACTTAAAAAAGAGGGATGCGCCACTCAAATCATCCAAACTTTTATTGGTTAATACCGATGTTCGATGAATAAACGGCCGAATCCGATCATGGGCCACCGCAATATCTTTCAGAGTTACCATGCCCGAATCTAAATTCGATTAGAAATAAAATCATATTCTTTAAGGCAAACTCATGAATAAAGACTCAAAACTTCATATGACCACGGATGAATTTCGTAAACAGGGCCATGAAATCATTAATTGGATAGCAGATTACTACGAAAAAATCGAAGAGTATCCAGTATTTCCAAAAGTACAACCGGGAGATATACGATCTTTCTTACCAAAACAGGCACCTGAAGAAGGAAAATCCTATGATAAAATAATGAATGATATGGACTTGATAATGCCAGGCATCACCCATTGGCAATCTCCCAATTTTCATGCTTACTTCCCCTGTGCAACCAGCGGACCAGCTATTTTAGGCGACCTAATTTCTACGGGGCTCGGCGTAAATGGTATGAATTGGGCAACCAGCCCTTCATGTACAGAAGTTGAATCACATGTACTCGATTGGATTGTTGATATGATGGACCTTCCAAAAGGATTTAAGACAGATAGTAAAGGTGGAGGTGTCATTCAAGATACAGCCTCTTCTTCAAGCCTCGTAGCATTGATTGCAGCTCGAGAAAAAATAACTAATGGCTTATCCAACGACAAGGGATGTAACCAAAGATTAACTGCATATACTTCCTCCCAATCTCACTCTTCTATTGAAAAAGCAGTAGGAATTTCAGGGATTGGAAAAAATAATCTCAGACTCGTCGACGTTGATGATACTTTTGCAATGCGACCCGATCACCTTGAAAGCTTAATAAAAGAAGATCTATCAAATAATCGGTTGCCCGCCTACGTATGTGTAACAATCGCCACCACATCAAGCACTGCCATTGACCCCTTAGTGGCTATAGGGAAAATATGTAAAAAATATGGAATTTGGCTTCATGTAGATGCAGCTATGGCTGGACCTGTCGCACTATGCCCAGAATATCGTCATATACTTGATGGCTTGGAATATGCAGATAGCTATTCATTTAATCCCCACAAATGGATGCTAACTAGTTTTGACTGCAGCTTATTTTATGTCATGGATAGGGCCAAACTAATTCAATCACTGACAATCATGCCTGAATATTTAAAGAATGCAAATTCCCAAAAAGAAGAAGTATTTGACTTTCGTGACTGGGGTATTCCATTAGGAAGACGCTTCAGATCTCTAAAACTCTGGCATGTAATCAACTATTACGGAATTAATGGCCTGCAGGTCTCTATCAGAGAACATATGGCAAACACCCAAAAGTTGAAATCCTGGATAGAGCAAGATAAACGATTTGAAATTGTAGCTCCTGTCCCACTAACGTTAATTTGCTTTAGGCTTGCAGTAGGATGTAAAAAAACAGAGCTATTACTTAATGCAATCAATAAGAGTGGCAGGGCCCACTTAACCCATACAAAACTCAATGATCAATATATTATTAGATTTTCTGTTGGTCAGCCCACTACCACGCTAGAACATTTAAAAAAGACTTGGGCATTTATACAAGAAACAGCTGGAGAATTATAAAAAATACTAAGTTTTTTGCGCTAACTCCACAAGTACGCCTCCGGTACTCTTAGGATGGATGAAAACGACTTTGTATCCTTCCGCGCCTATACTCGGCTCTTCAGAAATTATATGAATATTTGATTCTTTAAGTTCTTTTATTGCATTATTTATGTCATCTACTTCAAAACATATATGATGAACGCCTGGACCCCGTTTATCTAAAAACTTGCCCACAGTTGTATTTTTCGCAGTTGGCTCTAGCAATTCGACTTTTCCCTTTCCGGTATCATATATATCTGTAATCACCCCCTGATCATCCACCAATTCAGTACTTCTATGGGGTATGTTCATTATATGCTTCCAAAAAGGTGCATCATTTTTGATGGCATTTACTGCTAAGCCTATGTGCTCAATACCAAGAATTTTCATAACCTAATCTATGGCCGTAAAGTGAAGTCACTCTATAACTAAATTAGATTTAATTCAGTTGAGTTTAGAGAAATTCCAAGCCCATTTTTTTGAGGCAATGTCAATTTACCATCCTCTACCGTAACGCCTAGGTACGGATCGTTACTAATTAATAGATTTCCGTCTAAATCTGCATAATCGACTAAGGGAGACAAATGTGCAGCGGCAGTAATCCCAATCGATGTTTCTATCATACAACCAAGCATCACCTGCATGTCACGCTCTCTGGCCATTTTTACCATTTTAAGGCCTTCATGTAGGCTGCCACATTTCATAAGTTTAATATTAATCCCATCGAAAATACCTTCTATTTCGCGTATATCCTCTGAATTTAGACTATTTTCATCTGCAATCAGGGGCAAGGGGGACTTTTCTCTCAAAGCTGCGGTATCCTTTAAATTCGTTGATTTAAATGGTTGCTCAACAAACTCGACATTGCGATCTGCAAGCCAATTGGACATTTCAATTCCAGATTCAAGGTCCCAGCCCTCATTTGCATCCACACGGATTAATTGATCCGTCTCTCTGCGAATTACATTTATGATGGCTTTATCCTTTTCTATCCCCATACCTAATTTTACTTTTAGAATATGGTAAGGTGCCCCCTCCTTTACTTTTTCAGGAATTAAGTCCATGTCTCCAATGGAGATGGTGTATGAAGTTTTGGGTGCTTTAGATGGATCGGCACCAAAATGTTCATAAAGGGGGATCTCTTCACTTTGACACCACCAATCCATAATGGCCATAGAAAAAGCTACCTCTAGAGATTTAATACCTCTGCACTGAGGTAATACAAAATCTAAAAACGCAAGTGGATCATCTATGTTTTGAGGCAAATTTATACCATCATTTAAAACACCTAGAATATCCTTCGCAAATTCATTATAACGCCCTGAAGGGGCTGCCTCCCCTCGACCAATTATTCCACCCTCTTCTAAATAGACAAATATAACATCATAGTAGTCATGAGTACTTCTAGAAATGCCAAAAGGATGATTACATTTAATACGGAAATTGGTGTAAGATATATTCATTAACGATCCGGCGAAGCAGCATGCCCTTCTGTTTGGTCAATAATAGATCGGGTACAACCAAAACAAATTAAAAATATGATAAAATTAATTCGTTTCATGAGTAAATCTCTTTCTCAATTGCATCAATAAAATCCATATTACCAAACCGCACTAAATCGGTTGTTGCAAGATTAAATTTTTCGGCCGTACGCTGAATTTGAGCTTTGGCTTCTGATTCTGATAATTTAACGGTCAATAAATTGATCCCAACAAATTTTGTTGCTTTAAAATGCTTCATTAGGTCAATATGAAGATCCATGACAAATCTCATGGATGCCATAGGGTAATCGGTCACATCTTCTGGTCGACTAGGGTCATGGGTCATAATCATATAATCGGGCATAGCTCCATGCAAAAGGCCCAGAGTCACACCGGCATAATATTGATTGGTGAGCGATCCTTGCCCTTCTACAATGACCAATTCAGTATCAGACGGAAGTTGATCGATCTCATGCTCTATTTCTCCTGACATGAAATCGGCTTTTACCGCATCGATGGGTATACCGGCACCACTGAGAAGAATACCAGTTTGCCCTGTGCCAATAAATTCTACCTTCCTCCCATTTGATTTCATTCGCTCTGAGATTTCCCATGCTGTGGTCATCTTCCCGGTATCACAATCTGTCCCAACGATCAATAAAACAGGGATTTTCCGTTTACGCCATGAGCCTTTAGAAAAACGAGGCGGATCCGGCGGACGTCTAAGGTCTGTCATGGTAACATGATTTTCACTTGCCAATTCCTGAAATTCTTTGTCATCACCTAGGAATTGATGCATTCCGCTAATAATATTGCACCCATACTTTAAGGCATCTATAACTTCAATACGGTTTTCCGGACTGATATATCCACCCTGCGATGCACTTCCAATTACCAACGTATCAGGATTCAAATTTTTGCATTCATGAAAACTTTTTAGCACAGGAGTATTACCACCATAGCCCAACTCATCAATAGAGGTGATTCCAGCTTTGGTATGATCAAGAATGGCCACTACTTCCTCTGGTCTGTAGCGAAGAAGCATATTGCCGGTCTTGTTTTTAATGAAATTAAATGCACTGTGGCAACAAATAACAATTTTTCTCATTTAATTAGCCAATCTGCGATTACAACTGTTTGAAATATTTGAATTACTAACCCTAACAATAAAAAATTTAGACTACATTAACTGTTAGAAAATTAAGAAAAGCGAAAATATTTTACACTTTAAATATCATAATTTCTTGTACTGCTAGTTTATCTAATTTTGAATTAGATGATCTTATAAAATAATTATAACCACAAAAGAGCTAAATAGTAGAATCTATAATGGAATCAGTAATTTATATATTGATCAACATCAGCCAATGATATCAAATCAATTTAAAATTCAGTTCTAAAGTCGCATAGCTTAGATTACTTAGGCAAATAAACTCACGGATGTAAATACTACGATTATCGCAAAAATATTTAAAATAAACCCAGCTCGAAGCATTTGTTTCTGTTTAATATATCCCGTACCATATACCAAGGCATTTGGTGGTGTGGCCACTGGCAGCATGAATGCACATGTGGCTGCTATACCAATACCAAAGACCAAGGGATAGGTCATCAAAGGATTAAACTCATGGGATAGCGATATCATTAATGGAATTAAAATCGCAGCAGAACCTGTATTGGATGCCAATTCAGTTAGAAATATCATAAATCCAATACAAACCAAAATCACTAACCATTCCGGTGCTCCAGCGATAGAACCCAATATAGATGTGGCAATCCATTTTGTCGTACCCGTTTTGGTTAATACAGCTGAAATACAGAGCCCTCCTCCGAATAATAGTAAAATACCCCATTGAATTCGGTCTTCCAATTCTTTCCAGGATATCAACCCTAAAGCAGGTGCCAGTGCCGTAATTAAAATAGCTATCATTCGATCAAACTGCACTACGCCAAGCCATTGGTTGAATTGGCTGGAAAAAATCCAACAAACAACCGTAAATAAAAATATGCCTACGCTACATTTAGCTCCTGAATTCCAATCCATCTTTTTCTCAGAAATTTGCAAATGATTCAATTTTGCATTGGCTTCGGGCTGAATCACTAATCGTAAAGCTATAATGACAAAAGGAAACATGATTAAGGCGGTTGGGAAGCCAACTTTGAACCATGTAAACCAATCTAAATCTAAAGCTGCAACCGCAATCCCATTTGGCGGTGAACCCGTCACAGTAGCTAGTCCACCTATATTTGCTGCATAGGCAGTCCCAAGCACAATGAATGTGCGCATCCTTGGGAATTGTCGATCTACTAATGCCAACGAAATGGGAAGCATCATCGCTGTGGTAGCGGTATTACTCATCCACATAGATAAAGTTGTCACTACTGCAAAAAATCCAGTTGTGGCCACCCAAAGTCTTCCTTTACCTAAATTAATTACAAAATGAGCAAGCCAATGATCTATCCCATATTTGTTTAGAAGTGCTGCAAGGGTAAATCCACCCATGAAGAGAAAAATGATCGTACTTGAAAAAGGAGCCATGGCTGCTTTTGGTTCTAAAATGCCCGACAAATATGCCATTACTGGCACCAATAATGCTGTGGCTGGAAGCGGTATAATCTCTGTAATCCAAAGACCTACACAGATCAATAAAATAAATAACCCCTTTTGGATGATTTCAACATCCACTATGAGGATACTAGAAACATAGCTAATTATCCCCCATAATAGTATAATAATCAATTTTTTTAATAATGGAATTTGATTCATTTTTTAAATAATAACCAAAAATCTCAAAATTATTAAAAACTTAATATGAAATAATTTTTGAAGGGTCACACTCTAATTTGGTTTTACAACATTGGATATATCTAATTTTTCTATCTTCACATTAAAAAGACTGTATAATAAGGCGACAATAGGATTTGCCAAATTAAAAAAGCAGAATGGTAAATAGGCAAAAGTCGCCACTCCCAGTGATGCGGACATATAAGCACCGCATGTATTCCAAGGTATCAATGGTGAAGTAATCGTACCTGCGTCTTCAAGAGTTCTGGATAGATTCTTAGGTGCCAAATTACGACGAGCAAACTCCGTGCGGTACATACGACCTGGTAATACAATAGCAATATATTGATCTGCTGTTATGATATTGATTCCGATACAGGTAGCGATAGTGGTTACAATTAATGAACTAGTGGACTTTGCGAATGAAAGTAACCCTTCCACCACACGCTCCAAGATACCGATAGTCTCAATTACAGCGCCAAATGTTAAGGCACACATAACCAACCAAATAGTATTCAACATACTCACCATACCACCTCTGGTCAATAAATCATCTACTACTTCTACACCACTGTTTAGGACAAATCCTGAATGGAGGGCTGTCCAAACACCTGAAAGCATTGTTAGGCCTCTATTTAAGTCAGGGCGGTTAACAAAGCTACTGATGATGCCTGGCTGAAGCACTACCGCAAATATACCTCCTAATAACGCACCTATGAGCACTGTTGGAAATGCAGGCATTTTTTTCATGGCTAACCCAAAAACAACAAGCAAAGGAATAAATGATAAGATACTAATATTGAATGTATTTTTGATTGTCTCTTGAATTAAAGCAAATCCGGCACCCTCACCTGACACCGAACCAGTTAAACCCAAAATGAGAAATAGTATCAGGGCAATAACTAAACTTGGACCCGTCGTCCAAATCATATGTTGAATGTGAGTAAATAAATCGGTACCCGCAACTGCAGGTGCCAAATTTGTTGTATCAGATAGAGGCGACATCTTATCCCCGAAATAGGCTCCTGAGATGACTGCGCCAGCAGTTATCTCAGGTGATAGACCTAATCCCGCTGCGATACCCATTAGCGCAACTCCGAGTGTACCAGCAACGGTCCATGAGCTACCGATACTTAAAGCTGATACAGCGCAAATGATACACGCGGCAAAATAAAATATGGAAGGCGATAAAATATTTAGCCCATAGTAAATCATTGCTGGCACTGTGCCTGACATAATCCAAGTACCAATCAATGCACCAACAGCCAATAAAATCAGGATGGCACCCATTCCCATAGAAACGCCGTTTACTATTCCCTTTTCAATCTCTTTCCAGGTATATCCATTTTTAATCCCGATGATGGCGCCTGCACTTGCAGCCAATATTAGTGCGATTTGATTCCCGCCGTAGGACGAATTATCACCATACAGATATACAGACAATGACAGCATTATAATTAGTAGTGCAATCGGTACTAAAGCATCTACCATTGAAGGTGTTTTGGTATTTTTGTTCATAGTTATTTTCTAAAATTTGGAGAGCGTTTTTCTACAAATGCAGTCAATCCTTCTGATGCTTCTTTCGTACCAAATAATTTACTGAAATTTTCCACCTCAATAGCCAAACCATTTTCTGTGGACTCCCCAACTCCTTTACGAATACAATCCAATGATTGTGCGATGGCGTTGGGACCATTCTTTAAAATTTGGTTGGCAATTTCAATACATTTTTCAATTAATGACTCTGCCGGCACAACATGATTCACCAACCCGATGGACTTTGCTTCATCCGCCTTCACCATGCGGCCGGTGGTAATAATTTCATTGGCCACTCCTGAACCGACCAATCGGGGCAATCTTTGTGTGCCACCCCATCCTGGTAGAATTCCCAATAATACTTCAGGTTGCCCAAATGTAGCCGTTTCACTTGCCACGCGGATGTGGCATGCCATACTGATTTCGCAACCGCCTCCAAGGGCAAAACCATTTACAGCCGCAATGACGGGTTTTGGAGAATTTTCAATCGTCAATGTCATTTGTTGGCCTGCTTTGCCGAAAGCTAGTGCATCTTCCGGTCCCATGGATTGCATTTTTTTAATGTCGGCACCAGCCACAAAGGCTTTATCTCCCGAACCAGTTAGTATAATGACACCTACATTTTCATCTTCAATACAGGATTGCATAGCGGATTCCAAATCGGCTACCACTTCATCATTCATTGCATTCAATGCATCGGGCCGATTGATGGTTAGGGTGGCGATATGATTATCGACTTTAGCGAGTACGAATGACATGGATTCCTCTATATTATTTCCAAAATGTTCGACTGAATAAGACCATGATTGTAAAAATTTCGAGCCTTCCAAGAAGCATACAAAATGTCAACATCCATTTCCCAATGGGGTGTAGTAAAGCGTAATTATCTGTGGGTCCAAATGCGCCTAGTCCTGGCCCAATATTCCCGATGGCAGAGGCGGCAGCACCAATGGCCGATTGGAGATCTAAATTCAATGCGGTTAGTATAAGGGTTGTGATAGCAAAGATAGACATATATATCAAAAAGAAGCCCAGAGTATTTCGAATAACATCTTCACCAATATAGCGATTGCCAATCCGAATGGGTATGATGGCTCGAGAGTGGAGCATTCGTCTTGTTTCAGTCGCAGAATATTTAATCAATAAAATAATTCGGGCTATTTTCATGCCACCACCTGTAGAACCACCCATACCGCCGATAAACATGAGTATGAGTAATAAATATTGACTGAAAAATGGCCAAA
>PBAR01000040.1 GCA_002718285.1 Fidelibacterota bacterium
CGATTATTTTCTTCAATGAAATTATCCGGTTGAAATACATTTGGGTCCTCTTTAATATAGCCATATTCAATAATCCTATTAAAAGCCCAGTGAAGTAAGTCAATTCCGGGTTGATATAAATTCCATTCAGCCAATGATTGCTGTGTAATGGACATTTCCGAATCCATGAATCCACCAGTTTTTCGGCCAACGACGATAATATTTAAGTCTGCGCCAAATCCTTCTGCCACTTTTATGGTCAGCCGAATAATATTTCGCGTTGCTTCTGATTGGTTATTGATACATAATAAAAATTTCATAATCCGTATTCCGTTAAATCTCGATGTATTTCATTAAAAACGGCCAATAAAATTCTATGACCAAAAATAGTACAATAATAGACATGAGTCCTACACGCCAACCGGCTTTTAGAAAATCCGTCATTTTAATCATGCCTGTGGAATAAATAATCATACAGGCAGGTGCGGCAACCGCAGAGAAATAGCCAAAAGCCGATGAAATAGCAGTAGTCATTCCCATCAATAATGGATCTCCGCCCATATTAAGCATAATTGGACCTAATACTGCCACTGTAGCACTGGAACTGATAACATTTGAAAGTAGAGTTGTAATTATAATTGAAACCGCATAAGGTAGGAATTCAAAGCGGTCTAATAGAAATTGAAATGAGTAGATAAATGATTCTCCAATCCAAACTGCTGTACCGTGGTTTTTCATTTGAATCCCAAGTGAAATTGCTGATGCGAATAATAAAATTACACCCCAGTTTGTATTACGATTAATATCATGCCATTCGATGAGTCCAAAAGATAGATAAAGAAATACACCAATCAAGGCCACAATCCCCAGCCCCAGATAAGGACTCAAAAATATCCATCCAAGAAATACGAGAACGAAAATGCCAATGGCCATCATTTGATTACCGGTCATTTTTCCAGCTTTCGTAACCTTGACCTTTAGCTTCCGTACGGCTGAATCAAGAATTCGCTGATCGGGCTTAAACGTCATCCAGAGCAATGCCGCCGCGATGGGGATTTCCAATAACAGCATTGGATAGGCATATTTGATCCAATCCAAATAGGAAATAGTACCCAATCCAAATTCAGAAATATATCCTATCATAATCACGTTACGCCCACCACCGGATGGGGTGCCTATGGAGCCCATAGCGCATCCATAGGCAATTGAAAATAATAGAATGGTGGACAATCGATGGACAGTTTTGGGATCATCACTTGTATTTCGAATCAAGGTCAATGCCACAGGCAGCATCATGGCTGCCACTGTGTGTTCACCTATAAAGGATGATAGAATGGATGAAATGGCTACAAAGCCAAAAACGATACGCCATGTTTTATTCCCTGTGAGTTTAATAATACCCAGAGCCAACCGTTTGTCCAATCCCTGGCTTACAATGGCTACGGCCATCATGAGAGATCCCATGATGAAAAATACCGCATCACTCATGAATGATGTGGCCACCCCGTTGGGCGTATCAATCCCAAACACCACTTCTAAAATCAGGATTAAAATGGCCACAGCAGGCAGTGGAATCACTTCACCGATAATCAGAATGAGCGCAATGACAACAATGATGAGCGTGCGATGACCCTCGGGAGATAAGGATTCCGGTGATGGGAAATAAAATAGAAAAATGCTGATAGCAAATGCGGCAATCAGCCACTTTTTTCGCGTGACCCAATAAAGGAGATCGGCGATAGTTTGGTTCGAAAATCCTAACATTTAAGAAATCAATTTAGTACAATTTATTTGTCAGTGCGCACATTCACTTGGGACTTTTGTACCGTCCGGATGAATGGCCCATTTCCAAATGGGCACTCGTTTCTTGAGTTCAAAGATGAACCAATCTATGGCTTCGATGGCTTCTTTCCGATGCTTGGCCCAAATGGATACATTAAGGCTTGTTTCACCAATCCCAACTCTTCCCATTCGGTGTTTGCAAAACAGATTATTGATGGGAAATTTTTGGCAGGTCTCTTCTGCCAATCGGGTGAGTTCTGTTTCAGCCATACCTTCGTATTGCTCGTATTCTAAAGCGATAATTTTATGGCCATGTTCTGAATCCCGAACGCGACCGTTGAAGACCAATTCTGCCCCATCTTGTTGGTGATCATCATTGGATGGGAATGGAATAATGGGGCCGGTGATAATTTCAACGGTAATCATCTATCCACCCTGAACAGGTGGGATGAAAGCCACTTCATCACCATCAGTTAATATCGTTTCTTCTGACTGATATTGTTGGTTTACGGCCACTCTTAATGAGACGCCATCCAGTTTCCCATCAGATTTTTCCCGGATGATCTGCTCTAAATCACTTGTGGTAGTTCCCGGATTTAATTCCAAATCAATTTCATTTTCACCCAATGCATATTTGACTTGGGAGAAGCATTTAATTTTAATCTTCATTTTCAAATTTTTATTATTTCTGTTGAATGATTCATGCCATCATAGATAAGTAGTTTCCCGATCAAATTGGGTTCTACTCCGACGATTAATTTGACTGCTTCCAAGGCTTGGATATTCCCAATAATTCCCGGGAGCATTCCCATTACGCCTGCGTCTTCGCAAGTATCTCCACTAGAAGGCGGTTCGGGAAATAATTCAGCATAACCGGGACTGCCATCCATATTTAGCACGGATACCTGTCCTTCGAATCGAAATAGTGCACCATAGACCATTGGAGTATTTTTCTTTTTAGATATTTTGTCAATTAATTGGCGTGTTTGAATATTGTCCGTTGCATCAATGATTACATCCGCATTTGCCAAAAATTCATTAGCATTTTTTTCATCTAAATATGCATCTGAAATATGAATGGAAGTTTCTGAATTAAACCCATTCAATTTTTCTTTTGCCACTTCTACTTTCTTTTTTTCCACATCATCGGGACTGTATAAAGGCTGGCGATGCAAATTGGATAATGAAACAACGTCTCCATCAATTAATTGGAGATGCCCCACACCAGCGGTGAGCAATGATTGAGCCGCCGGACATCCTAATCCGCCCACACCAACGATAGCCACTTTTGCATTCAAGATATTTTTCTGACCTTGAATTCCAATCTCCGGCAAAACAGTTTGACGGGACCATCGGCTCAAATCTTTCTGCTCACGATAAAATTCATCCCATGCCTGTGCGCCGCCCAACAAACTGAATGTATCGTCCAATTCATCTTCAATGATCATCCCTTCCGTCACAATTCCGAATTGGCACACCAATACTTTTTGGCCATTAATTCCTGCGCCATTTCGGGTGAGGACAGTATTCAATCCTTCCATGGGAAATTCTGTCCTTTGATCAATTGGTCGGACGTCAATTACGGTCAGTTCAGATTTTCGTTCATTTAATTCTTTGGGGGTTATAATCATGAAAGATTCTTCCACGGTAACTCGTTTACCAATATGTTGTCACCTACATTTAATATTCCATCTCCGGGCTCAGCAGCTAATATACAATTCGCATCCAAGGACGATGTGAGCATGTGGGATCCCACTTTTGATGCGGGACGACACACCAACTGGCCGTTTTCAATCCATACCTTTCCAAAAAGAAATCGTTTTTTCACGGGCTCTCTGGGGAAGGATTCTGTTAATTTTCCCGTCAATGGTTCCGAAGTGTTTTTCCCCATTATTGTTTCCAAAGCTGGCCAAACCCATTCCATAAATCCTATATAAGATGAGACCGGATTGCCAGGCAATCCGAATATTAATGTGTCCTGACCTGTGCCAAAGAAGAGTGGCTTCCCAGGTTTTTGGGCCACCTTCCAGAAATGTTCTTTCACGCCCAATTCCATAAATACATCCCGGACATAATCATACCGCCCCATGGACACACCGCCAGATGAAATCACTACATCGCATGAGTCCAATGCGTCAGATAAAAAATGTCTTAATGATGCTTTATCATCCTGAATCACATCCCGCATGACTACTTCCGTGCCGGCCTTTTCAGCCAAATCCGCAAATACATATAAATTGGAATTATAGATCTGTCCCGGTTCTAATGTATTCCCAGCCTCTACCAATTCATTCCCTGTTCCAAAAATGGCGATACGCGGTTTATTTGATACGCTTACTTTATCAATCCCGAATGTGGCCAACGTGCCAATTTCGCCGGGTGTGATTTTTGTCCCCTTTTTAATCAGCACGTCCCCTTTTTTGATTTCTTCTCCTTCCATTCGGATATGTTTTCCGGGAGTGGTTTCAATCATGATTTGAACTATTTTATTATCGGTAAATCCGCTGGTATCTTCAACCATCACAATCGCATCGGCACCTTTTGGGATGGCTGCACCAGTCATACACTGGGCACATTCTCCGGGATCAATCACTACATCCGATGGCGATCCGGCTGAACTGACGCTGACCATTTTTAATTCAATTGGATTTTCTTGGGATGCGCCAATTGTATCTGCCGCACAAACTGCAAATCCATCCATGGCAGAATTATCAAACCGTGGAGACGGCATGGACGCCTCCACATCTTCGGCCAGAACCCGATTTGTTGAATCACTTAAAGGTACTTTATCCTGATCTAACTGAAACAGATTTTCATCAACAATTGACTTGGCTTCTTGAAATGAGATCATATCATTTTCTGTATTAAAAAGATGATGGCCACAATGATGATACCGCCCATGACTTTTTGAATGGTCTTTGCATCAAATTTAACCGAGCCGAAATAAGATCCGGCGAAACCTCCCACAACAACTGCACCGATTAATGGAAAAATAAAATCAGAATCAAAAGTACCAGCCTGAAACCTTGCTATAAAGCCCGCCAATGAATTCACCCAAATGAATATTGCTCCAGCTGCTGCCGCTTCTTTTGCTGTACCCAACCCAAACATGATAATCAAGGGGACAAGATAGATTCCCCCGCCGATCCCGACTGCTCCGGCAATAAATCCGAGAACAGTCCCCAACCCAATGATCATGGCCCATTTTTGTCCATTGGATAATTGAAATGAAAAGGTCAATCCATTAATAACATAGATCCGTATAGCTACCAGAATTAATGTACTTATGAGTATGATCTGAAAAATGAATTCTGGCAAATCCAAAGATCCTGCCAAATAAGCCATCGGAATCGATGTAATTAAGAACGGTCCGATTAAATCCAGTCGGCTGTGTCCATTTCGCCAGAAGTTGACCATACCTATAAAGGTCACCACCAAATTTAATGTAAGGGATGTTGTGGGGATTAACGTATAACTCACACCCAACATGGCCATGAGTGCCGTGTAGGATGAACCGCCACCCAATCCTACTGAAGAGTAAATGAAGGCAACAAATAAAAATAAAATGGGTAACAAATATTCCATTAATGCCTTTCACCTTTCATCATATGAAATGAATGAAAAATAGTTGGTATCAACACCTGCACCGCATCCTTTGCCGCACCGGGACTACCGGGCAGGCATATCACTATTGCTCCATTCACCACACCTGCTGTCAGTCGGGAAAGCATGGCCGTTTTCACTTTACTCCTTCCATATGCATGGAGGGCCTGATCGATCCCCGGCAATTTTGAATCAAATAATGCCTCTACAGTTTGAATGGTTAAATCCCTTGGACCCAACCCAGTGCCGCCAGTGATTAGGATCAATTCAACTCCGCCATCGATCCAATCTTGAATAGTGGGCACCAATAGATTAGACCCATCTTCCAAAACCAAGCGATGATCAACTTCACAACCAGAGTCTGAAAATCCACTGGCTAATATTTCACCAGATTTATCTTCATTGTTGCCCATGGCTACGCTGTCACTTAACGTGATCACCCCAAATTTTGGACGGTATTCCGATGCATGGTCTGACTTTCCACCAAGCTTTTTCACTAATTTGATTTCACCAATTACCATGGTTTTATCCACCGCCTTGCACATATCATAAATGGTGAGTGCAGCACTGGATACACTCGAGAGCGCTTCCATTTCTACTCCCGTTGCTTCTTTCGTTTTAACTGTTGAACGAATCAAAATAACATCAGAGCTAATTTCAAATTCAACATCCACGAATGATAGATTCAATTGATGACACATGGGAATCATTTCCGCCGTTTTTTTCGCCGCCTGTATGCCGGCAATCTTTGCCGTGGTCAACACATTTCCTTTGGGAACTGCATCATCCTGAATGGCAGAAATAGTCTCCGGTTTCATGGAAATTTTACCTTCCGCTTTGGCCATCCGTACAGTAGAATCTTTATCCGTCACATCTACCATGTTGACGTTTCCTGATTTGTCTATATGTGAAAATTCACTCATAATATTTCCTTTATTAACCACCGATTTGTGTCATGGATTCTCGATGCACTCCATTATTTTGTTGGGCAGACCAACCATCCACGTGTTTATTTAAAAATGATGCCCCAATCATAGATTGAATTTTTTCGTTCGATGCCCCATCACGCATGGCATCTCGCAAATTGGTCTCATCTTGGCTATAAAGACAGTTCAATAATTTCCCATCAGCCGTGATTCTAATCCGATTGCATGCACCACAAAGATTTCTCGAAAAAGCAGGAATAACGGCGATCTTTCCCTTGGCGCCTTTCATCCGAAAAATATAATGTTCTGTGCTTGATCCGTCCACAGATTGGAGTTGATCAGTTTGGCTATGCAGGTCTTCCACAATATGTTCGGCTCGGTAGAATTTTCCCGTCTTCCATATTTGGTGAGAATCAAATGGCATGAGTTCAATGAAGCGAACTGTAATGTTGTTATCCATGGTCAAGTTTGCAAAATCCACCAACTCATCATGATTGAAATCACGCATGGCTACCACATTAATTTTTACTGAAGGGATTTGAGATGCGATTGCAAGATGAATATTTGCTATTACCTGGTCCAACCCACTTCTCCTGGTGATGGACTGGAACCGATCCGGTTGCAATGTATCTAAACTGATGTTGATTCCGGAAAGACCGGCATCCGCTAAATCATCAATATATTCATGGAGCAAAATGCCATTCGTCGTCAAATGGACTGATTCAACTCCCCGAAGATTTTTTGTATAATTTACTAATTCGGGTATATCCTTTCGGAGTAAGGGTTCTCCGCCGGTGAATCGAATTTTGTATACACCCAGTTTCGAAACCACAGAGAGCAACCGCTTAATCTCATTCTTGGAGAGAAGTTGATCTTTGTTGCGAAAAGGGACGCCTTCTTCAGGCATGCAGTAAATACAGCGGAGATTGCAATATTCATTGACAGCGAGACGAAGGTAATTGAATGTGCGATCGTGGCGATCTACGATCGTGGGATACGCAGACGTAACACTGCGATCCATGGGTGGATGGATGTGTGTTGTGTTTTCCATTCTCATTCCAAGTCATCCCAGCTGGCGGATCGGGAATCGGGAGCAAATTCTGATGTTTCCGTCAGAACCGTACCGGCCGCAGACCATGTCCATAGTGTTGGGTTTAGGTCAGTTGGCTAAAAGAATTTGTTTACTAATTCTAGCCTAATTTAAGCATTCATCATTTGATAATGCGTTGATTTTTCCTTTATTAAAGTGACCGTTTTATTTATTTCTTGAATAGCTGATTGAATTTCTGATTCAGTATTAAATCTGCCAAGACTAAAGCGGATTGAACTATGTGCCATCTCATTTTTGAGTCCGATCGCTTTTAACACATGAGATGGTTCCAGGTTGGCACTGCTGCAGGCCGAACCGGTAGAACAGGCAATCCCCTTCATTTTTATGATGAGCGTCTCTGCATCCAATCTGGGGAAACTTATATTAATATTGTTTGCCAATCGATGATCCAAACTCCCATTCATTACCACATCCGGATGGATAGATGAAATGCCATAAATCAGCGTTTTTTGAAGGTCAGCCATTACTTTATGTTCGGCCGGATCACAAATCTCAATCGCTTTCCCAAATCCCACAATTTGATGGACAGGCAGGGTACCCGACCGCCGGCCATGTTCATGACCACCACCTGTAATCTGTTCCACCATTTTTACTTTGGGACCCTTGCTTTGTGTATATAACATACCGATTCCCTTAGGGCCATAAATCTTGTGTGCTGTTGCGGCCAACAAATCAATGTGCATTTCACTCACATCAATTGAAATTTTCCCAAAGGATTGGCAGGCGTCCACCAAAAATAGAACACCCTTGTCTTTGCAAATTTTACCGATTTTGTCAATGGGTTGGATGGTGCCAATTTCATTATTAGCATGCATGATGGCAACCAAAACTGTTTCATCTATAATGGCATTCTTCAGGTCTTCAGGATTCACTCTGCCTTCTGTGTCCACCGGCAAAATCGTTACAGCCCATCCTTTTTTGGCCATGGCTTCACATGTATCAAGCACTGCTTTGTGTTCCGTGGCTTGGGTAATGATATGGCCCTTTCCCGGATGTTTTTCACAAACACCGCGGATTGCCAAATTGATCGCTTCTGTGGCGCCACTGGTAAACACGATTTCCTTTGAAAGGGCATTAATGTTATTGGCTAAAGTTTTTCGGGCATACTCCACTGCTTCCTTTGCTTTTCGGCCATAAGCGTGATGAACGCTGGCCGCATTTCCGAATTGTTCCGACAAATAAGGAATCATGGCTTCCGTCACTCGTGGATCCACCGGTGTGGTGGCCTGATTATCGAGATAGATGGGTTTCACGAATTCATTTCCCCATGGATTCTCTGGAACCGCCATTTCGGTACATCACAATTTCAGACATAATGCTTAAAGCGATTTCTTCTGCAGTCTGTGCTTTCAAATCCAATCCGGCAGGGGAATGAAAATTCTCCATTATTTCATCGGACACATTATTATCTTTCAAATGATCCCTGATTAGTCCTGCTTTCTTTTGACTGGCAATCACGGCCACGAATGGAATCCCATGATTTAAAGCGCTCAGTGATTGATGGTGGTCATCTCTGTGGTGAGTAGCCAGAATAAAATAATCTACCGATTCATCAATTTCACCCAAATCCAATGGTTCGGTGATAATCTTGTCTGCGGATCCATATCGATCCTTCTCATCTTCCTGAGTTTGGATCAATACATTGAAATTAAGTGTGACTGCTAGTTCAGCCAACACTTCCACCACGCGGCCCATACCGCGGATGAGAATAGTTTGGGTTCGGTTTTGGGGTTCAACTAAAACAGTCATCATGCCTCCACATGGTATGCCTAATTCCATATCATCACTATCCAGGTTTACATCGATCATCCTGGTTTTATTTTCGTTCAGGGATTCGATGACGGTCTGGCCAACACGATTTTCCACACAGCCGCCGCCGATGTAGCCAATGATCCGTTTTCCCTTTTCATCATAGACCGCCTTATCACCCGTCTTCGCCGATGACGATCCTTTTACGGCAATCACCGTGGCGATGGCAAAGGGGCGGCCTTCCTGTCGCAGATTGGCCATGGTCGAAAATAATGCTTTATGCAACACCGATACCGGCCTTTAAACTTTCATGTGTATCAAAATCTTTAAAAATTGCATCAGATTGAACTTCAATCTCCATTACTAATGATCGATTTTTTTGGATCAGACTTTTGGCTCCCCTATCCCCTTCAAGTCTCATTAAGTCATACATAAATTTTGAACCAAAAAATACAGGATTCCCCTGCCTTCCTTTTTTCGCAGGTACAACAATTTTATCCGGTGTGCCATGATCGATTATTTCATTGATTAATTCGGAAGTGACCAAGGGCATGTCTCCCAGTAGAATCAGGATGCCATCATATTTATTTAATTGCTGCACTCCTGCTACTATGGATGAAGTCATGCCGGAAGACCATTGATCATTTTCTACAAACTGGATCTCTTTATTCTCCATAAGTGTTTTGATCTTTGAAGCTTCATGTCCTACGACCACACAAGTATGATCCAAATTGGAATCCATAGCAGCATTCAACACATGGTTCACCATGGGCTTTCCATCAAATGGCATCAGGAGTTTTTTCTCACTCCCCATTCTGGATGATTCGCCTGCAGCTAAAATGAGTCCCGCACATTTCATGATACGCCCATTATTTGATCAAGTTTTCTTCTGCTAGGTTTATCCAATTTAGCCAATACCATGCCCAGATCCATGAGACTGTTTATATTATGGACTGGCAAAAATTCATCCACTCTGGGCAGGATGGCCTGAATTCTCTGGGTGATGTATTGATAGCCTTCAAATCCCAGATTGGAATTCAGCCAGATCAATTGGGAGCTGGCGGAAGCGTTTTCCGGTGGCTACATATACAGCATTGGTCACTGCAGGTGCAATTGGTGGTAGTCCAGGTTCACCTACTCCTTTTGGAGGTTTATCGCTATCAACCAGATAAACTTTAATCTTTGGGGTTTCATCCATTCTTATAACATCAAAGTCATCAAAATTACTTTCTACCACTTTTCCGTCATCAATTGTTATCTTACTTTTTAGTGTTGCGGATAATCCATATATGATAGCACTCGAGATCTGTGTTTTTACAATATTTGGATTAATGACTAAACCACAATCCACCGCACAATGCACTTCATGAACTTTTATCTGATTATTTTCAACTGATACTCGAGCGACCTGTGCCACCCAAGTACCAAATGATTTATGGGATGAAAATCCTTGATATATAGGGCCATTACTGAAACTTTTCCATCCGGAACGATCGGCCACTAGTTCTATCACGGATGCATCTCTTGAATTCTCAGGTAATAACTCCAGTCTGAAATTTATAGGATCTTTACCCGCTTTTTCAGCGAGTTCATCCATAAAACATTCATTCGCAAAAGCATTTTGAGAACTATAAACTGAACGCCAAAAACCCAACGGTATGTCCGTTTTCGTCATTTGGTAATCCACCTGCATATTGGGTATTTGATAGGGTATATGTTTTGCTCCTTCAGTACTAATTAGATCTAATTTTTCCTTGAATGGAAAGGGTATTGTAACTAACTGTGAAAAAAGAATTGATGGTGCAGTAATTCTGTGTTTCCAAACAGTCAAATTCTTTTTTTGGTCAAATGCACCCTTCATTACATGAAGACTAGCAGGCCTATAATAATCATTTTGCATATCTTCTTCTCTTGACCAAGTCAATTTAATAGGTTTTTTTACAATGTTAGCGATTTCGACCGATTCCTTTACAAAGTCATTAGAACTTCTTCTACCAAATCCGCCACCAAGGTACGTTACATTTACTTCTATTTGCTCCTTTTTAAGACCAGTTAGTTTAGAAACAATTTTCAGTGCACCATTTGGATTTTGAGTTCCAACCCAAATTTGACATTTTGTTTCTTCCACGGATATCGTACATGACATTGGTTCCATCGTGGCATGAGCCTGAAAGGGGGATTGATAAATCGCTTCTAAAATATTTTTAGACGATTTAAGTGCCCTTTTAACATTTCCTTTTTTACGAACAACTCCACCTCGCTTTTTACTAGCTTTCATTAATTCTTCTGTAATTTGATCAGTATTTACACCTTTTGCTTCTCCTTCATTCCAATTTATTTTGATTTTTTTGGCAGCTTTAAGAACAGTCCAAGTATTATCACCGACTATTGCAATCCCGCTTTCAATTTCGAAAATATCAAGGATTCCGTTAATACCGTCTAAACTATTTTTCTCAAATGATATAACTTTACCACCAAAAATTGGAGAGTGGACGACAGTCGCATAAACCATACCATCCAATTTTATATCAAGGGCAAATTCCGCTGTGCCATTAATCTTTGGCAGGGTGTCTTTTCTACTCATATTTTTTCCAATAATAGAAAAATTTTTTGAATTTTTTAGGGTAGGATTTTTAGGAATTAATTGCTGACCGGCTTTAGTCGCTAATTCACCATATGATATTTTTTTATTTGTTTTTTCATGGAAGACTTTGCTTGAATTAGTTATACACTCATTTTCTGGCACACTCCAATACTCAGATGCGGCAATAACTAACATTTCTCGTGCGGTAGCGCCCGCTTTTCTGAGCTTCATAAAACTGCTAGAGATTGAATTACTTCCACCCGTCATTTGCGAGCCATATTTACTGCGATCTGCTGGTGCTTTTTCCACAATAACCTTGGACCAATCCAGATCCATTTCTTCAGCAATGATCATTGGCAGTGAAGTTATAACTCCTTGTCCCATTTCAGATTTTCCAACCATGATTTTGACATAGTTATCAGGTTGGACATTTATCCATGCATTGGGTTCAAATGTTTTTGAATTTAGATTTTCTCCTGCAAATTTATTTGGTAAATAAAATCCAAGGAACAGTCCTGGCCCTGCCGTGGAGGTTACTTTAATGAATTCCCTTCTATTCATTTTTTGTATCCTTATTTTCGGACTTGTCATTAGCTACACTCAGTATCGCTTTTTTTATTTCTGGATAGGTACCACAGCGGCAAATATTCATCTTCATAGCAGTGTCAATATCAGAATTAGTTGGGTTAGGATTTCGATCAAGAAAGGCTGCGGCTGTCATAATCTGCCCAGATTGACAATAACCGCATTGCGGTACTTCTTTTTTTAACCAGGCTTTTTTAACTGGATGATTATCATTCTCGGAAAGACCTTCAATTGTGGTAATCTTTACATCCTCATCAAGGTTGTCAGTGGGTGTCACACATGATCTAATCGCTTCACCATCTATGTGTATTGTACAGGCACCACATAGCCCACGTCCACAACTATATTTTGTTCCTGTATAACCAAGAAAATCTCGAAGAACCCATAGAAGGGGTATTTCTCCATCAACATTTACACGTTTTTCCTCGCCATTAATATTTAGAATGAAATCGCTCATACTTAGGTTTTTTTATTTTAAAGGGACCAGAAATTATAATCCTATTTAATATAAAACTGATTCTTTTGGGGCGTTAAAGGTCGACCCATCCATAAAGGTCTTCTGAGTCCGTCAGGATGTGTTTCTTTTTCCTTAGCCCATTCATTCCATTTCTTGAAATGTTCGAATGATTTATTCGTATCCACAAAAATATCGCCATACTTCTCATCAGGATTCGGCTTGGAGATGCTCACTTTCTGGAGCCAGCAATGGGCACCGGAGATGGGATCGGGGTTGGCCGCATGGGTAATATTTTGATGGACGCCACCATCCCGCCACCATACGCGATTCGTATCCGGATCATTAGTTTCCCATGGTTCAATGCCGGCCATTGTTTCCATCTTCCATTTTCCATCGCCCATGTTCTGAATCTCCACTGTATTGGTCATGAAGCGGTTCCCTTCATCCTGCTGTCGGCGCCAACGGCCAATATGATGAGAACAAGCCACTACCCCTGGCTTGATGGCTTCCGTCACCCAAATTTTGTCTACGAACCAGCCGATTTCTGTGGTGATTTTGAGCAAGTCTCCATTATACACACCGAGTCGTTTCGCATCTTTCGTATGTATCCAGATTGGGTTTCGATGGGCGATTTCTGTAAGCCATTTTGCATTGGCCGAGCGGGAGTGAATATGAGTAGGGAGTCTAAAATTAGGAAGCAACACGCACTCATTTTTGTCCTGATCCATTTCATCTAAATGGACGTGACTTTTAATCCTGTATCCTGGCGTAGCATGTTCCAGATGGCCAAAGTCCACCATGGTTTGTGAATAAATTTCCTGCCGTTTGGACGGGGTGGGAAATCCGGCAAATTGTTTACCATCCACTTCAAGACCAACTACATTTCCATCTTTCTCAATTTGTCCATTAGGTTTCAACGTTACATCCGAATCAGAAAATGGTTTTTCATTATTTCGGTACACATTCTCATCCACCAAGAATGCACCATACTTCCGCATATATTCTAAAGCGGTGAGCCCTTCTTTCTCTGCTGCTTCCGTGAGTCCTTCCGTATGTTCAAAAATGTATTGATAATATTCATCAATGTTGATCTTTTCGCCATCACGATAGGGACTCATAAAATGCTTCCGGATACCCAAATCGTCATCCTTATCAATCCGCCATGAAAGTTCGATCCAAAATTCATCTTCTTCCCACACTTCGCCTGGATTCACTTCGTAAGTAAATTCTACTTCCTTCCCATCTCGGCGAGCTTTTTCTCTTAAAACGGGCTGGCGGAATGCAATCCAAACCCCCGCTTGGGTTTCGTATGAATTAATGTCGTGCCGCTCGGATGCATGCCCCATAGGCAGAACATAATCAGCAAAAAAGGCAGTCTCATTCCACGTGGGTGTCAGTGCAATATGGCAGCCCACTTTTTCTGCATCGGAAAGCATTTCTATCCAAGAAAATCCATCGGGATATGTCCACACCGGATTGAAAACTCGGGTGAAATACACATCCAACTCTCCCCGGCCATCCTTAATTAAATGGGGCAAAATCTGACTCATTTCATAATGAGCCATGGTGTACTCTTTTGGCCAGTTGAGTTCATTCCATGCATCAGGACCAGGGGGAGAATCAAAAAATTCAGGATGGAATTTATTCCATGCACTGGGCAATGTGCCGCCTTCAGTACCGACAGAACCGGTGAGCACATTCAATAAATGAAGTGTACGTGAGACTTGCCAACCTCCTAGATTTCCTATAGAAGGTCCTC
>PBAR01000041.1 GCA_002718285.1 Fidelibacterota bacterium
ATCCATAACTTCTAGCATTTCATCCTTGGTTGAATTTGTTCCAGAAGGAATTACAAAATTTTTCTTAGGGTAAATGCATTCAGCATTTATATTATTCATAATTAATAAGGGTGCTATAGACAGTGAGAAAATTATTGTCTTTAAGTTTTTCATTTCTTCTCCTAAACTTCTTATGTTCTTATTATTATTGTAATGTATAGATATTATAATTAGCATAATATTATGAATAAAGTAGTAAAGATAAAAAAAGAAAAGTCATTAGAAGAGGCAATAGAAAACGCTTCAATAAATTTTACTTCACTTGATCAAGGCATCGATATTCTAGCTTTCTCAGCAGCAATAAGAGCTTTGGGCCTTTCTAATAGAGATCTTCAGCCAAAAAAGTTGTCTAATTTTATTCGCTCTGGCTATCTTCAGATACAATTAATCTGTTCGATAATCTTATATCAGTTCAAAGGTCATAAAGGAATAGGTAGAGATGAATTATATGACTCTATTTGTGAGGTCTTCCCATTGACTACATACGCAAATTATAGAAAGATTTTGCGAATAGGTGTCGATAACGAGATATTTGTGAGGACAAGGAGTAAAGAGGATTCAAGGAGAACTCTTTATAGCCTTTCTGATGATATGCTTGAACCTTTATGTCAATATTTTCTCAGTATTTTAGGTGATTTTGGAAATTTATATTCAGGGGTTATCTCAGAAAGTGTTTCAAATGAAGGCATCTTCAAGCTTTTATCAAGAATTACAGATAATGCTAAGATAAAAAACAGAAAAGTCTAAATAACGATTTACTAGATGAATAGAGATATAAATTTAACCTATTTACACAAATAAACCTTTGACATTAGCTATAAATCTAATAGACTTTTCTGACTGAAAAGTGATTGCGAGCATGACAAGCTCTTAAACAGAGTTCTACTTAAGCTTGAAATTCACACTGTAAAACTGTAATTTAATTACAGTAAACGAAATAACTGCGCTTACTAGCTCACATTAAATAGTGAAGGTGAAATAATTATGGATTTATTTAGAAAAATAACTACGTACTTTACTGTTCTTGTTTTTACACTAACAGGGGCACCACTTACAATCCAAGCATCTGAAGGAGATAAAGATGCAGGATCTTTTGATGATGATGAGACTACTGCAGATGAAGCAGCAGCAGCAGCAGCAGGAGCAGCAGCAGGAGCAGCAGCCGCAGGAACTAAAGCAGCAGCAGGCGTAGCTGGGGCAGCTGGCGCAGCAGCAGCAGGAACAGGTGTATGGGTGGCAATTACGGGCTCTATCCTCGCACTCTTTAGTGGTGGAGCAAGCGAGTTTACAACTCCATCTGGCAACCCACCAGTAACTCCTCCAACGCCAACACCGACGCCGACACCGACACCGACGCCAACACCGACACCGACGCCGACACCGACGCCGACACCGACGCCGACACCGACGCCAACAACAACAACTACTACTACAACTGGTACGACTACAACAACAACGACCACTACTACTACAACTTCAACTACGTAGTAATAAGATTTAGGTAGTAATTAATACTTAGAAGTTAGGCAATCTTTCTTATCTTCATATAGAGATAAAGAAGTATTGAGAATATCAATGCTAAAGATAAATAGAATATTCTCGCCAACATTATTAGGTTATGATTTAGGTCAATGAGTATATATCTCGAAAAGAATCTTATTAATTTTATAAGCATCTCTATATTAATATTATCTTTAAATATAGAGTCAAAGGCTGAAGAAACAGATCAGAATATTTCAACCAATATTAATGGATCGATAGGCTTGATTGTGAATCCTTCTGCTAGGTTTTCATCTGATGGAGAATTTATATTTGGTATTTCTTCAGAGAGTCCATATAAAAGGTTATATAGCACTGTTCAATTCTTTCCATGGCTTGAAGCCACATTAAAATATACTGAAATTGAAAATCTAGAGTATGGCTTAGGTTTAATCGATCCAAATAATCATGTCCAAACATGGAAAGATAAAGGCGCTGATTTAAAGATTTTATTAATGGAAGAATCAGACTCAAGGCCACAACTCGCCCTAGGCTTGATGGATATTGGTGGCACAGGCGCATTTTCAAGCGAATATATAGCAGGCTCTAAACAATTGGGCCCTATAGATCTTACTTTAGGACTCGCATGGGGAAGAATGGCAACCCGTGGTCATATAGATAACCCGATAGGGAGAAAAGAAAGGAACTTTGAACTTGTCTATGGAGGTAAATTTCACTTTGATGACTTTTTTTCAGGAGAAAAAGCGGCTTTCTTTGGGGGGATTGAGTACACCACACCTATAGAGGGTCTGACAATTAAGGCTGAATATGATTCAAACAATTATCAGAGGGAACTTGGATATAGGAAAGGTGTTCCAAGTCCAGATGTTGATACACCCATAAATTATGGTCTTAACTACCATATAGATATTTTTGAAAGAGACCAGCTAGATATTAGTCTAGGCGTAGTAAGAGGTAATACAGTTTTTGCAAACTTTGTTATAGGATCTAACTTAAATAAAACTAGAGATTCACTTTTTAGAACCGGACCTCAGAAAATAGATGTTTCTGAATACCTGCCTTTTAGACAACTTGAAGATGATTGGAAAAAGTATTTAGCTGATTCCATCATGTGGCAGGTTGGAAACCAAGGTATAGTAACTCATAATCTTCATTTCAGCGATGAAGAAGTTATTATTGAAATAAGCCAATCTAGATTTAGAAGACCTATTCAGGCTGTTGATGTGGTAAGTAGAATTTTAGCCTCAAATGCTCCAAAAAATATAACAAAACTAACAGTTGTCAATTTGGATGTTGGGCTGGAGACGCTCACAGCTTCTGTAGATAAGGAAAAATTAATAGATAAGGTTTCTTTGGGTGAGCTAAATGAAACTGATGTTAATTTTCACCATAGGTCTTTTCCTAGGCAAGGTGACTATATTACAAGGAAGAATGATTATCTATACCCCAATTTTTATTGGCAAATAACACCTAAATTAAACGGAACGCTTCAACATCAGGCAAAATTTTATTTTTATCAACTTGAAGCACTTCTGCACACAGAATATTCCTTTAAAAAAGGGATGTATCTTTCAACGGATATTGGCTTTGATATATACAATAACTTTGAAGATTATACATATCATATTACTGATGGTGAGTTGCATCATGTTAGGCAAGACAGAAGGCTCTATATGACTGAGGGCACAACTGGAATCAGAAGAATGGCTTTAGATAGATTTATAGATGTTAATAGAAATATTAAAGCTAAATTTTCAGTTGGCCTACTAGAATGGATGTATGGCGGTTTAGGAGGTGAAATAATTTATTTTCCTGACCAAAAAAATTGGGCAATTGGATTAGATACATACTGGGTCAAACAGAGAGAATTTGATCAAAAGTTTGGTTTTAGAGATTATCAGACTGTAACTGGTTTTCTGAGTATTTATTATGACATCCCATTCTATAATATGAGGTTTAAAGCAAGCATGGGCAAATTTTTAGGAAAAGACAAAGGCGCGCAGTTAGATCTTTCAAGAAGATTTGCTAACGGATCAAAAGTTGGCGCAATTGTCTCGCTTACTGACTGTGATTCTGCCTGCGTCGGAGAAGGGAGTTTTAATAAATGGGTCTACTTTAGTTTGCCGATGGATTTATTTTCAACCTCTTCTGCAAGAAATTTCTCAGGATATGCTTGGTCACCATTAACAAAAGATGCAGGACAAAAAGTTGAATCAGGAAGACTTTATGATCATGTTATACATGCTAAAGATGAAGTAGATGTTTTGAGAAGAAAACCTTGGTCTTTTAAGAAAATTCTTTCTGGTTTTAGCACCGCTATTAAAACATAAAATAGAATACTGAGAATGATCTGCATAAATATATCTTGTGAAAACCGAAGACTTAGATAACCTCATCGAGAATTTCAGTGATTATGAGGTTAATCAATTTGTTCACTCTGGAATTCTTGGTATCGAGAAGGAGAATTTAAGGATTTGTAAAGATACAATATCTTTACAAAAACACCCACTTTCAATTGGTTCAGCACTATGTAGCAAATACATAACAACAGATTTTTCTGAAGCCCAGATTGAATTAATAACACCGCCTTTTGAGCATCATAGTTCTGCTCTAGAGTTTCTTGATCATCTTAATGAGTTTCTCTATAAAAACATTGGGAATGAACTGCTTTGGTGCTTTAGTATGCCGCCATATATTAAGAATGAAAATATGATTCCGATAAGCAACTATGGCACATCTAATTTGTCTAGGTTTAAAATGACATATAGAAATGGTTTATCTCATCGTTATGGCAAGTTAATGCAGACTATTTCTGGCATTCATTATAATTATTCCTTTCCGGAGAAATTTTGGAGTTTGCTCTTATCACAAGATAATACAATTGATCAAAAGGAGTTTAAGTCAAGCTATTATTTTAGAGTTCTAAGAAATATTAAAAGATTTAACTGGCTTATTTTATACTTATTTGGCGCATCGCCTGCAGTAACTAAAAACTTCATAGAGAAAAGCAGCATAAAGTTTAATTCATTTGGTGATTTTTATTATCTACCTTTTGCAACATCGCTGAGAATGAGTAGAGTTGGATATCAGAACAAAAAACGCTCTCAGCTTACTTTCTCAAGCGATTCACTCAAAGCATTTATTTACGACTTAGAAAAGGCAACGAGCACAGAAAGCAAAGCTTTTTTGGATATATATAAATCATCAGGAGATATAGGTACACAGTTGAATGCTAATCTTCTGCAAATTGAAGATGAATATTATGAAATAGCTAGACCAAAAAGTAGCTTGAAGGGTCATCAGAGGCTTAGCAATAAACTAAAAACGAATGGTATTGATTATATTGAACTTAGATCTATAGATTTAAACCCGTTTTGTACTCATGGAATTGATATAGAAAGCACCCAGTTTATTGAAGCTTTAATTGTCTACTCTGGTTTGAAAGATAGTCCACCAATATCGCCTAGTGAATTAGAAGAAATAAAGAACAACGACTCTTTAGTTGCTTTAGAAGGTAGGAGGCCGGGTTTAATTTTGGAAAGGAAGGGTAAAAAAATATCCCTAAAGGAGTGGGCTTATTCAACTCTAGATGAAGTAGAACCAATTGCTAAAAGATTAGGTGTTGCACAAGAAATAATAGATAAATTCAAGAGCATGATTCAGCAACCAGAATCCACTCTTTCTGGACGCATCATTCATGAATTATTGGAGCAATATAAAAGCTATGAGAATATGGGCAACTATTATTCAACTTTGCATAAAGATCACTATTCAAATCTCGATGAAGAACAAAATCCATATTGGACAGATTTTGTTAAAGAAGCTGAAGATTCTTTAACAAAACAAAAAGAGATCGAAGAAGATGAAAATCAATCCTTTGATGAGTTTTTAGAAGATTATTATTTGGGCAAATCATAAGCTCAAATATTTATATAGATCCCTTAAATTTAAGAACCTCTCTAACTCTTTTGTATTAATTCTTATCTCTTTTTCAATGAGTTTCTTTCCAAACACAAAGTCTTGAGGAGCATTCACAGATTCTACAGCAAGTATTTGATTTTGCCTTAAAGAGATCACGGAAAAACTGTTTTCTTTTTTTGATCCAATGATTGTCAAGTCATCATAACCTTCACTCAGACCAGCTATTTGAAGTTTAGTATCGTATTGATTCGACCAAAACCAAGGAACTTGGCTATAAGCTTTCCGCTGATTTGTTATATATAAAGCAGCCGTTTTAGCTTGTTCCGCCGCATTGTGAACAGATTGTAAATTTATTTGTCTTGCATAGATTGAGTTGAAGTGATTAGAGCAATCACCAATAGCTAAAATGTTCTTGTCAGATGTTAGGCAATGTTCGTCTACTAATATGCCATCTGAGCATTTTAAACCTATCTTTTCAGCTAACACTGAATTAGGTGTTACACCAATTGCAGCAAGTATTATATCAGCTTCAACAATGCTTTTATCGGAGCAATTTATTAAATTAGTTGTTTTGCTTGGGCTTATTTTATCGACTTGGGTGTCTAGCTTTATGGTAACTTTATTTTCATTATGTTTTTTTGAAAAAAACTCTGAAATGGGTGGCGTTGACACTCTCTTCATTAGCCTATTCTCAGCTTCTATTATTGTTGTCGCTATGTTTTTTTTTCTAGCAATTGAAGCAACCTCTAGTCCAATATATCCACCTCCAATAATACCAATACTTGTCTTATTCTTAATTTGATTTTTAAGCCTCTCGGCATGATTTATATTTTTAAGATAATCAATTTCTATTTTTGAATGTTTGAAGATTTCTTTAAGATTCGCACCTGTTGCAAAAACTAAAAAACCATATTCAATATAATTATTTTCTCCAATTGATACACGCTTTTTATGCCTATCAATATCTCTAACCTTGCAGTTTCTTATAATTCTTATTTTTTGCTTTTTATAAAATGCTTCAGTTTTTAGAAATAGCTTTTCTTTTTCTAGAGAGTCATCAAGAAATTGTTTAGATAATTCAGGCCTTTCGTATGGAAGATATTTCTCATCACCTATAATAGTTATTGATTCGAGAAATTTTTTTTGACGCAAGTAGTAAGCTACCATGCCACCTGCATGTCCTGATCCTATAATAACAACGCCATTTTTCACAATTATTATTTTTTTGTTAACCCAGTCATTAATTAAATGTTAGCCAACAATCTTTCGTAAGATTAAATCAGTATAAGAAAGGATATTCATCTATAATTAAAGCCTTAAAATTTTTATTATATAGAAAAAATGAAAATACTTGTTACTGGTTCTGCAGGATTTATTGGCTCAGCCCTTGTAATTAGGTTGTTGGAGCTCGGACATAACGTCCATGGAATTGATAATCACAACGAGTACTATGATCCTAAATTGAAAGAAAGACGGCTAGAAAGATTTATAAATAATACAAATTATAAGCACCATCGTATTTCTATTGAAGACAATGATTCACTCAAGTTAGTCTTTAAAGACTTAAGTCCAAAAATAGTCATTAATTTAGCTGCACAAGCAGGAGTCAGATATTCATTAGAGAACCCATCTGAATACATAAAATCAAACCTTGTTGGTTTTGCTAATATTCTAGAAAATTCAAAGAATTTTGAGGTTGATCATTTTATATATGCTTCTTCTAGCTCAGTCTATGGGGGCAATAAGAAAATACCTTTCTCTGTTAGGGATAATGCTGATTGGCCCATCAGTCTTTACGCCGCTACAAAGAGATCAAATGAAATGCTGGCACACTCATACAGTGCTCTGTTCAATCTCCCAACAACTGGTCTTCGATTCTTCACTGTTTATGGCCCATGGGGCAGGCCTGATATGGCGCTTTTCAAATTTACAGATTCCATGATTAATAATAGGCCCTTAGACATATATAACTTTGGTAATCACGCGAGAGACTTCACGTATATAGATGATATTATCAATGGTATACTCGCCATCATACCTCATGCACCCCAAACAGAAGATTCTACTGATAATCAAGCATTAGATCCCTCCAAAAGCTTTGCGCCTTATAGGCTTTATAATCTAGGCAATGGAAGGGTTGTGCAACTAATGGACTATGTGAATGAATTAGAGAAGTGCTTGAATAAAAAGGCTGAAATTAATTATTTACCAATGCAAATAGGAGATGTGCCAGTTACCCATGCAGATATGAGCGATACATACCAGGACTTTGATTTTAAAACAAGCACTGATATTAATATTGGGATCAGAAACTTTGTAGAATGGTATCTCGATTATTATTCTGAAGATTTGAATTCAATTAAATGATATTGTTCCTTCTTTTTATTTAACGTGTAACTAAATGTATCTTAAAATAGCTTTCATGAAATAAATGTATACAATTGTTCAACTTAGAAAATTAGATGCAATAGAAGATTAGGATTGTGAAAAGAGTTATTAAATTTTATTTACTGAGTATATTCATAATATTCAGCCAGACGCTATATTCTCAGTCTATGGATTCACTTGTTTCTCAACTCGATGGCATGAATCCAGAGCAGCAAAGAGATGTTTTAGAGATGTTACAAGGTAGCGGCAATTTAAATGACAGCCCATTAGGGAATACTCCTGACTCGTCAATGACTTTAGAACAATTACAACAAGAGCAACTCCTATTACAACAACTTGCTTTAGAGCCTAAAGAAGAATTAGAAGAAGGAGAAGTGCCAAAGTTTGGGTACGATCTTTTTAGCGGTAGACCCCAACCACTTTCTTCATCTACAAAAATCATAGTGCCGTCTAATTACCTGATAGGCGTTGGTGATGAGATAGAAATCCTGTTCCTAGGAAGCGAAAACAGGATAGCTAATCTTATTGTGAACAGAGAAGGAAGTATTTTTGTTCCAGATATTGGCCCGATAACAATAGCAGGTCTTACCTTTAAAGAAGCGAAAGAACTATTAAAAACAAGAATTAGAAATCAAAAGATTGGAGTCGATGCAAGTATTTCAATGGGGAAGCTGCAACCTATCCAAATCTTTATAACAGGTGATGCATTCAACCCAGGCGCATATTTGGTTAATTCATTATCAACTTTGACAAATGCACTATTTGTTAGCGGCGGAGTAAAAGAAATAGGGTCCTTACGAAACATAAAGTTAAGGCGAAACGGTGAGACCATTGTTAATTTTGATTTGTATAATTTTCTTATGGAAGGAGATAATTCCAATGATGTTCGTTTACAATCTGGTGACGTGATATTTATTCCTCCAGTAGGTTCTCGGGTAACAATTAAAGGCGAAGTTGTTAGAGAGGCAGTCTATGAGCTCCATGGAGAGGAGTCGTTAGATAAGATAATTAATTATGCTGGAGGCCTTCTTCCAAGCGCTGATAGATCTGATATTCAGCTCAATAGATATTCAAATTCTAATATAGAGCTAATAGATATTGATTTAACCGAAAACGCTTTAACTGATTTTACTGTTAACAATGGGGATGAATATATATTTAGACCTATAGTTAAACAAATTGAGAACTATGTTTATCTAGAAGGCTTTTTGCGAAGACCTGGATTTATTCAGTGGAAAGATTCAATGACTGTCTCAGATGTTATTTCACTTGATGAAGATATATTAAAAGAAACAGATCTACAATATGCTGTTTTGGTTTCTGAAAATTTTCCAGATGGAATTTTGACTATGAGAAGTTTTAATCTTAGTTCAGCGATCATAAATAAGAAATCAGATAAAGATCCTGAGTTAAAGCCTAGAGATACAATATTAGTTTTTTCTTATGGAATGCCTAGTGATCTGGATCAGTGTCTATTTATTTCTGATGAGATTAATGACTCTTGCCTCAGAATCCAAAAGGAATTGCAAAAAGAAAATATTGTAGAAAAGGCTTCAGAGGACAAACTTGACGAGGCATTCTTACAAGAAATGATGTCTGCTTATAACCTAGACCTTGAAGAGGCAATTCTATTAGATCAAAAGATTAAAGATGATAATCTTAGCCTAGATCAAGATAAGGATATAGATGAAGATATAACTATTCGCATGGGCAATAGAAACTTGATATTAGCACCCTATATTGAAATACACAGAGATCAGGTTTCTGGTTTTGAGGATTTAAGCTTGGTTAATGCATCAGGGGCTGTAAAATTTCCTGGATATTTTCCTCATAATGGCTTAAACACGGTTCATGATTTGCTGAAAGCCGCAGGCGGTTATACAAGTTCTTCTTTTTTAGGTGAAGCCGAACTTATTTCTAGGAATCTTAACTCAAAAGGTGAAATAGAGTTTAAACAAACACCAATCAATCTTAAGATCGACATAAATCAGAAAATAACTAAAGAAACAGAGTTATTTGTAAAAACTATCAATAATAATGAAGAATATGTTGATGTAACGGGGGAAGTTTTTTTCCCAGGCAGATACAGAATATCAAAATCAGATAGCTTGACTAGCTTGATTATGAGAGCTGGAGGCTTCACAGAAAAGGCCTATATAGATGGAGCCTTTTTTAGTCGTGAAAAATTAAGAATATTGGAAAGAGAGCGACTTGAGGAAGCACAAGAACAACTAGAACAAGAGATATTATTAGCATCCACAAGCGAGTTGGGAGCAATAGAAAATGTAGATTTACTCTTGGGCTTAACGCAACAAGCAACAAGAGTGGAAGCTACAGGAAGACTTGTTATTGATTTATCAGCAATACTAAGTGGCAGCATAGAAGACATTACTCTTGAAAACATGGATGCATTAGACATACCGTCAAAATCTTTTGATATAACTGTTATTGGCGAAGTTAATAGACAGACTTCGCATGTGTTTTCAGAAGATAAATCTAAAAGTGATTACATAGAACTAAGCGGAGGTTATACAGCCTTTGCAGATCAGAGAGGCAGTTATGTTATTAGTGCTGATGGTTCCGTGCAAATTAATAATTCTAGTGCCTTTTTTAGAGCTGGCGGATCAGAATTGCAGCCTGGAGATACTATTGTTGTTCCAGCGAATATTAGAGCAACCAATAGAATTAAGAGTGTAACTGAATTATCTAATATCATTTATCAGCTCTCTGTCGCTGCAGCAGCAGTAGGAAGCTTTAATAACTAATATAAATTTATGATTGAAAAAACTGAGAAAATTGAATTATCAATTAAAGAGCTCATTATAAAACTGCTAAAATCTGCAAAAACTATAATGGTTATAACTTTTATTTTTGGTGTTCTGACGGCAGCATACTCCCTTACACTCAAACCAATATATACATCAACTGTCTTGGTAACTTCATCGGCTAAATCTCAGGCAGCCAATACTGGAATAGCTGCTTTAACATCAAGATTTAGTGGTCTAGCAAGCATAGCAGGAGTAAGCCTAACAGGAGCTGCAGCAGCTTTAGATGCGGAAATGAAGATAGCTTATATGAGATCAAAAAAATTTACGATAATGTTTATAGAGCAGCAAAACCTATATCCTCTTCTGTATCCGGATGACTGGAATCCAGAAACATCTACTTGGGTAGACCCAGATGATCACCCTACGATTGAAGATATTTTTAGGAATTTTGATAAATCAGTTAGACAGGTTACATTTAATGTGCAGAATAACTTATTAAAAGTCACAATAAATTTCGATGACCCTTATTTAGCAGCAAGTCTTGCAAATTCGACTATTGCATCTCTTAATGATCATATGAAAGATAAAACAATTGAAGAGTCAGACAGAAATATTGCTTATTTAGAGAAAGAGCTCCAAGAAACCAAACAGGTTGATTTAAGACAAGTTCTTTATAATATGATTGAACAACAAGTTGAGTCAAAAATGATAGCCAATGTTACTGAAGAATCAGCATTTAAGGTTATAGACCCAGCGCTTCCTCCATCTAAAAGATCATCACCCCACAGGACACAAATGACAATTTTTGGAGCTATCATTGGATTTTTTCTTAGTTGCCTTTATGTTCTTCTAAGAGATACAAGCCTTTACACTGATGTAATTATCTTTTTCAAAGAATTGAGAAAAGAGGTTTAATCACTCAAAAGCAAGATTTAGTATAATTTTACTTACTCATGCCAGCAGAAAGAAATACAATCGCGATCATTGGCTTAGGTTATGTCGGGCTTCCATTAGCTATTGCATTTGCTGAAAATTATGATGTTTTGGGATTTGATGTTAACGAAAACCGAATTGAAGAATTAAGTAATGGCATTGATAGCACACTTGAAGCAGCAGAAGAAGAGATAATAAATTCTCATATAAAATTTACGTCAAATATCGAGAGTATAGCTAAAGCCAGTATATATATTATTACTGTGCCTACCCCTGTTAGAGATGACAAGACACCAGATCTTCGTAATTTAGTTTCTGCTACTGAATCTGTCTCTTCTGTATTAAGCAAGGGTAACTATGTCATTTATGAATCAACAGTTTACCCAGGAACAACAGAAGAAGTCTGTATACCTATATTAGAAAATTCCACAGATATGAAATGCAATATTGATTTTTATGTTGGGTATAGTCCAGAGAGAATAAACCCAGGTGATCAGTCAAAATCAATTAAGGAAATCATTAAAGTAACTTCAGGTAGTAATGAAGAATCATCCGTATTTATTGATAATCTGTATTCTAAAATTATAGAAGCTGGAACACATAGGGCATCTTCCATTAAGGTTGCAGAAGCCGCGAAGGTTATTGAGAATACTCAGAGGGATATAAATATTGCTCTCGCTAATGAATTGTCCATTATTTTTTCTCATTTGGATATCGATACACATGAAGTTTTAGATGCCGCAGCCACAAAATGGAACTTTCATCGTTTCGTTCCCGGCATGGTTGGCGGGCATTGTATTGGAGTCGACCCATATTATTTAACATATAAGTCTGAACAAGTTGGCTATAAACCAGAAATGATTTTGGCTGGCAGAAAGTTAAATGATGGCATGGCACATTACTATGCAAAGACAATTTGTCAAAAAATGGAACAAGAAAATTATCACCTATCTTCCTCTAAAATACTTATTATGGGGATGACATTTAAAGAAAATTGCCCAGATTATAGAAATACCAAGGTTGTTGATTTAATCAATGATTTAATTTCAAAAGGAATAGCAGTAGATGTTTTTGATCCATTTCTTGTCAAGGAGCACATTAAGAAAGAATTCAAACTTAATTTAATTGAAGATTTACCAGAAAATTTTTATGACGCTATAGTAATAGCTGTATCGCATAGCCAATTTAAGACAATGGGGATAGAAAAGATTCGCAGGTTTGGTAAAAGCGGATCCTTTATATTTGATATCAAGAACACATTCCCAATTAAAAACGACTTAATTCGTATATAGAAAGAATAGGCCATTAAGAATGTTTATAGCTTTAATGATAATTGGAATGATTTTTTATTTAGCTCTGACAAGACCTGTTGCAGGACTTATTGCTTTTCTGATTCTCTCATTCTCTATTCCGCTTGATGTTATTGATGCTGGCAGTCTGGGCACAGCAACTAAAATAGGCGGATTGGGCTTGGCTGCTGGTTATTTTATGAGAGTTATACTTTTGGATATTAAACTGGACTTCACTCCTGTTTTATTGTCATCTTTTTTCTTCTTGATGATCTGGAGAATATTTGAAGCATCAAGGTCTCAAGGCTTAGCTGCCTTAGACTGGATAAGAAGCGTACAGTCTTTACCGGAAATGGTTTTTCAAGTGATTCTATTCTTTGTGCTAGTTGTAATTATTGTTAACGTGATAAGAGAAGAAGAAGATCTACTTAATGTTGGCCAATGGATGATCTATGGGATTAGCCTCTCAGCTGTATACTCAGTGCTGATCTCATTTGGGGTTGCTGAGCCAATGCCAGAAGCGACAACAAATTGGGAGGAAGCAGGAAGAGCAGCAGGTTTGAGAGATAACCCAAATGATTTTATTGCTTATAATGGCTTAGCTATTGGATTACAACTGCCTTTTTTTATGGCAATCCTTAATTCAAACTCAAAAATCTTTACCAAGGAGTTTATTATTTATTCACTGCTTCTGATGCTGATGCTTTATGGGCAAATCTTGAGCGGCAGTCGGACTGGACTTTTAATGATTGGCGTGATGGGTTTTACCTACCTGATTCTAAATAGAGGTAACCTGAACTACAAAAGATTGGCGATAACGTTTGTATGCCTTATCCTTTTTATTTTATTGGTGGTCTTTTCAGGACTTATTAGCTTGGTAAACCTTCTTCACTTGTTTGATTTACCTGGATTGTCCAACCTGTTTACTGGAGAAAATTATATGTTTGATGCTTCTGCATTGCATCGTTTAGAAAGACAACGCATTGTTCTTGATATGATGGCTATTAGCCCATTCATAGGGATTGGTTTAGGGAATTATGAATTATTTATGGCGGATGCTCTAGGATACGGAAGTTCCTCTCATAACTTTTTTGTCGAAACATTGGGGGAGCAAGGTTTAATTGGGATTTTTCTGCTTTTCCTTTTCTTAATTGGGATTTTTAGGAATTTATTTTTGGCGAGGAAGTTATTAATAATTTCTAACAGCCATCTACTTATTTTATTAAATGAGGGGCTGATTATAGTTTCCTTCGGGCTTTGCTTTGAAAGGCTATTCTCATCAGCTGAAGTGACGACTAAAATCATCTATATACTTTTTGGATTGTCTTACGCGATTCTCAAGATTGCAAAAAATGATGATACCAAAGCTCAGAAATTACAATTAGATGGCTAATACAAAGACCCATATTATTTTTTTGATTGGCCAATTGGGTATGGGTGGATATGAAAAGCAGATGACATTGCTTGTTAATAGTATCGATCAAAGTGAATACATACCCCTTATTATAGTCTGGGGTGATGAGAAAGGACCTTATAATGATCAGTTGGTTTCTAATGGATTTGAAGTCGTTAGTCTTAGCGGCTTCAATGTATTGAAAAAGATATTAATTATTCGGGATTATATTAAAAGGAATAGTTCAAAAATCATACACAATTATAGTTTTTATCTGAACTTGATTACCTGGCTAGCATCTCTTTTTACATCTGCTCAACCAATTGGTGCCATAAGGAGCAATGTTGTTTATGAATCAAAGTCTATGTCTATGCTGATTAAGTTTTTGAATCTATGGTTGCCAACGATGATAGTTTTCAATAATTTCTCTGCCAAAAAATACTTACAAAGCACAATCTGCCTCCCATCAAAAAAAGACTCTATTGTTATTCAGAATGGTATTGATATTTCTCTCTATCCTAAAGTTAAATATAAAGATGGCTCAACCACCAAATTGATATGCGTAGGGTCCTTAACTGAGATAAAAAGACAAGATTGGCTCATTAGAATTGCTAAAAGACTGGATTCTTGCAAAGTAGATATTCATATCGACATTATTGGAGATGGACCTCTTTATAATGATTTAAAAAATCAAATTCAGAATTTGGGGCTACAAAAGATAATAACCCTACATGGAAATCAAGACTCACCAATTGATTATTTATTAATGGCTGACATTTTTCTTCATACATCATCTGCTGAAGGGTTCCCCAATTCTGTTTTAGAAGCAATGGCAGTGGGATTACCCATAATAGCAACAGAAGTAGGCGACGTATCACTAATGATTGAAGATGATAAGCAAGGCTTTGTGGTAGAAAAAGATAACTTCGATTTATTTTATCAAAGGCTTTTATATTTAATTAACGAACCAGATAGAAGAAAAAAGTTTGGATTAGCAGCAAGGAAAAAAGTAGAAAGTGAGTATACACATCATCAACTTATTAAGAATATAGTCAACTTGTATAATAATCTCCAAAAGGCTTAATTTATGTGTGGCATTGCAGGTTGGTATAACCATCAGGAAATAGACGAAAAGATTATTTCTTCCATTAAATCAGATCTTTTTCATAGGGGCCCGGATTTCCAGGATCATATAATATTTGAGCACGCTGGCCTGATTCATACTCGCTTGAGTATTTTAGACCTCTCCGCAAAGGGTAATCAGCCAATTGCTAATGACGATGAAACGATCTACACGGTCTTTAATGGAGAAATATATAATTATCCATCGCTTAAGAAAAACTTAATAGCAAAGGGGTATGATTTTAAAAGCACCACTGATTCAGAAGTAATTCCAAAGTTATTTGAGGAGTATGGCACCACTGCATTTGATTTACTAGAAGGCATGTTTGCTTTTTCTATTTATGATTTAAGGAAGAATGAATTATTTCTTGTAAGAGATAGATTAGGCATAAAGCCACTGTTTTATTCAGTCAGTAACAATAGTCTTTTCTTTTCTAGCGAAATTAAAGCATTATTAAATTTCCCCATAAAGGATAGAAGTATTAATGAGCAATCAATCTATGATTTTGCTTCTTTGAATTATATTCCAGCACCAGCAACTTTTTTTAATTCGATTCAAAGCCTTCTTCCGGGAGAGTATTTGAAAATGTCGCTTGAAAGCAGTGAGTGTAAGCTGGAAAAGAAAAGTTATTTTTCTCTGCAGATAAAACCAGATTTTACTTTAGATCAAGAAGCCTCAATTACGACAGCTTCCGAGCTGCTTGATAGAGCTGTTGCTTCTCAGCTAGAGAGTGATGTTAATTTAGGCTCATTTTTAAGCGCAGGAATTGACTCACCACTCGTTGCTAATTCTGCTTCAAAACATATTCAAGAATCGTCGAAAGGCACTCTAAACCTATCAACATATACAGTAGAACTTGATGATAAAAAATATAATGAGTCTAGAGAAGCTAAAGAAATATCAATATCTATTAACTCTATTCATAACAATATTTTGATGAACAAATCGATGAATCTTCAATCAATAAAGACTTTTTTGCTCTCAACAGGACAGCCATATGCAGACGTTTCTATGTTTGGCGTTAACCTGATCGCAAAGGCTATGAAAAATAATATTACTGTTGCATTAAGTGGCGATGGCGCTGACGAAGTTTTTGGCGGCTATTATTTTTTTCATAGGTTTGAAAAAAAACTTCTGATTAATGAGATTTTTATTAAGTTACCTTTTTTAACTAAGCTTTTTCAATTGTTTGCAAAGTCATCAATAAAGCCTTTAAGTTTATTCAGTCAAAAGGTGCTCAGAAATACTCTTGTATCTGATGACAGAATATTAGCTGACTTTTTCACGTATATTACAAAAGAAGAGAGAGACCAATTACTAAAAAACAGTAGCATGAAATCTGTTGACAGATTCTTTAATAAAGAACAATCAATAATTATCGATCAGGAAAACAGAAATAGAACTGAAATATTCTCCGCAAGATTGACAGAAATATGTTTCAGATTACAACTGCCAAATGATTTCCTCTTCAAAGTTGACTTTGCAACCATGAAAGAGAGTCTAGAAGTAAGGGTACCTATGCTAGATGAGCGTCTTGTAGAATTTGGTTTAAACCTACCTCATCGCTTAAAAACGAGGCATAAACAGGGTAAATATTTATTAAGAGAAATATTTAGACGTAGATACTTGAAATATGCTTCTAGAAAACTTGCAAAGAGGAGAAAGACAGGATTCTTTATACCAATATTTCAATTATTAGATCAAGAATCTAGAAAAGAGATGCAAGACTATCTTTTACATGAGGATAGCTATCTAAAGAGGTATTTTAACTACGATGTCTATTCTTCTTGGGTTCAAGACTTTTTCAATAATAAAAACATTAAAACGGAAGAAGCCAGAGCTACGCAGAGAATATTAATGCTTCTTTCACTGTCATTATTTTTAGACCAATACGAATAATAGATGATAAAGACTATAGTTTTTGATTTTGATGGAACATTGGTTGATTCCAATGAAATAAAAAGAGAACTATTTTTTGAAGTAAGCGAACGTTTTATTCCTGATTCATCTCCTAGAATGGAAATTATTTTAAAAGAATCATCACAAAAAACTCGAAAGGATATTTTTGCTCAGCTATTAAAAGATTTTGGAATCTATGTAGAAGAAACTTCAGGCTCTTTTCCACCATCCCATATAATTACAGCAATGATAGATTCTTACACAGTGCTTGCAGAAAAACGAGTAAGTGAGGCAGCAGAAATAGAAGGCGCTGGTAAGGTATTACAAGAATTATCTGAAGAGTATTTACTTTTTATCAACTCAGCAACCCCTACAAAAACATTAAAGAATATAATCCATAATAGGGGCTGGTCCTCTCTTTTTAGAGAGATATATGGCTCTCACAAATCAAAGATACAAAATTTACAAACAATTGGACAAAAAATGAAGTTAATTCCAACAGATATATTAATGATTGGTGACTCAGAAAGTGACTACATAAGCTCTAAATCTTATGGGTGTCATTTTATTGGTTACAATTACATTGGGAGTAAAGACCAGTTAACTATTAAGTCGCTGCATGATATTAAGTCAGCTATAAATATATACAGAGGATAATTAGAGGCTAATTTTTTAACTTCATTTTTTTAACCTTAGATCTTTCATAATGCTAGAATGCAGAGAATGAAGAACGTAAAAATTTATGGTGCAGGTTCTATTGGTAATCATTTAGCCAATGCAGCTAGAACTCTAGGCTGGTCTGTAGATATCTTTGATATTGACTCTGAGGCCTTAATTCGAACCAAAGAAGAGATTTACCCTTCAAGATATGGCCTTTGGGATAATGAGATAGGCCTATATTTATTAGATGATAATGTAGCTAAAGAGTATGACTATGTGTTTGTTGGAACACCTCCTGATAAACATGTCGAGGTAGCTATCAATTCTATTAGAATAGACAAACCACAATTAATTTTGGTAGAAAAACCATTTTGCACACCAGATTTAACGGATGCTCAAAAGTTATATTCATATGCAAAACAAGAAGGCGTAAGAGTTTTTGTGGGATACGACCATGTAGTTGGTGAATCCGCATCAGTTTTCTCAAAATATTTGTCGAAAGATGATCTAGGGGGACTGATTACTTTAGATGTGGAGTTTAGAGAGCATTGGGGAGGTATTTTTGAAGCTCACCCATGGCTTAACGGACCGCAAGATACTTATTTAGGTTTTTGGGAAAAAGGAGGAGGCTCCACAGGGGAGCATTCACATGCATTAAATTTATGGCAACATCTCGCCTATATTGGAGGACAAGGGAAAGCTTCAAGGGTTTCTGCTGATTTGCAATACATACAAAATGAGGATGTAGATTATGACCAAATATCCTTGGCAAATATAACTACGGATACAGGCTTTATGGGTAGAGTTGTTCAAGATGTAGTAACTCAGCCAACTAGAAAATGGGCAAGAGCCCAGGCACATAAAGGTTACATAGAATGGCAATGTAATTTTGAGAATGGAAAAGATAGAGTTATTTACGCTTCAAATGTAGATAAAAATAATTACAAAGAAGAAGTATTTGAAAAAACTAGGCCGGATGATTTTATTCGCGAGTTAAGACACATAGATAGGTGTTTAGAAAAAAATTTAGATTCACCCATTTCTATAGAGAAAGGATTGGAAACAATGTTACTTATTTTAGCAATTTATACATCATCTCAGAAAGGAAGATCTGTTAAAATAAGGTATGATAAAGGATTTACAAATGATGCAATTATATAAATACTTAAGAGGTTGACATGGCTGGTTTAAAAGAGAATAAATTTAATTTTAAAGATCTATTTGTACTAGATATGGCAAATAACCACCAAGGTTCAGTTAGCCATGGTGAGAAAATTATTACAGAAACCTCCGATGTCTTAAAAAAGAACAATATTAAGAATGCGGCAATCAAATTTCAATTTAGACAGTTAGACTCCTTTATACATCCAGATCATCAAACTGGAAGTGATCATAAATATGTTACTAGGTTCTTATCAACTAAGATGGATAGAAAAGGCTATCAACAATTATTTGATGCAGTAAAAAATGCAGGCTTAATAACAATGTGTACCCCGTTTGATGAAGAGTCAGTAGATGTAATTGTTGATATGAATTTTGATCTATTAAAAATTGCGAGTTGTTCAGCCAAGGATTGGCCTTTGATTGAAAAAGCAGCTTCGAGCAATCTTCCTATTGTTTTTTCAACAGGTGGAGCATCAATTGATGATATTGATAACTTAGTTAGCTTTTTTGAACATCAAGGCGTTGATTTTGCAATGATGCATTGTATGGCAATTTATCCTACACCAGATAACTGGTTGCAACTAAATCAGATTGACATACTGAAAAAAAGATACCCAGGAGTAACCATAGGATGGTCAACTCATGAAAGCCCAGATGATACTGTACCAGTAGCCATGGCTTATGCTAAAGGAGCAAGAATGTTTGAAAGACATATAGGTCTAGAAACAAGTGAAATCTCATTAAATGATTACTCATCAAGGCCATCACAATTAGACTCATGGTTTGCTTCATATAACAAAGCTATAAGTTTATCAGGAGGCCCAGAAAAAATAATACCAGATGAAGAAACGGCTTCCTTAGATTCATTAAAGCGAGGTGTTTATGTTAAAACGCCACTTAAATCAGGTGATGTCTTGAGTGAAAATAACACTTACTTCGCTATTCCTTATATAGATGGACAATTGGATAGTGGCTTAATCGGAAAGAAGCCTACTATAAACATAGACCTCCCTAAAGACTCTGCTATTAAAATTGAGGATGTAACTATTATCGAGAATAATGAATTAAACATTCTTAAAAAATCTATTCATGAAGTTAAGGCTCTTTTGAGAGAAGCGAGTGTAGTTATAGGGAATGACTTTGATGTAGAGTTTTCTCATCACTATGGCATTGAAAAATATACAGAAATTGGAACAGTTATAATAACCTGTATTAACAGAGAATATGCTAAAAAGATCCTAGTTCAACTACCAGGTCAGGACCACCCTGAACATTACCACAAAAGGAAAGAAGAAACCTTCCAAGTACTCTATGGTGACCTTACTTCCACACTAGACGGTGTTTCTCGATCATTAGAACCTGGTGAATCAGTGCTTGTTCAGCCTGGTGTTTGGCATAGCTTTAAGAGCAAGAATGGCTGTGTTTTTGAAGAGGTCTCATCTACTCATTACAATGATGACTCTTTTTACAAAGATAAAAACATCAATAAAATGAAGCGGGAACAGAGAAAAACAGTTGTTAAACATTGGGGACGTTTTGAAATTAACGATATTCTTGGCTAACTTAAAGACTTAAATTATCAAACATTAATAGTTGTTGCTCTACTAAATAATCTATATGTATAAAGGCAAGAGAGTTATTGCAATTGTACCTGCTAGGGGAGGCAGCAAAGGTATACCATTAAAAAATCTTATAACGTTTAAAGATAAATCACTTATTCAAAGAGTCTCAGAAGTAATAAAGGAAATTAAAGAAATAGATACTGCCATAGTATCAACGGATAACAAAGATATTGCAGAAGAGGCTCAGAGATTTGGTTTGCAAGTACCATTTTTTAGACCATGCCATCTATCTGGTGATTTAATAGGGGACGTTGATGTTTTGATACATGCATTATTAGAATCAGAAAAAAAATATCAGCTTAAATACGACATAGTTATGATGTTGCAACCAACATCACCAAATAGAACCTCTAAAGATATATATGCAGCATTAGATAAAATGATAATTGGTGAGTTTGATTCACTATGGACTATTTCAAAAATTGATAAAAAATTTCATCCTCTCAAACAGCTATCGATAAAAAATAATCTAATAAGTTACTATGATACCAATGGAGCTGAAATAATAGCTCGTCAGCAACTGAGTGACTTATACTATAGGAATGGAATTGCTTATTTAATAAATAGAGCGATCCTGATTGAAGAAAAATCTATTATGGGTCAAAAGTGTGGCGCGTTGCTTATTGATAGATACGTTTCAAATATTGATAACCTAGAAGACATTAAGCTAGGAGAGCTATTATCTTAAGTTCCTGAGTACTTTTAAAGCTTTCTTCGCAACGTAGATAAATGAAGAATAAGAGTAAACAACCTAATGCTAAAGACGGTCTTTGGACATTTAGCACAACTATTTTAGCTGCATTATTAGCTTTCCCAGTAAGTATTATTTCTGCTTCTCTATTAGGAGCAGGAGGGATGGGTAGCCTTAAGCTTATAGAAGTTATAGGAAATTACTCTGCCCGTTCTGATTTTGGTCTAACCAAGTCATACGCAAGAGAGATCCAACTAATAGCTTATAAGAATGATACTCAGCATCCAATATACTTAAGTCATTTAGCGTTAAGTACCTCTGTCCTTATCACAGTCTTCGTAACCTTAATAGTATTTATTGCTTATCTATCTGATGTTACTTTTAATGGGTCTGTTACAAATATCTTCACACTAGGATTGTTATTAACTTATCTACTAATTGATAGACTAAATCTTTTTTTTGGTAAAAGCTTGCCTGCTCATGGACTGTTTATAGTCCAAAGTAAATCGAGGATGTATCGATCAATTTTATACCCAATAATTGCTATACCTCTCATTTTCTATTGGAACTTGAATGGAGCTATTATGGCTATTATTGCTGCAAGAGCATTCGATGTTACCTATGTTTGGCTGAAGGTTAGTTTTAAACCTAAATGGGTATGGAATTTTCATGAAGTTATCAGATTGCAGAAAGTTGGTATAAGGCTTTGGTCAATGAATATTTTGAATGTTATTAATAATTCTGTTGAGCTTATTCTTCTTTCTTCCTTTCTAGGTTTAAAGGTTACTGGTATTTATGGCTTTGCACTTGGGGCAATAAAATTATTTAGAAGTTTCCCTGAGTCACAGAGCGCTTTGTTTTTTAGAAGATATGCTATCGAGACCGGGAAAGATGAACGAAGCAACGCACATTATGAGAAGGCAATGTTGATTGATTTACCAATTTTTATGTTTTTCACAATGGTTTTTTGCATTTTTGGTTATTATGTTTACTCCTTACTGATTCTACTTTTTCTTAATGAGTTCTATGAAAGTATTTTTATTATGGAAATCCTGGTTTCAGGCGCTGTTGTGTTTAGTGCTAAAATGATTTCAAGTCATATTTTAAATCTAATGAAAAAATTCAAAATACTTCTACTAATTCCTATTATCATGACTGTTTTTCAATTAATTTTAAGCACCTATCTAATTTTAGAATTTGGACTTAAAGGAGCTGCAATTGGATTTTCAATAACACTATTTTTTTCTGGTTTGATGTATTCAATTTCAGCAACAAATCTTGTTTTCATCAATGCTAATGGAGTTGAACGATATAGCTTAGTTCTTAAGCAAATATCTGTTTCCATAATTTCATTACTGATTTTTTTCTATATTAATACCTTTAATTACAATTTTAGCCCACTTAGCTCTATCGATTTAGGAGCTTTCTTTGAGATAATGAGACAATTATTAACTAACTTTATTGTTTGTGTCTCAGGCATATTTATAGCCTTCGTTATTATATATGGCAGATCATTTCTGGAAAATGCTAGTGAATTATTTAAATCTATGTTAAATGCTCTTGGTATAAAAAAATAACGAGTATAGTTAGGAAATAATTAAAGTCATACTTAAAGCACATGAAATTTTTTGAAAAAGTATATTATCGGATCCTTAATTTCTTTGACCTCATAAGCTCTGTTACTGATTATCAAACACTTCCTTCAGTTGAATTACATATAAAAGATATAAAAATTATTCATGATATGGATATTGTTGTTATAGGTGCTGGTATTAGTGGCATTACAGCAGCAATATCTGCATCTAGGCAGGGCAAAAAGACTTTGCTAATAGAGCAAGAAGGTATTATTGGTGGTCTAGTGACTGCTGGCTTAGTGACTCCTTTTAGTATGCAAATGGTAACTTCAGATAATACACAGATAATAAAAGGAATCTGTGAAGAGTTATTCGATCTGCTTGCTGAGAAAAATGGCACTATCAAAGAGTGGAGAGATTGGAAGATTCCGAAAATCCCTGTAGATCCTGAAATATTTAAAATTGTTGTAACAGATTTGTTAAAAGCAGAAGAAGTTGAGTTATTGCTTAACACTTCTCTTATTGATGCCATTCTAGATAACAATAGAATTGAAAAAATTGTTGTACATAATAGAAATGGCTTTTCATCAATTGCAGGTCAGTTTTTTATCGATTGTTCAGGAGAAGCTGCATTGGCAAGATCATGCAAAGTTCCTACTACCATTAATGCTGATGTTGAAAAAAGTAATTTAAAGGTGATAAGCCAAGCATTAGTAAATGCAGGATGGGTAAAGAAGACAGAAAAAACTGCTTCTATGCAGTTTCTAATAAGTAATGTTGATTTTGAGAAAACTTATGAATTCATTAAAAATAATCCAAACTATTATTCATCAGGCAAACGAGGTGAACTGATGGAGGATGTTAAACTTTTTGAATATCTTTGGAAGGAAAAGGGTTTCTTTTATTTCCCCCATACTGAGAGTTTTAAAGACCTGATTATAAAAGAAAGAGATGCCGGAAGAATAAAAACAGAGATGAATGATTATGTTTTGATGGATGATGCAGGATTAGGTATTGATGGCTTGAGGCTAAATAAGACAGCTATTATTAATGCTAACAGAGTTATAGTAAACCCATTTGACCAGAAGAGCGTAACTCAAGCGATGTCCGGAGGTTTATCAGTATGTTTTGAAATATATTCTTTCTTGAAAAGGTTAGTTCCTGGATTTGAAGATTCTATTTTTCATGAAACAGCAACAATGCTTGGCATAAGAAGGGGTGCTCAGATTATAGGTAATCACATCTATACAGCTGAAGAGAGAATGGAATTTAAAAACTATCCAGATGTGGTTGGCTTAGCTTGCAGGAAAACCAAAAAGTCTTATGAAATTCCATTTAGTTTGATGGTTCCTAAAAAGGTCAATAACCTTCTAGTTGCTAGCGGTAAAACTGTTTCAACAGATGATTTTTTACCATATAGAACAAAACCAATATGTATGATCTTAGGTCAAGCAGCAGGAGTAGCTGCTGCCATATGTATAGATACAGAATCCACAAATACCAGCATTTCTATGAAATCACTGCAAGCTAAGTTGATAAAAGATAATGTCTATTTAGGGGATAAAAAACGTATCGAATCTTTAGGATTAAGTTAAAGCAATGTGTGGTATTGCAGGGATAATCAAGCAAGGAGCTCGCAAGGATGAACTGCGAGATCAAATCCAAAAGATCTTAAAGACCATTAAGCATCGTGGTCCAGATGATCAGGGAGAGTATATTGATACTAACTTGGCGATAGGGATGACAAGATTAAGTATTATAGATATTGAAAATGGGAAACAACCAATATCAAATTCTGATAACTCTGTTGTTCTTGTATGCAATGGAGAAATCTATAATTATCGTGAATTGAAAGAAGCCTTGTCCATTAAGGGACATACCTTTAAGACTAATTCGGATGTTGAAGTGATTTTACATGGATATTTAGAGTATGGAGTTGAATTCATACATCAGCTTAGAGGAATGTTTGCGTTTTGTTTGTGGGATTCAAGAAAGAAACGTATTTGGTTGGCTAGAGACCGCCTTGGTATAAAGCCTCTTTATTATAGTTTTGATCAGAAGATGTTTGTTTTTTGCTCCGAGATAAAGGGCATTTTATCATTACGAAAAGAGAATATTTCTTTCGAGAATTCTCAAATTAGGATCGCTTTGACAAAAAGATTCAATGATAGTGATTCGACGGTTTTCAAAGGAATAAAAAAAATGCCGCCAGGATCATATTTTCTTATAGAGAACAATCAGATTAAAGAGAAGAAATATTGGCAATTAAATAAAAAAATGAATGAAGTTTCAAATATGGATAATTATTTGAGTCAATATTCTGAAAAGTTGTTAGAGACTATTAGTAGTCATTTAGTTAGCGATGTACCTATTGGCTCCTTCTTAAGTGGAGGCTTAGATTCTAGTATGGTCACTGCAATATCATCCCAAATGATGAGCAAACAAATGTCAACTTATACAATTGGCTTTGATTCAGTTAACACAGAGCATATGTTTGCAAGACAGGTCTCTCAAGATCTCGGAACCAACCACTTGGAAGAGATTTTAAAAGATATAGATTTCTCTACTTTTGAAAAAGCAATGTTTCACCTTGAAGAGCCCATTAATGATCCAGCTGTAATTCCAACTTTTCTTCTTAGTGGTATTGCATCAAAATCATCTAAAGTTGTTTTGACTGGAGAAGGTTCAGATGAGGTTAATGGAGGTTACAATAAATATAGGTATGATAGTTACAATAGGTCAGCTTTTGGTGTGATGCTTGGACTTTTACCAAATAAATTTCTAAAAAAAGCATCAGAAAATTCAATGTTTTACGATAATAGAATTTCTAATTCTATAAGAAGGAGAATAGGTTATTCACTAAGTGGCAATGATTCATTTTTATTCTCTGATTCAAATATGGTCTCAGCAATAAATGCATTTCATTTATTTTCTGACGATTTTTTAAAAGATACTGAAAACGAATATCAAGAGTCATATGAGATGACTTTCGGGTCAAGCCTGAATGATTATTTCTTGCATGATTTTAATGGCTTTCTTGCTAATGATCTTTTACTTAAAGTTGATAAGATGACTATGGCACATTCATTAGAGGCCAGAGTACCTTTTTTAGATCACAAATTTATTGAATACAACTATAGCATTCCAGGCTTCTATAAATTAGATTCAAAAAACTCAAAAAAAATATTACGAAAACTATCACATGAGTATCTGAGAGATGAAATTTCTACAAGGAAACAGCATGGATTCCTCGCACCAATTGATCAATGGTTAATGAAAGATTGGAAGGACGATATTAAGGCACTAGTAATGGATGGATTTCTTGTAAGAGAGAATATTGTTTCAGGTCAGTCAGTTTCTGATTTATTTACTATGCTAATGAGAGGCAATAAGAATGTTGCTAGTATAATTTGGGCATTAGCAACGATGAATATGTCTTATAATCTTTTTAGTAACCGAGAGTTCGACTAATATCTCCTAGTTTACTATCTATAATATCCACTTCTTTTTGTGAAAGTATTGTTTTCCAACGACCTATAGAGCTTTTAAAGATTGGCTTTTGTAGAGCCATAGATGTGCTACTTTCTTTTTTTATAATTTCCTTAACTTTCCTATATTCATCTGAATTACCCTTATAGTTTTCAATTCCATCTACTAATGGCTCATCTAGAAAATCTAGGATTCTAGCAATAGTATTTTTTGGGTCATCAACTAATTCCTCGTATTTTGTTTCTATATATTGCTTATTGCATGTTCCTAATAAATGATTAATTCCTTGATATGATGATTGAACTCTATCCACAAATGTTTCGACGTTAAGCTCTTTTAAGCTTCCTTTATTTTTTGTTTTCCAGCTGGCATAAGTGTCTTTAAAATCTCTAATACCGTGTATAAATTTAGCATTAGGCCAGTTTTCAAAAATTAATTCTAAATGATAGAGATTTTCTGGGGTTTTTTCTATCCATCGATTTTTATTCTCTCTTTTTGTGCAAAAAAACATAAAATTGCTAAAAAAATCAATTCCATTGTGAGACTCTTTCTTAATTCTCAACAAATCAATATCGGATACTTCATGCCACTCTTGCAGCCATTTTTGCCGTTTAGATTTATTATTCTTCCAGTTATCTTGCATCTCTTCAGAAAACCAGTTAGTTTCAAACCCATCGCCACCATATATATTTGGATGACTACCAAGAATAGTTCTCAATAGTGACGTTCCTCCTCTTGGTTGGCATCCTAAAAATATTGGTGAGCTTTTCATCAACTATTAAGTTTGAAGGCTAAAATTGCTTAAAAAAAACAAGACTTTTTTTATTATAGTTTTCATAAGTTTAGATATATCTAATTTCAACGAACTAAACAATACTTTTTTTACCATGAAAGCTGTATCATTTCTTGGATTAGATATGTCATAAGGCAAGTTGTTGGAAAACAAAAGAAAGAAAATATTCCTCACTATTTCTCATGGTTGGCAAGCTAGGCTGCTTCTTCAGACTGAGTTTCTCAATTCACTATTAAATAATAATCTTGAAATTATCATTTTTACTCCATGTGGCAAAGAGAAAGGATTTCTTAAGGAGTTTTCTGATAAAGCAACCATTATAGAGACTGTTCAACAAGGAGGGATACTTTGGTCAAGATTTAATAATATTAGGAGATATTTGGTCAGTGGAAAAATGAGCAAGACGAAAGAAATACTGCTAGAAAAATATACACAGAATCAGCCTATGTATTCATTTATAACCTCAGTGATTAATTCTTTCTTCAAATACATTCCCATTACAAAGAAGATTTTTTCATTTTTCGATAGATTGATTTTTAGAGATAGTTTTTACAAGCATTACTTCGACAAGTATAAACCTGATGCAGTTATTATAGTCAGTACTGTTCATAATGAAGCGCATTACATGTTACAGCGATCATATATTGAGGGCGTTAAATGTATACATATTGTAGAAAGTTGGGATAATCCCAGTGCTAAACTTAACCAAATAAAACACCCTGACTATTTTCTGGTTTGGAACGAATCGATGGCTGAAGAGCTAAACGAGTTTTTAGGAATCAAAAAAAATAGAATACATATTACTGGTTCCGCCTTCCATGACATAGCTTCTGACAAAAAAACATTTGCCTCTAAGCAAGATATTGCAAGAAGATATGGTATGGATCCAGATAAGAAATGGATTTTGATAGCCAGCACCCTTAGTAATTTATATCCTGATTTTGACTATTTTTTAGGTAATTTAAATAGCATGAAATTAAATAATTCTTTACACGAAGAGTTTCAAATCCTAATAAGACCTCACCCTCAAGCTATTAGCGGTTATAGTATTGGGCATGGTATAGAGGATCTAAAAAAAATACAAAAACAGTACAGTTATATTTTTTTTGATATTCCTAGGGTTATCAAAAGCAAGCTACCTGTATACTTGGAAAGTTCTGATATAAAGAATTACTCAGAAATATTGAATATTGCAGATGTTGTGATTAGCTTCTTTTCAACGGCAACGATAGATGCCTCTATCCTTAACACGCCAGTCATTTTGCCAGCATTTGGTAATTACCAAGAGATGGCATCATATCCGACTATGAAAGAAAGAGTACAGTTTACTCACCATTCAAAGTTGATAGCAACCAATGGGGTGAGTCTTTCATATAATTATGGTGAACTTGCAGATGAGCTAAATAAGTATCTCAGTTTGAAAGACGACAGAGTAAATGAAAGAAAAAGATTAGTAGAATATCAATGTGGAGCAATTGATGGATTAAGCTATAAGAGAATGTCTGAAGCAATTATAAATATTGTTAATAATGATTCAGAATATACTGACACTAAAGGCTATATTTATTATTATTAAAGAAACTAGAAGTCTAATCCAAGAAAAGAATATCATCCTTAGAAATTAGTCCATTTAAAATTCTTTTTTTAATATTTTGGGGTAAATTAATTTGGATTATTGTTTTCTCTTTAGAATCTAATTTTTCAATACCAACGCCAACCATATAAATCTCTTTTGTATGTTCTTCTGGCAAATGAACAAATTTGTTTGGTTGCCCTAAATAGCCAAAAATATCTATCTTGCTTGGCTTTGGCTTGAAAGTTAGTAAAAAGTTTAAAAAATCTAATGCGTTTGCAATAATATAAAAATTCTTAACTCCACTAGGGTTTAATACATAACATATATCTCTATCCAAAATTTCAGAGTCTTCAGTCTGTAGTCTCATATCGAAAAGTAATGTTTTTTTTGTAGTCTTCCACGCATGAGTTAATAATTCTTTGTACTCACTTTCATGTACAGTTACTCCCCATGCTTGAATACAATCAAATGAATGATGTGGATAGTTATATTTTTTTGATGCATCAATAACATTAAACTCATAATCTGGATAACTGTCTTTTGCTATTTGTATTAATTCACTAGATAAATCTATACCTGTATATTTCGTTGTAGGCTCAATTTCTTTAAGTATCTGAGAGAAACCACCTGTTGCACATCCAATATCCAAAACTTTCATATTAGGTTTTAGATATTTTGTTAATAAATATTTCTCAGATTCAAATAGATGTTCTTTTTTATAGCGAGTAGAGCTATATTTTTTTTTGTAATATGTGCTGGAGTATATTTTCTTTTGTTCTAATTTCATTAATTAATAAGAATTAGTGATTTTTTTACTAAATATTTTTATATACATAATTATACTATTCATAATAATTTAAGTAAGTTTGAATGTGATCAAATTATAAATTTATGAAGGCAATAACTTATCATTATGTAAGAGAGGAAAATATTGATTTTCCTGGAATAATTTATCTTCATTCCAAGAATTTTATTAAGCAGTTGGATTTCTTTGATAAAAATTATGGAATTAGCTCAAAAGATAGTTTTTTTAAAGATATTGAGAACCAGAATGTAACCTCAGAAAAAATTATTTTAACTTTTGATGATGGGTTAAGTGATCATTACAATTTTGTTTTCCCTCATCTAGTGTTAAAAAAACATTGGGGCATATTCTATGTCTCAATTGGCCCTTATTTGAATGAACAATTATTAGATGTTCACAGAATTCACATAATACTGGCTAGATTTGGAGGAGAAAGAGCCCTGTTAGAACTAAAAAAAATATTAGAGCCAAACATGATTGATCAAGAGAAAGTTGAAGAATTCGAAGAATCAGTTTATAAATTGCAGGGATCTACTAATAGTTTTTTGGAATTCAAGAAAATACTCAATTATTACGTTTCATTTGATTGGAAGCCCTTCCTGTTAAGAAGACTTATCAGAAGTATCTTTAGCATTAATGAAGAAAGGAAATTTGCGAAAGAGTTCTATCTAACTATTGATCAAATAAAAAAGATGCATAAATCAGGAATGACAATTGGAGCACATAGCATCAATCACCATGTGATGAGCAGCTTGGAATATGATGATCAAAAGCGAGAGGTTGAGGACGCTTGTGATTTTCTCTCAAACTGTTTAGGAGACAAAATATGCACCTTTGCATATCCTTATGGCACAAAGAAAACTTATACAGACGAAATTTCAAAAATTATAGAGAACCAAGGTATAGATTTCACATTTGCTATTGAGGATAGAGATATTTCAAATGATGACCTAAAAAATAACATATACTCATTACCCAGGTATGATTGCAATCAATTTAAATTTGGTAAAAATGAATTGCCTGATGAATTAAGCTAAGATCAGTCTTTAAATATCTAATTTTCAAAGAATATGAAAAATAAACGAAAAGTCACTGTCGTAATTACAGCGAGGCCTAGTTATTCTAGGATTAAATCATTGCTCACAGCTATAGAGAAATCAGAAAAGTTGGAACTTTCGATAGTTGTAGGAGGGTCTGCTTTATTACAAAAATATGGCAAAACATCTAAACAAATTGAGAAAGACGGTTTCAGGGTAGATGCATTTGCTAATTATGCGATTGAGGGCGATTCACATGACATAACATCTAAATCAACCGGTATGGCTGTTGTTGAGTTAACAACCATATTTAAGAATATGAAGCCTGATATCGTTATAACTATAGCTGATCGTTTTGAAACTATAGCTACAGCTATTGCGGCATCGTATATGAATATTCCTTTAGCGCATATACAGGGCGGAGAGATTTCAGGCAACATTGACGAAAAAGTTAGACATGCTGTTACCAAGCTTTCAGATCTTCATTTTACTGCTTCAGAAGAAAGTTACAGTAGAGTGTTGCAGATGGGTGAGATCCCTGAAAATGTCTTCAAGACTGGCTGTCCTTCTATAGATTTAGCTTTAGAAGTCTTTAATTCTAATAAGAATATTGTACTTGAGGATATTGGTGGTGTGGGCGCAAATTTTAAACTCAATAAAGATTATTTAATCGTAATGCAGCATCCAGTTACCACAGAGTATGGCCAAAGCACTCAGCAAATAAATGAAACATTGTCAGCGATAACACAATTAAAAATAAAGACGATGTGGTTCTGGCCTAATATAGATGCAGGATCAAATGATATTTCAAAAGAATTGAGGAAGTTTAGAGAAAGAAATCCACAACAGAGTTATATTCATTTTTTTACTTCTATACCACCAGAAGATTTTTTGATTTTACTGAAAAATTCCTTGGCGATTATTGGCAACTCAAGTGTTGGTATAAGGGAGGCTAGTTTTTTAGGTGTCCCAAATATAAATATAGGCACCAGACAATTAGGAAGGGAGAGAGCAGAAAATACAATTGATGTTGATTATAAATCTACAGAAATTATTAAGGCTGTTGATAATTATAAAGATTTTTATAGGTTCGATAGTTCTCATATATATGGTGATGGCTTTTCTGGAAATAAAATCAATGAAATATTAGAGACTGTGCCCTATTCATATGAAAAGAAATTTTATGTTAATAATTGACAATTAACTTAGCTATAAAGATAGACCTCTAAATGAATGTAAAAAAAATACTGCCATTAATACCAGCAAGAGGTGGCTCAAAAGGCGTAAAAAATAAAAACATACATGAAGTAAATAATAAACCCTTAATCCAATACACCATAGAAACAGCTATTAGCACCAATATTTTTGATCATATCTTCGTCTCAACAGATTCAGAAAAGATAGCTGAAGTTTCATTAAAGTTGGGCGCAAAGGTCCCCTTCATAAGACCTGAGAGTCTAGCTCAAGATGAAAGTAACAGCATAGATGTTATGAAGCACGCCTTAGAGTGGTTTAATGAAAACAAAGGGTTACAGTTTGAATATTTACTCTTATTGCAGCCAACATCACCATTGAGAAACGAAAATGATATTATAAATTCAATAGAATTAATGCAAAATAATCCAGCTGCTACAGCAGTGGTAAGCGTGACTAAGATTGAAGAACCTCATCCTGATAAATTATTTAAGATTAATGAAAACAATTATCTAGAATCATATCTTGAGAGATATAAGCAACCATTTGAAGGCAGAAGACAAGATTTGCCTAAAGTTTATTCAAGAAATGGGGCTATTTATCTTATCAAAACAGAACACTTATTAAATAAGGAATCTATATATGGAGGCATTACAATACCGTATCAAATGCCTTTTGAAAGATCAGTAAATATAGATAGTTATCATGATATTACTATAATGGAATCTCTATTAAAAAATGGAAAATAATACTTTAATCATTGCTGAGATAGGACAGGCGCACGATGGAAGCTTAGGTGTAGCTCATTCTTATATTGATGCTGTTGCAGAAACAGGTGCTGATGCAGTCAAGTTTCAGTTACATATAGCAAAGGAAGAAAGTACTAGCTCTGAGCAGTTTAGAGCCAACTTTAGTTTTCAAGATAAAAGCAGATATGAATATTGGGAGAGGATGGAGTTTTCTTTTGATCAATGGTTAGAACTTAGGAATCATGCAAAGGAGAGGGATCTTTTGTTTATTGTTTCACCTTTTTCTGAAAAGGCAGTAGATATCATAGAAGAAATAGATTCGGATTACATAAAGATTGGTTCTGGAGAAGTTTTTTCACCATCTTTGATCAAAAGAGCTATGAAAACTAATATTCCTATAATAGCTTCAACAGGAATGTCTTCATTCACTGAAATCAATGAGCTAGAGAATACTTTAGCAAAAGGAGGAAAAGAAAATTATTCCTTATTACACTGTACTAGTGAGTATCCAGTTCAACCTGACAATATAGGTTTTAATGTTTTACTGCAAATGAAGAAACAATTTGAATGCCCAATTGGCTTTTCAGACCACAGCGGAAATATTGCTAGCTCCATAGCGGCAATGGTATTAGGAGCAGAAATTATAGAAGTACATGTGACCTTTAGTAAAGATATCTTTGGTCCAGATGTTAGCTCTTCATTAACGTTATCTGAGTTAAATACCCTTGTACAGTCAAAAAAGTTTTTGGAAAAAAGTCTAAATTCACAAATAGACAAATCAGTCTTAGCATCTTCATTGAAAGATATGAGATATATATTTCAGAAAAAAGTTATAACTAAAAGAAATCTGGTTCAGGGAGATATTTTGAAAGATGAAGATTTAGTTTTTTTAAAAGCCAAAGGAGGTATTCCCGAGGCTGATTTAGATATTATTCTAGGCAGAGAACTAAAAACTGATCTAAAAAAAGGCACTATATTAGAAATGAAACATTTCAAGTAATGCAATCCTCTTAAGGTTAGAATTACTAATATTTCCAAATAATCAAAAACATGAAACAAGCAATCATCTTAGCTGGGGGGTTTGGGAAAAGGCTGGAAAAGATTTTTCCTAATATTCCTAAACCCATGGTGCAATTTTTCGGTAAGCCATTGCTACAATATCAGCTAGAGCTTTGTAGGCAATATGGTTTTAACGATATAAAAATACTTCTCCATCATCAGGCATCAGTAATACAGCAATATTTTGGAAATGGCAGCAAATTGGATCTTAACTTAGATTATTTTATAGAAGATCAACCATTAGGAACTGCGGGAGCTGTATTGAATATATACGATTATTTAGATGATCATTTTATAGTCATATATGGTGATACTTATCTTAATGTAGATTTAGATCGCTTTTTTAAATCCCATATTGACCAAGATGCAGATGCAACTCTATTTATTCACCCTAACAATCATCCTCATGATTCTGATTTAGTTGAAGTAGATGATGAAAATTATATAAAGGCTTTTCATTCCTATCCCCATAAAGAAGGCTTCTGGTATAGCAACCTTGTAAATGCAGCTCTTTATTCGTTTAAAAAGGAATCATTATCAATTCACAAGAATGGCGCAACAAGACAAGATTTTTCAAAAGACCTTTTTCCTCAGTTATTAAGAGAAAATAAAAAACTTTTTGGCTATGCTTCCTGCGAATATATAAAGGATATGGGAACACCTGAGAGGATTCAAAATGTTGAAAAAGATATATCAACAAAAAAACATATTCGTTTACAGAATAAATTCAAAAAGAATGCAATATTTTTAGATAGAGATGGCGTTATAAACCAAGAACAAGGGTTAGTAAGTCGACCAGAAGAATTTGTATTAATAGAGGGAGCAAGCGACGCGATTAGAAAAATAAATGATTCCGGTATCTTAGCAATTGTAATCACTAATCAACCAATTATTGCACGTGGTGATGCAACTAAGAAAGAGTTAAAAATAATCCATAATAAAATGGAGACGCTTTTAGGTCTAGAAGGAGCCTATCTAGATGCAATCTATTATTGTCCACACCACCCCGATAGGGGATTTGAAGGAGAAATTACGGAATTAAAGATAGATTGTAACTGTAGGAAGCCTAATACAGGGATGATAACTAAAGCAACTAAAGAGATGAATATTGATCTTAATGAGTCATGGTTGATTGGCGATAGTACTAGTGACCTTATGACAGCTCATAATATAGGTTTAAAAAATATTTTAGTTCAAACAGGATATGCTGGTAAAGACAAGAAATTTGAAGTGACCCCTGATCATATTTTTAAAGACTTAAATCAAGCTACTGATTTTATTTTAAATCAGTCTTAGCTAATATGATCTAAAACGTAATATTATCTTATTATGATTATAACTAGAACCCCACTTAGAATGAGTTTTGTTGGAGGAGGTAGCGACATATCTTCTTTTTATAAACAAAGTGAAGGCGCAGTCGTTTCTACGTCAATCAATCAATATATATATATTAGTCTCAATAGAAAATTTGATAAAAGATTTAGGTTGAGCTATTCCATAACAGAACATGCTGATCATATAAAAGACTTAAAACATCCATTAGTAAGAGAGTGTTTAAGATTATTCAAAGTTTCTGAAGGATTGGAAATTACATCGGTGGCAGATATTCCATCAAAAGGAACAGGCTTAGGATCATCTAGTGCTTTTACCGTAGGATTAATACATGCTCTACTTAGGCATCAGAATAAGACCTTTACTCAGAAAGATTTGTCAGAATTGGCTTGTGATATAGAGATCAATAAGTGCAGAGAACCTATAGGCAAACAGGATCAATACGCAGCCGCTTTTGGAGGATTAAATTTTATTCAATTCTTAAGAGATGGTTCTGTGAAGATACAAAAAATAAAGTGTGATAAAGATATAACACTAGCATTAGAAGAAAGAATCTTAGTTTTTTATACAGGAATAACTAGAAGTACATCAAGCATTCTTAAAGAGCAAACAAAAAACTTAAATAACAAAAATACAGTTGTAATCATGAAAAAAATGGTTCAACTAGCACATGAGATGAAGAAACAATTAGAAACTAATAATTTGGATACACTCGGAGAGATTTTGCATGAGAATTGGATGTTAAAGAAACAATTAACTAGTAATATCTCAAATGAGAAAATTGACCAATATTATGACAGGGCTATTAAGGCAGGAGCAAGTGGAGGCAAACTAATGGGAGCAGGCAGTGGTGGATTTTTATTATTTTTAGTTGAAAAAGATAAACAGGAAAATGTAATAAAAGCTCTAAAGGAGTTAAGGTACAAAGATATTAAATTTGAAAAACATGGGAGTAAACTTATATATACTGACAATTTATAAAGTATAAATCGAATTTACATATACTAATTTTTGTTTAAAGATTCTTATGAACAACCAAGATAACAGCATTGACCGTTTTCTATCCCACTATACTGATGAATTGAAGAGAGGTCTGGAGTCTATAGACGCAGAATTATTAAAAGAAATTGCTTCAGTCCTTAATAGAGCTATTCAATCAGGCAATACAATTTATACATGTGGTAATGGAGGCTCATCCTCCATAGCTGAACATTTTGTATGTGATTTCCTAAAAGGGGCATCAACAAGCACAAAAATACAACCTATTATTCATTCATTAACTAGCAACACCCCAACGCTAACTGCCGTCGCAAATGATATAAGTTATGATGATGTGTTTTCTCATCAAATAGGTAAGTATGGCAATGTGGGCGATATTTTACTGTGTATCTCAAGCAGTGGAAATAGTAAAAATGTCATCCAAGCTATTGAAAAAGCCAACTTAGAAAATCTTAATACAATTAGTTTTGTTGGCTTTGATGGTGGAAAAGTCAAATTAATCAGCGACTATTGTATCCATATCCCAATTAATAATTATGGAGTAGTTGAGGATATTCATCATAGTCTAATGCATATACTTGCCCAGTATATTCGACTTACAAACCTAGAGAAACCAGAAGAAGCAAAAAAGATAATTTTCTAGTTAAATGCAATAAATCTCAAATATTTTAATTTTATGGTAAATGGTCAATAAATAATCTTGATTAGGTAAATATTAATAATAGTAAGACTAATGAACATAAAACTAATTCGTGAGTGTGTATTTTGGAGTAGCGAAGTATGGTCAAGGCCATTTATCGAATATTTGGAAAATAATCAGTCAATAAAAGATCTTAATACTTTCTTAGAGCTAGGAGCTGGCGAATATTCTTCATTATCCCCATATTTCTTATCACTTGGAAAAAAAACAACTTGTTCATATTTTTATTCTGAGAAATCAAAATATTATGCAGAAGATAGTTTGAGAAAGATAAGATTAAGAAATGATTATCTCATCGAGAAATATGAAATAGAAGGAGAGATTGAATACAAAAGAATAGATATTTTTGAATTAGAGGAAAGGTACGACATTATTTTTCTAAAATCAATTTTAGGAGGGCTATATCGTTATGATGAAAGTGATATCAAGGAGGTTAATAATCTGATAGAGATTATTAGAAATAATAATCTATCAAAGAACGGCCATTTAATAACCATTGATAATGGAAAGTCTTTGTTTGAAAAGCCTCTTGAAGATTTGGGTTTAAGAAAGAATAAATGGAGATATTTTAATTCTTCAGACTTGGTTAATTATGATCAAGAATATTCTTTTGGTTTTACCACAGTTTTTTCATTAAGAACTAGAAATTTATTTCTAGGTAATATAGTTGAAAGGTTATTGTATATTGTTGATTTAATCATTGCGAAACTATTTCATAATAGATATCCAACTGTCATCCTCAAAGTATTTAGGAGATTAGAGTTAAAAAAAGATCCCAAAATATAGACTAAATTCTTTACTATTGAGATTCCAACTGAGACTATTACAAAAAAATCAACATCTTAACTTAAAAACAAACTCGGAAACAAGGCAATAAATATGAAAGTTCTAGTAACAGGCGGGGCAGGCAATATAGGGTTAACGTTGGTTGAAAGCCTTTTAAAAGAAGGTGTAGAAACAACTATATTTGATTTGCCACAACAAATTGAAATCAATAAAGAAAGGATTAGTAGCCAAATTGAGTGTTTTCCAGGTTCAATTTTAGATGATTTAGTTTTAAGGAAGGCAATTACGAATTGTACCCATGTAGTCCATCTTGCTGCTGCACTAGGAGTGGCCAACACAGAATCGAATAAAATTAAGTGTTTAGAGATTAATATTAAGGGTACTGAGAATATTCTTGATGCATGTGTCTTAGAGCGAGCTGAGAAAATAGTCTTCGCTTCTTCATCAGAAACATATGGAGAGCCGCTGAAAACACCGATATCTGAAACAGATATTACACAAGGTAAAACAGTTTATGCCGTTAGTAAGTTGGCTGGAGAAGAATTGGTCAAAGCTTATTCTGAAAAGTACCCTTTCCTAGATTATTCTATTCTAAGATTTTTTAATGTTTTTGGACCAAATCAAGTAGGCCAATTTGTAATTTCAAAGTTTATACAGAATGCAAGAGAGGATAAGGATATTGTAATCAATGGAGATGGAAATCAACAAAGGGCCTATTGCTACGTTGATGATGCTGTTAAAGGAATAATAATGGCTTTAAAATCAGAAAAAGCAAATTCTGAAGTAATTAATATAGGTAATCCAAATAATTTAGTTTCTATTGACCAATTAGCTCAGATGATATGTAAGATCCTAGATATTGATGATTCAATAATAAAAAAAGATTTAAATTATGAGAATACAGACAGAAATGTCAGTAGAGAAATTTTTAAAAGGTTTCCCAATGTATCGAAAGCTAAAAGTTTGCTTGGCTTTGAAGCAACTGTGTCGCTAGAAGAAGCCCTTAAGGAAGTAATTGCAAGTAATAGCAATATTAAAAGTTGGCCTAATCTCGAGCATGGCGAGTAATTTTATTCCTTTTTCACGTCCTGATATTTCAGAATTAGAAATTCAAGAAACACAGAAAGTACTTAAATCTGGATGGCTGAGTTCTGGGCCAACTGTAAAAAAATTTGAGAAAGAGTTTCAATCATTTATATCAGAGGGCTCTAAACAACCAGAAGCAATAGCAGTTAATTCCGCTACAGCTGGTCTCCATCTAGCCTTGGAATCTTTAGGGATAGGAGCTGGAGATGAAATAATAACTACGACACTAACTTTCACTGCAACAGCAGCTGTTGCTAGGCATCTAGGGGCTGAGGTTCGATTAGTTGATATTGACGAAAGGTCTTTAAATATTGATACGAATAAGATTGAAGATGCAATCACATCCAAAACCAAGGCAATAGTTCCCGTACATTATGCCGGATTAAGTTGTGAAATGGATACCATCCTTGCAATTGCAAAAAACAATAATTTAAAGGTTATAGAGGATGCGGCCCATGCATTGCCAACAAGATACAATGGCCACCTAATCGGTAATCTTAACTCAGATGCTACAGTGTTTAGTTTCTATGCAAACAAGACAATGACAACTGGTGAAGGCGGCATGGTTCTAACTCATAACAGTAAAATTGCCGAAAGAATAAAAATAATGAGGTCTCATGGCATAAACAGGGATGCGTTTGATAGATTTACTTCTAAATCAGCATCTTGGTACTACGAAGTTATCTCTCCTGGATATAAATACAACTTAACAGATCTTGCCGCATCCATCGGAAGAGTGCAGTTAGAAAGGCTTCCAAAATTTTTATTAAAAAGAGAAAAATTAGCTGCAAGATATATTGATGAATTAAAAGATTTACCTCTTACGCTTCCAGAGAATCCAATTGATGACAATAGCCATGCTTGGCATCTATTTGTTATTAGATTGGAACAATCCTTAAATATTACCAGAGATACTATGGTTAAAATGTTAAATGAGGAGAATATTGGTACAAGCGTTCATTATGTTCCATTACACACCCACCCCTATTGGAAACAACGATATGGTTATAAGAATTCAATGTTTAAAGTCGCTCAAAAAGCATATGAAAATATGATAAGCATTCCTTTATTTTCGAGTATGACTGATAATCAACAACTAAGAATTATTGAGGCATTGAGAAAGATATTGTTAAAAAAACAGAAATGAATAAAAGAATATTTGATCTAGTTTTCTCCATACTTGGAGTAATCCTTTTATTACCAATTATTATTTTTATATCAATATTAATAAAATCTGATAGCAAAGGACCTATATTTTTTAAACAAGATAGGGTTGGTAAAGATGAAAAAGTATTTAAAACCTATAAATTTAGGACTATGAAAATTCAGAAGGAAAATGTTCATCCATTAACGATTAAAAATGATCCAAGGATCACTAAGATAGGGTATTCTCTTAGAAAATTAAAGATAGACGAGTTACCTCAATTATTTAATGTTATAAAAGGAGAAATGAGTTTAGTAGGTCCAAGGCCAGAGACATTAGAGCTAATAAAGTTTTGGCCGAATGACAAAAAATCTATAGTACTTTCTATAAGACCGGGCATGACTGATAACGCATCAATTGAATATTTAAATGAAAGTGATTATTTTAAAAATAAAGAAGATTCTCTCAAAACCTTCAAGGATGACATACTCCCAAAAAAGTTAGATCTATATGTTGATTATGTCAATCAAAGAACCCTTATTAATGATTTTTACATTATTTTTTTGACATTTTTGAGGATCGTTAAACAGTAATTAGTATTAATGTATTTACTGAGAGAGAGGGGTAGATTTAAAGTTGAGATTATTTTCTAATTTTTTTCTTTATAAATAAAATGTGGAATCTCTGGTTTTTTATTCTTTTTTATATTTTCAATTTGTCTTAACCAGTCCTGAATAATATATCTCCAAGATAAATGTTCTTCTATATATTTTCTACCATTTAAGCCCATTTCATCCCTTTGTTTAGGGGAATTAGAAAGATGTTTGATTGTTTGAGCTAAAGCTAAAGGATCTTCTGGTTTAATAGTTATACCCGCTTGAAAAGTCTCTATAATCTCAGCTGATTCTCCAAGACCGGAGAAGATAACAGGTACGCCACAAGCTAGCGGGGGGAAGGTTTTTGATAATCTCATTAGTTTGGATATCTCTAAATTTCTCAATAAAACAATGGATGCATATGTTATAGACATCAATTCATTCATTTCTTCGAAAGGAGATTCTATAAACTTTATATTGTTTAGATTTTCTTCTCTTGCTAACTCCATCATCTTTCGTTTGGCTGGCCCCTTTCCGGCTAAGAGGAAGATAATGTCTTTATCATCAATTAATTTAGCCGCACTAATCAGTGTTTCGATTCCTTGATAGGGAGCAAATGTCCCGGCAAAAGTAAAAACCTTACGACCTGCAACTCCAAATTTGTCAGCATATTTACTGCTATATTGAGATACTTTCAGTTGATCTAGATCCGATCCATTTGGGAGGAAAGTAAACTTGTCAATATTAATATTCCTCTCATTATGAAAATATTTTATAAAACCATGAGTAACAGTTGTTACTGAAAGAGCATTCTTCATAAGGAATCTTTCTAAAAAAACAGCGAATCTTATTAAAATTTTAATGCTTATCCATGCGTCTTCTTTTGCATATTCAACTTGAAGGTCAGGTGTATTATAAACATATGGAATGTTTCTAAGTTTTCCGACTATAAATGCCGGGATTGCTAATATGATCGGTTGCGCCTCTACAAAAATTAAATCTACTTTCTTAGAAAAGATTAGAGGAAAGAAGGAAGTAAACATAAAGCTAAAATAGTTTGCTAAGCGAGAAAATACTTTCTTTCCAGTAGCAGGGTAAATAGCGGTCCTTATAATCTTTGCTCCAAACATATACTCCTTTTTAAATAATAACCATTTATAGTCAGGAAATATTTTTCCTACGGGATAGTTAGGCATAGCGGTAATTACAGAGACTTCAATGTTTTTTTCAATCAGTTTTTTTGTTAATTGACCTAATCGAATAGATGGAGCACCTGGTTCTGGCGAGAAATATTGGGAGAGAATAAGGACTTTTTTTATTTCAGACACACTTAAATCAATAATTTAATCCGATCATTTATTATACCTTTGCTATAGAGTAGTAGCTCAGGATCAAAGATAATCATATTTTTAGTTAATATTTCATCAATTTTTGATATATCCAATAAATCTTTAAAATAGATTATTGCATCACAATGCTCAAAGGATAAGTCTGCTAAATCAATGATCCTAAAATTTTCCTTATTATTCTTAATATCATCATATTTTAAATCTGGATCTATGACGGTAATTTGTTTCCCATTTTTTTGTAGCTCTTTTGCAACTGCTAGATAAGGACTATTTCTTAAATCATTTGTTCCAGTCTTGAAGCTCAAACCAAAAATCAAAATATTTTCACCTGTCATTGATAAAATATTTTCCACAGAATTCTTAATTCTAGTTTCATTGCTTGAGTTAATAGAGTTTATTAATTCTGTTGACTTGTTCATCTCACGGGAGAATGTTTTTAGTGCTTTTAGGTCCTTATTAAGACAAGAGCCACCATAAGCAAATCCAGGCCTCAAATATTTCTCTGAGATATTTAGTTGCATGTCTTTAGTGAAAATTGACATAATTTCTATTGGATTACCTCCTAATGATTCTGAAATGGAGCCAATCTCATTTGCAAAGGTTATTTTTAATGCATGAAAAGCATTGCAGGCATATTTGATCATTGTTGCACTTACAGGATCAACTGAATATATATCTACGTCAATGCCCTTATAGATTTCTTCAATGACTGAATAATCCTTTAGATCTGAACCTACAAT
>PBAR01000042.1 GCA_002718285.1 Fidelibacterota bacterium
ATCCTTTTTGATGATAGTGATAATCTAATTTTCCTCCTTTTTTTAAATCAATATACCAGCCATTTAATTCAGTTTCTTTTGGCCAAAATTTAAGGAAATATTGATCTTTATTAATAAATTTTTCTCTGTAGAGACTAATCTCATTAAAGATAATTGATTTCAAATCATCAATTTTATCAGTTCCAAATTTAAATAGATTTCCAGCAGATTGTTTTCCATAATGTAATAAATCCTGCTGCATATAATCTAAATTTATATCACTAATTTCCTCTATCAGACCTTTTACAAACCCTGGGTCAAGAATATTTCGAGTATACAAAAAATCCATAGGATTTTTACAAAATGGATACTTATCATCTAAGTCATATAAATATGATGTATATGCGCTCAGATTTGCCAATAATCTACTTCCTTTAAAATTAACACAAGCGTCATCTAATTCTTTCAAAAACTCATCTTTTAATTCCTGCAAAAATAAAGTTTCGATATAGAAGGCACGTGAATCTTTGTAATTTAAATCTTTAAGGATATTTAAAACCTCTTTTCCTCTTCCCGCTTTTTTTAGAGAAAAGGATAAATCGTATTTTATTTCATCATTATTTTCGTTCAAAGAAAGCGCTTTTTTATAGTATTTGATGGCAGTCTCGCTATCATCTTTCCAGGCACAAAGGTTTGCTTGTTTAAATAATAGCTTTATTGAATTAGGATATTTTTGAAGAAATTCTTGGTTTTTTTCATAAGCTTCTTCATTTTTTCCCAAATTGATTAAATGCTGAACATATCTAGGACCAATATCCTCTAAGAGTTGTGCATGTTGAATAGGAATCTTATCAATTATTTTATTGAGATTCTTTAATGCTAAATAACTATCGTTTTTTTCATCATAAACTAAAGAAAGATTATAAAAGGAAGCAAAGCTTTCTGGATCCTCTTGAATTTCTAAATTAAAATACTCTATAGCCCTGTCAAATTTTCCTGATAACCTGCATAAATTTCCTAAATTTACTTTTATATTGAGATGATCAGGATTGATTTCGTAGATTTTTTCGAAAACTTCTAAAGCCTTGGAATAATTTCCTTCTTTGATAAGGCTAATTCCAAGAATATTTAAAAGGTGCAAGTCTTTAGTAGAATTCGCTATTATTTCATCAAAAAAACCCGTAATTTTTTTATATTCTTCATTTTGGTATAAATGATTAATTTTTTCAGATATTTTTAATTCTTCACTCATGCTATACCATAGTTAAATTTAAATATTTATTATACAAATATTTAAAGTAGACACACTTAGTTATTATTGTAGAAGATTCTGGGATCATTATGAATAGTTCAAACGAAGATAAGTTTAAAGTCGCCAGTAATTTATTTAATTCAAACAAACTTGAACAAGCTGAAAATATTTTAAACGATATTTTAAAAGATAACCCTAAACATATAAATGCTATCAATCTTTTGGCTGTAATAAATGCAAATCTCAAAAGATATGATAAGGGAATATATTATTTCGAGAAAGGTCTTGAGATAGATAAAAATAATATAGTTCTAATGAAGAATTTTATAACAATTTTAAAAATGTTAAAAAAATATGATGAGGTAAATAAATATCTAAATATTCTATATAACTTAACTAACAAATCACACCCAATAGCTGCTGAATTAACCAATAATTTAATAATGTTAGAAAAAAAAGATGAGGCTTATAAATTTATTGATAATGCATTAAAAACTGATCCTGAATCTGAATTATTAATTCTAACAAAAGCAAATTGCCTATTTGAATTAAATAATTTTGAGGAAGCAAAAAAGCTTTATGAGAAAGTTTATAATAAAAATAATAATAACTTCCATGCATTATTTAGATTGGGGTTTCTAAATCAAAAAGATATGAAATTTCAAGACGCAATTCATTGCTATAATAAAATAATCGAAAGAAAAGAAAGATTTAAGAATATGAATAAAGAAATTGCTTTGACTTTATATAATTTAGGCTTGTGTTATGGAAAAATGGAGGAATTTGCTCTCTCTGAAAAAAATTACATTGAATCAATTAGTTATAATAATAAATCCGTTGACACTTATACCAACCTTTCAAATCTTTATTTAAGTCAAAACAAGCTTGAAGAATCACTAGATCAAATGAATGAAGCTATAAAGCTTAATCCCAAAAAAAGAATATTGTACATGAATCTATCGAATATTTATGAAAAATTAGGTAAACATAAGGAATCTGTCTTTTATAAGAGAATTAGTGTTGGAGCTATAGTATTTAAATCACAAGAAGAATATGGTTTATATAAAATAAGCAAAGTGCAAATAAATGAAAAAATTTGAATTACAAGAATCACAAAAGAAACAAACTTTCATTGAAGGATGGTTATCCGATGATGAAAATTTATGTGACCAATTAATTGAATTGTTTGAATCTAATGAATCCAAGCACAGTTTGGGTGAATCTTATAATGGCTTAAATAAAGAAGTTAAAGATTCTATAGATATGGTTATTAATCCTTTAGATTTAGAAAATAAAGAATATAAACCTGTAAGTGATTACATGACTCATTTAAATAATTGTTATTGGGAATATTCTAAAAAATACAATCTGGATAAATATTTAAAAGACTTACATATAGGTCCTTTTAATATACAAAAATATAATAAGGGCGGCCATTTTAAATCTTGGCATTCAGAAAGAATGAATATAGCGTCTTCCAGCAGGCTATTTGCTTGGATGACATATCTTAATACTGTTAAAGATGGTGGTGAAACAGAATTTCATTATTTTGATGTTAAAGTGAAACCAATAAAAGGCCTTACTATAATATGGCCTTCAGAATGGACTCACCTTCATAAAGGATCAGTAACTAATGAAACCAAATACATTATAACTGGATGGATTCATTTTCCTGATAATTTGTAGGGCGTGTAGCTCAGTGGGAGAGCGCTACGTTGACATCGTAGAGGTCGCTGGTTCAATCCCAGCCACGCCCACCATCCGTTGGGGTTGAAATTAATAAAAGAATCACCACCTAAATAACTATAACTATCTTATGAAGTGGAGAAAATTATGATAATAGAACAAATTGGTGCAGCTACATTTGCTAATGGATTGGTAAGAATTCAAGGATTATGTGCGGGTCCAGATGGACAAGTAAGAGAATCAGGAGTTATTGAAGTTCCAGGAAATATCGTAGCAGAAGTGGTGAACAACCTAGTAAATACTCTTAATTCCTTAGAATCTCAATTATCTGAAGCAGAAGGAAAAGATAATCAAAAAGCTAAAGATAAGGGAAATGGCAAAGGAAAAGGGAAAAGTAAAAAATAGAACTCTTTAGAATTTCTTTGGAATTAAAGAATTTCTTATCAGTTCATCTTTTTTTAGCTAAATATTAATTCGAGATCATTTGTTATGTCTTTAGGAAAAATAAAAATAATAATTTTCATTATCTTGGCTTCTTTTTTTGTGCCAATTGAAATATCTGCACAAAGATATTCATTTGAGACAATGGAAGAATTTTATGAATTACAAGATGAAGAAGAATATATAGAATTTTTAAGAGAAATTGTTTTAGAACAACCTGAATTCTCATATGCAAATGCTATTCTCAATGAAGCGGAAATGAATCTTAAATATTCAAGAAGACAGAGATTGCCTGAGCTGTCAATGAGAGTAGTTAATGATGAAGTCTTATCAAGAAAAATAAAGGAAAATGATGCGATAAGAAAAATTCGAGATGATAGTTTTGATGGTGTAGTAGAAATCAGACAATCTATATATTCAGGAGGAGGAATTAATGCCGGTGTTAGAAAAGCAAAGGAGGGAGCTAATCACATCTCTCTTTCTAAGAAAAAGACAATATCTCAATTAATATATAATGCTAATAACATTTACACTAAAGCAATCTCATCATATTTACTCCATGAACATGCAAAAAAAATCCTCGATGAACTTGAACCCTTTTTATCTAAAGTTAAAGCTCGTGTGGACGCAGGAATAGCAGATCCGGTTGAGTATGCACTATTTTCAGTTAGATATAATAATATTAAATCTACAGTTGTGAATCTTAATGCAATGTCAAAAAGAGATATATCAATGTATGAAAATTTCTTTAAAAGAGATTTTAAAGGCGTGTCATATCCTAAAATTCAAATTAATGAGCAATCAATTCCTTTCAAAAATGTATCATTTGATGTTGAAATGTCTCAATCTAAATATAAGGAAAGCGTTGAAGATGTAACAATAGAAAAAAGCCAATATAGGCCTCAATTTGGCTTTGCAGCTAGATATACTAAATATGACCTCGATGATAATTTAGGTGATGAAGATGTAAGGGGTGGATTATATTTTTCCTATCCATTTTTTGATTTTGGAAGATCTTCAGCTAAAATATCAGGATCAAAAGCTAAATCTAGGGCTGCAAAAAATTCTATAGATATAGAAAAAAAGAAAGACTTAAATTCTGAAGCTGAATATTTAAGTATTCTTGAATCAGCAATTAGATCTAGAAATGAATTTTATCAAGCTTTTCTTGATACTAAAATGCAAAGAGAAATTATAGCTAAGAGGATAGAAGTTAGCGGTTTTGTAGCAACAACATTAGCTGAAACAGCTTTACAAGAGATCAACCAATTAAAGAGTCTTATGGATTCTGAGAATAATTTGTTAACATCTTATTTTGCCCTCCTTCATCAAAACCAGATACTCATACAAAGAATTTTGATGGTTTTTTAAAATGAACGCTGAATCAAAAAAAATTAAAGACCATTGGTTCTGGGGTACAGCTCTAAAAAATAAAGGTATTTATCTTCAGGTAGCCCTAGCATCCATTCTAATTAATGTATTTGCTCTTATGAGCGCCTTTTATATTATGACTGTTTACGATCGAGTGCTTCCTAATAATGCAATGGAATCTCTATTAGCTTTAACAATTGGTATCGCGGTTGTAATTATTTTTGATTTCATTCTTAAAATGCTTAGAGGGTATTTTATTGATATAGCAGGGATACAAATAGAAGAAGAAGTGAATGAAAGACTCTTTAAAAAGATTGTAGGACACGACCCAAGACTTCTTGGATCAGGAAGTAATGTTATTCAGACTGTCAAGGAATTTGAAGGAGTCAGAGATTTCTTTACTTCAGCTAGCCTGGCAATATTTATTGACCTACCCTTTATGTTTATTTTTGTTGGAGTTCTCTACGCTATTGGGGGATGGGTTGCCTTGGTTCCAACACTTATTATTCCTCTCGTACTTGGTGTTGCGGCTTTAGTTCAACCTATATTGAGAAGATATGGAAACGAAAATATGAAAGTCCAAACAACCAAAATGCGCTCTTTAATTGAATTAACAAGCAATATGGAAACGGTAAGGAGTATTGCTGGTGGGAGTTTTTTAAAAGATAGATGGAGCGACAGCACTTCAGAATCAGCCAAAATAGGTTTATTAAATCGGGTTACTGCAAATTTTGCCCTTAATTTTGCTACCACATCACTACAGGTTAGTATGATTGGTATTGTAGTCGTAGGTGTTTTTTTAGTATCAAGTCTTAAAATCACTACAGGAGCATTAATAGCATGTGTAATATTGTCAGGAAGAGTTTTATCTCCTCTAGTTCAAACAGGGCAATTACTTACACGTTTGAATGGCGCTATTACTGCTTTTAAAAATGTAAATGAATTAATGAAAGAAGAAAGTAGAGATGAAACGCTTCAAGATGTAAAAGGAGTAATAATTGATTCAGGTAGCGTTAAATTGAAAAATTTAGAATATTCGATTAATGAATCAAAGATTCTTGAAAATATAAATCTCTCTATAAAAGATGGTGAAAAATTTGCAGTAGTTGGCCCTCTTGGTTGTGGTAAATCTACTCTATTAAGAAGTATTATAGGGTATCATCTTCCACCTATTGGAACAGCTTTTCTTGGAGATTATGATATAAATAATATTCCATCTACACAACTTCGTAGTAATATCGGCTATTGCCCTCAACAAATACAATTGTTTTCAGGATCTATTTATGAAAATATTGCAGCGGGCTTTGATGAAGCCTCAGAGGAAAATGTTGTTGAGGCAGCTAAAGCGGTTGGTGCCCATGAGTTTATAGCCACCCTTCCAAAAGCTTATTATTATGATGTTAGCGAACAAGGATTAAATTTATCCGGTGGTCAAAGGCAAAGTATTGCTCTAGCGAGGGCATTAATAAGAAAACCAAGATTATTAGTATTAGATGAACCTACAAGCTCTATGGATACAGATAGTGAAATGAAAGTTATAAATCATATATTTAACCTGGATTATAAACCAACAATTATTATAGCGACCCATAATGCAAATCATTTGTTAAATGTAGATACTGTAGCAATAATGGTAAACGGGCAAATTTCTAGAGTTGCACCTAGAGATGAAGTTGTAAAAACCCAAAGCGCCAATTAAGAGGTTACAATGAAAAAACTAATTAATAATTTTTTTAAAAAAATAGGATCTATATCAAATCAAGTATTATCTTCTGGCTTTTTGGAAATCCAAAATTTTGATAAACATAAAAAATCATTTATTGTTTTTTGGATTATTTTTTCTTTTAGTTTATTCACTTTCATATGGGCTGCTTTTGCAAAACTTGATACTGTTATAAGAGCTGAAGGATTTGTTATCCCAACTAGTAAAGTGCATATGGTTCAAAACTTATACACGGAAAGACTTACAGGAATAAATATTGAATTAGGAGATAAAGTAAAAAAAGGCGATATTTTATTTATTTTCGATAATCAACAAGCTTTAACAGATTATGACGCTCTTAAGAAAGATGTGGAAAATAGAACTAAAAAAGTAAAAATCCTTGAAGAATTAGTTAAAAATGGTGCTGCGGCAGAAATGACTTTAATTGATGAAAGCATACTGCTCAATGACGCATTAAAGAAATTTGTAAGCAGTGAAATTCGTCTCGAAAATACCTCTATCCAATCTCCTGTTGACGGAGTAATTTCTCAAGTTCATGCTAATAATGTTGGGCAAGTTTTGAATAGTGCTTCACCATTAGCAGAGATTGTTCCTATAGACGACAAACTTAGAATTGAAGTTAATATTCAATTAAAAGACATCGCGGATGTAAAGGAAGGAATGTTGTCAAAAATTTCTTTCACGGCATATGATATGGCTATTTGGGGCCAAGTAGATGGAGTTGTTAAGACTGTATCAGCTAGTACAAAAATAGGAGGAACTGCTGATGAAGTTCCATATTATCCAGCAATTATAGAAGTTGATGTCGATGAAATAAAAAAGGTTAACAATATGGACATATTAACTGGAATGCAAGCAAGTGCCTCAATTATTGGGAATAAAAGGACTGTATTAAGTTACATAACAAACCCAATATCAAAATTGTCAAAAAGAGCCCTTAGGGAATAGCAAATAGTTAGTAAGATTGAAGATTATCCAAATCCGCGATCCGAATACCTTGGCGCGATTCAATTATTTTAACAAAATTAGCAGCCTCAATTAAAGAATCATGTGTTCCCATATCAAGCCAAGTAAAACCTTGACCCAAAAATTCGGCGGATAGGTTTTTTTCATCTAGATAAATTTTATTCAGATCTGTAATCTCTAATTCTCCCCTAGAAGAGGGTTTCAAATCCTTAACATAAAGAGGTGCATTATTATCATAAGAATACATTCCGGTAACAGCCCAGTTAGAAATAAACTTTTTAGGCTTCTCAATTATATTGGTGATTTCTTTTTTATCATTAAGCTCTACGACACCATATCTTTCCGGATCAATAACTTTATGAAGAAAAATAGTTGCGCCATTCTTTTTTGAAAAAACATTTTTCATTAATTTTGGAAGCCCATTGCCAAAGAACAAATTATCACCGAGTATTAATACGCTATTAGAATTCTTTAACCACTTTTCAGCTATTAAAAAAGATTGCGCTATACCTTCAGGTTTAGATTGTTCCTCATATGATATAGATAAATTCCATTGTTTACCATCGCCCAATAAATTTCTAAATTCTTTATTATCACGTGGGGTGGTGATTATTAATACTTCCTCAATACCACCTAACATAAGTATTGAGAGAGGATAGTAAATCATAGGTTTATTATAAATTGGTAACATCTGTTTTGATGTATTTTTTGTTAAAGGATAAAGTCTAGTTCCTTCTCCTCCTGCTAGTATTATTCCCTTTCTATTCATTATTTATAAATCCATTTAATATTAAATATTCATCAATGATTTCAATTAAACTATCTTCCCATCTTTTATGATCAATATTTAAAATATTGAATACTTTGTCATCCAACAATAATCGACTATCTTTAGGTCTTTGAGAAGAACTTTTCCATTCAGAAGACATAATTGGATTAATATAATCTTTATCATTTAACAAACCTTTTATTATTAGTCTTTCTTGTATTTTTTTACCAATACTGTACCAATCCGTATAGCCGTAATTAGTAAAATTTATGATCCGATTTTCTGATAAATCAGATAAGTTTATCTTTTCATGAAGGTCAATAATAGAACTTATACCTTCTGCTAGGAAGTTAGCACAAGTCATTGATATTTTTTGGTTTTTTATAATTTTAATATCTTCATTTACTAGCAATTTCGAGGCGATAGAACTCGCAAAATTACCATTAAATTTACTCATTAAAGATGCTGTTCTAATTATTAAAAAATTATTTGTTTCTGACTTAATTCCAACTTCACCATCTCTCTTTGTTTCTCCATAAATATTAACGGGATCAGTTTTATCTAAGTTGGAAAATGGACCAGAAGCATTGTTCCCAAAAACATAATCAGTTGATATTTGAATCATAAATGATTTCATTTCCTCAATCTTCATAGCCAAATATTTTGGCGCTTCTGAATTTATTTGGCTAGCTTTCTTTGAATCAATTTCAGCTTTATCAACATTTGTATATGCAGCACAATTTACAACAATCTCGGGCTTTATATCGGTAAAGAAGTTATCAATGGATTCATTATTTAAAAGATTAAGATTTTTTGAATTTGGAACGATAACTTCTATATTTTTTTTCTTAAAAGAATGCTTAATTGACCTACCTAGCTGACCGTCTCCACCAATAAGTAATATTCTCATGTCTCTTTACCAAGCCCTATCCTTCTTCCGTCATAAACATCTTTAAAGTTAGATGAAGAATAGTTTTCAATATACCATCGAATAGTATTTCTTAAGCCATCATCAAATATAATTTTAGGATGCCAATCTAGCTCATTAGTAATTTTTTTATTATCTAATGCGTAACGATAATCATGCCCAGGACGGTCATCTACAAAACTAATCAAATCTTCATAAGGTCCTTTTTTTGAAGGAATATCTTTGTCACATATTTTACAAATTTTCTTAACTAATTCCAGATTTGTAATCTCATTCTCACTTCCAATATTATATATTTCTCCAGATATACTTTTCGAACTTTCTGAAATTGCAATTAGTGCATCAACATGATCTTGTACATGTATCCAGTCTCTTATTTGGTTTCCAGAACCATAAATCGGAATCATTTCGTTATTCAAAATTTTACCTATGACTAATGGAATGAGTTTTTCAGGAAATTGCCAAGGTCCATAATTATTAGTGCATCTAGTTATAACTACCGGTAACTCATAAGTTTTATTCCATGCTCTTACAATAAGATCAGATGATGCTTTAGAAGAGGAATATGGGCTGTTAGGTCGTAAATTATCGTTTTCGCTAGATTTTCCATCTTCAATCTCACCATAAACTTCATCAGTTGAGACATATATTAACTTGAATTTATCTTCTTCAGAGACGTTTATTCCACTCAGGTACTTTTTTAATCCTTCTAAGATGTTAAATGTTCCCAGGATATTAGTTTTCATAAATATATCTGGATTATCTATAGAACGATCTACATGGGATTCAGCGGCAAGATGAAATACTTTAATAGGCTTATATTTATTAAAGATAGATTCAAATTCGTTAGAATTACCGATATCAATATTTAAATGCATATAACTAGATTGATCGATTTCTTCCAAAGTTTTAAGATTTGAAGAATATGAAAGATTATCAATATTGATTACATTAAAATTATTACTATTTATTAATGACTTAGCAAGATGTGATCCTATAAATCCATATCCACCAGTAAGAATAATATTTTTCTTGTTTGAGTTCATTCTATTTTTCCTAAATTAGGCAATTTTTCATCTTTTTCAGAAAGAATAATTTTATTCTTATCTACTGGCCAAGGTATATTTAAAGTCTCGTCATTCCATACAATTCCCTCTTCATGTTCTTTAGAATATGGATTATCAACCTTATACAAAACTAATGTGTTAGGTTCCAAGGTACAAAACCCATGGGCAAACCCTTTAGGAATTAATAGAGATGACTGATTTTGTGTTAATTCAGCAAATCCAAATTTTAAATATGTATTTGAACTTTTTCTTAAATCAACAAAAACATCCCATATTTTTCCTTTTAAAACAATAACATACTTTGATTGATCAAAAGGTTCATTCTGATAATGAAGCCCTCTGATTGTATTAACATGTTCCGAAAAAGAAAGATTATCCTGAACAAAAGAATATGAAATATTATTAGTCAATAAGTCCTCATTTTTATAAATTTCAGAAAAAAACCCCCTATCGTCTATATGCTGTTTGAGTTTAAACTGATAAACACCATTAAATATTTCTTTTACATCTGTCATTATTCTACTAATAACTTTTCAATTAAATTTATTTGCTTGGGTAGACAAATAGTTTTTAAGTCATAATTCTTTATTACTGAATTTCTTGCTTCTTTTCTAAGGTTTTTATATTTATTTGGGTTTTTCAATACATCAGTAACTATTTTGGAAATCTTTTTCTGATCAAAAAAGTCTACCAAGATCCCGTTAGAATTATTTTTTATAACTTCTTTTACTGGCGCTGTATTTGAACCTAATATCAAGCATTCACAAGCCATAGCTTCCAATAATGACCAAGATAAAACGAACGGATAAGTAAGATAAATATGTAATGATGAAATCTGAAATAAACTTATAAGTATTCGATAATCAACTATACCAAGAAAATGGACCTTAGAGGTATCTAATTTATCCTTAACCTCTTCATAAAATATGTTTTTCCATGTTTTGTTACTTGGCGGTGGTAAACCATAGCCTTTTTCTTGTCCGCCAATTATTAATATATGTGCATCAGGATTATTTTTTACTATTTCTGGTAAGCTTCGCATAAAGATATGATAACCCCTCTGCGGTTCAAGATTTCTATTAATAAAGGTAATTATTTTATCTTTTTTTGATAATTTTAGATTATCGTTTATTGTAACCTCTATAGCCGCTTTGGGTTTTATAAGATCTGTATCTATGCCATCATGGATGACAGCAATATTTTTTTTAATATAATCTGGAGCAGTATTCCTCTGGAATTCGGTAGGTGAGATCAGTTGATCTGAATGATTAAAAATTTCATAGTTAAATACATTTCTTGCTCTAATTTTTCTAACTGTAAATTTATAATATTTTTCATCATAGAACTCATCATCAAAATCAATATCAGAATCATTTATAAGCCAGTGCAACTCAAAATACGATAATATCTTAGTATCGCTCCATACATCCTTTAAAAAGAATGATTCACCCCATTGTGGATGAGCTATAATTAACGATGGTTTAAGTCCTTGATTTTTTAATTCTTCACATTTTTCAGCAACAAACTTAGCTCTTAACATTTTTGCTTCAAATTCAACTGCCAAATCCTCAATTCCGTTAGTGCTACCTCTAGTAAGTTTGTAATAATGAAGATTTAAGTTAGGATAATCATCTACTTGTTTAATATTTGTCTCTTCTCCCAAAGCATGTACTTCATAACCCTCTTTTATTAAAGCAGGTGCTAACGCTCTAAATTGACCTGGAAAATTTTGATGAATAAATAATATTTGTTCTTTTTTTCTCATTTTAGTCTTTAATATTAATATATCCATATTTTAATAGCAAAGTCACAATAGCCATAATATCTTCTACACTAAGAGATGTTTTGTTTTTCAATTTCTTTATGGAAATGGACTTCTTTTCGTCTAAATGTTCCAAAACTAGAGCTACATTGTCGAGATCAGGTAATATTATTGATGCATAATTAATAGTTTCTGATTTTATTAAATCTTTAAATTCAATATTGTTAATACCTTTCAATTTATTGATCTTGGTGTTTGTGTCTATGAACCGAGTTGGATAACTAGAAAAGATATGAAATGGAGGCAAACGATCAGAACTAACCTTATTGAGGAGCTCCTTTTGTAATTTTCCTTCTTTTTCTCTAATATCTTGTAATTCTTGTTTCAATTCTTCATAAGAATGGAAAATTTTTGACCAACTAAAATTATCAAAAGCATGTTTTTTTGCGTTAGATCCTAACTTATGCCTTAAATCTTCATTCATAATTAATAGTTTTAATTTTTCAATTGCTTCTTGAATATCAACGGAAGTAAATAGAGAATGATAACCACAATATCTATCATAAGTATCAACCCCCATATCATGTCTAAAAGCGAAAGCATTTGATACTGATTCAGGAAATGATGTGGTTTGAATACGGAAACCATCAACACCGTTCCTTACCGTTTCTCTATACCCATTCCAATCACTTACTACAACAGGCATTCCAGCGGCCATAGCTTCTAAAGGAGTGAGCCCAAATGTTTCTTGAATATTATCTGTTAAAGAAAAGAAAATATCACCAATCGAAAAGACCTCAAACTTTTTATCTTGATCTCTTCCATCAACATAAATTAAATTAACTGAAGGACAAATATTTCTTGCATCTTCTCTAATCCATTCTTCGACAGCATCATTTGGGAACCACCCAGCCATTATAAAATTTATTTTTTTATCTTTTACTTCTTTACTCAATTTCTCTAAAGCTAGAAACATTGGTATATTATGTGCCTTTGCGTGAAAACTTATCCTGCCAACAAAAATAATATTTATATCACTTTCGTTTATTCCGTAATTTTCTTTTATTTTATTAACATCCCTATTTCTTTCAAATTCATCAGGGTTAATACCTAGAGGAATTACAGGTAACTGAAATTTAGGTTTCTTTTTTATTCCAATTCTTAAATTAAGATATTCATAATAGTCAGAATGTATTGCTTCAACAGTTTGACGAACAGAATCAGAAGTACATATAAGTGCATCCCAGGGCATTAATGGTGCAAGAATCATATCCTTTATAGCCGTCATTATGCCGTGTGAAGCTGTTGTATGTGTTATACCAATAAGGCTATACGCATCATGGTTATAATAAGCTCTATGTTTAGCCAAATCATCAAGTTTAGGATCTGGTCTAAAAATACCACCAAAACTGTTACTTTCATTAGGGGATGTATAAGGTATCAAGCTTATTTTGGTTTTTGGAGAATAATCTACCGAAGACGATAAAAAATTCATTATATTTCTCTTATTCTCTTCTCTTCTAGGATCTTCTTGAACGGATGCTACATATAAGGCGATATTTTCATAATTCTCCTTAAATAAAGCACTTAAATAACTATTTCCAGCTGCCTGCCTACCCATAATTTCATCACCAGATATATTAAAAGCATCTGTGAAAAAATGCGTTGCAAAAGGTGCTTTATTCAACCGGTTATTCATAAATCTAGGGTTCTACTTTCTCAATACTATGTTCACCAAGTCTAGTTGATAAATGATTATGCATTTGCTCTAAAAGAATATCATCATTAACCTCATTGACTGAGGCTATAGCAAAAAGCTCAACAGCACTTATTGAACGTACACATATAGCACTTGCAAAACCATTTCCTTTAAGAGTTCCAACTAATAATTCGGATGTAAAACCGATTTTGTGAGCCATATATGGGTTATCAACTAAAAATGGTCTCATTCCAAATAAGGCATCTATAGGAGTTACAGGACCTGCAGGAGATTGATACATAGGTTGTACAACTTTGCCATCAACAATAAATTTAGCTATTGTGTAAAGATCTGGACATCTTATAAAAACTATTCCATCACCCTTTAATACTCTTTTAAATTCCTTAAAAGCAATGGGAACTTCATGAGCATAAAGATGCTCAATGTTGTGTGCAGAATACACAGCATCAAATGAGCTGTCCTTAATTATACTCATATCTGTAATTGATGAAACAAGATCAGGTTTAACAGATTTATCAATATCTAATCGTGTTTCTTCCCATTCATCAGATGCAAAAATATCTGTTGTTTTTGACTTGTCATTTTGACCACATCCAACATGTAAAAACTTCATAAATACCTCTTATATAAAACTAGTATATAAAAAAAGGGGCTTTTTAAAAAGCCCCTGATTTATAAGTTAATTTATAATTGATTAGTAAGTTGTGAAGTCACCTGTTGCTTCGTATCCAGCGCCGTGCGCATCAGCCTCGGTAAAGATTGCAAGAATTGCAAGCTCTCCACCATCGATATCTCCAGCACCGTCACCACCATTAGCAGCACGGTCATCCCAATGAACAACATATGTGGTTGTGTCGTTATCAACTATAAAGATAAATGCGTCATCAGCAGCAGCATTCTGTACTTCGGCAGTAATTTCAGTAGCTAGAACTGCTAAGCCAGCAGCAGGGGTAGTTACTGCTTCATCAATGACGAATACACCAATATTATTAGCAGTGTTTAGATCAACAGCACCACCAGATTCAAATACAGTAATAGCCTTATTACCTAAAGAACCACTAATCATATCTTCATCAAATGACATTACATCAGTACCTTCAGTTAGGCCAACCATAGTGTCATAACCTGTAATTGCACCTTTAGCACTACCATCACCAGCTGCCCATTTAATGACATTAGTACCAGTTGTGAGTGTAAGGATATCAGCACCTGTACCACCTGTCATAGTATCATTACCGGCACTATCAGAGATAGTATCAGCACCAGCACCTGCGACAATAGTATCATTACCTCCTGCGCCAGCTATAGTATCAGCATTAGCGCCAAGAGTAATAGTATCAGCACCAGCACCACCTGTAATATTAAACACAACATCAGCTTCGGCAAATGCGGTTTCACCAGTTAATCCGATAACTAAGTCATTAACATTGATATTTCCATCACCGTTAACATCAAGCATAAACTCGGCAGTTCCATCATTAAAGACGAAATCACCAGCTACGCCACCTAAGTTACCAGGGGCCTCTGCAGTACTTGCAACATCACCTCTATCTGTTTCAGTAAATGTTATACCTCCAGCAGCAAGTGTTAGTGAAATTTCAAGTTTATCACCAGCTACACCAGCAGCAGAAGTTGCAGCAAAGTCAGTTATTGTATCTTTTGTTGCACCAGCTGAATCTCCAGCAGAATACTTGAATGTATCATTACCAGCACCACCAGTTATATTATCTCCACCAGTACCACCTGTAATAACATCATCACCAGTACCACCGTCAATAACATCAGCACCAGCACCACCTGCTATAATATCAGCACCGCCTGCAGCAGTGATAGTATCCGCTCCTGTACCACCAGTTACATTATCAATACCTGTACCACCAGTTACATTATCACCTGCAGCACCGCCACCAACAGTTGTTGAATTACCTGTCACAACAACATTGGAACCGTTACCTGTTGTAATTGTATCTGATCCAGCAGCACCATAAATAGTATCATCACCTGCGCCACCTTTTACAGTAAAGCGTGTAGTAAGAGCA
>PBAR01000043.1 GCA_002718285.1 Fidelibacterota bacterium
ACCCATTTTGTGCTTTTAGAAAGAAATAAGTATTGCACTAAGTTTGTAAGTATTCTCATACAAATTAAGATAATTGAAAAAATTAAAATAAAACTCAAAATAAATAAGACCCAAATATCCATGGGTATCCAGTTTAAAAGTAGTGACCCAAGTTTAACATAAAATTTTAACGAAAAAACTGTAGCAATAATTAATCCAAGAAGTCGCCCCAATTCTTCAACTAATCCTCTCCTAAATCCAATTACACTCATTCCAATTAGAAAAAATAATGCTAACGCGTCAAGAAATTGGATCATTAAAATTTAAATAAAATTTAACCAATTAATTCTTGCACAAATTTCTGTGCTGATTTACCATCAATAAGTCCTTTACCTCGTTTCATAACCTCAGGCATAATTTTACCCATATCAGCCATGGATGTCGCTCCAACTTCATCAATAACAGATTTAACAATATTTTTTACGTCATTGTCATCCATCATTTTCGGTAAATAGTCATTCAAAATTTCTAATTCTTTTTGTTCCGCTTCAGCTAAATCATTGCGTCCACCATTCACATAGAGCTCTATGGATTCTTTTCTCTGTTTTACTAAAGTTTGTAAAACTTTGATTTCTTCTTGTTTAGTAAGTTCTTCTCTTTTGTCAATTGCCTTATCTTTCAATTTTGCTAAAGTAATACGTAGTACGTTTGCTTTTTGCTTGTCTCCCGACTTCATTGCATTATACATATCATTTTGAATTTGATTATTTATACTCATTTTACTCACTATCTATTCGTTTCATAGCCATTAATAACCTATCTTGATCAGATTCAAAGCCAATAAACCTTCTACCCATATTTTTTGCTATCAAACCTATGCCTCCGCTTCTTGCAAAGGGGTCTAGTATCCAATTCAATTTAAAACTGGATGCTGTTAATATCCTTTGGATCAGTTGTTCAGGTTTATCTCCTTCCATCTTGATTGTAGCACCAATTTGAATATCCATTATATCACTCCACAAATTTGTTATTCCTAGCTCAGTAAGGCCACTAGATATATAATTATTTGTTTCATCAGTAACAGCTTCTTGGTTAAACATAAATTCATTTGATTTTGTAGCAAACCATATATCTGAAGTCCTATTAATCCATGTTAATGGTTTAGTTTGGTTTTTAGGGGAGGTATTTCGCCAAGTAATCCTTGTTTGAATTTGAAAATATTTACTTAAAATAGATTGATACATTCCAGAAAGTTTCCATCCACATATAAGATAAATTGCCCCTGTTGGTTTTAAAACACGAATACTATCATTAAGCCATCCATCATTCCACTTATAGTATTCATTAATTTTCATCCTTTTATTAGGCTTATCTAAGTTTTGTAAAGGGGATTCAGGGGGGTCTACAATTATTAGATCAATGGAATTATCTGGTATTTTTTTAAAACCTTCAGAACCTAAACCGAGAAAAATCCCATCTTTCATTTTATCTGCCGTCATAAAGAGATCCTCTACTTTTTGGATTGCTGGCAAATATTTATTAAGATCATTAATAGATAATCCACTAATAGCTTCCATTGGACCAGTAAATAATGGATGTTTCTTCTCTATCGACATAGGTAAAATTTATGATAAGACAGGACTACAAAACAGGTTTTCATTCATAATAGCACTTTATAGTTTTATTTATGTCAGATAAAAAAAATATTATCTTTGTATGTACTGGTAATGCATGTCGTTCTCAGATTGCACATGGATTATTACAAAATATAGCAAATGATAGATTTAATGTATTTAGTGCTGGTTCTCATCCATCTCAAGTTCATCCAATGAGTATAAAAGTTATGGAAGAAATTGGTATTGATATTTCTCATCATTCATCAGATCATGTAGATGATTACTTGGATAAAGGAATAGATATTGTAATTACAGTTTGTAATAATGCAAATAAACTATGCCCTATTTTTCCTGGCAATGTTAATAGATTACACTGGAGTATTGATGATCCTTTTAAAGGATGGGATTATAATGAAAATCAAATAGATTGTTTTCGTGATACAAGAAAAGAAATAAATGATAGAATTACAGATTTTCTAAAATCTTTATAGACTTTATTTAAAATCAGCAATTTTAATCAAATATTGTCCATATTCGTTGTTTTTCATTTTATTCCCAAGTGACCGTAGTTGATTTTTATCAATATAGCCCATTCGAAAAGCTATTTCTTCAATACAAGATATCTTCATCCCCTGACGTTTTTCTAGCGTTTGAACAAATTGAGAAGCGTCTAATAAAGAATCTTGAGTTCCGGTATCAAGCCAAGTATATCCTCTTCCCATTTGTTCAACTTTTAATCTTCCTTCATTTAAATAGTACTTATTTAAATCGGTAATTTCTAATTCACCTCTTGGAGAGGGTTTTTGATTTTTAGCATTTTCAATAACATCATTTGGATAAAAGTACAGTCCCGAAACAGCAAAATTACTTTTTGGGTTTATTGGCTTTTCTTCAAGTGAAACAGCATCACCTTTTTTATCAAACTCTATAACACCATATCTTTCTGGATCATTTACAAAATAACCAAAAACTACTGCGTTATTATTTGAATCAACTTCCATAACAGATGTCTTCAATTTCTTTGGCAAAGTACCTCCATAGAAAACGTTATCACCTAGAATAAGACATACATTTTTATCTCCAATAAAATCTTCTCCTATAAGAAACGCTTGTGCTAAACCATCAGGAGATGGTTGCACCTTGTAAGACAAAGACATCCCTATTTGGTCCCCGCTGCCAAGAAGAGATTCATAATTATTTAAATCTTGTGGAGTAGAAATAATTAATACATCTCTAATTCCTGAAAGCATAAGAGTAGATAAAGGATAGTAAATCATTGGTTTATCATAAATTGGCAATAGTTGTTTACTTACCTGTTTAGTTATGGGGTAAAGTCTAGTCCCGCTTCCTCCTGCAAGAATTATTCCTTTCATATTTTCCTCAATTTATTGAATGATATATTATAGTTATTAAGAGCAATCATCCCATAATAATAAAGAATAGGGATTGCTGGTAAAATATGTCGCCAACCTGGAGGGAAAAATAGCATAATTGGAACAATTAGTAAAAATATATAAAATGAATCTACATTTTTCTTTATTAGACAATAAATAAAACCAACGATAAATAAACAACCTGTTAAAAATCTATAGAGAACAGCTATCGCTAAGCCACTTGATGAAGGATGTATGCCAAAAGTCCATAGGAATTTTATTATAGATAGAGAAATTATATTTATTATTTTATTAATATAAACAGAAGAAGTATTAAAAGTTTCGTTTATTTTTTGAACATATATATAACTATCATGAGAAATTCTATTTTCTATTATACCATAAGGACTATAGTAAAATAAACAAATTGAAAACAAAATCAATAGTAACCCAAATGCCAGTTTACTGTATTTATCAATTGAAAATTCATTTCTTAGTAGTATTATCAAACAAAATAATATTATAGCTAATGCATTTGGTCTCAATGCCGCAGTAAGTATTATTGCAATCCAAAATGGTATTTTAGTATACCACAAATGATTAGACGAAATTAGAAAATATATATATGAACAAAACAAGAAAAAGAAAATATCAGGAGTTATAAATATCCCAAACCACGTTATTTGAAAAAGAAATATAAATGGTATGGATAAGTAATAACCTAACTTTTTAATGAGCCATAATTGCCATGCACAATAAATTAATAGCGCTATCAGAAAAGCAAATATAGACAAAGGGAAAACATTACTAATATTATAATTAAAAATAATCAGTATTAAAGGATATAATGGCCCAGCATATCTTTCAGCATCAGTTATTGGTTTGTTTGAAAGAATTTTTTTATATGTATTTAAAAACCTGCTTCTTGAAGAGCCTTCACCTTTAATTATATCTACAGCCTGCAAATAATAGTCTAAATCAGCGCTAGTTTGATAAACCATAGGACCTACCGGCCCGCGCCCAACTTCTGGTACGGGATATAATCCAAGAATAATAAATACAATAATTCTTATAGATAGTCCAATCCCCAAAATCCATTTAGTAGGTCCATCAATCAATAATATTAATGAGGATACAATATTTTTTTTGTGATCTATCATAAATTTTATTATATAAAATTATTATTAAATATTTTAGGCTTAGGAAAATAAATTATAACGAATTATACAAATAATTGCTTTTACTCCATCCCAATAATTTATTTTTTTCCCCATTTCTTTTGTGCGTGGAAAATAAGAAATAGGTATTTCAAAAAATTTTTTCCCATTTTTTACTGCTTTGCCGGTATAAGCTGCGAGTTCAGGTTCAACACAAAAGCCTTTAGATTTTATATCTATAGAATCAATGATTTCTTTTTTAAATACTTTATAACAAGTTTCCATATCAGTCATTTTTATGCCAGTAAATAAATTAGATATTTTCGTAAGAATTTTATTTCCAAGAAAAAAAATATTTTTATTTGAAGGATTTTTTTCCATGAATCTAGAACCAAAAACAATATCTGCATTCATGGATTCAAACGGCTGTAGTAATTTTGAGTATTCATTTGGATCCAATTCAAGATCAGCATCTTGAATCAAGATAATTTCACCTTTTGCCAATTTAAAACCATTTCGTAATGCAGAGCCTTTACCTTCATTTTTTTTATTTACGATCTGTAAGTTATTGAGATTTGGATATAGACTTGGATTATTTTGATATAGTAAATCAATTTTTTTTATTATTTTTTCAGTATTATCAAAAGATCCATCATTTATAATTATAACTTCTTTTTTAGGTTTAACTTTAAAAACTATATCTAAAAGCTCCCCTATTGTTTTTTCTTCATTATATGCTGGGATTATAACCGAAAGCATTTGATTATTATTTATAAAACTCTTTTTGCCATTCAATACAATTTTTTATACCATCATGTAAATTTGTTTTAGGATCAAATTTTAGTAGTTTTTTTGCCTTATTAATATCTGCCACATAATGTGTAACCTCACCTAATCGAGAATTTTTGAAATTTATTTTTGGGTTAATATTTAACTGTTTACCTATTATTTGAGCCAGTTCTAATAAAGTATGACCCTCTCCAAATGCAAGGTTAAAGGTCTCATTAACTACTTTATTAGTTTTGAGATTATTAATCCCAGAAATAATTCCATTGACACAATCATCAACAAATGTAAAATCAAGCAATTTATCTTTACCATAAATTGTAATTGTTTTGTTCTCTCTAATTTTTTTTAGGAATAAAGGAATCACTCTTTCCATACGTTCGAGATCTGAATCATATCTTCCATACACATTACTGAATCGGAATACTATATACGGAAGATTATAGCATTTTTTATATGAATAAACAAAAGCTTCGCCAGAAATTTTACTTGCTGAATACGGGCTTTCAGTATAATGGAAGTCACCTTCTTCTTCATTAGTAATATATCTTTGGATATCACCGTACACTTCTCTTGAACTTGAATAAATAATAGGTACCTTATTTTTTCTACAAAACTCAAGTGCATTAAATGTATAAATTATATTATCTAAAGATTTTAGTGGGTTGAGTACTAACTCATGAACTTTTGCATTAGCTGCAAGATGAATTAATATATCAATGTTAGGCTCAATTATTTCATTAAAACTATTAGATAAATCATGTATAATAGTCTTTATTTTTGAATTCCACTCATTAGGCCTTTTATCAACACCAATAACATCGTGATTTTGTTCCAAAAGTTTAATGCATAAATTAGTTCCTATTTCCCCGCTCGACCCTGTAACTAAAATTTTCATCGATTAATATTAATCTGTTGTTCAATAGCCATAATTTTTTTCTTTATATTTTTTTGATCTCCGATATAATATTTTTTTATAGGTCTTAATTCCTGATCAAATTCATAAATTAATGGAATACCTGTTGGTATATTTAGTGATGTTATTTCTTTATCAGAAATTTGATCTATATTTTTTATTAAGGATCGAAGTGAGTTACCATGGGCTACAATTAAAACATTCTTACCATCATTAATATTTGGGCATATTTCTTTGCGCCAAAAAGGCAAAAAACGACTTTCGGTATCTTTTAAAGATTCAGATGAAGGTAAATTTGACTTATTTACATTATTATATAGTTTATCAAATCTAGGATGTCGTTTATCATTTAATTTTAATGGTGGGGGAGGAGTATCATAGCTGCGCCGCCATATTTGGACTTGATCAGCTCCAAATTTAGCTGCAGTCTCTTTTTTATTTAGGCCCTGAAGTGCTCCATAATGACGTTCATTTAAATGCCAATCATAAATAATAGGAACATTTAATAAATTCATATTTTTAAGACATATTTTAGTCGTTAGTATTGCTCTTTTTAATACAGAAGTATAAACCAAGTCAAATTTAATTTCCTCTTTATTTAGTATTTCCCCTGAGTACTTAGCTTCTTGTAAACCCTTTTTGGTAAGGTCTACGTCTGTCCAACCAGTAAATCGATTTTCAAAATTCCAAATACTTTCTCCGTGTCTGAGCAAGACCAGTTTTCTTAACATAAATAAAAAAATCAGTTTTTTTTGAGACCAAGTCTATCTTGACTATAATTATTATCTAGAATATTTCTCCACCAACTTTCATTATCCAAGTACCATTTTATTGTTTTAGCTATGCCTGTTTTGAAAGTTTCTTTTGGAAGCCAACCTATGCCATTTTTTATTTTTGATGAATCGATTGCATACCTAAAATCATGGCCAGGACGATCCGGAACATATGTTATTAGTTCATTGTAAGGTTTCCCATTCTCTCTGGGCTTTAGCTGATCCAATAATGAACAAATAGTTGTAACCATATCAATATTTCTAATTTCATTATTTCCACCAATATTGTAAGTCTCTCCGATGTTACCATTTTTAAGCACATTCATTATTGCGTCACAATGATCTTCAACATAAAGCCAATCTCTAATATTTAATCCCTCCCCATATATTGGTAAAGGTTTTTCATCAATACAATTAAGAATCATAAGTGGAACAAGTTTCTCTATAAATTGATAAGGTCCGTAATTATTAGAACAATTTGTAATAAATGTTGGTAAATCATAAGTTCGATTCCAGGCTCTTACTAAGTGATCAGAACCAGCTTTAGAGGCTGAATATGGTGAGCTTGGGTCATAATTAGAGTTTTCTGTAAATAGTCCATGGTTGCTTAATGATCCATATACTTCATCGGTGCTTACATGTAAAAATTTAAATTTTCTATTATTTAAATTATTAAAATAATTTGTTGATGCTTCAAGTAGTGCAGCTGTCCCTAAGATATTTGTTTTAACAAAATTGATTGGATCATCAATTGATCTATCCACGTGTGATTCAGCTGCAAAATTAATTAGCGCATCAGGACAAAAATTTGAAATTGTTTTTGATACTGTTGTTATATCGCAAATATCGCCTTGAATGAATTGGTAATTTGTGTTGTTTGTTATTGATTCAAGATTATCAAGATTTCCAGCATAGGTTAGCTTATCAAAGTTCAATATCTCATTTTCTTTATTAAGCAATTGCTTTAATATAAAATTGCTGCCAATAAAACCACAGCCACCAGTAACTAAAATTCTCATAAAATTAATTTTTCATTTGAAATACAGTCCTGAAACTAGGAATAATTAATTGATATTGTATACGTATATAAATTAATTATAATCTATAATTTATTCACTTTTTATTTATAAAATATATATTTTTATATAAAAATGTGAATTATTATATTCACATACGATATAGGCGCTCATTTAAGAAATAAATGGGACTTATAGGGCGGAGCAATGAAAAAACCATGTTAATATGTAAGCAAAATTGATATACACAATTAATAAACATTTGTGTACAATATGTGATTTTATTGTCAATAAACAAAAATTATTGAAAATATGAGAATTATTGTTACTGGAGCAGCGGGATTTATAGGCTATCATTTAAGTAAATCACTTGCTTTGGATGGATTTGAGGTTTTAGGAATTGATAATATTAGTGAATATTATGATACAAATCTCAAATACGATCGACTTTCTCTATTAAAAAAATATGATAATTTTCGTTTTAAGAAATTAGATATTTCTAATAGAGAATCTTTAGCCAAGGTTTTCAGAGCTTTTAAGCCTAAAAAAGTTGTAAATCTTGCGGCTCAACCTGGAGTTAGATATAGTCTAACTAATCCTTACGAATATATGAGGTCTAACCTAGATGGATTTATAAATATAATTGAATTATGTAAAAATTCTTATGTTGAAGGATTAATATACGCTTCTAGTTCATCTGTTTATGGATTAAATAATAAGATGCCATTTAGTATCAATGATAGGGTAGATAGCCCCATTTCTTTATATGGTGTAACTAAAAGATCAAACGAGCTTATCGCTCATTCTTATTCTCATTTATTTAATATTAATACAACTGGCTTAAGGTTTTTTACAGTATACGGACCGTGGTACCGACCTGATATGGCAATGTATATTTTTATAAATAAAATTATTCATAATAAACCTATCTCTGTGTTTAACAATGGACAGATGAAACGTGATTTCACTTATATTGATGATATAATCGATGGGACTAGAGCAGCTATTGACAACAATTTTAAGTTTGAAATTTTTAATTTGGGAAACAATAAGAGTGAAAAATTGATGGATATGATTACTATTATTGAAAATGAGCTTGGATTAAAAGCTGTTATTGATTTTAAGCCTCTTCAACCCGGAGATGCAGTTGAAACTTATGCTGATATTAAATACACGCAGAAAAAAATAGACTTTCATCCTAAAACTACAATTAAAATTGGAATACCCAAATTAATTGATTGGTATAAAAAATATCATAAAACTAATTAAATGAAAAATCCATGAAAATCATAAATAATTGTTATTTGAAATTCAAACTTCAAAAATTCTTAATGTATCTGACAATTTTGTCAGTATCTACTGCTCAATCTAAGCAGGATATTGAAAGATACAGATCTATTGTTCAGCAACCAGCACAGCAAACACAGATTAATTCTGGAAATAATATACAAAATTTTCCATCTAGTGATGTTCCTCGAGAAGCTCAAATTATACCTTATAGTGAAGATATTGATTCTACAGATGTTAAGCAAATGTACTTCGGTTATAATTTCTTTGTAAAACGTGATACAATCAAATTTTGGGAAAATCTACCAACCCCACAAAATTATTTATTGGGTCCCGGAGACGAGCTAACTGTATCTCTTTGGGGGCAAACACAACTTAGGCAAAATTATACCATATCTAGAGAAGGAAAAATATATGATGAAAAAGTAGGTTTATTAAATCTTACCGGGAAAACAATCGAAGAAGCAGAAAAATATTTTTTAAATCAATTTGGAAGGGTTTATTCAACATTAAAAACATCAAATCCATCGACTTATATGGATGTATCTATGGGAAAGCTTAAATCAATCAATGTTAATTTTGTTGGCGAAATCAATTACCCAGGAGTATATCCCGTTCATCCTTTTTCAACAGTAATTACTGGATTAATACAAATTGGAGGTATTGATACTACTGGATCACTTAGAAATATCCAGATAAAAAGAAATAACAAAGTAGTTGCAGAAGTTGATCTTTATGATTACCTATTAAAAGGGAATTTCCCAAAAGATATTCAACTGCGAAATCAAGACATCGTTGTTGTGCCCTCTCGTTCATCAACTATAAAAATTGATTCAGCTGTAGTTAGGCCTGGTATTTATGAATCAAAGCCAGGCGAGACTGTATTTCAAATGATTAATTTTGCAGGAGGTCTTAGGCCGAATGCTTCTGAATCAATTGGATTAAATCGAATAATTCCTATTTCAAACAGAAAAGATATTTCATCATTCAACGAAAATTATTATATAGATTTTTCAAATAGTAAGCTTACTCCTGTTCAAAATGGAGATATAATTACAGTAAGATCTATATTTAAATCAATAAAACAGGTAGAAATTATAGGTCAAGTAAAAAAACCTGGCTATTATAATTTTTACGATGGTATGAAACTTAATGATTTAGTTATGTTGGCTGGTGGTTTTAGTGATTCATCATTTTGGAAATCTGTATATCAAAAACAAGGTCAATTAGTAAGGCGAAACCCAAACTCCCGTTATGCAACTATCAAAAATATAGATTTAATTAAACTTTTGAATGGAGATAAATCAACTAATATTGATCTTCATAATAGAGACCGTTTTGTTGTACATGCGAATCCTAATTATTTTGAAAAAGATAATATTCAAATAACTGGTGAAGTTAATATCCCTGGCTCGTATCCTTTGACCGCAGAAGAAAAGACTCTTGAATCCATAATAGATCGTGCGGGTAATTTTACTTCTAAGGCAAATAGAGATGGAATCTCCATTTTTCGAGATAAAAAATACTTTGATTCAGCAAATATCGCTGAGGGTGTATTTGAAGAGCACAAAGTAATTGTTCCTCAACAAATGAATAATGAAGCAGAAGCTAAGAATATTGATAAACCTCAATCTGATAGAACAAGAATTGCTTGGTCAAACCAAAGTATCTTACTAATGCCAGGTGATAGTATAGTAGTTCATGAAGCGACTAACTCCGTAAATGTATTTGGAGAAGTATATAGTCCAGGTGCTTTAGAAATTAGCAAAGGGAAATCAATAAAATATTATGTAGATGCAGCTGGCGGTGTTACAAAAAAGGGAGACAAAAATGGTATTATCGTTATATATGCTAACGGTGTTGTGAGTCCTAAAAAGTGGTATTCATCACCCAAAATCAAAGATGGCTGTACTATTGTTGTGACTCAAAAGGTTCCATCTGATCCATTTGACTTGACTGTGTTTTTAACAAATTGGACATCTATAATTTCTTCTGTAATTACAGTTGTTATTTTAAGTAAGCAGATTGGTTCATAGAAATATGAAGTTTACTGACCTGGAACAAATAATGCAAAATCGCGGTATAGATTCATTAGCAGAAATTGCTCGGAACCTACAAACAACCCCCCAAGCTGTTTCTAACTGGAAAGCTAGGGATCAGGTGCCGTATCATATTGTTGAAAAAATTAATAATTATAATAGAATATCCTCCCAAGATCGCTCTCACCAATTGGCCGAATTAGAAGAAACAATTAAATTTTCTGATATACTCTTAACATTAGCTGAGCAACTAAAGGTAATTGTTATTTTCCCAGTTATTACAGCATTTATTATGTTTACATACTTGTTTTCAACAAATGAGCCATTTTATGAATCATCATCCAAAATTCTTTTGCCTGAGAATCAACCTAGATCGTCTTTTATGGGTGGCTTTGCATCTCAATTTGGAGTAGATGTACAAGAAAATATTACAGATTTATCAAGTCCATCACTTTTCCCAGAATTAGTGAAAAGTTATACTTTTGCTGAAAGGATAATGGATGAAAAATTTTATGTTAATGAATTTGGACAAGAATTAACGCTTCTAGCGATATTAACACATAAGTTAGAGCCTCCCACGGCAGGACGAGACACTCTAATTAAATCTGCAATGTCATCTTTTCAAAAAATGATTACATTTACAAACGAGGGCCCATTTAGTTTGTTAACAGTTAGAACTAATGAGCCAATTCTTGCTCGCGATATTAATGTGAAAGTATTAGAGGAATTACAGGAACTTAATCGATATTATAAAAGCCAAAATGTTAGTAACAAAATTCGATTTATTAAAAATAGGATAGAGGTTGTTGGTAAAGAATTAGAAGAATCAGAAAATAAATTAAAATTGTTTAGAGAACAAAATAGACAAATTTTATCACCTGCTTTGCAGTTAGAGCAGGAACACTTATCAAGAGATGTAGAAATTCAAAAAGGAGTATTCTTGACTTTAAAGCAACAATTCGAAATGGCAAATATAGAAAAAATTCAAAAAGAGGATGTCCTCCAGATATTAGATATGCCTAGAGTTCCATTATCGGGGAAAGGCAATGATCTTAAATCTGGAGTTATAATTGCTTCCTTTTTAGGTCTTGGCTTAGGTGTTTTTTTTGGTTTTGTTCGCTCACATTTTAAAAATAGTGATAAAAGTGAACGTCTAAAAATTAGACGAATGAGAAATTTTATTAATAAAAAAACAAAGGATATAATTTTTGATAGAAGAATATCTGGGATAATTTGTTTACTATTAATTCTAGGATCTCCTTATTATATCGGACATGAGTCAAAAAACCCGATTTACTTTGATATGTATTCTGCAAAAATGATGTTAATGAATATTATTTATTTATGTTGTTTCATTTTATCCGCGGCTATTTTTATTTATAGTTCATCAAGAAATAACGATAAACATAAATCCTAATTTTTACTCAAATCTAACTTTAGATAAAACCATATGAATATAGACAACACAATTAATAATTATCCTGTATGGGTACTAACTGAAAGACAGCTGTTTGACCTTGAATTATTATTGAATGGAGGTTTCAGCCCTATAGAAGGATTTTTAGGAAAATCAGATTATGATTCAGTAGTAAATGAAATGCGGCTTAATAATGGAACACTTTGGCCGGTACCAATTACTCTAGATGTAACTAAAGAATTTGCTACTAATATTAATGAAAATAGTTCTATTGCGCTTAAAAATAAAGAAGGCTTTTTATTAGCAACTATGGAAGTTTCGGATATTTGGAAACCAAATTTAAAAAAAGAGGCCATGGCTATCTACGGGTCATCAGATGAATTTCACCCTGGAGTTAATTATCTATTTAATATCGGTTATGAATATTATTTGGGGGGTTTAATCAAAAAAATTTCTCCGCCAATTCATTATGATTATAAAAAATATCGTCATACACCAAGCGAATTACGATCAATTTTTAATGATAGTGGTTGGAAAAAAATTATAGGGTTTCAAACAAGAAATCCTCTTCACCGGGCGCATATAGAAATGACATTAAAAGCGCAAGAACAAACGGAGGCTAAATTACTAATTCATCCATCAGTTGGTATGACAAAGCCAGGAGATATTGATTATTATACGCGAGTTCGATGTTATGAGCATGCCTTAAAAAAATATCCTAATAATTCAGCAATGTTAAGTTTATTGCCACTTGCCATGCGAATGGCTGGACCAAGAGAAGCCATGCTGCATGCGTTAATAAGAAAAAACTATGGCTGTACCCATTTTATTGTTGGTCGGGATCACGCAGGACCGGGAAATGATAGTCAAAACAAACCTTATTATGAACCATATGACGCACAAAAATTACTATTGAATTTTGAAGATGAGATTGGATTATCTATAATACCATTTAAATCTATGGTTTATATACCATCCGAAAAAAAATATTCTGAAATTGGTAGTTTAAAGAAAAAACAAAAATACCTCACTCTATCAGGTACTCAATTACGCAAATTATTAGATAAAGGGGAAAATATTCCAAATTGGTTTACTTATGCTGAAATAGCAGAAGAATTGAAAAAAATAAGACCACCATTGAATGAGCAAGGTTTCACAGTATTTTTTACGGGTTTATCAGGAGCAGGAAAATCTACTTTAGCTAAAGTTTTGCAGTTAAAATTAATGGAAAAGGTAGATAGGCCCGTTACTTTGTTAGATGGTGATATAGTGAGAACTCATTTATCAAGTGAGCTAGGATTTACTAAGGAACATCGTTCTATAAATATCAGACGCATTGGTTTTGTTGCTAGTGAGATAACAAAAAATAAAGGAATAGTAGTTTGTGCTCCTATTGCACCTTATGAAAAAGATCGCCAATATAATCGACAAATGATTTCAAAATTAGGAGGATATATAGAAGTTTACGTAAAAACACCTATCGAGAAATGCGAAGAACGAGACGCCAAAGGCCTATATGAATTAGCACGAAAAGGAAAAATAAAAAATTTTACAGGTATTTCTGATCCGTATGAAATCCCCAAAAATGTTGAAATTGTCATTGATTCGAGTAGTAAAGATCCAGAAAAGTTAGTAGATATTATTTTATCAAAGATAATCGATTTTGGTTATCTTAAAAAATAAATTTGAAAAGTAAAAATGTCATTTGAAAAATTGAAATTCACTATTGAAAAAAAAGAATCAATAATTGCTATCATTGGTCTTGGATATGTTGGCCTTCCCTTGGCGTTACGTTTTAGTGAAGAAACTTTTAGAACTATTGGTTTTGATATTGATCAAAAAAAGATAGATTGCCTAAATAAGGGTAAATCATACATAAAGCACATAGAATCAAAAAAAATTAAAAAATCAAAAACATATGGATTTTCAGCCACAAGTGATTTCAGTAGAATTTCAGAGGTTCAGTCAATAATAATTTGTGTTCCCACACCATTAGGTTTACATAATGAACCAGATTTAACTTTTATAATAAATACACTTGAATCAATAAAGCCATTTCTTAGAAAAAATCAATTGCTTGTTCTTGAAAGCACTACTTATCCAGGAACCACTAATGAGGAAATTGCTCCAATTATAGAAGACGCAGGATTTACTATAGGTAAAAACTTTTTTATTGGATATTCTCCAGAAAGGGAAGATCCTGGCAACGAAGATTATAGCACAAAAAATATACCAAAAGTGGTAAGTGGCTATACCGATGACTGTTTAAACATAACAAAAGCTTTATATGATAAGATTGTTGACAAAACAATACCAGTTTCTTCAACTAAAGTTGCTGAAATGACAAAAATTTTGGAAAATATTCATAGAGCTGTCAATATTGGTTTAGTAAATGAACTTAAAATAGTAGCTGACAAAATGGATATTGATATTTATGAGGTAATTGATGCTGCTTCTACGAAACCGTTTGGGTTTACTCCTTACTATCCAGGACCCGGTCTGGGTGGGCATTGTATTCCTATTGATCCTTTTTATTTAACTTGGAAAGCAAAAGAAATTGGTATGAATACTCGTTTTATTGAATTAGCTGGTGAAATTAATACTTCAATGCCAAATTATGTTATTGAGAAAGTGGCTAATGCTTTAAATAAAATCGGGAAATCAGTTAATGGAAGCAAAATTCTTATTTTAGGGCTTTCATATAAAAAAAATATTGATGATTTAAGAGAATCGCCATCATTGGAAATAATTGAAAAATTACATCAACTTGGCGCGAAAATTCAGTTTTGCGATCCTTATTTTAAAAAAATTCCACCTACTCGTAAATATTGTTTGAACATCAATTCATCTGCTTTAAATAAAAAAACATTAGAATCTTCTGATTTAGTACTTATTGCTACGGATCACGATAGTTTTGATTATAAAATGGTTCAAGAAAATTCTAGCTTGATAGTTGATACTCGAGGCCGATTAAATAACTCGGATAAAGTAATTAGAGCATAATGAACAATGTAAATATCTGTGTTGTTGGTGCTGGCTATTGGGGAAAAAACCATATTAAAACTTTAGATGACTTGGGAGCGCTAGGTGGTATCGTAGATTCTGACAATTCAATTTTGAATTCATTAAAAAAGAATTTTCCACAAATAACCACATTTAATAATTTAGATGATGCTTTATCAAAAAATATCTTTTCTGGGTTTACAGTTGCGACTCCAGCAGATACTCACTTTGAAATAGCAAAAAAAATTATTATTTCTGGGAAATCAGTTTTAGTTGAAAAACCAATTACTCTTACTATTGAAGACTGTGAAGAATTGGTAGATTTAGCAAAAAAAAATTCAGTTAATTTGATGGTTGGGCATGTCATGCTATTCCATCCAGCTATAAGAAAGATTAAAGAGTTTATAGAAAATGGCAAGATCGGAACTTTGCAATATATTTATAGCAATAGGTTGAATTTAGGTCAAATACGTAATACAGAAAATGTATTCTGGAGCTTTGCTCCTCATGATATATCCATTTTCCAGTATTTAACAGAATCTTTCCCATGCAAAATATCTGCAGAATCATCCTCATTTATTCAAAAAGGAATTTATGATTCAACTATAACTCATTTAACTTATCCGGAAAATATTAAGGGACATATTTTTGTAAGTTGGTTACATCCTTTCAAAGAGCATCGTTTAGTCGTTATTGGTTCTGAAGCTATGATTACCTTTGAAGATTCTAAAGATGGAAACCTTATAAAATATTACTCAAAAAAGTTCAATATCGAGGAAGGTATTCCAGAAAAAATTGATGGACCAATCAAAATTGTTGATTACAAATATAAATTGCCACTAACTGAAGAACTTGATTACTTCATAAATACCATAGGTAAGAAAGATCCGGAGATTGCCAATGGAAAGCATGCATTGGATGTTATAAAAATATTAGTGATGGCAATGGAATCAATAGAATAAAAACATGAACTTTTGTTACTAACATTGTCTAATTATTTTATTCATAAATCAAGCTATACCGATAAAGATGTTAAAATTGGGGAAGGTACAAAAATTTGGCATTTTTCCCATATTCAATCAGGCGCAATAATTGGGGAAAATTGTTCAATAGGTCAAAATGTTAATGTTGCAAACAATGTTATAATTGGCAATAATGTTAAAATACAAAACAATGTTTCAGTTTACGAAGGCGTTGAATTAGAGGATTATGTTTTTTGTGGGCCATCTATGGTTTTTACAAATATAAATTTACCAAGATCAGAATTTCCGCAAAAAGGATCAAAAAATTATCAAAAAACGATAGTAAAAAAATCTGCAAGCATTGGTGCCAACGCAACTATAGTATGTGGTATAACAATTGGCGAATATGCCCTAATTGGAGCTGGAGCTGTTGTTACAAAAGATGTGCCAGCTTATTCTTTAGTTGTTGGGAATCCTGCAAAAGTTATTGCTAAAGTAAATAAATATGGGAAAAGGATAATCTAATATGTTAAATGGAAAATCGATACTTGTTACTGGAGGTACGGGGTCTTTTGGAAAAAAATTTATAAATACTATAATTGAGAAATACAAACCAAATAAAATTATTGTATATAGTCGAGATGAACTAAAACAGTTTTATATGCAAGAAGAAATAAAAACAAATACTATTCTCATGAGGTACTTTATTGGAGATGTAAGAGATTTTGAAAGATTAAAAATGGCTATGATTGATGTGGATATTGTTGTCCATGCTGCTGCGCTTAAGCAAGTGCCTGCTGCAGAGTATAATCCGTTTGAAGCAGTTAAAACTAATATAATTGGAGCTCAGAATGTTATTAATGCTGCGCTTGAACAAAATGTAAAAAAGGTAATCGCACTTAGCACAGATAAAGCAGCAGCTCCTATTAATCTTTATGGCGCAACAAAATTGACTTCGGATAAATTATTTATAGCTGCAAATAATTATCGAGGCAAAAAAGACATTAAATTTTCGGTTGTACGTTATGGTAATGTCTTAGGAAGTAGGGGTTCAGTAGTTCCTTTTTTCCAAGAAAAGAAAAAAAAGGGTGTTTTGCCCATTACCGATGAAAGGATGACTCGCTTTAGTATAACTCTCGATCAAGGTGTTGAATTTGTAATTAGATCTTTAGAAATAATGTGGGGAGGAGAATTATTTGTGCCTAAAATACCTAGTTACAAGTTAATTGATGTAGCTAAGGCAATTGCTCCAAATGCAAAGTACGAAATTATTGGAATTCGTCCCGGTGAAAAACTGCATGAAGAAATGATAACCATTACTGATTCCATGAACACGGTTGAATTTGATAATTATTATGTAATCGCACCAAATTCTGAATTTATAACTTGGGATCGTAAAAAATTTCTTAATGAAAGTAGCTCAACAAAAGGAAAATATTGCCCTGATGGTTTTCAATATTCAAGTGGGACAAATGAAGATTTTCTGACTGTTAATGAATTACGTGAATTAATTAAAAAAATATAGTAAAAATGATTTCTTACGGAAAGCAATCTATTGATCAATCTGATATTGACTCGGTAGTTAATGTCTTAAAAAGTGATTGGCTTACTCAAGGGCCGGCTGTTGAAAAATTTGAGAATGATTTGAAAAAATATTTTGGATCTAAATATGTCTGTGCTGTCTCAAACGGCACAGCTGCATTACACTTATCAGCAATAGGTTTGGATTGGGGTTTGGATGACATAATTATTACATCTCCTCTGTCATTTTTAGCTACCGCTAATTGTATTATTTATGCAAATGCAACTCCAGATTTTTGTGATATAGATTCCAACTCATATACAATTGATCCAAATCACGTTGAAGATAAAATAAAAAAACATTTATCTAGTGGTAATCGAGTTAAATCTATTATAGGTGTTGATTTTGCAGGTCATCCCTGTGATTGGAAATCTCTAAAGGTAATAGCAGATAAATATGATTTAACATTAGTTAACGATAATTGTCATGCATTGGGCGCATCTTATTCTAGTAATAAACAATATGCCATAAAATATGCCGATATTGTTATACAAAGTTATCATGCAGTTAAACACATTTCGACTGGGGAGGGTGGAGCAATCTTAACTAATTCAAAAAAAATTGATCAAAAAGTCCGCTGTTTAAGAACACATGGAATGACAAAATCATCAGATTTGTTGGAAAAAAATGATGGTCCTTGGTATTATGAAATGCATAGTCTAGGATATAATTATAGAATTACTGATTTTCAATGTGCTCTTGGTAGTAATCAATTAAAAAAATTAAATGATTTTGTATCGAAAAGAAATAGGATTGCAAAATATTATGACAAAGCATTTAGAAAAAATAAGCATTTGAAAATTCCTAGCCGTGATCATAAAGTAAATCATTCTTATCATTTATATCCATTGCAAATCTTTTTTGATAGATGTAGCAAATCAAAAAAAGAATTATTCGATTTTTTTTATAAACATGGCATTAATCTTCAAGTCCACTATATCCCAATTAGCTCCCAGCCTTATTATGTAAAAAAGTTTGGAATCAATTCATCGGATTATATAAATGCAAATTTATTTTATTCTCAAGAAGTTTCCCTGCCTATTTATCCTACTTTAGAAAAAAAATCGCAAGATAGAATTATTAAATTGATTAATGAGCTGGTATAATTTTTTATGGAAAATCTTAGATTAGATACAGAAAATTATTTTCTTCAGAGTTTAAATGAAAGTGATGTATCTGAACGTTATCTTTCATGGTTGCATGATTTTGAAGTATCTAAAACTCTTGAGGTCGATGGCAAATCTCAAACTCTTGAAACAATAAAAGATTATATAAACTGGCATGATAATAAGTTAAAATTTCTTTTTGGGATTTTTACTATTAAAGAAAAAAAACATATAGGGACATTTTCAGTAACATTGAATGTTGAACATAAGCGTGCGACAATTGGCGTAATGATTGGTGATAAAGATTATTGGGGGACAGGGGTAGTTAATGAAGCCAGAGCAAAAATAATTGATTGGTTATTTGATATTAAAAAAATGAATAAAATAGAAGCTGGTCCTATGTCAATTAATTTCCCTGCAATTTTTAATTTTATTAATCAAGGTTGGGAGAATGAGGGAATAATGAAAAGTCACTATTTAATTGATGGTAAAAGTGTGGATTCCATTCTTTATGGAATGACAAGAAAGCTTTGGAAGGATTTAAAGAAACAATACAAATAATACTATGAATGTAAATATCGGAAAATTAGGTAAAATAATTGATTGCTTAACTGGTGAAGTTTGGAGTCAGAAAAAATTATTTTCTGAAGTAAATAAAAGAACGGCGTATTTATACAATAATGGAATAAATAATAACAGTAAACTAATTTTAGCACATGGTGGTTCTCCTGCTTTTTTTGCAGATTTATTTTCTTGTTGGAATTTAGGAGCTATGGTTGCCTGCATTAATCCAAGCATTAAAAAATTTGAGATGGAAAATATTGTTAATTTTTTAGAGCCAGATGCCATTATTACTAATAAAAATAAAATTAATATGTCTTTAAATGTGTCGACCATAAATCTTTCAAAAATATCTTCAAATACTCGCTCTTTCAAATGGAAGAATATTTCTATTTTAGATAATCCATCCTTAATGCTTTTTACCTCTGGAACTACTGGTACCCCTAAAGGAGTAGTGCATACTTTTCGAAGCATAGCTTCTAGAATTTCGCTAAATCAAAAAATTATAGGCTCTAACGTAATGGATGTAAGCTTATGCCCTCTTCCAACTCATTTTGGTCATGGTTTAATTGGGAATTGTTTAACTCCTTTATTAAATGGAGATACACTTATTCTTTTGCCAGGTAGTGATATAAAAAACATCGTTAATCTAGGAAAATTTATTGATGATTATGAAGTTACTTTCTTGAGTTCCGTACCAACTATGTGGAAAATTGCAACTAAATCACAAAAACCTGAAAAAAACACAATTAAAAGAGTTCATGTTGGATCTGCTCCGTTGTCTTCTGATTTGTGGCAAGAAATCATTGAATGGTGCGGTACAAAGAATGTTTGCAATATGTACGGTATAACTGAAACAGCAAATTGGCTTGCTGGTGCAAATGCTAATGATTGTAATCCTGAGGATGGTTTAATTGGAAATATGTGGGGCGGAGAAGCAATGATTATTGATAAGGATAATAATTTCTCTTCATTTGGTAAAGGTGAATTGATAGTTCAATCTCCATCATTGATGAGTGGGTATTATAAACTTGAAGAACAAAATAAAAAGGTGTTTATAAATGGTTGGTTTAGAACTGGTGACATTGGAGAAATTGATGAAAAAGGAAATATTAGATTAACTGGAAGAAAAAAATTTGAGATTAATCGAGCCGGATTAAAAGTTAACCCTGAGGATATTGACCTTTTACTTGAAAAAAGCTCCTTTGTTATGGAGGCATGTGCTTTTGGAATTCCAGATGAAATAGCAGGAGAAATAGTTGGAGTTGCTATTAAAATTGACAATAAAGATAATTTAGATAAAGTCAAAGAATGGTGTAGTAATAATTTGCTAAAAGAGAAATTGCCTGAAAAGTGGTATCTTGTAGATGAAATTCCAAAAAGTGATAGAGGTAAAATAAATCGTGCTACAGTAGCATCTATTTGTCTTAATCTTAATAATGAATAATTGTTATACGCATTGATTGAGTTATAGTTTTGAATAAAGCAAAAAAAATTGTATCTGAGGTCTTCAATCTAAATATTGATGATATATCAGACACTTCTAGTATTGGACAATTGCCTGGATGGGACAGCCTTGGTCACATGAGGTTAATTTTAAAGATAGAAAAAATCATTTCAAGGTCTATTAGAACTGAAGAAATTTTATCAATTGTAAATATAGAGAGCATTGAAAAGATTTTAGAAAAAAATAAAAAATAAAGAGTATAGATAAAATGAATAAATTAAATCAGCAGCTATCATTTAAAGATGAAATTATAAATAATAATATTGTACCGATGATAGGCGTTTATGATGTTTTTTCCGCAGCATTAGCTGTTCAATATTTCAACACAATATTTTGTAGCGGTTATGGTTTTTCTGCTAGCTACTATGGTTTACCTGATGAGGGGTATATTGCTTGGTCTGATATGGTTTCATATATTGAAAGAATAAGATCAGTTTTACCTTCAAATAAACATATTGTTGTTGATATTGATGATGGCTACGGAGACCCAAAGTTAGCGGCAGATGTAGTTAAGCGTTTAGAGCGCGTTGGTGCCTCTGCTGTAATTATTGAAGATCAGCGACGCCCAAAAAAATGTGGCCATTTGCCCGGCAAAGAAATTCTTGATCTTGATGAATATTTAATTAGACTCAATTCAGTTCTTAAAGCAAGAAATAAAATGTTTGTTATTGGGAGGACTGATACTCCAAAATTTGAAGATGCTATTTATAGAGTTAAGGAATTTAAAAAAGCTGGAGTTGATGGAATATTGGTTGAAGGAATTGATGATATATCAAAAATACCTCTGATAAGACAAGCTGTAGGAGATCAAATAGCTATAACAATAAACCTTATTGAAGGTGGAAAAACAGACCCTATAAGTTGGTCAGAGTTAGAAAAATTAGGTGTTAATCTAATTAATTATTCAACTCCTTGTTTATTTTCAGCGCATGGTGCAATTAATAATAAATTGAAAAAATTAATAAAAGATAACGGCAGTTTATTGTATGATAAGGATGATATTGATCTAAATAATAATAACCAATTTTTGAAAAATTTACATGATAGAAATATAATAAATTAATTTATTTTGTATTCGGAAAAATTAACTTTGGGTTCTGCTCAATTTGGGAGCAATTATGGAATTGCTAATAGTTCTGGAAAAGTAAAATCTTCTGAGGTAAATAAAATACTTGCTTATGCTTATGGCAAGGGAATTTCTTGTATAGATACTGCATCAGGTTATGGAATAAGTGAAAAAGTTATCGGGGACTATTTTAATGAAAATCTCAATCAAAAATGGACAATAATTACTAAGCTCTCTGGTCCACCTAACTTATTTATGGAACAATTGGAAACGAGTATTCGAAAACTAGGAAGAAAGCCAGATGTAGTTTTGGCACATACCATTTCGGACTTATTTATACCATCCTTTTCAGATATGATCAGTTGGTTAAAAAACGAAATGGGTATTAGTAAAATTGGTGTATCGATATATAGGAAAAATGAAATTGAAAAAATATTCAATTTTAAATATAAAATAGATGTTATTCAGTGTCCTCTAAATATTCTTGACACTCGTTTATATAGAACAGGATTAATTGATAGGATAAAAGAAAATGATATTGAACTTCATATAAGGTCAGTTTTTCTTCAGGGTTTGTTTTTTCTATCTGAAAAACAATTGAACAATAACTTTATTGAAGTTTTGCCATATATAAAAAAACTAAAAAAAATCTCAAGAGATTTTGGATTGTCATTATCGGAATTATCTCTACTCTGGGTTTGCTCATTAAATCAAGTAGATAAGGTGATAATCGGTGTAGATAATATTGATCAATTAAAAACTCATTGTAAAACTATAAATAAAGAAATCGATTTTGAAATAACTGAAAAAATTACTTCTATAAAATACAATAACGAGAAAATACTTAATCCTTCATTATGGGGAGAAAGGGTATAAACATGTCAGCTAATCGTTTAAACACTTTAGCAATAGTTCAGGCTAGAATGGGTTCAAGTAGATTACCAGGAAAAGTAATGAAAAAAATTTGTGATAAAACATTAATTGAAATATTGCTAGAACGGCTATCAGCCTCTTCAAAAGTTGATAAAGTAATTTTAGCCACAACAACTAATTCTAATGAAAATGAAATGGTTAATTGTGTTGAGGATTTAGGGTATTTTGTATTTAGAGGAAGTGAAAATGATGTGCTTGATCGGTACTATAAAGCTGCGAAAATTTTTCCAGCTAAATATGTTGTAAGAATTACAGGAGACTGCCCTCTAATTGACCCAACCTTAGTTGATAATACAATTGAATATATTGATAAGTTAAAATATGATTATGTTTCGAATGCAATGCCACCTACTTATCCAGATGGCCTTGATGTTGAAGTATTTACTTTTCATGCGTTAGAGAAGTCATGGAAAAATGCAAAGACCTCAGTGCAAAGAGAGCATGTCACTCCTTACATGATAGAATCTTTAGAATTTAAAATAGGGAATTGCAGCAATAAGGATAATTTTTCAGATGAAAGATGGACAGTTGATGAACCTGAAGATTTGGATTTAGTGAGAAAAATTTTTGATTATTTTACCCCAAAATTAGATTTTAAATGGGAAGATGTTATGGCACTTAAAAATGAAAACCCTGCAATGTTCGATGTTAACAAACATATTGGTCGAAATGAAGGTGCCGGCTTGGGGACGGGTCAAGATTTGTGGGTATCAGCTAAAAGATTAATTCCAGGTGGCAATATGTTGCTATCTAAAAGAGCAGAAATGTTTTTGCCAGTAAAGTGGCCCGCATACTTTAGCAAAGCTAAAGGTTGCATGGTTTGGGATATGGATAATAAGAAATATGTAGATATGTCAATTATGGGAGTTGGAACAAATACTTTAGGATATGGTCATCAACTAGTTGATGAATCAGTAAATAGTGTAATTAAATTAGGCAATATGTCGACTTTGAATTGTCCCGAAGAAGTTTACCTCGCCGAAAAATTGATTGAATTGCATCCTTGGAGCGACATGGTTAGATTGGCTAGAACTGGTGGAGAGGCGAACTCAATGGCCATAAGAATTGCTAGAGCTGCATCTGGGAAAGATAAGGTTGCATTTTGCGGATATCATGGTTGGCATGATTGGTATTTGGCTGCAAATCTTTCAAATGATAAAACATTAGATGGTCATCTTCTGCCCGGTTTAGAACCAAACGGTGTTCCAAGATCATTAACGGGTAGTGTCCTAACATTCAATTATAATGATTTTGATGGATTAAATAAACTGGTTGAAGAAAACGATGTTGGTGTAATTAAAATGGAAGTCATGAGAAATGAAAAACCAAAAGATAATTTTCTGACTAAAGTCAGAGATCTTGCAACAAAAAAAGGGATTGTTCTTGTCTTTGACGAGATTTCTTCAGGTTTTCGCCAAACCTATGGAGGACTGCACAAAGAATATAAAGTAAATCCAGATATTGCAGTATTTGGAAAAGCACTAGGCAATGGTTATGCTATCACAGCCATCATTGGACGTCAAGAAGTGATGCAGTCAGCACAAGATTCATTTATTAGTAGCACATTCTGGACAGAAAGGATTGGTCCTGCAGCTGCACTTAAAACACTAGAAGTTATGGGGGAAATAAAATCTTGGGAAATCATTACTAATCAAGGATTAGAGCTTCAAAAGTTGTTAAAACAATTAGGAGCTAAACATAATTTAAATATTAATTGTGGAATACTACCTGCGATAACTGATTTTTCATTTGATAGTGAATATGGCTTAGAGTATAAAACATATATTACTCAGGAAATGTTAAAAAAAGGATATTTAGCAACTACTGCTATGTTCATGTGTATTGAGCATGATAATCAAGCTCTCGAAAAATACATTGAAGCTTTGGACCCTATTTTTGCCAAACTAAAAGAATGTGAGAATAGTGATAAAATACATGAATTAATTGATGGTCCAGTTTGTCATGGTGGGTTCAAAAGGTTAAACTAAACTTTTGAATTCTATATAAATAAAATAGTAATTAGATTTTTTGAACATTCAAATATTAACAGAATGTGGTAATAAATTAGGATTTGGTCACCTTTATAGATGTCTTTCTTTATACCAAACTTTTTATGAAAGAAAAATATCAGTTAACCTTATTGTCAAATCAAATTCTGATATTAGTTCTTTATTAAGAAATATAAATTTTGAATATAATAATTGGATAAATAATTATAGTTATAAACCCAATGATATTTACATTTTTGATTCAATAACAATTAGTCAATCCGAAATCAATAATATTTGTAACAAGGTTAAAAAAACTGTTTTTTTTGATGACTATAATAGATTCAATTATTCAAGTTCAGTTGTTATTGATTCTACTGTATTAGTAAATAAGAAACCTCAGGTATTATGCAATGATAATCTTTATTTACTTGACACAAAATATACGGCTTTAAGAAAAGAATTTTGGGCCCCATGCAAAAAATATATACGGAAATCTATAAAAAATATACTTATTACTTTTGGGGGTAGTGATGTTAGAAGTTTATCACATAAATTATTACTTTTACTTAATAATTCATTTCCCAACATACAAAAAACTATTATAGTTGGTCCAGATTTTAATAACAAATCTGAGATTCAGAATGTTGCAAATGATACTACTAGCTTAGTTTTTTCTCCAAATTCAGATCAGATGAAACAAAATATGATAGATTCAGATATTTGTATTGCTTCGGGTGGTCAGACTTTATATGAACTGGCATCTTTAGGAGTGCCTACTATTGCAATTATTTTAGGTGAAAATCAAATTGAAGATACAGTAGGTTGGCATAAAAAAGGGTTTTTATTGAATTCTGGATGGTGGGATAAAAATGGATTGGAAAAAAATATTTTAAACAATATTAATAAAATTTCAAATCAAGCAATTCGCAAAAAAATGTCTATTATAGGCCAAAAGAATATAGATGGAAAAGGTACGTACAGAATTACAGATTCTATCATTAAATATTTTTCATGAGTTTAATTTTCGAAGCTCGCGCATCAATAATAATATATAAGTATATTTCAAAATTAAAAAAAAATAAGAAATTTATTTTACCTGCAAATGTATGTCCTATTGTTCCGATGATATTTTTAAAGGCTGGCATTGCTTTTGATTTTATAGATATTTCAAAACAAACATTAGAGATCGATAAAAACTTATTATATGAGAGATTATCAGAAAATCCTAAAAAATATAATGGAATACTTTGGGTAAGAACATATGGTGCAGATTATAATAATGAAGAAATATTTAAAACTATAAAGAATATAAATTCAAAAATAATTATAATTGATGATCGTTGTTTACAAATACCAAAATTTGATCCCCCCAAATCTATTTGTGATTTAGTTATTTATAGTACAGGATATTCAAAATATGTAGACATAGGCTGGGGGGGATATGGGTTTACAAATAATAAATATTTAGAATCCGATTATAATTTAACATTTGAACAAGATGATTTAGATATCATCACTAACAAAATCCGCAAATCTTTAATTAATAATAGTCCATTTAATTATAATGATAATAATTGGTTAGGTGGTGAGAAAAAAATTAATTCTTTCAGGGAGTATAAAAATCATATTAATAAAACAATACCCATATCTAAAGCAACCAAAGTAAAAATGAATACAATATATGCAGACTATTTGCCTAAAGAAATCCAATTACCCAAAATTTTTAATAACTGGCGATTTAACATTTTAGTAAAAAACAAATCAGAGATAATGAAAAAAATTAACTCAAAAAATCTTTTTTCCAGCTCACATTATCCATCATTGCCAAAAATCTTTTTAAAGCCAGAATGCAATAATGCAAAAATATTAGGAGATCATGTTATTAACCTAAATAATGATTTTAGATTAAATGAAAAACAAGCCAAAGGTCTTTGCAAAATAATTAATAAAAATGTACAAATAACAAAAATATCTAATTTTTTAATTGATTTATAATGTTATCCGTAATTATGCAACCAACATTTATTCCTTGGATTGGTTATTTTGACTTGATCGATCAAGCAGATGTTTTTGTTTTTTATGATGATGTAAAAATTACAAGAAGTTATTGGGATGTAAGAAATAAGATAAGAGATAAAAAATCCGATATATTTTTAACCATACCAATAAAAAGAAACTTACCAAATCAAGACTTAACTTTTATCAATGCCGAAATAAACTACGAAATTCAATGGTATTCAAAACATCTAAAAAGTTTGAAACTAAATTATAGCAAGTCAAAATACTTTGATGAAGTATATATGGTTTTTACTAATGTTCTGGAACAAAAGAAAGTGTTTTTGTCAGAAATAAATATTGACTTAATAAAAATTTTTAGTGAAAAAATGGGAATAGATGTTACTATAAAAAGAACTTCAGAAATGGGTAGTTTTCCAGCGACAAAAGATAAAAAACTAGTAATGATATGTAAAAATATTGATTCAGACAAATATTTATCACCAATAGGTTCTGCAGCCTATATTGAAAAAAACAATCCTGGAGGGGATTTTCCAAAAAATAATATAGAGCTATTTTATCAAAATTATAAACATCCTCAATATCAACAACAATATGAGCCTTTTATTAGTCATTTATCTATATTAGACTTATTGTTTAATTATGGCTTTAATGATAGTTTGGATATAATAAGGCTTGGTAGAAGAGATAAAATTTATTTTAAAGATATTAAAAGGTATTTATAAGAAATGAAAAATAATATTTTAGTTGTTGCTGCCCACCCAGATGATGAAATATTGGGGTGCGGTGGGAGCATGGCAAAATGGAAAAAAAAAGGTCATAGAGTCCATGTTCTCATTTTAGCTGAAGGATTGACATCGAGAGCAAAAATTAGAGACAGGAATAAGCATACTAAAGAACTTAAAAATCTTTCATTAGCTGCTCATAAAGCAGCTGAAATTATTGGAGTGGATTCAATAAAGCTTTTGGATTATCCCGATAATCGAATGGATTCTGTAGATTTATTAGGTATAGTTAAAACAGTTGAAAATGTAGTTGATAAAATTAAACCAAATATAGTTATTACCCATCATTCTGGAGATTTGAATATTGACCATAGGATTGTCCATCAAGCTGTTCTTACTGCCTCTCGGCCACAGCCAGGCTGTTCAATTAAATCTATATTATCGTTTGAAGTGCCATCTGGAACAGAGTGGCAATCTCCAGTCATTGGCCAAACTTTTATACCTAATTGGTTTGAAGATATCACAGAAACTAAAGAAATAAAAATTGCAGCTCTCAATGAGTATAGTTCAGAGATGCGGGAATGGCCTCACGCTAGATCATTAAAGGCTGTTGAGAGCCTCATCAAATGGAGAGGAGCAAGTGTCGGATACGAGGCAGCGGAAGCTTTTATGCTAATTAGAAAATTATAAATTATTATATAGGAAGAACCAATGAAAAAAGAATTTGATTATGATCGATTTACACAAGAAGGGGAAGCAAAGCATCAGGCTTTTGATAGCGTTAGGGCCTTTGAAAAGTGTGTAGCTGACTATGCGGGTAGCAAATATGCAGTAGCAGTGGATAGTTGCACAAATGCATTATTTCTATGTTGTAAATACCTTAAAGTTAATGAAGTAAAAATACCAGCAGTTAACTATCCCAGCGTACCTGGGGTTATTTTACATGCGGGAGGTAAAGTTGTTTTTAAATCAATAGCCTGGAAAGGTTCATATAAGCTGGAGCCTTATCCAATTATTGATAGTGCTTTAAGTTTTTATAGAGGAATGTATAAGCAAGATTTATTTTATTGTCTTTCATTTAATACTTTAAAACATCTAAAAATAGGCAAAGGAGGAATGATTCTTACAGATGATCAAGAAGCTTTTAAATGGTTTAAATCCGCAAGGTACCTTGGAAGACATGAAAATCCATGTTATAACGAGGGTTGTGATTGTGACCATTCAACTGTGGACATGGTGGGTTGGAATATGATTATGACTCCAGATCAAGCTTCTAGGGGTCTAATGCTAATGCATGGTATCCCAGATTATAACGAAGATTTAGACTTCTATTCTCTGTATGATGATTTAAGAAACTATCCAATTTTTAAAAAGGATAATTACGATGCGGCTAACAGGACATCAACCTAATTATCTTCCATATCCAGGGTTTTTTTCTAAAATTTTGCTTGCAGATATTTTTATTATTGTTGACCATGTTGAGTTTACACGTAAAAGCGAGCATAAGAGGAATAAGCTATGTGGACCAAATGGCCCTTATACAAAAAGTTTGAATACGAAATCACATTACAAAGCAAAAATTTGTGATGTTACATTAGTAAATCAAAAAAGATGTCTAGATGATCATTGGAAATCAATTTCACATAGCTATTCAAAACATCCATTTTTCCCAAAATATGGACCTGAATTACAAGTTGCTTATTCGCAAGAATATGAAAAGCTAGTAGATTTAAATGAAACTATTATTAGAATCCTGTTTAATATACTTGACATTGATATGCCAATTTATAAGAGTTCAAATATTGTAAAAGATTGGACATTAAAAAATAATGATATGATTATTCATTTATGTAATGAATTAGATTCTAATGTTTATATTTCTGGACCAGGTGCTGTAGATTATATATTACCTGAAAAATTTAAAGCTAATGGTATAAATCATTTTTTTGATTTTTACGAACCTATTTCATATCAAACACCCTATGGAATAAGTGAGCCAAATATGTCGGTTATTGATGCAATATTTTCAATTGGGCCAATAGAAACAATAAACATATTAAAAAATCAACATCAGTTAATTGATTAAAAAATCAACTAATATTTATTAAAGGTAATTTATGGAAATTAAAATTGGTAAAAAGAAAGTTGGCGATAATCTCCCATGCTTTATAATTGCTGAGATTGGCTCCAATCATAATCAAGATTTTGATCTTGCGATAGAGCTAATTGATGCTGCTGCTGAAGCAAATGTTGATGCAGTTAAGTTCCAAACATTTAAATCTTCAGAACACTATTCAAAAAACACGCCCGAATTTTCTAATATGAAAAAAATCAATATTAGTGAACTTGTTGAATCACTTGAAATTGATCGTACTTGGCAAGTCGATTTACAATCTCATGCTGAGAAAAAGGGTTTATTATTTTTTTCTTCCCCCTGTGATTCAGATGCAATTCAAGGACTTGCTAAGCTTAATGTGCCAGCTTATAAAATTGCTTCTTTCGATATAACTGATGATCGCCTAATTGGTGAGATTGCAAAAGTAGGGAAACCAATTATTTTATCTACAGGCTTAGCGAGTCTAAATGATATTCAATTTGCTGTTGATACTGCAAAACAAAATGGTAACGATGATATTATTTTGCTGCAATGTACTTCTTTATATCCGGCTCCCTCAAATCTAAGTAACTTAAATGCAATGAAAACTATGAGAACAGCATTTGGCAATCTAGTGGGTTATTCAGATCATACTATAGGTGATCATGTCACGATCGCTGCTGTAACATTAGGAGCCTGTATGATTGAAAAACATTTTTCATTAGATCGTGAAATGCCGGGTCCTGATCATTCTTTTGCAATAGAGCCACTTGAACTAAAAGAAATGGTAATTAAAATTCGAGAGATTGAGGAATCTTTAGGAGATGGTATAAAGAATGGTCCTCGGAACGAAGAAATTGAAATGGCTGAAAAAGCTAGAAGAAGTATTCATGCGAAAAGCGACATCAAACAAGGCGAGATAATTACTGATGAAATGTTATGTGCAAAAAGACCAGGCTTTGGCATCTCCCCTCAATTAAGATCCAGAATTATTGGAAGAAAAGCAATAAAAGATATTGTTGCAGATGAGTGGATTACCTGGGATATGATATAGATAAAATATTAATTACTGGGTCACAAGGATTCCTTGGCAAAGAGATAGTTAAGAAATCTAAAAAATTAGATCCAAGACATGTTAGATTTGTTTTTACTGGTTTAAGAAACCTAGAAAATGTTTTCAAATGCGATCTAACTTTCTTAGCTGATGTAAACAAATTATCAGAAAAAGTTTCACCGAGTTTAATTATTCATTGTGCTTCATATGTGCCAAAAAACTTAACTGAATACAATGATATAAATGCTTCTAAAAAAAATTGTACAATGATGAAAAATTTGGTTTCTGTATTTACATGCCCTATACTATTTATATCATCTATGGCTATATATGGAGAAAAAAGCGGCAAACCTATTGATGAGAAAGAAGCATTGGAACCATCCTCAGCATATGGATTGGGGAAAAAGAATGCAGAGGGAATATTATTAAAATCTAATAATCCATCCCTATCAGTTCGCATACCAGGGCTTTATGGATTTAGGAGGGAAAGTGGTTTAGTTTATAATTTGATTAATTCAATGTTAAATGATACTAAAATTAAATTACCTCAAAGCCCCTTATTATGGGCTGCAATGGATGTTGAGGATGCGGCTAAAATAATACTTGAATTATGTTTTTTAGATTGGTCAAATATTGATGCTGTTAATGTATCATATGATGAAAAATATTCAATTAACAGACTTGTTGATATCTTAAACATAAAATTAAATAAAGAAATTGATTGTAATGTTAATCACCCAACATTTGAGTATAATTTAAATTTGATAAAGCAAATGGGCGTTGGAATGAACTTTTCATTTGATAATTCACTTGAAAAGCTTATCAATAATCTATCCTCAATTGATAACTAATTTTTATCATATGAATAAAATATCAAATATTTTTCCATTAGATATATTTAGTATCAAAAAGCTTGGGGTAGAAAGTTGGCATAAAAATTTTTATTGGCCGGTGACTATAAATGAATATGAACAAATTGAAAATTCTCTTCTAGATTCATTTGATAAAATTTATTCTATTCAAGAGAATAATAAGATTATGGATTCATTATGGGTTTTGTATCCTAGATTGCTAGCAAACCTTTGTTTATTAATTCATAATAAATTGGTTTTAGATCGAATATCTAATAAGACAATAGCTTTTGATTATAATAATACTAAATGCAACAAAATTACTATTTCTAATTATTACTGGGATATTTTAATTAACAATAAAAAAATAAAATTTCCGCCTATAGAAAATACTTTTTTTTCAACTTATAATTATAGATTAAGGGCTAAAGTATCTAGTATAAAAAATTTGTTTTTAAACTATGGGTTAACCGGCATCAGACCAAAAATGCAAAACAATAATTTGTGTTTTGTGATTGAACCTATAAGTAGTGATATGATTGACTACTCGAAACAAAAGAAAAAAACTATCATCTACATAGATCCTTATAAATATAAATTAAATAAGATTCCCAAAATTGAAGAAAAAGATTTAAACGGAGTTGTGGAATTATTTATTGAAAATATAATAAAAGATTATAAAACAATGTTTTCAACAAATCAAACTCAACAAATAAAATCATCATTTAAAAAACAAGTTCAATTAATAATTAATATCAATGCTCATAACAGTAGTTTATATAAAGGAAATAAATTTAATTCGTTTTTTGCAATGAGATTGGGAAATCCATTGATTAGATCAGTTGCTATTTCATGTATGCGGAATGGAATTAATGCATATGGGTTTACTCATGGTAATTATATTGGTTTTCATTCAGAAAGAAAATATTCTAACATTTTTTTTGGTTGTGTGAATAATTTTGTTGCTCCTTCTAAAGCTTCGGCAAAACTTTTTTCAAATTCTTCGGTAGAATTCAATAAAATATATAATAAAAAAATTAATATTAGCTATATTATTAAGAACAGCGCTTTTAATAGAGTTAATCAAAATGTTAGACATTTAATTAAACCATCGGTTATAAAAAAAGTTTTATTAGTAGAATTTGGCTTGGGATTTGACCATCAATCATGGCCATTTTATTTAGACTTCATATTAAATATTGGGAAAACTATTAGAACTAATTCACAATTAATAAGCATGATTAAACGGAGGCCCGAAAGACTAGAAGAATCAAAAGATGTATATAATCAATTTTTTGATAAATGTATAGATAAACCATTTGAAGATGTTTTTGGTAAGGCAGATATTATAATTTTTCCTAGAATTACAACGACAACATTTGGATTTTCATTGTTCACAAACCTTCCAATAATAATATTTTCACACAGCTTAGTTAATGTTAATAATGAAACAATAAATGACTTATATCAAAGATGTAATGTCATTAATAGTTCGGTATGTAAAAAAGGGAAAATCCGCTTTGATGAAAATAAATTATTAAAAGTTTTAAATGGGGATTTTATTTCCTCTACTGCTAATTATATTAATAAATATTGTTTGGATAATTAATTTTGAAAGTAGTAGCGATTATTCGTAGATATAATGACTTTGATCAATTACTGCCTATAATTGACTATAGTATAAAAACTAAAAAGATAGATTTTGAAGTATTTACTATAAATATAGATGATACTTATAATTCTCATAGTGATTATTTGATGAATAGATTTTCCATTCGTCAAAAAAATATTTTTCTGACTCTATATAAAGGTCCATTTAAAATAATTTATAATTTAAGAAATGTTATTATCGGTAAAAAAAAGTCATTTTCAAAAGTAAAATTTGGAGGTCTTGTCTTTTTTTTCTTGATAAGAATTATTGATAGTTTTTTGCATTTTCCAATAAAAAAATATCTTAAAACACTGAATAAAAATGATGTTATAATTATGGATACTGGAAGCGAGGCGAATTTCCCTAACAAAAGTATATTAAAATATGGTAAAAAATATGGGATTAAAGTTAATTGTTTTGCGCATGGTTATTTTATTTGGACAAATCTTGATAATACTAGAAAAGGAATGCTTTCAAAGAGTAATTCTAATAGTATAAGAAAATTTATTAAGGGTAAAAGGATTAATGCAGATAAATATTTAACAGCTCCTTTACAAAAAAAATATTATTTTAATTCATCAAGCGCCATCGGATTCAATAAAAATGCATTAAATAAAGTCTATGAAATTGGCGCTCCGAGATTTACACGAGAGTGGTCAAAAATATTAAAACGAGAAGTTTTTAAATCAATGAGATTTAATTATGGTGATGCAAGTAAAACCAATGTTGTTTTTTTTCTGAGTCATTTTCAATACAATGTTATAGAAGATGAGTTTTTTGATACATTTAATGCATTGAGTAATATTGAAAATATAAACTTTGTCTATAAACCCCATACTAGAGGGCATTTAGCAGGAATAGATGAAAAATTATTGAATGGATTTAATGCATACGAAATACCATCAATTTTGCTTTCTGATTGGGCAGATGTTGGAATATTATTTGGCAGTAGCATTGGTTTTCAATTACTGTTGGACGAAGTCCCTATAATAATACCGAAATATATACATACCAATAACACTCTATTTGAAAAATATCGAATAGCTTTAGAAGTAAATTCATGTAAAGAGTTAGTTAATTTATTAAATAACAATAATTTCGACTTAAATAAAATCTTGTTAAAAGAAAATATTTGCAAATTTATTGATAGTACTTTTTATGGGGACATGCCCTATAAAGAAATGATGAATAAATACACAATGACTTTAGGGATATAATCATTTGTTTAGATTAATTTTTAATATTTTAGTTAAAATAAAATCATTTTTATTTATTTCTTGGTTTTATAGAAACTTCATAATCAAAAAAAGTAAAATATCATCAAATAAAAAAAATGTATTGTTTTTGGATCCGGCAAAATTTAGAGGGGATATAGATTGCTTAAAAAAAGACAAAAAATATAATATTTCATTAATTGAGAGTAGATGGCTTTGGGCAACAATTAGTTCATTTATATCAGGTAAAATTGATATTCTAGATTACCTAAACTTTTCAAAATCAAAACAAAAAAAATCTTATAATAAAATTGACGCTTTTCATAAAAGTTTAGTGCATAATATTTGTAGCCACTACAAAATTGATTGTGTAATTATAGCAAATTATAGGTATGTAGAATATTTGCCTTGGTTAAAAGCTTTTAAAAATCTATCAATACCAATAATAATATTTTATAGAGAATGTTTATTAACCACTGAAAGATTTTATGATGGGGTTTATTCTAGGCATAAACTATTTAAAAATTATCCATTTGATCACATAATTGTTCATAATGATATAACTAAAAAAACATTTGTTAGTTCTCATATGGCAAAAGAATCTCAAGTTAGTGTGGCGGGAGCACTTCGTATGGATTCTTTATTAACAACGATTAATAAAAAATTTTCAACTAAAAATACTAGGAGAAAGAAAGTCACATTATTTTATTTTGATTACAGAGATAGTCTTTTTGGTAAAGAAAAACTTAGTAAAATCATTGAAACTGGATACGGAGACAAGTATAATTATGTAGAAAAAATTTGGCCATATAGAGAAAATCTTTTTGATGATTTGCATTCCACATTAATAAAACTTGCAATAAATAATCCTGAAATTGATGTGGTAATTAAAGCAAAAAAAATTCAAAAAGAAAAAAATAATCAATCATGGGAGAAATTTATTGATATCCAAAAAAAATATAATGTCGACACCCTAGACTTAAAAAATTATTTTGTATTAAATGAAGGTAATGTTCACAACCTAATAATGGAGAGTAACATAATTATTGGCTTACAGTCATCAACGGTTTTGGAAAGTGCAATAGCAAATAAATATGTGATTTTTCCCCTATTTTATAATTATTCGAGAATTGAAAATTTTAGAGATTTTCATTGGCATCAGTATATAAATTTATTTGAAGTTGCAGATAGTGGAAATCAATTATATGAAATGATTTTAAATTATTTATCAAATGAAAGGGAAATTAGTTCAGAAATAATTGAAGGAAGAAAAAAATTATTTGAAAAGTATTTTTACAATTTGGAAGGGAAATCTCTTCAAAAGTATCACCAAATAATTCAAGGTGTATTATCTGAACATAATGAACAATTAAAAATAAATGCTCAAGCTTAGTAGTAAAAAAATTGGTAAAAATTTTCCTCCATTAATTGTAGCTGAAATTGCTCAGGCGCATGATGGATCATTAGGAATTGCAAATAGTTATATTGATGCTGTGGCAGATGCGGGAGCAGATTGCATAAAGTTTCAAACCCATTATGCTTCAGAAGAATCAACTTTTGATGATCAATTTAGAGTAAATTTTTCTACACAGGACAAAACAAGATATGATTATTGGAAAAGAATGGAGTTTTCAAAAGATGAATGGAGGCAACTTTCTCAACATGCGAATAAAAAAAATCTATTATTTTTAAGTTCAGCATTCTCACAAAAAGCACTAGAGCTATTATTTGATATAGGTCTTCCAGCAGTAAAAATAGCTTCAGGTGAAATATCTAATAGAGATATGTTAGATTACGCAATAGAAAAAAATTTACCAGTAATACTCAGTACTGGCATGAGCAATTGGAAGGAGATTGATAATTGTGTAAAATATTTGAATGATCACAATATTGCAGTAGTTATTATGCAATGTACTACAGAATATCCAACTCCTTTAAATCATGTTGGATTAAATGTAATTGATCAATTCAAAAAGGCTTACCCTAATAATTATTTCGGTTTATCTGATCATTCTGGTACTCTTTATCCCAGTTTTGCTGCTATTTCCAAAGGTATTGATTTAATAGAAGTACATGTAACTTTTGATAAAAGGATGTTTGGTCCTGATACTAAATCATCAATAACTATTGAAGAATTAAAATTATTATGTGATTATAGAGACGGGGTACATGAGATGACGACAAATCCAGTTGATAAAAATGAAATGGCAAAAAAGTTATCGGATGTTAAAAAATTATTCTCTAAAAGTCTTGCCCCTTCCAGACCATTAAAAAAAGGCACCATCATTAAAAAGGAAATGTTGCAATTAAAAAAACCTGGGACGGGTTTAAGTTATAACAAAATAAATGAAATAATTGGTAAGTGTCTGATAAAGGATGTGAATCCTGATTATTTACTTAAATTGGAGGACTTCGTTGAACAATAATATAAAAAAAGTTTGTGTTGTCATTAATAGTCGAGCAAATTACGGACGGATAAAAACTTTTTTACAAAGTGCTCAAAAAAGTAAAAAAATAGAACTGCAAATTGTTGTTGGTGCATCCGCTTTATTACATAGGTTTGGCAAAGTAATAGATATAATTAAAGCTGATGGATTTCAGCCTAATGCGCGTTTGTATAGCATTGTTGAAGGTGAAACGCCTATTACTATGGCAAAGTCTACCGGATTGGGTATTATAGAGTTATCAACTATTTTTTATAATCTTAAGCCTGATATTGTTTTAACTGTCGCTGATCGTTTCGAAACACTTTCTACAGCAGTAGCATCTAGCTATATGAATATTCCTTTAGCGCATACTCAGGGAGGCGAAGTTACAGGCTCAATAGATGAGAGTGTTAGACATGCTATAACAAAACTTTCCCATATACATTTTCCAGCAACAAAAAAAGCAGAACAAAATGTCATTAGAATGGGTGAGAACCCTAAAACTGTATTTAATGTAGGATGTCCATCAATAGATGCAATTGCAAATATTGATTTAAAGCTATCAAAAGATTTTTTTGTTAAGAATAAGGGTGTGGGCATTAAGATAAATCAAGATAAACCGTATTTAGTTATTTTACAACATCCTGTAACTACTGAGTATGGGAAAGGATTCTTCCAAATTGAACAAACTCTAAAGGCCATTGAATCAATTAAAATGCAAACAGTTTGGTTATGGCCAAATATTGATGCTGGTTCTGATGACATATCAAAAGGATTAAGGATGTATAGAGAAAAATATAATCCTGATTATATTCATTTTTATAAAAATTTTGAAGTTCAAGATTATGCTAGATTAATAAATAATTGTAAATGTCTTATTGGGAATTCAAGTTCAGCCATAAGAGAAGGGTCTTTCCTTGGCGTCCCAGCAGTAAATATTGGTACAAGGCAAAATGGAAGAGAAATGGAAAAAAATATTATTAATGTTGATTATAATTCAACTCATATTGAAGATGCTATTAAAAAACAATTGATTAATGGAAAGTATGATTCATCTAAATTATACGGTGATGGGAAAGCTGGTGAAAAAATCGTTAAGATTTTAGAAGATGCTAAAATCAATATACAAAAACAATTGCCTTATTAATTATTACCTGAAATTAAATTTAATTCATAAATGAAAATATTATATCTTGGCCCAAAGCAAGGTTTTGAAACTATTCAGCAAAATTTATCAAAAAACATAACAATCAAAAACTGTCTTGCAAATAGAAAAATTTTAACTAATGAAATCAAAGATGCTGATGGTCTTATTGATGCTTCAATGAAAGTACCTATAGATTTAAAAATCTTAAAAAGTTCGAAAAAATTAAAAGTTATTTCTACAGCAACTACAGGTTCAGATCACATTGATATTCAATCTGCTGAATCTATGGGTATAAACGTTCTGACTCTTAAAAATGATAAAGATTTATTAAGAAATCTTACGCCAGCTGCCGAACTAACTTGGGCCTTGCTTATGAATGTAGCAAGAAAGGTTATATCTGCATCTAAACATGTAAATAATGGTTCTTGGGTACGTGAAAATTTCCCTGGCATTATGTTAAAAGATAAAACTTTGGGTATAGTAGGTTGTGGGAGAATAGGTCAGTGGATTTCTAAATATGGTAATGCATTTGGAATGAATGTTCAAGGATACGATCCTTTTGTTAAGCCATGGCCCAATCAAATTAAAAGAAAAAGTCTTGAAGAATTATTTGTTTCATCTGATTTTATTACTATTCACGTACATCTAACTAAGGATACTAGAAAATTAATAAATAGTAGATTAATGGGAACTATAAAACCTGGAGCAGTATTAATAAATACTTCTCGAGGAGGATTAATAGATGAAAAAGCTTTGCTTAAAGCATTAATTTCAAAGCGATTATCCGGCGCTGGTTTGGATGTATTGGATGGGGAACCAAATATATCTAATCATCCTCTAGTAAATTATGCTAGAAAAAATGATAATTTGATTATTACTCCTCATTGCGGTGGTTTTTCTCTAGATGCTCTACAGCTCGTATGTCAAAGAGCATTTGATAAAGCAGTTACATATTTGGATTAACTTATAAATTGGAAAATAAATACTCATTACTAGCTGATCGTATTAATGAAAATGGAATAAGGCATGCTTTTGGAGTCCCTGGAGGTGGAGAAAGTCTAAAATTAATTGATGCACTAAATCATGCAAATATTCCATTCTATCGAACACATCATGAAGCTGCAGCGGCAATTATGGCAGGTACAATTGGTAAATTAACTGGTAATCCTGGTTTATCTATTTCAATTAAAGGTCCAGGATTAACAAATATGATGCCAGGCATAGCATTTTGCAATTTTGAAAACTTTCCAATGATAGCTATATCAGAATCATATGATGAAAAGTCAAAAAAAATATTTGGTCACAAAGGAATTGATCAGAGTGAGCTTGTTAGCAGAATATCAAAAGGATCTATTTATTATAACAATAGAATAAATCGTTTTCAAAATGCGTTTGATTTAAGTATTCAGGAAATCCCAGGACCTGTTGTTTTAAATTTGGCTAAAGGAGAAAAGAGAATTTTTTCTAATCGAGTTTTCGAATTCAATCAAAACTCAATCAAAAACTTATATAGTATTATTAAAAATTCAAAAAAACCTATTATTATTTTTGGATCATCAGCATATAGATTTGGTTTTTCAGAAAAATTATCAAAACTTGACCTTCCTATTTTTACAACTTTATCGTCTAAAGGCATGTTAAATGAAAATTTGAATTATAGCGCAGGTATATATACAGGAGCAGGTAGAAAAAAATCCCCAGAATTTTTCTTATTTGAAAAAAGTGATTTAATTATCGGCATAGGGATTGATGATAATGAATTATTGAATTCTGATTTTTATGATTGTGAATCAATCAATTTTTCTTTATCCAAATCTGAAATTACCAACAAGTTTAACCATAATGTGTTCTGTAGTATTGAAGAAATAGATGAATTTATTTACTTGTTATCAGCTGTTAAATGGGGAAAAAATGAAATAAAAAAAACTAGGGAAAGTCTAAATAAATATTTTCTAAATGATGATTCATTTCTTCCATCGATAATATATGAAAATATCGAAAAACATTTTAATAACAATTATAGAATAATATTAGATACTGGATATTTTTCTACTGTAGCCGAGCATTATTTTTTATCAAAAAATATAGATTCATTTATTTGCGCAGCGAATAGTCGTTATATGGGAACAAGTATTCCAATGGGTATTGCATCTTCATTATATGATACATCAGTTCCTTCTATAATTTTTGTGGGTGATGGCGGCATTGGAATGTATATCTCTGAAATGAAAATTGCCGCAGAAAATAAACTTCCGATTCTAGTAGTTTTGCTTAGCGATGGAGGGTTTGGCTCTATTCGTAAAAGGTCCATTTCTAATGGATTAACTCAAAGTCCAATAGCTATTTCTAACCCGTCCTGGAATAAGCACTTTGAATCATTTGGAATAAAAAGTTGTACTGTTAAATCTTTAAATACTTTAAATAAAGTATTGGATTCATGGCAATCAGGCCCTTTGTTTATAGAATGTTTTTTTGATAAAGATTTATATATGAATATGGTAAATGATTTAAGAGAATGATATGAATAATAATTATTTAAAAGATCAGGGTTTGGATAAATTAATAAATAATGATAAAACCAATAATTCAAATAGAATTAAACCAAAATATGATGATTTAATTAGATTACATAAATTAATATTAAAAAGAAAACCAAAAATTATATTGGAATTTGGAGTTGGATGGTCAACTATTGTAATAGCTGATGCAATTAATAAAACAAAAGAAAATAGCATTCTTTATTCAGTTGACGCTTCAAAAGAGTGGTTGAAAAGAACAAAAAAATTAATTCCAAAAAAATTGAAAAAATTTATCATTTTTCATCAAAGTGATGTGCATATCGATATTATCAATGGGCAATTATGTAGTTTGTATGATAATCTACCAGATATAGTACCTGATTTTATTTACTTGGATGGCCCTGACCCAAAAGATATACAAGGCAATATAAATGGTCTAAGTTTTAATTGTTCAAGAAGGACTGTTATGTCTGGTGATATTATTTTAATGGAATCAACATTATTGCCAGATTCATTTATTTTAGTTGATGGCAGAACAAACAATTCTCGTTTTTTAAATAGAATGTTTTTAAGAAAATGGAAAATGAGATGGGACAGGATTGGAGATATTACAACATTTGAATTAATTGAAGACCCTTTGAAATAATTTATGGTAAAAAACAATAAGCATTTATTTATTCTTGGAGCAGGAAGTATAGGGAAAAGGCATGCTAAAAACTTTTTAGATTTAGGGTGTAGTATTGCTATATATGACCCAAATCCAAGCAGACTTGATGAGGTAGAAAAAGAACTTACTGGTGTAGATATATATTCGGATATAGATGATGGACTAAAAAATAACAATTTTGACGGTGGTATAATTTGTTCTCCAACAAAATTTCACATTGAACAATCAATTAAATTATTAAGACATGATTTACATTTATTAATGGAAAAACCACTTGGTGTAAATTTAGCATCTGCAAAAAAACTTAATAATTATTGCGAAAATAAAAATAAAAGTTCTAAAATTTTATTAGGATACACATGGCGATGGTGGGAAGCCTTAATTCGTATGAGAGATTTAATTCATAATAATGAAATAGGTAATATTTACCATGCCGAATACTTTATGTCCGCACACCTTGCTGATTGGCATCCTTGGGAAAGATATCAAGATTTCTTTATGTCAAGTAAAGATCTTGGAGGTGGAGCATTATTAGATGAAAGCCATTGGATTGATCAGATGGTTTGGTTTTTTGGAATGCCTAACAAAGTAGTTGCAACAATAGATAAGGTAAGTGAATTAGAAATTACTAGTGATGATAGTGTAGAATTTTTAGCATATTACAATAATGGACTAAAAGTTTTTGTTCATTTAGATATATATGGACGACCGCATGAAAAGTCAATTAAAATAATTGGCCAGAAAGGGAAAATAGAGTGGAATGACTATGATAATTCTGTGAAATTATTTAAAGGTATGGAAATGGAGAAATCTTTTAATTATACTAATGAGAGAAATGACATGTTTATTAATGTTGCTAAAGAATTTATCCAACTTATTAATGGTGAAGAAAAAATTAGTTGTGATTTAGAATCTGGAATTAATGTTATGCGAATAATTGAGGCAGCAAGAATAAGTAATAAAGAGATGCGATTTATCCAAATGGATGAAATCCTGTAATGTCCTTAATGGGGAAAAATATACTTGCTATTGTTCCTGCTAGAGGAGGTTCAAAAGGTATAGCTAAAAAAAACTTAGTTTCACTAGCAGGTCTTTCTTTAATTGCCCATGCAGCTAAAGTATGTTCTGACTTAGATTGGATTGATAATAGTATTATTTCATCTGATGTTGAAGATATGATTAATGAAGGATTGAAATATGGCCTTGAAGCACCATTTAAAAGAACACAAAAACTTTCTACAGATATGGCAAGTGCTATTGATGTTTGGAAACATGGATTTATTAAATGTGAAGAATACTTTAACAAAAATTTTGATATAACAATTTTATTAGAACCCTCAAGCCCCTTAAGACAACCAATTCATATAGAAAAAACCGTAAAAAAACTTATTAATGGTCATTTTGATTCAGTGCTTACTATTAGTGAAACAGATTCAAAAAGTCACCCTTTTAAACAACTTCAAATTGATGGCAGGAATGTAAAATATTACGATGTGTTATCTAAGGATGTTATTGCTCGACAGGAGCTGAAACCACTATATCATAGGAATGGTGTTTGCTATGCTCTAACTAGAGACTGTCTATTAAATCAAGGGAAAATTATTGGCGATAACCCTTCATATGTAATAATTGAAGATCATGTAGTGAATATTGATACTAAATTAGATTTGGAGTTAGCAAAATATTTCATCGAGAATAAAAATGATTTGTAGTATTATTCCTGCACGTGGTGGATCCAAATCAATTTATAAAAAAAATATCACAGCCCTTGGTGATAAACCCCTAATTTATTATACAATTCAAGCTGCACTTGGATCTAAAACAATTAATAAAGTAGTAGTTTCCACAGATGATCATGAAATAGCTGAAATTGCAAAAAAACTAAATGTTGATATACTGAAGCGTCCAAAGTATTTATCTACTGATAATGCTAAAATGCTTCCAGTTATACAGCATGCCATAAAAAAAATCAAATTAGATAATTTTTCAGAAAAATTAATTATTTTACAGCCCACATCACCATTGAGGAGATCAATTCATATAGATCAAGCACTCCCTTTATTAAATGGGCGTTGGTCTTCCGTGGTAAGTGTTTGTGAAGCTGAACATACACCATACAAGATGTATAAAAGGGATAAAAATAAATTAATTGATTTTGTATCTAAAAAATATAGGGGTGAAAACAAACAAAGTTTACCCACAGTATACAGAGAGAATGGGGCTATTTACATTTGTTGGATTAAAAATATAATTGAAGGAAAATTTAGGGGATCTAATATTAGACCATATTTAATGTCTCAAATTAATTCTATAGATATTGATAGTAATTTTGATTTGACATTATGCGAACATATAATAAAGAAACCTATTGTTGATGAATAAGTTGGATTTAAGAGGGAAAAGAGTAACTATATTTATAGGTTCTGAGGTAATTGGATTTTTAGTTAGCATTGGTAGATTAATGGCTGAGTCTCATGGTGCGATAGTTGATTATATAATCTCATCTAAAGACAAAAAAAATGTAATTAGTAAAATTCACTCTGGAAACGCTGGAATAAATGTTTTGCAGGAAACTGTCATACACAACATTCAAAAAAAAGATATTATTAGTAAAGCATTAAAAATTGAAGATAAATATAAAATAAACTTATCGGGATTAATTGCTGAAGATAGAGGTTTGGGGCAGGGTTATTTTGGTAATGCAGATAAACTTCCAACAATTAAAAGATCATTATGGTCTAAAGAAACTAAATTAAAATCAATTATAGAATTATTTTATAGATATGAAGCATTATTAAATAAAACTGATTTACTGATTCACCAATATCCTGATAAAATTCGGAATATTATTGTTACTCATAATGAAGGTATTTCAAAATGTTTAATCCAAGCTAGATTTGGCGATCGATATATGTGGAGTGATAATAACTTTTTGACAAGTTCCTATTTTATAAATTCAATTAAAAAAAACCTGAATGATTATAATCCAGCTAACTCATCGATAGATTATCAAGTAGATAGTGGCGCAAAAATTCTAATAGAAAAACATTTCAATAAATCATATGCTAAAGCTTCAATTGAATTGTTAAAAAATATAATTATAAAGACTAAGCAGGCTTTGTCAGGAAATTATCCAAATGATTCATATTATTTATATGGATGGACTCCAACAATAATTAGAAATGTGAGAAATTATAATTACATTAAAAAAATCGGAAAAAACCCAACTCAACTAAAAAAATATAAAATTGTATATTTCCCATTACAAATTGAACCTGAAGTTTCACTATACCTTTTTTCTCCAGAGTTTACAAATTTTATAGAAGCTATTTCTTGGATTTCAAAATCAGTCCCTGCTGATTATATAATTGTAATTAAGGAAAATATTCATTTTGGAACAAAATCAAAAAATAAATATAAGCAATTAACTAAAATGGCAAATGTATGTTGGGCACATCCAGAAATAAGTTCATGGGAGTGGATTGAGTCAAGTAATCTAATTGCAACCATTACTGGTACAGTAGGAGTTGAAGGAGTATATTTTAAAAAACCAGTTATTTCTTTTGGCGCACATCAAATAATCAATTATTTACCTACCGTTTTACATGTAAAAAATTTTATGGAGACACGATCAGCAATACATAAATTATTGAATCAAAAAATAAGTGATTCTGAATATAATAAGTCAAGAGAAGTCCTATATAAATCTCAAATAGATTCTTCATTTGAGTTAATAGATTATAAAAATGTTAATAAAACTAGAGATTTTTTACCTGAAATTGCAAAAATTGCTATTAATAATTTTTTTGATCCTATATGAATAAAAAAAATAAAGTGTTGAAATGGCAAAGGAATGAGGGTTTATTATTATCTGAAGATTATCAGTTAAATAATAATATTGCAGATAAACTTTCTAAAAAAGGGTTCGAAGAAATTTGTAAAAAATATACGCATATTACTCCTGATCGCATTTTTGATTTTTTAAAAATAAATCCAAAAGTTTGGAATTCCTTTTCAGGTAAAGGTGTAGACTTAGGAGGTGGGGTTGGATTGTTATCAAGTATAGTTGCAACAAATAATAATGTTGATCACATTTATTGTATTGAGATAACAGAAAACTCAGTAAATAAGTGTCATCCAATAGTAATTGATAAAATTTTAGGGAAAGACAAAAATAAAGTAATCTCTGTTATTGGTGATTTTGATTTTATTGAATTAAAAAACTCATCTGTTGATTTTATAATTGCATGGGATGCTCTACATCATTCTGTTGATGTTATTAAGACATTAACAGAAGCAAAAAGGGTTTTAAAAAAGCATGGTAAAATTATCCTTGTTGATCGCGTACATAATAATTCCACTTCTGATAAAGAAATTCAAAGAATGCTCAATGTACAGTATGATAAATTTTTTTTAGTCGATAATTATTTACCTGAAGATAAAATATTAACCAGGCGAGATAATGGAGAGCATGAATATAAGTTTAATGATTGGGAATTTTTCTTTGAACAATCAAAGCTAAAAATAGAAGATGCATTGATTGTAAAAGAAAAATGTAATAAAAATTTTTCCTATACAAATGATGCAGGTATCAAAGAAATCTTTGTTGATTATTCATTAGGCGGTTTTGAAAGAAGGAAAATCATTTATATTTTAAATCATTTATAATTATAAAGCATTTTAATTGAAAAAATGAAATATATAAATAAAGAAATTCCAATCAAATATATTGATGGCTATAAATTAAGAGGTCGCAATTTTTTTTATGATGTAAAAAAAGAAAATGATGAATTATTAGAACAATATCGTGATTTGATTAAAAAGTATGATGACTTCATTTGTTTATTGTGTAATTCTAATAAAGGAAAAATTTATCTGGAGTGGAAGGAAGAATATCAGTTAGTAAAATGTGATAATTGCAATGTTATTTCTGCAAATATTAATGAATGCATTGATAATTTATATGATGATGAAGGTCACTATGAAAGATCAGCAGAAATGATTGCAAAAAACTATGAATATAGAAAGACTACTTTTGGAATAGAGCGATATAATTATTGTATCAAAAGACTATCTTTAAATTCATCAAAAATTAATGTTCTAGATATTGGATCTGGATTTGGATACTTTTTATCAGTTTTAAATGATAAAGGTGTAAAAAATAAAGGATTGGAGATTGATCCACTATCAGTTAATTATTCTAAAGACATTGGTCTGAATGTATCAAATACTAGTATTGATAAAGAATTAGATAGCTCTTATGAGCTTATAGTTATGTTTGATGTATTAGAACATTTATATAATCCAATGGATTTTTGTACAGAAGTATCAAAAAAAATAAAAAAAAATGGATATTTAATTGCTTATACACCAAATATTCATTCTATTGGATTTGAATTAATGGATTCTAAACAAAATTTATTACATCCATTTCAACATGTATGCTTTTATAATGAAGAATCTCTAAAATACCTTGCAGATAAAATAGGATTTGAAATTATTAGTATAGACTACTTTGGTTTAGATATTATGGACTATTTATTTATGAAAGAATACGAAGATAAATATCCATATTTTGAGAGACTAAATGAATTCTCTACTTTTATTCAAGCTTGCATTGATAAGCTTGGAATAAGCAACCATTTACGTATAACCTATAAAAAAATAAATGAAAATTGATAATAGAGAAATAGGTCCTAACTTTTCTCCATTTATTATTGCAGAAATTGGTATTAACCACGAAGGAAATATTGATAAAGCAATCAAGATGATTGATGATGCTTCTCAAACTGGCTGTGATTGTGTAAAATTCCAAACCCATGTAATTAATGATGAGATGATTCCAAATAATGTTATTCCTGGGAATGCTGAAGAGTCTATTTGGGATATTATGAATCGTTGTGCGCTAACTGAGGATGAGGATAAACAATTATTTGATTATACGAAAAGTAAAGGCCTTATATATTTATCAACCCCTTTCTCAAGAGCAGCTTCAATAAGATTAGAAAAAATGGGTGTTAGTGCATATAAGATAGGTTCTGGAGAATGTAATAATTACCCATTAATTAAGCACATAGCAGGATATCGAAAGCCAATTATATTGAGTACGGGAATGAATGATATTGAATCGATTAAACCAGCAGTTAAAATTATGGAGAAAGCCAATATTGAGTATGCTTTATTACATTGCACATCTATGTATCCAACGCCATATGACAAAGTTAGATTAGGCGGAATAAATGATTTGACAAAAAATTTTCCAAATGCAATTATAGGATTAAGTGATCATTCAATTGGGAACTATACATCATTTGCTGGAGTAGCACTTGGAGCCTCGATTATAGAAAAGCATTTTACTTCAGACAAATACTGGGATGGTCCTGATATCCCTATATCAGTTGACCCTATTGAATTAAAAGATCTTGTTATAGGGGCAAAAGCTGTTCAGCTTGCGAAGGGAGGATGCAAAGAAATTATAAAAGAAGAACAACCTACAATTGATTTTGCATATGCATCAGTTGTTTCAATTAAGGATATAAAAAAAGGTGAAAAGTTTAACCATCAAAATATCTGGGTCAAGCGTCCTGGCACAGGAGAAATTAAAGCGAAAGATTATGAGAAAATAATTAATAAGATAGCTACAAAAAATATTAATAAGGATAAACAGATTTCCTGGAGAGATATTCAAGATTAAAATAAATAATAAAATATTATTCATAAGTGGAACAAGAGCTGATTTTGGCAAAATAAAGCCTTTGATTCAAAAAGTAAAATCCTCAAAAAATCTAGATTATACAATTTTTGTAACTGGAATGCATATGCTTCAAAAATATGGTTCTACATTGGATGAAATATCTAAATCTGGATTTGATCAAATATATTCATTTATTAATCAAGATGATATAATGGGAGCCCAAATGGATTATGTTACTGCAAATACAATAAATGGATTAGGGCTTTATGTTCGTGAATTTAGACCAGACTTAATCGTTGTCCATGGCGATAGAACTGAGGCTCTTGCTGGGGCAATCGTTGGTGTATTAAATAATATTCTGGTTGCTCATATTGAAGGCGGTGAAGTTTCTGGTACCGTTGATGGTTTAATTAGGCATGCAATCACTAAACTTTCACATATACATTTTACAACGAATAAAATGGCAAAAGATAGATTGATTCAAATGGGGGAAGAATCTTCAAATATTTATGTAATTGGATCCCCCGAAATTGATGTATTGCTATCTAAAAAACTTCCTAAAATAGAAGAAGTGAAAAAATATTACCAAATAGATTTTTCTAATTATGGTATTTTTATTTATCATCCCGTTACAAGTGAAATAAATAATACCAGAGAAAATATTTCAAATGTAATAGATAGTATAATTGAATCTAAGCTAAACTATGTTGTCATATATCCAAATAATGATGCCGGATCAGATATAATATTTAATGAAATAACCAGATTGCAGAATCTTAATAAGTTTCGATTACTTCCTTCGATGAGATTTGAGTCTTATGTAACATTGATGAAAAATGCGAATTTTATTATTGGCAACTCAAGTTCGGGCGTAAGAGAAGCCCCAGTTTTTGGTCTACCAACTATAAATATTGGTACTAGGCAGATGAATCGAAACAAAAGTAAAAGTATCGTTAATGTAAATGAGAATAAAAAAGAAATCTCATATGCAATAAAAAATCTTCAATCAAAAATAAAACCTACATCAAAATTTGGATATGGCAAAAGTGCAGAAAAATTTATTAAAATTTTAAATTCATCAAACTTTTGGAAAATTAGTATACAAAAAGATTTTGTTGATAAAAATTAACTGCAAAATTTTCAAACTTTTGTAATTAATTATGAAATATAATCGAATTATTCCTCGACTAGATATAAAAGGACCAAATCTTGTTAAGGGTATCCATTTAGAGGGTCTCCGAGTTCTTGGCAAACCAGATGAATTTGCGAAAATATATTATGATCAGGGCGCAGACGAATTAATTTATCAAGATGCGGTTGCAAGTCTTTATCAGAGAAACAGCTTAACTGAAATGATAACAAAAACAGCAGAAAATATTTTCATACCACTAACAGTAGGAGGTGGTATAAGATCTCTTGAGGATATTAATACAGTATTAAGAGCTGGCGCTGATAAGGTTTCAATTAATACTGCAGCAATTAATAATCCAGACTTTATTAATGAAGCGAGTAGAGCATTTGGTTCATCAACAATAGTAGTTGCTATTGAGGCAATTAGGAATTTAGATAAATCATATTTAGCTTATACAGATAATGGTCGCGAGCACACAGGATTAGAAGTAATAGAATGGGCTAAACAAGCTGAAGATAGAGGTGCAGGAGAAATCTTAATCACTTCTATTGATTGTGAAGGTACTGGGAAAGGTTTTGACTTTAACCTAGTTAGAGCTATATCAGAGTCAGTTAATATACCAATTATTGCACATGGTGGCGCTGGAGATACTAAAGATATTAGTCGGGTAATAAATAATTCTGGAGCTGATGCTGTAGCTATTTCATCGATGCTTCATTACGCTACTATAAGTTCAAATAAAAAAAATTTAGATGAATTCTCTGAAGAAGGTAATATTGAATTTTTAAAAAACAACAAATCATATAATAAGTTTAGCTATGAAAACCTTATAGAGATCAAAAGTAAACTTTCATCTAATAATATTCCATTAAGAGTTTTAATGTAATCTATGGATGTAGCTATAATTGATTATAAAATGAGCAATCTGCATAGTGTTGAAGCAGCATGCAATAAAGTCGGATTAAATTCCATGATCACTTCAAAAAACAGTGAAATACTTTCATCAAAAATTGCAATTCTTCCAGGGGTTGGGGCTTTTGGTGAAGCAATGAATCAGATAAAAAAACTAGGTTTGGATAAAACAATTAAAGAATTTATTGATTCAGGTAAACAATTTGTTGGCATTTGCTTGGGGCTTCAGTTACTTTTTGATGAAAGTGATGAATTTGGAGAAAATCAAGGATTGGGAGTGATTAAAGGAAAAGTGAAAAAATTTCATCTGCAAAAAATAAATGAAAAAAAATTTCCAGTCCCACAAATAGGATGGAACAAAATATTTAGAACAGATAATGCATGGGATAGTACTCTATTAAAAGAAAACAACGATGGCGATTTTATGTATTTTGTTCATTCTTATTATGTAGAGCCATATGACAATGATATAATTCTATCTAAGACAGTTTATGGTAATGTTGAATATTGTTCATCAATAAAGTATAAAAATATTTTTGCTTTACAATTTCATCCAGAAAAAAGTGGTCTCACGGGTTTAAAAATCTATAATAATATAAAAAATGAAATGGGAAATTGATAAATATGAAGAAACTTAAATCATATTATAATCTACCTGAAAAGGTATCTTTTTGTTCTAAATGCGTAATCTCTAACCAAAGGCCTTCATCAATGCCAGAGTTTATGCATACTCGAGATCGTGAGGATGCTCATTATATCAATTTTAATTCGTCTCGAGTATGCGAAGGATGTCAGCAATCAGAAAAAAAAGAAAATATTGATTGGACTAAAAGAGAAAAAAAATTGATTCAACTTTGTGATAAATATCGTAAAAAAGATGGTAGTTATGATTGTATTGTACCAGGGAGTGGTGGTAAAGATAGTGCGATAACAGCACATTTATTAAAATATAAGTATGGGATGAATCCTCTCACAGTTACTTGGCCTCCAATTTTATATACTGATTATGGCCTAAGTAATTTTAACAATTGGATTGATGTTGGTGGATTCGATAATATATCTTACAAACGTAATGGTAAGGTAATGAAATTATTAACGAAGCTATCAATAGAAAATTTGCTTCACCCCTTTCAGACATTTATAATTGGGCAAAAAAATATATCACCAAAAATCGCACTTAAATTTAATATCCCTCTTATTTTTTATGGAGAAAATCAAGCAGAGTATGGTAATCCAATTGCAGATAATAGTACATCATTAATGGACAAATCATTTTATACTTTTAATAATATTGAAAAACTTTATCTTGCTGGTCTTCCAATAAAAAAACTGATTGAAAAATACGACTTAGAGATGCGAGATCTATTGCCATACCTACCACCAACTCCTGAAGATTATAAAGAAAGTGTAGATATTGAATTTCATTATTTAGGATACTATACAAAATGGATTCCTCAAGAAGCATATTATTATTCAGTTGAAAATACTGGATTTGCCGCTAGGCCTTACCGGTCTCAAGGAACATATAGTAAATATAGTAGTATTGATGATAAAATTGATGATCTACATTATTATACTACATATATAAAATTTGGGATTGGTAGAGCAACCTATGATGCATCCCAAGAAATTAGGAATAATCATTTGACAAGAGATGAAGGGAAAGCATTAGTTAAAAGGTTTGATGGAGAATTCCCCGATAAGTATTTTAATGAGATTATGGATTTTTTAGATATGGAACCAGAATATTTTCATAATCTTTGCAATGATTTTCGTTCTCCGCACCTGTGGAAGAAAATTAATGGTGAATGGAAATTAAGGCATACTGTCAATCAAGATGGTCATGATGACTAATAATATTTTATCTATATGAAAAAAATTTTTATAAATCCAGGTTGGGGTAGAACAGCTGGGACTACACTTAGAGAAATGTATGGGCAACATTCCCAAATCTGTACAATTGCAAGGCCTTGGAATACAAAAACTAAAAAATTCATATATGAACTATTAAAGAATGAAGGTGGAAACTATAATCATTCATTAGTCTCAAATATGATTCATGAATTTGATTGTGGTGATGACAAAACCTATATATTAAGTGATGAAAATATCCTTGATGGTTACAATGTCCAGCCAAATACAAATGCAATATATATTTATGCAAATAGAATGAAAAAATTATTTGAAGATCCACATATTTTTTTAACACTGCGAAATCAATTGACTTGGATTAGCTCTTTCTATTCAAATTGTGGCAGAGTCCTAAGAGGAGTCCCAAAACCATTTGATGGAAGACATGTTGAATTAATTCCTTGGCTGGAATGGCAATTAGACAATGGTGAAAGATCCTTTTTTGACTTAATAGACTATAATAAATATGTTAAAATGTTTATAGATATTTTTGGTAAAAATAGAGTTCACATTTTTCTTTATGAGGATTTTGTTAATCAAAAAAAAGATTTTATTTCTACATTATCGTCATTAATGCAAATTGATGAAATTGAAGCATTTGATTTAATTAATAATCAACATTTGAATCCTCAAGATTCAAAAAGATTAGTAACTTATCTTAAGTTTCGTGAAAAATTTCCACATGGACTATCATTGCATGAACGCATTCCAGGTGGCAAAAAAATTGTTAAAAAACTAAATTATTATCTGAAAAAAGGACCTCCAATGGAAAAAATTAAACTACCTGATAAATGGCACAGCTTATTATACAATTATTATAAAGAAGGCAATAATGAATTATCGAAAAACTTTGACATCCAAGAAAAATTTATTGAATATGGCTATCCGAGCTTATAGTTTTATTAATTGATAAAACCAGATGAATAAAAAACTAATAATCGCAACATTAGGCCCAACTTCTCTTAATAAAAAAGTTGTTAAAAGCATGGACAACAATGGTGTTGATATTTTTCGATTAAATCTCTCACACACTGATATCGATAATCTAAAAAGACAAGTTTTGGAATTGAGCAAATGGACAAATAAACCCATTTGTTTAGATACTGAGGGTCGACAGCTACGTACTAGAAAATTAATAAGAAATAATTTACCAATTAAATCTGGAGAAATTATAAATTTATTATCTTCAAATAAATCTCCTCAAAATGAAAATGAGATACCACTATCAGTAATTGCTCCAGATAAAATTTTATCTATTGGAGATTTATTGTCAATTGATTTTGATTCAGTCATTTTACAAATAATTGATAAAGGTAGTGATAATTCAGTAATTGCCCGTGTAGTAAGTGGAGGTATCATAGGTTCAAATAAAGGTATCCATTTCCCCAATGAGAAACTTCTTCCTGCATTTACTGAGAAGGATATTCTGGCATTCAAAATTGCAAATGACTTAAGAATCAAAACATTTGCACTTTCTTTTGCAAGTGATGCTAAATCCATAAAACAGCTCAGGGAGCATTTTAATTATGAAATTAACATTATATCTAAAGTTGAAAATGATTTAGCTTTACAAAACTTAGCTGAAATTTGTGATGCAAGTGATTCAATTCTTATTGATAGAGGTGATTTATCAAGGTATGTACCCATAGAAAAAATAATATTTGCACAGCAATATATTGTGAAATTTGCTAATTCTGTTAATAAAGATGTCTATATAGCAACAAATTTAATGGAAAGCATGATAAATAATTCTTATCCAACAAGAGCTGAAATACACGACATTGTGGCTAGTCTTAATGAAAATGCTGATGGTCTGATTCTTGCAGCTGAAACAGCTATTGGAAAATATCCTATAGAAACCATTAGATTTGTTTCACAGATAATAAATGAAGTAAATAATACTAAAGATAAATCTAATATAGAATATTTGACCTCAGTTGATCATAACAACTTAATTGAACCACATGGTGGCCAGCTAATACAACAACATATTAATGATCTTGATGAAGTTTCTATTTCAGAATTAACTGAATTAGAAGTAGATCAAAAAACATTTTCAGATATAATTCATATTTGTGAAGGTACATTTTCTCCATTAACTAGTTTTATGGATGTTGCCACGATTCAATGTGTTTTAGATAATAACGAATTAATAAATGGAGCAGCATGGACACTCCCAATTATTTTTCAAATCTCAAAAGAAAATATAGAAAAAATTAAAGGGAATAGTACTATTGGGATAAAATTAAAAGGTAATAAAGATATAAGTGCTATTCTAAATATTCAAAACATAGAAAAATTAAATATTTCAGAAAAATTATTGCAAAAATGGTTTGGTACCTGCGATGAAAAGCATGTTGGCGTAAAAGAATTTTGCAATAAAGGAGAATATATTTTATCCGGTCAACCTTATTTAATGAATAATAATGCCTCAGCATTCGAGATTTATCCAAAACAAACAAGAGGTGTTTTTTCCCAGTTAAAATGGGAAAATATAGTTGGATTTCATACCAGAAATGTAATTCACAATGGTCATGAATTTATCCAAAAGAAAGCGCTAGAAATGATTGGTGCAGATGCATTACTAATTTCACCTGTTGTGGGTGAAAAGAAAAAGGGGGATTTTTCTGGCAAGGCTATACTTGAGTGTTATAATAAAATGATAACGGAAGAATATTATAAACCATATGGGGCCCTATTAAGTGCTTTCAATACTTATTCTCGATATTCAGGACCTAGGGAAGCTGTTTTTACAGCAATTTGTAGAAAAAACTTTGGTTGCAATTATTTTATAGTTGGTAGAGATCATACTGGATTGGGGGATTATTATAATCCATATGATTCACATGATATATTCGAGAATCTAGATTTAGGTATTATAATCCTTTCTATGGATAAAGCATATTTGTGCAATAAGTGTGAGCGTGTAACTGATGACTGTAGTCATAATAATAAATTTCATTCTGAATTAAGTGGGACAGTAATTAGAGATGCTATTGTAAATGATAATAATATTAATAACTTGATGAGGCCAGAAATTGCATCATTATTAAAAGAGTTTTATAAACATAATCCAAAAGATGTTTTCTTTTAAAATAGTGAAGATGTATGTTGATATTTTTACATATAGGTAGATCAGCTGGATTGACTCTAAGGCCTATAATAAAGCATGGGTTACAATCATTAAAAAATAATACTTCTCTTTATTTAGATGTGCCTTGGAAAAATCCAAATAAAACTATATCAAATTGGATAGGAACAAATAATTTTCCACCAATTTTCTGTAATGCACATTATGTAGGTTTTGGTGTTCATAGGAAAATAGATAGAACTTATAAGATAAAAAGTAAATATTTTACAATGATCAGAGAACCGCTATCTAGATCTGTATCAATACTTTCTTCAGGAAGAGGTGGGTGGATGTTTAATGGAGAAAAAGAAAATATAAATATGGTATTATTTGGAAAAATACCTAATAATATCACAGATACCGAAAAAATTAGAATAAATCATGCAAGAACTGATAACGTAATTACTAGAACTTTGGGTTGTAAGAATGGTGAAATTTCTTTTGATAATAGCGATAAATGTTCATCTGTTATTTTTGAAAGAGCTATAAATAATATAACGAAGGTAATAGATCTTGTTTTATTAACTGAAAAATTTGATGAATCGGTTTTATTAATGAAAAAAAAATATAATCTACTTCGTCCTTATTATTACAAAATTAACAAAAAAGTTAAAAATAAATCCTCTGCTGATTTTACTGATGAGCAAATTGAATTTATTCATAATAGAGATAAATATGATTTTAAATTATATGCTATAGCAGAAAAAATTTTTGAAAAAAAAATAAAACTTAATTTCAAGAATTTTGATAAAGAATTAAACCAATATAGAATAAAAAATAAAATTTACGGTTCCATGTTATATTACTTTGACCATATAAGTCCAAAACCATTATTTGGTGATAAGCAATTACTATTATCAAAGTACAAAGTATATAAAAATTATAAATGAAAGTAAAAATAAATAATAATGCGATTTATTTACCAGATGATTTTACTCTTGATCAGTTAATTGATAAACTTGGTATTAAGTTTAAACGCCCGATAATTACCATTAATGAAAAAAAAATAAATGGAAACTTCTCTTTTGAATTAGAAGATTGCGATAATATTGATATAACATTATTAGGGAAGAGAGAAGTAACGCTTGAATCTCATGGTTTATTAAAATATATATATATAAAAGTAAGAAAAATTTTTCGAATATCTTTTCATCTAAAAATTATTTGGTTGAAGATCCTAAGTAATTTAAAACCAAATATCACGATGGAATTCAAAGGTGAAAAAATTAGCTTTTATTGTCCCGATAGAAAATTAAGATCACGTGCAAAAGGATTCATTGCTAAAGAGCCAGAAACTATTGATTGGGTAAACAATTTTAAAGAAGATGAAGTTCTATGGGATATAGGTGCAAATATTGGTATCGTCTCTCTCTACTCTGCAACTCTTGGAGCAACTGTATTTTCGTTTGAACCCTTACTTGAAAATTATTCTTTTTTATGTGAAAATATTAAAATAAATAAATTCAGTAATATCATCACTCCATTTAATATTGCGTTAAGCGACAAGACAAAGCTTGATTATTTATATATTAATTCAGAATCCTTAGGTGCATCGGGTAATACATTTGGAGAAGCTACAAATCAAAATGGTGAACAGTTAGATACAATATATAAACGACCTTTAATTGGTTATATGATTGATGATTTTATTAAAAAATTTGATGTTCCTGTTCCTAATCATATTAAGTTAGATGTAGATGGAATTGAATATGAAATATTGCATGGAGCCGTAAATACTTTAGCTAATCCAAAGGTTAAATCAGTGTTGGTAGAAATAAGTATTCTTAAAATGTCTGTTAGAGATAAGATAATAGATTTGCTGAAGAATAATGGATTTAAATTAAAATCTATAGCTGGTTTATCTGTGCCCAATGATCAAGAATTATCTGAAAAAGTAGGATTTTGCCATAATTATATTTTTGAAAGAATCAATGAAAATGCATCTTTCATTTAATTATTATGAAAAAAAGTAAAGTTTTAATTTCTACTAGCTCCATTGCTCAAAAAACAATCGATACCCTTTCAAATTCAAGCTTTGATATCGTAATAAACAAATATGGTAAGAAACTAACTGTCGATCAATTGTTAGAATTAGGATATGGATGTAATGGAATTATTGCGGGTTTAGAAAAATATTCATCAAAAGTAATTAATAAGCTTCCAGAATTAAAAGTGATATCAAGACTAGGAATAGGAACTGATAATATTGATATTAAAGCTGCTAAACAAAATGGTATTAAAATATATACTACATCTAGCCCTGCTCCTGCTGTAGCAGAGTTAGCACTAGGTTTAATGATTGATTTAGCAAGAAATATTTCATTAAGTAATAATAGTATAAAAAATCAATCTTGGGAAAAAAACATTGGTTCTTTACTGAAAAATAAAACATTGGGTATAATTGGAATGGGTTCAATAGGAAAAGAATTAGTTAAGTTGGTAGAAGGATTTAATTTTAGAATATTAGCATATGATAAAGTAATAGATGAGAATTTTAAAATAAAATATAATATTGAATACTCTGCTTTGAATACCTTACTCAGAAAATCAGATATTATTTCAATACATTTAAATTCAAATGAAAAAACACATAATCTAATTAATAAAAAAAAATTAAAGTTAATTAATAGTACATCATATTTAATCAATACATCAAGGGGAGAAATAATTGATGAAGATGCTCTTTATGAATCTTTAAAAGAAAATAGAATTGCTGGTGCTGGTATTGATGTATTTAATAAAGAGCCTTATTTTGGACCGCTAACTAAATTAAATAATGTTGTATTAACACCTCATATTGGATCATATGCAAAAGAAACAAGAAAAATTATGGAAACTGAAGCTGTCAATAACTTAATTAAAGGGTTAAATGAAATATAAAAAAGTTCTAGTTACAGGTAGTTCGGGATTTATTGGGAGTCATTTGGCTGATGCTCTTAGAGAGAGTGGCTCCAAGGTAGTTCTATTTGACGCTATTCCATCAAAATACAAAATAGAAGGTCAAAAAGAATTTATTGGTGATATATTAAGCCTAAGTGATATAAATGAGGCGATGAAAGATTGTAATGCTGTATATCATTTTGCAGCCCAAGCAGATATTGATCAATCAGGGAGTGATCCTGGGAAAACTATTAAAAGCAATATAATTGGTACTCAAAATATTTTAGATGCGGCTAGAAAAAACAATATTGATAGAGTTTTATTTGCTAGTACAATCTATGTTTATAGTGAACTAGGAAGTTTTTATCGAGTTTCTAAACAGGCCTGTGAAAAAATTATTGAGGAGTATCAGAAACAATTTGACCTTAATTATACTATTTTGCGCTATGGTTCTATCTATGGACCAAGAGGGAATGAATTTAGCTCTATAAGAAATATGTTATTACAGGCATTGGAAAAAAGGAAAATTGTTAGACGTGGAGATGGTGAAGAAATCAGAGAATTTATTCATGTAAAGGATGCTGCTCAACTTTCAGTAGATGCCTTGGGAGATAAGTATAAAAATAAACATCTGATTATAACCGGAAATCAACAAATTAAAATTAAAGATTTATTGATTATGATTAAGGAAATTTTTGAAAATAAAATTGAAATAGAGTATAATGACGATGTAGAATTACATCACTATGAAATAACACCTTATTCCTATAGACCATCGGTAGCAAAAAAAATCACCCCAAAATCATATTATGATATGGGGCAAGGATTGATGGATCTTATTTTTGATTTGGAAAAAATGCTTGATAAAGAAAATAAATCAAGCCGGATAAGTTTACGTGGTAGAGAAAAAAAATAAAATTATTGACTTATCACATCCTCTTTATGATGGAATGTCAACATATCCCTCTGATCCAGATGTATCCATCATAAAGGAAAAAGATATTCTATCTGATAGAACACTTTTACATCGATTCTCTATGGGAACACATACTGGTACGCATCTTGATGCACCAGCTCATATGATTCGCGATGGAAAAACATTAGATGATTTTCCATTAGAAACATTTTTCGGACGTTCAGTTAAGATAAATGATAAAACAATTAATGATTTAAAAAATATTGGAATAAAAATTGATGGTATTATATATGATAGCGGGTGGTACAAAAATTATAATAATTCAAAGATATTTTATGGATCCAATAGACCCGTCATCCCCAATCAACTAGTTGAGCAAGCACAAAAAATGTCTATAAAATTTTTTGGATGTGATTTGCCAAGCGTTGATTCAAGTGGATCAAAAGATAAACCTATTCATAATGGCTTATTAGGAATGGATATAATTTTATATGAATCATTAACTAATCTTGACAAATTACCTATTATGTCCCCTTTCGACTTTTATGGGTTTCCTCTTAGATTTAAGAATTTAGATGGATCACCAGTGCGAGCAATAGCGGTCATTTAGTTCCATAATGAGATTATAAATTGCCCAAAGGAATTATTTTCGATTTTGATGGTGTTATTGTTGAATCAGTAAAGATAAAGACGGATGCATTTGCTACACTATATCTAAAATATGGGGATGATATTATTAATAGTGTTATTGAGCATCATCAATCAAATGGTGGTATGTCCCGTTTTGAAAAGATCAAATTATATCATGAGACTTTTTTGAACAAATCGGTATCAAATGAAGAATTAAAAATTTTAGCAAATAAATTTTCAGAATTAGTTGTTAAAAAAGTGATTGCAGCGCCTTATGTAAAAGGAGCACTTGAATATATAAGTAGCCATTATAATAAGTGCAGTTTGTTTATTTCAACTGGTACCCCCACACATGAAATAAAACAAATTCTTCATGGCAGAAGAATTGATCATTATTTTACAGAAGTATTCGGATCACCTGAAGAAAAAACTTATCATGTAAACAATATAAAACTGAACTATGGTATGAAACCCAATGATTTATTATTTTTTGGTGATAGTCTTACTGATTTGGACGCAGCAAAACAAGCAGGTATACCATTTATTTTAATTAAAAATGATTATAATAAAAACTTAATTAACTCTTATAAAGGGAAAGCTATAAAAAATTTTAAAGGATTATCGTGAGACTGGAACAAATTAAATCAATTAGAAATAAACTTAATAATAATCAAGCTACTATAGGGACTTGGCAGCAAATACCAAACCCCTCAATATCTGAAATTTTGGGGAAATCAGGATATGATTGGGTTGCTATTGATATGGAACATGGCTCGATAAGTATAGAAAAACTGCCAGACTTGTTTCGCGCAATCGAAATGTCTGATGTTTTGCCCTTGGTAAGAATAGCAGAGTCAAAACCAAAAGATTGTAGGCAAGCATTGGATGCAGGAGCTGGGGGCATTATTGCTCCAATGATTGATAGTGCTGAGAAATTAGAGATAATAAAAGATTCTTGTTGTTGGCCGCCAGCTGGGAATAGAGGGGTAGGATTTTCTCGAGCAAATTTATTTGGAAGATTTTTTGAAAAATATAATTTAGAAGCTCAATCACCTTTACTTATTGCTCAAATTGAAAATATCAATGCAGTTAATAACCTTGAAGAAATTTTACAGGTGGACGGATTAGATGCAATAATTGTTGGGCCTTATGACTTATCTGCTTCGATGGGTATTACAGGAAATTTTCAAAATGAAAAATTTGTTAATATTCAGTTACAGATAATTAACCTTTGTAAGAAATATAATGTTCCTTATGGAGACCATATAGTTCAACCTGATTCTAATTTATTACATAAAAGAATAACCGAAGGATATACTTTTTTAGCATATTCACTTGATTCGGTATTTTTATATACGTCTTCTAATAATCCTATAACTGATAATTCTGTATGAATAATGATCATACCGTATTAATCGCAATTTCTGAGTTCGCAAAAGCTTCAAAAGAACCACTAGAACTATTAAAAAAGGAAGGATTTAATATAATTTTTAATGATACTGGTTATGAACTAAAACCGAATAATTATAATAAGTATTTTTCAAATGCTCAATATATTGTAGCTGGATTAGAAAATTATAATTTATCATTTTTTGAAAAATTTAAAAATGTTAAAGTAATTTCAAGAGTTGGGATTGGATTAGATTCTATTGATCTTAATTCAGCAAAAAAATATGGTGTAAAAATATACAATACACCTGATGCACCTTCAAAAGCAGTAGCAGAATTAACAATAGGATTAATTATCAGCCTTAATAGGAGGATAATTGATATGCATTCATCTTTTATGAGAGGTAGATGGTCACCGATTCTTGGGAAGCAGATTGATGGACAAACTTTGGGTATTATTGGCTTAGGTCGCATAGGTAAACTTGTTGCAGCTACTGCGAGTTCCATGGGTATGAAAATATTAGCTTATGATAATTCAAAAAATTTGAGGTTTTCATCTAAATATAAAATCCAATACTGTTCATTATCAAAATTACTTACCTCTTCAGATGTAATTACCATTCATCTTCCTCTTAATGATGAAACTTTCCATCTAATTGATCAAAAAGATTTAAATCAAATCAAAAAGGATGGAATTATTATCAATACATCTCGTGGTGGAATTATTAATGATAAAGCATTAGCAAATCAAATAAATCAGGGACATTTTTATGGTGTTGCGTTAGATGTGTATGAAGAAGAAGGTAATCCAAATTTTTATAATGAATTACCACGTACAATATTATTGCCACATGTTGGTTCAAATGCAGATAAAAGTAGAATTGATATGGAAGTTGGTGCAGTTAATAATATTATTAAGTATTATCGATCTCTATAAATATGGTAAAGTTGTTATTAAATTATTATAGTTTTGGTTATGGAGCAGGATACGCAGATAAAACTCTTCCATTATCATCACAATTATCAATAACAAGCTTTGTAAAATTGGCATTGGAAAATAATCTAGTAGGCATAGAATTGCCATTTGAGAAGCTGATTCAAACAGATGCTAATGAAATTACCTTGTTAAGAAATAAAATAAATGAGAATAAACTCGAAGTTTTGATTTCAATTGAAGACTTTTCACCATCATTGCTTTTTTCTATGAGTAATTTTTTAAATAAAAATGATATAAAGTGTAATGGAAAAATCAGAGTAAAAATGTCAAATAATTTTGGAGGTAATAGATACAAAATAAATGATTTTGATTCTCAAATCCAAAAGTTCACTAATAATTTAATTGAAGCGGATGAATATTGTGCAAAAATGGGTTATAAATTAGGCATTGAAAATCACCAAGATCTTACATCCTATGAATTAATTGATATAATTGAATCTAATAATCTTATTTCTGTAGGGATAAATTGGGATGTAGGAAATTCATTTGCTTTAGGTCAGTCTCCGAAAGATTTTTATAATGTAATAAAAAACCATATAATAAATGTACACTTAAAAGATTATATAATTGTTAAATCAAATCTTGGAAGTGAATTAGTTAGATGTCCATTAGGTGTGGGAGTGGTGAATTTTGCAGAAACAATTAATGATATTAGATTATTAGATGCAAAAAAAAATAATCTAATTACGATGAGCATTGAGCTTGGTGCGCATACTCCAAGGAATATCGACTACTTTCATGCTGAATATTGGGAAAAATTTCCTAAAGCAATTCAAACTGGTAAAAAGAAGTTTATTCAATATATGAAATCTATTAATAGTGAAAATCTAAATAGGGGTGAAAATAATTTGATTTATAACTCACCTCCAGAGATTATTAAAAAAGAAATCAAAGATGCTATTGATAGCATTCATTATATAAAGTCGCTTTTGAAGAAAACTATATGAAAAAAAATGTACTTATATCTGGTTCTACTAGAGGATTAGGTCTTGCTTGCGCTAAATATTTAGCTACAAGTTATGATGTAATTCTTACGGATATTAGTAAGGAAGCTTACTCTGTCTATAATGAATCAGAATCTTTAGAACAAATAATTAATCACCTAAGAGATCATGGAAGTAAAACTAAATTTTATTCTGCAGATCTCACTATAGAATCTAAAGCCCAGGGATTAGTAAAGCAGATACTTAAAGATTATGGACGAATTGATTGTTTAATAAATTGTGCTGGAGGTGATATTTTTGGGGATGATAATCAAGCAGCTGGAGGAAAGCATCCTGTAAACGATGCAATGATTGATTATGATGACTTTTTCAATATTTTTGATAAAAATTTTACCACTTGCTTTAATCTATCTAAGTCAGTTGCCCAAATAATGAAAACTAATAAAAGAGGAAAAATTGTAAATATTGCTTCTATTTCTGCAGGATTTGGAGGTTTGAATGAAACTGCATATAGTACTGGGAAATCTGCGATCATTCACTATACAAGATGTTTAGCTTCTCAGTTAAGAGATTATGATATAAATGTAAATTGTGTAGTTCCTGGCGGAATTAATACTGGAAGATTTATGCAAACATTAAAAAACCGAAATGATTATGATCTGTCTCTTTTAGATTCGAAAAGTAAACTTTCAAGACTCGCCGAACCAATTGATGTTGCTTCTGTAATTAATTTTTTTTTATCGGAAGATTCTAATTTTGTTTCCGGTCAAGTACTCAGAGTTGACGGTGGACAATTCACTAACCCAATCTAATAATGGATTTCAATTTTAAAGATAAAACGGCAATTGTTACTGGAGCTTCATCAGGTGTAGGGAAAGAAGTTTCATTACTTTTATGTAAATATGGTTGCAGAGTTTTAGCCATTGGTAGGAATAGAAACAAGCTAGATAATGTTCTTAGTGAGACAGAAGAATACGATGGAACTTTAAGAAGTTTTGAATGTGATTTGTCTGTTCCTATACAAATCGAAAGTTTGTTTAATGAATTAAACAAGTCTAATGAAAAACCTGATATCCTAATAAATAATGCTGCTGTATTTTATAGAAACAATTTTGAGGAAACAACATTTGATCAATACTCTGAAATGATTGATGTTAATCTAACCAGTACATTTAAATTAATTAAGTATGTTATACCTATTATGAAATCTAAAAAGACAGGGGATATTTTAAATATAACATCTGTTGCTGGTTGTATATCTCCCCATGGACAAACTGTATATGGAGCAACAAAAGCAACTCTTAATCATTTGACCAAAGGTCTTGCTGTAGAACTGGGCCCATATGGGATTAGAATTAATGCACTTGCTCCAGGACCAATTAATAGTCCACTTTGGGAAAAAATGTATCCAGATGAAATTGACAGGAATAAAATATTTAATATGTTAAAGGGGAAAATTCCTCTTGGTAGAATTAGTGAGCCTAAGGATATTGCTTATTGGTGTTTAAAAATACTAGACTCAGATCATAATTGGATGACCGGCTCTATTATTAACCTTGATGGTGGCCGTGGATTGGTGGGATAAATTAGACAGAGATATTTATTATGAATATAGCTATTCAGCTTGCTAAAGATATTAGTAGGGGAGTACCTGGGAAAAATCAAAAAATTATAAATGGTTTACCATTGTATCAGCATACTCTAAATAGATTATTAAAATCCAATAAAGTAGATGAAATTTTTGTTTCAACTGACTCTATAGAAATAGCATCAAATATCGAACCCCTTGATCTTAATATTCTTATGCGATCGGGTGAAATTGCGCATCCAGACTGTCTTACTGAAAATGTACTCTCAGATTCTTTAGAGCAAATTAATAAAAAATTCAATATTTCCCCGGATATAGTTTGTGTAGTTTTTTCAAACGCTCCCACATTTGATCCAACGAGGCTAGATAAAGCAATAGAGATTCTAGAAAAAACTCCAGAGTTGGATTCTGTATTTTCTGTATGTGAGTATAATATGTTTACTCCAATTCGAGCCAGAAAAATTAATAAAGATGGAATTTCAACTCCATTCTGTAATCTAGAACAATTTGGAGATATAACTAATGCCAACAGGGATAATATCGGCAATTGCTATTTTGCTGATTTAACTATTCAAGTAACCAGAACACATTGGATTGAAAATGTATGGGATGGGCCAGCACCAATAAGGTGGATGGGCAGTAATTCTTATGCAATGAAAGGCGGTTTTGGGTTTGATATAGATGCAGAATGGCAATGGCCAGTTATAGAAAACTGGTTAAATAATAATCCAATCTGATTTTATTTATTTTCTCAAATTTTAGTAATGAAAAATCTTATTTATAACTGGATAAAATATTGCAAAGTATTTGGTATAAGGAGAATATCAATTTTAATCATATTGTTTCTTTCAATATTTTCAACTGTTTTTGAGATAGGTGGGCTATCAATGTTCCTGCCAATTTTCCAATTTATTTCGAACCAATCCACTATAAATGAAAATGATGCAGGATTATCAAATACGATAATTAATTTTATAGCTGATTTAGGTATTAAGCCCTCACTTGGGATATTATTAATTATTGCTTTTTTATTATTGTGCGTTCGTCAATTTTTAACTTTTTTCAGCACATTATATACTAGCAAAATCCAATTTTTTGCAATAAAAAATGTAAAAGATATATTATTTAAAAACTATTTATATGCTAAATCAGCCCATCAGCAAAAAAATCCAGTTGGTATTATTTCAAATACAATATTGAAAGAATCAAATGGAGCAGTAAATGGACTGATGATACCAATTCAGATTCTTGCAAACTTAATTACGATGCTTGGTTCATTCTTATTATTACTAATTATTTCTCCACAGTTAACCTTAGCTACAATACCTATATTTATCTTAGTTAGTAGATTGCCTTATAGGTGGATAAAAAAAACAAAAATTGTTGCCAGAGATAGTATATCAATAAGTAATAGATTATCAGCATTTTTGGTTGCAAGATTAAAATCACCCAAGATTATTAAAATATCTTGTACAGAAGATAATGAGTATAGATTATTTAAAAATTTTACAATAAAACAAGCAAGTTTAGTTTATAAAATAAAAAAATTAAAAGCATTTACAACTTTAATTAGTGAACCTGTCTTTGTATTTATATCTTTATTGTTTATATATATATCCTTTCAATTTTTGGGTTTAAAAATAGAAGAAATAGGACTATTTATGTTTACTTTGAGTAGAATAGGCCCAATACAAAGAGGTTTAATTGTTAAATGGCAAACAATGAATGAACAAATGGCTTCGATTGAATTAATAACAAAAAAACTATCTTCACTAAAGGATCAGAAAGAAAAGGATACAGGAATTAAAGAAATTCAAATTATCAAGAAACATGTTTCTTTAAAAAATGTTTCATTTTCTTATAAATCAAATAAGCCTGTATTACAAAATATAAATATAAATTTTTATATGAATTCTACAAATGTTGTTATTGGTCCATCTGGAGCTGGGAAGTCTACTTTAGTAGATATATTAGCTAGGCTTCAATTACCAGATGAGGGCACTGTTTTTTATGATAATGAAGACTACTTAGATTTTAAAATAAAAAGTTTAAGAAGACTAATATCTTTTGTTCCACAGAATCCACAAATATTATCAGGAACAATAAAAGAACACATCACTTATGGTATAGAAAATGTCACTGATGATAAAGTAGTTGAAGCTTCGAAATTAGCATCAGCTCACGAATTTATATTAAAACTTGAGAATGGCTATGATACTGAAATAGGAGAAGATGCGTATAATCTATCAGGAGGTCAGCGTCAAAGATTAGATTTATCTAGAGCATTATTTAGAGATTCAAAGATATTAATCATGGATGAACCAACAGCGAATCTTGATCATAAAAATATTAATATTTTCAATGAAACAATAACTCAAATAAATAAAAAGCGAAATATTATCACTATTTTAATTACTCACCAATTAATTGAAAATATTAATATAGATCAGTTAATTGTTGTACATGATGGGAAGGTTGAAACGGTTGGCCCAATTGATAAGGTTAAAAAAGAAAGCACTTGGTATAAAAGTTTATTATAAGGATGATAAGATAAAATTTGAATAGATTAATCATTGATAATGAACTTAGTAATGAAATAATAATTAGTAATAATATTAAAGTATTTTGGTCCGGCGATAGTTCTGTTTTCTACAAAATTGAAGATGTAATTAAAAAAAATATTCAATTAAATAATGATATTCTTAAAAAAATCCTTATTAGTCAAAGAGGACATTTTTCATTTATTTTAAAATATTATGATTATATTTTTGCTGCGGTTGACATAGTATCTTCGTATCCTATATTTTATTCATTTAACAATAAACAAATAATAATTTCTAATTCCGCTGGAAAATTAAAAAATAAATACACCTTAAATAATACAGAGCCAAATGCGTTATTTGAATTTTATTCATCTAGCTATGTTACAGGCGAGAATACTATTTATAGTAATTTATTCAAAATAAGACCTGGTGAAATGCTCTGTATAAATTCAAAAAAAAATTCTTATAATTTTGAAAACTATTTTAGTTATAAGCCAACTATTGATCAAAATCAGAATAAAAAGGAAGTCAAATATTTAGATGAATTAGATAAAATAATGAACTCGATATTCCTAGATGTTATAGAAAAAGCAAATGGTGATCCCATATGGATACCATTAAGCGGTGGTCTTGATTCTAGATTTATAGCGAGTAAATTAAAAAGTTTAAATTGTCCTAATCTTTTTGCATTTTCATATGGTCCAAAAGGAAATTATGAAGCCAAGGCCGCAAAAAAAGTTGCTAAAATTCTTGAGATACCTTGGATCTTTATTAAGTCTAAACCTTCTCTTACGAAAAAACTTTTTCAATCATCTAAAAGAAAAGAATATTGGAATTATTCTAGTGGATACTATTGTTTGCCTTCAATGATGGAATATGAAGCTATATGTCAGTTAAAAAGAAAAAAAATATTAGATAAAAATTCAATTATTATTAATGGCCAAACTGGAGATTTTATTACGGGAGGTCATATTCCAAAATATCTTATTGAAAAAGGATCAACCGTAAGTGATCTCATAGATGCCATAATCGATAAGCATTATTCTATTTGGGAGAATAATCACGAGAATAGATTAATAGAAATCAAAAAAAAAATTGTAGAAACTTTAGGTTTAAATAATAAAAAAAATCTCAGCCCAGAAGAATTGGCATCATACTATGAATGTTGGGAATGGCAATCTAGACAATCTATGGCCGTTTTAAATGGACAAAGGTTGTATGATTTTTATGAATATAGATGGATGCTTCCCTTATGGGAAAAATCATTAGTCTCTTTTTATAAAACAGTTCCTTTAAAATTACGCTTAGATCAAAATCTATTTTTACTATATTTAAATAAATTTAATTATAGAAACCTTTTTATGAATTATCGTTCGGAAAATAGAAGATGGAATTTTCCAATGTCAATATTTCTTAAAGTTTTAAGTTTAACTTTTAGAATACTTAACCTTAACAACAATAATGTTTATAAATATTTTAGTTATTGGAGTCATTATTCGAATCAGTATTCTTTTTATGGAATAATGTATTTTATAAATAATATTAAAAGAGCCGTAGTTCCTCCACAAGCTAGGGGTGTTCTTGCCCTTGGAGTAGAACGTTGGTTAGAAGAAAATATAAATTCAAGTAATAAAAAATTTTGAAAATTTTATTATTTCTTCGTCTTTATTCTCATTTTATTGATTCAATAAATAAAAAGGTTTGGTCTCCAAAAGGAATGCCCGCAGTTTATAAATTAATTGATAGACTAAATGCTAAGGGAATTCATACAGATGTTATATTTATCTCTTATGATAAAAGCGATAACATTAACAAATATCAAAAATTAAAATTTGATAAATTGGAAAATATTAATTTCCACATTTTTCCATATTATAATAATATAATAAAAGGGTTTACCTATTTAAAGATTAGGCATATAATAAATTCGTTACGTTTAATATATATAAACCAATATAATATAATTTATTGCGATCGGATCAATGTTGAATATGGGGGGCTTTTTGCAAGATTAGGTTATAAAGTTTTTCTAAGATTGCATGGAGTCGCATATCTAAATGATACTTTAAAGCCCACTAAAAAATTCTTTGTACCATCAATTGAATATTTTCTTGGTTATAAAGCCCCTTTTAGTGCTGTGATATGTTCAAGAGATGGCAGCCCAGGTTTAGATTTTATAAAAAGAATTATGAAAAGTACAATTAAATCAAAATTGATGTTAAATGGAGTGGATTATATTGATGGTTTAGATCGAGTTTTAGATTTAAGAAAAAAATATCAATTAAATCAAAAAACTAAAATTATTGCAACTATTGGAAGATTATCACCTGATAAATCACCAGATTTGTTTATCAAATCTATTGTTGAAGTAAATAAAAAAAATAAAAATATTTTTGGGATACTTATTGGGGATGGACCAATGAAAAAAGAATTACAAGATCTCATTAATGAATATGGTATTTCTGATAAAATATATTTATTAGGAACCTACGAGCATTATTTAGTTCAAACATTTTTACAACAGGCTGATATATTTGTATCGCTGAATTTATGTGGAAATCTTAGCAATGCGGTATTAGAAGCAATTAGTGCTGGTAAGTGTATAATCACTTTGGGTTATGATGATCAGACTAAAAGAGATCAACACTCAAAAATTGAAGATTTTAAAGAATCGATTATTTTTATTAATCATTATAAAATAATTGATGATCTATCAACAAAAATAAATCAACTCATTGAAAACCCCACTTTAATTCATAAAAAATCAAATGAAGTCAAAAAGTTAAATGCTAAGTATTTAGTATCATGGGAAAAAAGGATTGACAAAGAAATTAAATTTATTAATAGTGTTATTAAACCTACCTAATGTTTTAATAAAATAAATTATTTATATATGAAAATCGGAATATTTATGCTCCCTTATCTACCAATAATTGGTGGGGCGCAAACTCAAACTCACGGCTTGGCTACTGCAATAAGTAAATTGGGTCATCAAGTTACTGTATATGCTTCAAAAAAATGTGTTACTAAATGTATAAAACTTGGATGGGAATTTAATTATAGGATAAAAGCTTGTACCTCAGCAAAATACCCCATTTTTAGAATCAATAATAAATTATGGAGCCATTTAACATTTAAAGAAATAAATAAAAATATTTTACGAGATGATTTAGATGTAATTCAAATAATTATGTCTTGGCCTTGGGTATGTATAGCTGAAAAAATAAAAAAGTGTGATCGGCCAATAGTATTACGAACTGCCGGAGACGATATACAAATAGACTCAAATATCAACTATGGAGTCCGATTGAATAATAAAAGAAATAATTTAATTATGAGTGGTTTAAAATACGTTGATAGCTTTGTTGCTATCAGCAAAACAATAAAAGAAGAATACCTAAAATTAAATATTCCTTCTAATAAAATAGTGAGTATTGAAAATGGAATTAATGTTAAATCTACAAAAGAACAATTAGTAGATATTATTTCTATAAGGAAAAAATATAAATTACCGCTAGACAAAAAAATTATTTTATCAGTTGGTAGAAACCATCCAAAAAAAGGATTTAAGGACTTAATAGATTCGTTAGTTTATCTAAATAAAACAACTAATGAATATATAGTTCTTTTAATTGGTGAAAAAACCAATGAGTTAATTCCTTATGCAAAACATAAAAACCAAGAGATGAATTTTTTTCAAATAAATGAAATTTATCCATCAAAAAGCAAAATATCTTTTCCTACGAATGAATTAATTAATTTGTATAAATCATCTAATTATTTTGTTTTACCATCTTATGTTGAAGGTCACCCAAATGTTGTTGTTGAGGCTTCAATGTCTGGACTACCAGTAATTGTTACTGATGCACCTGGATGTAGAGACGTTATTAATCATGAAATAGATGGGCTTATTGTCCCCGTAAATAGCCCTCAAGAAATATCAAACGCAATAGAAAAACTTGAAAAAAACTCTGATCTTAGAAAAAAAATAATAAAAGAAAGTTATACTAAATTAGTAGAAAGAGATTGGAAAGACGTTGCTAATAAATATATTGATTTATATAAAAAATTAATCACTTAAAAAAATGAAAAAAATAACTATTTTAACTGGAGGCTTAGATGGGGGAGGGGCTGAAAAAATCTGTGTTCTTTTATGTAATGAATTATGTAGTAGGGGCTATAGGATTGATCTTTGGTCATTACATGATTCAAAGAAAAATATTTTACTGAATTCCCAAATAAATAAAACAATACTAAATAAAAAGTATTCCCGCTCAAGTTTATTCAAACTTTTTTCAATGATTAAATCTAATAATCCAAAATTGATTATTGCTTTTAGCCCCCAATTAGCTGTTTTGCTTTTATTTATAAGATTATTAAGGAGGAATAAATTTGTGGTTATTGGGAGAGCTATAAATACTTTGTCACATGAATATATATATAAAAAATCAATATGGACAAAGTATGTTGTAAATAATTTAATAAAATACTTCTTTCAATCATCAGATGCTATAATTGCCCAATGCGATGGAATGCGAAATGATTTGATTGATAATTATAGTATAAGTAGTAAAAAAATAGTAAGGATTTATAATCCAGCAATTTTAAATCAAATCTCAACTAAACCTTATGTAAAATATAGTAAACGGCATGAGATTATTTTTGTTGGAAGATTTGAGAGTCAAAAAGGTCTTGAGTATTTATTTAATGCCTTTAGTTTATCTGTCAATAAAGATAGCTCATTAATTTTGAGAATGATTGGCGAAGGATCAATAAAAAAAGATTTAATAATTCTTGCTAAAAAATTAAATATTAATAAAAATCTTATTTTTGAAGGTAATAAACAAAACTTATACGAATATTATTGCAAAGCAAAGGCTACTGTTTTAACATCAATTTACGAAGGGATGCCAAATGTCCTATTGGAATCTTTACGTGCCGGTACTCCAATTATTTCTTTTGATTCACCACATGGACCTAGAGAAATAGTGATCGATGGAATTAATGGATATTTAGTTCCATATTTAAATATTAAAATATTTTCAGAAAAAATTTTAGAGGCTACTGGTAGTAATAATTTTAGTTCAAAAAAAATAATTGATTCATCAAAAAAGTTTTCTGTTAATAATATTGTTGATCAATATGAAGAGTTAATAAATAATCAATTTCACTTAATAAATTAATTTACCAAAGGGGACACTTTGAGTATTGAAATACTAAAATCTAAAATGAAATTTATAGTCATAGGTGGACAAAAATGTGGTACAACTTTCATTCAGTCTGTTCTGAGCCAATCTAAATTAATTAGCACTCCTTATTTAAAAGAAACAGACTTTTTTTCGAATAATTACGAAAAGGGATTAAGTTTTTATTCTAATTATTTTACGAACCAAGATGCAGAAATCTTTGGTGAAATATCAGGGTTATATATGCAGAAACTATCCATAGCCAGTAAGATTCTTGAGTCCTTCCCTAAAATAAAAATTATTTTGATTGCAAGGAATCCAATTGATGCTGTTGTAAGTGGTTACTATCATATGATTCAACATAAAGATAGTGAAGGAATTAATAAATTTATAGAAGATTTATCATATGACAATAAATGGTTACTGAGATGGATGTATTTTAAACATATTGATGAATATTCTGGAATTTCCAAAAAAATGGTAAAACCAAAAGTTTTATTTTTTGACGATTTAATAAAAAACAAAAAAATGTTTGTAAAAAATTTATTTGATTATATTGGAATCAAGGGAAGTAATTCAATTTCTTTTGATAAAATTGAGCAGAATGAAGCTAAAACAGTCCGGTTTCAATGGTTAGGTGGATTGATGCATAAATCATATATAAATATTCGAAAGTATAATCTTTCTATTCTTAGAGAACTAATTGAAAAATCTAACATAAAAAAAATACTTTACAGAAAAGGTGTCTCTAAAGAACAATTAAGTGATAATAATAGAATAAAACTTATTGATATCTATATAAATGATATTAAAAAATTAGAAAAATATACAGGAAGAAATTTATCTAATTGGTATAATTCAAAATAATAAAATTAGTTTTTTTGGTTGGTTGATTATATTTAGTGCAGTTGGGCCTTTATATACACCAAAAATAATATTGTTCTCTATTCCTTTTTTACCTGGGGAGTTATTAGGTATAATATTATCAATTTATTTTTTATTGAAGGGAGTTAAAATCAATTCATTTATTAAATATTTTGGTATTTATACACTAATTATGTGTTATTCAACCTTTTATTCCCCTTTATATAGAGAATATTCTTTCAGCCCAGAGATGACAATTCTTGCAATTAAAAGAATACTGATATTATTATTATTTTTTTCAGCATTCTTTATATCTAAAAATGAAATAGAAAGACTTCCGCAAAAAATACTATTTTTATATTCACTGCCATTTATTATTCATTTGGGATTTATAATTATTAATATTTTCCAAGGGATTGACTTTTCATCTTTTTGGAGCAAAAACCCAAAAACTAATTTAACTTTGTTAACTTACTGGAATATAATTGGTGGTAAACTTGTTCCTATAGGTAATACAGGTACATCACCACAATTAGGTGTTTTTAGCGCTTGCCTGTCATTAATTTTTTTAAGTTTATATAGCCAATTAAAGGAAAAGAAATATTTATTATTACATATCCTTTTTGTGCTTGCTCTAATCTTTACAGTAAGTAGAAGTGGATTACTAGCATTTATAATTGGAATAATTTTCTATCTGTCTATTGATAAAACTAATATTAAGTACAAGTATATTTTTTTTAGCAGCATATTAATCTTTTGTTTAGGAATTTTTGCATTTGGTTTCATTACAAAATTTGGATTGATTAACAGATTAATTAACTATGGCGGTATTCAAGATACAAGTTCAGGATTAAGGATTTATATTTGGTCCACATATTTTTTAGGCATTTCCAATAATCCTTGGTTGCTATTAACTGGAATCGGTTTTAACTCTAATCTACCGTCTCACTTTTTTAGTGGAGGAAGTTTATTTGTCCCTGGAAGTTTTGAAAGTTTATATCTTGATGCAATTGCGTTCGGTGGAATTTTTTGCCTTTTATTTTTATTAATGGCTTGGTACAAATTGTTTAAAATCACAGAAAAATATTCACAAGTATCAAATATTTATAATAGATCAATTCTTCGTGGTATATATGCATTTATTCCAGGATATTTTTGTGCAAATTTTTTTGGCAATTCTTTCCAAACTGATTTTTTTCAAAGTTTTTTTCTTATAATTACGGGTCTAATATATTTTGATATTATGAAGACAACAGATACCAAAAAATATTGAAGAAAAAAATATTAATACTTATAGAAGCGTGGTGTCCCTATAAAGGTGGTGGCCAGAAACATACTGAATATCTTATAAATGGATTAATTAAAGATTATAATTGTAATGTAACCCTTTTAACAAGAAAGTTAATTATCAATAATAATAACTTTACTAATAATGAGTCCAAAAAAAATGGATTATTAAAAATATTTAGGTTAGGGAAATTATCAACTTTCGATAGCAAAGTCGGAAAAATTTCTTGGATTATTGGGAGTGTTTATTATTGCATTAAGAGAGAATATGACTTGATACACGCTATGCCAAATCTTGGTGCTATTCCCGGAAAAATTTTATCAGTTTTATTAAAAAAACCTATTGTTTATTCAATACAAGGTTCAACTTTTGAAGCAAAGGTTAGAAAGCGAAAGTTATTTAAAAGAATAAAAAATTACATATTGTTTTTTATTCAGACTAAGATTAATTATGATGCAGTAATATCAGATAGTTCAAGGATTGATCAATTCTTTAATAGAAAAAAACTATATATAATTCATAATGGTGTAGAAGCAAAAATGTTTGATGTGAATGTTATAAGGGATGGTCATTTTAGATTATTATTCATAGGCAGATTGCATAAACAAAAGGGTCTCAAATTTTTAATTGAAGCAATGGAAAAAGTTGTATCTATAAATAATAAGATTGAATTAATTATAGTTGGTGATGGGGAAGAAAAAACCAAGCTTTTATCTAAAGTAAACTCATTAAATTTAGATAATAATATTAAATTTATTGGTGAAAAAAAATATCAAGAATTACCAAAAATTTATAGTTCATCTGATTTGTTCATTTTGCCATCAATATTTGAAGGGCAGCCATTATCATTATTAGAAGCTTGGGCGTCAAAATTACCAGTTTTAGTTACTGATTGTGGTGAAAACAACAAAATGGTAATAGATAATTATAATGGATGGATCGTTCCCATCTCAGATTATAATGCATTAGCAGAAAAAATAATATTTGCGATGAAAATGAAAAAAGAAGAATTAAAAAAAATTGGATTAAACGGATATAATAATGTGATTGAAAACCATAATTGGAATAATAAAATTAATGAAGTTTATAAGGTTTATAATAGTTTAATAAAATACCATAGGAATGCAAATTAATTATGAAAAATAATAAAGAGATTCTAATAACTGGTGGTTTAGGAATGATAGGCAGTACTCTTGCAGTAAAATTATTTAAACTAGGTTGTAACGTAACTATTTTGGATGCTGAATTAAAACGTTATGGGGGAAATCATTATAATATAAATTCAATTAAAGATAAAATTAAATATGTCAAAGGTGACATTAGAGATATAAAAACAGTTGACTCATTAGTTTTAGGAAAGGATATAATATTTAATTTTGCTGCTCAAGTTGATTATAATTATAGTCTTATTGATCCAATTCTTGATAATGATATCAACTGTAAAGGACATTTAAATGTATTGGATTCTTGTAATCGATTAAATAAAGATGTAAAGCTAGTTTATTCAGGCTCAAGAATGCAGTATGGGAGGATAAATGAAAATCCTGTTACTGAGGATCATATTATGGATCCATTAAGTGTCTATGGCATAAATAAATTAGCTGCTGAAAAATATTATTTAGCATATTATAAATCTTATAATATAAATAGTGTTTGTTTTCGCATAACTAATCCATATGGACCGCGAGCACAAATAAAATCTCCTAGTTATTGTATTTTAAATTGGTTTATAAGACAAGCAATGGATGGAAATGATATAACTATTTTCGGAGACGGGCAGCAAAAAAGAGATTATATTTATGTAGATGACATTGTTGATGCAATGATAAAATCAGCTTTTAATGATAAGACAAATGGGAATGTTTATAATTTAGGATATGGAAAATCTATTAAATTTATAGATATGGCCAAATTAATTATAAGTGTTGTTGGAAGGGGGAAAGTGTTAAAAACAGATTGGCCTAAAAATTGGAAGAACGTAGAAACTGGTTCAATTCAGATTAGCATAAAAAAACTAATCAATGATATCAATTGGTCCCCTAAAGTTGAAATAGAGAAGGGAATTAAAAAAACATATGAATTTTATAATACCAATAAAAAGCATTATTGGTGATGGTTAAAAAGTTAATATATATTTTTTATAAAATAGTTTCAAATTTCTATTTAATAATAATAAGAAATAAACAAATATTTCCTGGGCTATATTTATTAAAAAAACCACATATTATTAATAGAATAGTTTTTTATCTAAATGATAAGAGTTTTTTTCACCTTGGAGATCAATTATTTTTTGCCCAAACAATTATTGCGTTAAAAAATAATAACTTTCCTATTGAGGTTTTGGCTCCAGATAATTTAAAATTATTTTGGCGTGCTAATGGAATTAAAATTAACTCACTTGGTAGTAAGTTAGATAAAAAAAGCGATCTTGTTATTACATACCCTCCTGTTTATATAAAGCATAAATTACATTCTTATAATTCATTAATTGTCGATTTTACAAATTCAAAGATCAATTCAAGAATTACAGATTATTTTTCTGAAAAATTATCACATATTATTTTTTCAAAGCCTCTTCAGAGGCCAAAAATAAAATTTGATTTAAATATTAATAAAAAAATTAAAAATCAAATTATAAATATTGGCGAAAATATATGGGTTTTCAATAATCAAATTGATTCTGGATTTTTTAGAAAATCATTTAAAAAAAATCAAAAGCTTTATAATAAAATGATGTATTTATTTAATAAAGGAGAAAAAATTATTTTTGTTGGAAAATCCAGCAATAATAATATTTATGAAAAATATTTTTCTCTTGATTTAAGGGGTAAGACTACTCCTGATGAAATATTTTCATTGTTGAGCCTAAACTGTGTAAAAGGTGTAATATCTTATGATAATTTTTTGATGCATGCTTGCCTGCTTCTTAATAAGAAAGCTCATATAGTTTTTAGAGGAAGATATTCTAGAAAAAAAGAACTTCATCATTATAATAACGTAAATACAGCATTTAGTTATCCTTCAAGAAAAAATATTTGGTACATTTAAATTGAAAATTAGTTATCACTTAATATTTTCGGTCGTATTAATTATATTTTCACTTGTTACTAGATATCTATCACAATATTATTCTGTGGATGATCCTAACTATAGGAAAATACACAATGATTCAAAGTCACAAATTGGAGGTGCAATATTTGCACCTATTCTCATAATTTATTTTTTCTTTTATCAAAATGTAGAATTATGGTTCATACTTTGTGGAATTGTAACATTATTATTAGGAATGTTTGATGATAAATATACTTTGCATTGGTCTGCAAAATTATTATTTCAATTATTACTGGTACTATTTCTTGTAAATTATTTTTTTGGTCAAATTAGTCAAATTAAATTTTTTCATTATACCTTGGTATTGTCTCAATTAGAATTATCATTATTATTTACAATTTGGTTTGTTGGTGTATATAATGCAGTAAATTTAATTGATGGTTTAGATGGCCTAGCATCTGGGTTTGTTATTATTGTTTGTATTACACTAGGAATATTAAATAGTAATACTTCTTTTTCTGAATTAAATTTTTTTGTTTCTATAATATTAGTTGTTTTTCTATTATTTAATCAACGGCCAGCGCACATTTTTATGGGTGATGCTGGGAGCTTATTTTTAGGTTATTATTGTGCTGTTTTGCCATTATTGCATTATGATTTAAATCATAATGCAAATTCAATTATTGATATGACTCCATTCATAATTCTTTTCAGTTTCTTAATCGCAGACACTACACGTGTTTTTTTTACAAGAATTCTATCAGGTAAAAGCCCTATGACGCCAGATACTATTCATTTACATCATTTGGTTTTACAAAAGAGCGGAAGTTATTTAGCTACACTTTTTGTTATTTTCTTTACTGTATTTTTCTCCGGAGTAATTATTATTTTAAATAGTATATTTAATTTTAGCCACATTGGCATGCTTACATATTTAGTATTGCTATTCTTATTTGTTTTAACACCTCCAGCACCTACTTATGTAAGTATTATCACAAAAATAGTAGACCCTATTTATAAATGGAATAAAATAAATATTAATAATAATAAGAAACCCTATACTTTAATTGTTTTTATCTTATTATCAATAGTTTTAATAAACACATTTTTAAATGTAAATATTAATTCATTGAAAGTTATTGAAATATTGGTGATAAGTATATCTTACTTTATTTTAATTAAAATTAATAAATATAAAATTTCATTGGTTGGTACAACTCAGGTCCTTTTATTTTTATTTTTTGCTGGTAATTATTCGCCAGATAACCCTGGATTCTTAATGCAGCTATTTATATTACTATTATTAGTTACATTATTTGTTGCCCTAGTTAAGGGGACCTCTAACTTCAGAATTAATAATTTTTCACCTTTAGATATTATTTTTTTATTGATGATATTAAGTATTATTGTATTATTTATTTTTGGGTTTCAAATTAATATCTGGTTTTTTCTTAATGCCTTCGTTATTTGGTTTGGTCTAGGGTTTTTACTTGCGGAAAAAAAATATCTATAAAACCATTTTGTATTTATTGAAATTAATTTCTAATAAACTTTCTTTTACATTTTTATTTATAATTATCATTTCTATTGCAAATGCTAATGGAGGTTTCGATAATGGCACGGCTACTGGGAAAAATAAGTTTCAAATTGATATTACTTATAATCCATTTGGTAAAATATCCTTTGGACAAAGTTACTCAGTTATAAGCTATGGTTTTACTGATTACCTAGATTTCCATGGATATATTTCAAATCATCAAGAGGGATTTAATTCATGGTATGGCGGCATATTCTATCAATTTTTAAACCATGAAAAGATTCATTTGGCTACTGCAGTTGGCATCCGTGGCAGATTTGATTTATCTAATTTCCAACATATTTTTTTACCACAGTTATTGTATACAGTATTAATTACTGATAGAATTTCCATTGGGGGAAGCTTTGTAAATGTATATGATAAACCAGAGGAATATAATTATGGATTTGCAAAAGATATATCTATCAGTTACAAATTAAGATATAAGAATAAAAGCATTGAAAATGTATCATTAACTGTAGGATTGTTCAATCCTGTGACATGGGAACCTAAATCTAATTTTGTACCTACTTACAGTATTGATATTAAGTTTAATTAATTATATGATATCAATCAGAGAAACAATCCATAAGATTTTTTACATATTATATTTTATTTGTATAATTAAGGCTCAAACGCATATAAATAGCGATCCATTCTATTTGTTGATTACTGAGAAAGCTCAGTTCCAAAATCCTAGTGCAAACCAATCTACTTTATTTAGACCGCTCTTTTATTCTACAGATTCATTGGCTTTTTCTTTTATGTTTCGAAATGAAACATATTTTAATGATAATGCCCCAAATCAAGAAAATATGGATGTTAGATATTTTGGTAAAGGAATAGGAAATTTCACCTCTGTTGAAGTCTCGGCGAATAGTCCATATTTTTCGTTATTGTTTGAACCATATATGAGAAATAATCATTTTGTTGAAGTGCAGGATGTTGATAATCGGGAAGACCTATTTAAAGTATTAAATGATAGATCATTATCTACAAATTTATCTGAAGCTAAACATCCCTTTAACTTTCTTGCATTTTTTCATTTTAAAGGATTAGGCTTTGGATGGCATAAAGGTAATAGGTGGTGGGGCCCTGGGATACATTCTAGTTTACAAATGACCAACAATACACAACCATTAATGGGTCATATTATAGGAACAATTAAAGAACATAGAATTGGACCATTTGGGTTTTATGGATTATATACATTTGCTAGATTAAATCAAAAAAAGGGAGATGAAGCAAAATATTTTACTTCTTTAAATGGAAGAGGAACTTGGTATGGTCCTATAAATTTTACTTTAGGCTTTAGCAGAAATTATATAACAGGTGGTGCTAAAAATTTATCAAATTATGAGTGGAGTGAAAAAGATGCGAGATTAATAGTTTTTGAAGGTTTACTTACAAGCAATATTATTAATAATGAATATACAGTTGGAGGTCATGATGTATGGGATCAGACGCTTTCAATGTATTCGATAATTACTTTACCAAACAGAAATCTCAAGATTTATGCAGAAATCGGAATGAATGATAATAGAATGTATTTTGGTGATTTATTATCGCAGCCTGATCATAGCATGGCAACAATTTTTGGTATTCGCGACTATGGTATAGGTATAAAAAATTTTGTTTGGGGTTTTGAGTGGGTAAATCTAATGATGACTTATTCTTCAAGGCATAGACCAACTGGTAAGGGCATTTGGTATGATAAAACTATATATGATTATAGCACTTATATGGGGAGGCGTTGGGGAGCCCACTCAGGAAGTGATTCAGATGATTGGTATTTTTATGCAGGATACTTATCAGAAAAATTCATGTTAATTCCTGGTCTTAATTATGAACGGCATGGGATTGTAACTCACAGGCCGGCTGAAGTAAAAATAGAGCTTAGGCTAGACACTAGATACAAATATAAAGATATTTGGTTTGGAATTTATTATGAGAATCAGTTTGAGGCATTTTTGGGATTCCCAGATTATTATTATGAAGATAAATCTGGGAACCCCATAGACTCTTCTGACGGCAAATTAGCTAATGCTCGTAAAACAAATACGCTAATTTTATCTATTAATAAAATAATTAACTTTTAATATTTTCGATTTAATCGAATATTATTTATATTATATTTAATTAATTTAATTAAAATGAATAAAATATTCCGAATATTATTAATATCTCTCTCAATAGATATTGTCTTTGCGCAAAATGCTGAAGAACTCAAGAGGTTTATGGAAACATACAATAAATTGAAGGTAGATCAGCAGGCAAACGATATTGTTAAACAAAATATTGATGCTGATAAAGGTTTGAGCGATGGACTTCCAGTAAAAGTTTTAGTTAATCCTAGTGATATTTCAAAATATTACGAAGAAAGAATGAATGTAATTCAAAAAGAATTGAAAACATTAAACTCACTTCTTTTGTTTACAGATACTATTCCACCAATTTCTAACTTTGGGTATAATTATTTTTCTCATAGAGATTCTATACAATTTATAGATAATGCTAACGTTAGCGCTGATTATATTTTGGGCTATGGAGATGAAGTCATTATTTCTGTTTGGGGTCAGGCAGAGCAGTATGAAAAGAAAATATTAAATAGAGATGGTACTATTTTTGTTGATAATGTAGGTTTATTATATTTAGGAGGTAAAAATCAAGATCAAGCTAAATCTTATATTTTCAATAGATTCTCAAAGGTATATGCGACTTTAAATTCAAAACCTAAACAAACCTTCCTTGAGTTTTCAATTGGCAAAATTAAAAATATTAATGTTTCAGTATCTGGTCATGTTCAATTCCCTGGTAACTATGTTGTTAATCCTTCTATTAATATTCCCAATATATTAATATTAGCTGGAGGAGTAAACTCAACAGGAAGTCTTAGAAATATTTTTGTTCAAAGGGCAAGTAGTTTTGTAGACACTTTAGATATATATCCTTTGATAACAGGCGTTGGTATTGTAGACCATATTCCACTTTACGAGGGTGATATTATTATAGTTCCTTCAAGAGGACAAACAGTCGCAGTTACTGGTAATGTATTAAATCCTGCATATTATGAATTAAAAGCAAAAGAGAGCATATCTTCAATTATTAAATATGCTGGTTTCAAAAATATTGACTCTAACCAGAAGTTAATAGTAGCTCGCTCTCCCCGTCCAAGTATTTATCTCAACCCTTCAGATTTAGATAAGTCATTCTTAATGGATGGAGATAGTTTGATATTACCCGTGCCATATAGTCCAATTAGATCAATATCTATATCAGTTGCAAATAGGGAATTCACTAATATCCCCTGGGTTGAAAATTTGTCTTTCTCAAAAATTCTTGACATTATTTCTATAGATCAAAATAATGTTGGTTCTGTCGAAGTTATTAGAAGAAACATGAAGAATAATAAACAAGAAGTAGTTCCATTTGATAAAGAAAAAAATGAAGATTTTATTTTTGAACCGCTTGATCATTTAACTATTCATCTATTTGAATTATTTACACCCACTAAAACGGTAGTAGTAAAAGGAAATATTATATCTCCAGGAACTTATCCATTAATTAATAATGAAGAGTCTTTGTTATCAATTATAAATCGTGCTGGTGGCTTACGTACTGGAATCGATATAAGAAATGTTTTGGTCAAGAGGGATACGCTTACTTTTGGGTCTGAAAATGGTGATTTAATACTAACTCCTGGAGATACAATTATAGCAAATCCGTTAGTTGGTACTGTAAATGTAGAGGGCGAAGTACATAACCCTGGTAACTTTGAGTGGACTAAAAACAATACAGCAGGGAATTATATTTCCTTTGCTGGTGGTTTAACTACCTATGGAGATAAGAAACATATAGTATATATTACTCCTTATGGACAAGCGACCAGAATAACATATAAAAGTAATGAATTTGTTATGCCAGGTAGTACAATTCGTGTAAGTGAGAAGCCACTTTCAGAACAGAATGTGAAGCCTGATAGATTTTCACAAATCAGCAGTATTGTTACATCTTTAGTAAGTATTGCGATACTTGCAAATACTACTAAAAATAATCAATAGTTTGAAGTTTAAAATAAGTTTTATATTAATTTTATTTGTTACTTCATGCGATGATATCGGACAAGGATATCAATGGAATGATCAATCATCCACAGCATTTTCAAGGCAATATGGAACTAAGGGATATGATTATGGATGGAATGCAGCATATTCCCCTTTTGATGAGGGTATAATAATTATTGGAGAAAGAGGACCGGCAATCATAGGACAAAAGGATCTTTGGGCTATAAAAACAGATTCAAGAGGAATAATAGAGTGGGAAAGAACATTTGGCGGAAACAATGATGATGTTGGATATGATGTTATTTCAACCTCAGATGGAGGTTTTTTATTTGTAGGACATACCTGGTCATTTGGGAATAAACAACAAGTGTACGCGATCAAAACGGATATCAATGGCAACCTTAATTGGGAAAAAACTTATGGTGGAAGTATGTGGGATGTTGGCAATGCCGTAATAGAATTAGCTAATGGTGGATATATTATTGCTGGTTATTCCAATAGTCCAAATATTTCTTCCGGAAATACGGATATGTTTTTGATAAAAATTGATCAGTACGGGGAACTTATTTGGCAAAAAGCTTATGGCAATCGTGGCTTTCCAAATCATGAATGGGCCTATGATATTATCCAATTGCCTGATAATGGATTTATAGTTGTGGGATCTAGAGATAGATATAGTAATGGTTCATTAAATGGGTTAATTATTAGAGTTGATAAAGAAGGTAATGTGATTTGGGAGAAAGAGCTATTAGTTGAAGGAGAAAGTTCTGAATTGATTTATAGTATATCTCAATCGCCTGATGGATATTATTATTTATGTTCTGGAAATAACTCTATTCTTTCACCTGAAATTTATTACCCAAAAGTAATTAAAATGGATAATTCTGGTAATATTGATTGGCAAAGAAGTTTAAACTCGAGCAGCAAGTTTTACCATCAATTTAGAGCAGTGGCTACAAGATCTGGAGAAATTATTGTTGTAGGTTCTTCGGTTCAAAGCCTAGCGGGTACTTATAATGAAGATGCATTTATGACAAAACTTGATCCTCGTGGAGAAATACTTTGGACTTACCCTTATGGTACTGCAGATGAGGATGATTGGGGCTGGGCAGTTTTTGAAACCCCAAAAAGAAATATTATTTTTGTTGGTTCAACAAAATCATTTGGAGCTAGTCTTTTTGATATCTATTTGGTCGGTACAAATGCAAAAGGTATTTCAAACTAGAAAAATTTTGGATAAAACTACACCAACAGCAGAACAAGTTGTATTAGATGTTATGAGACATTTTGGGTTTCGACGAAATTACCAGGTTGCTGAATATTTTGATGTAACACCTCAAACATTATCTGGTTGGATTAAAACTGGAGAAATCCCAGCTAAACATTTAATGAAATATAATGATGAGATTTTAGGCTTTAGTAAGAAAGAAGTAATTACTTCTGATTTTACAGGTCACCCTGAGAATCAAGCATATAATAATGTTAATCAGAAAAATAAATTTTCACCATATCTTATAAAAACAATACTAAAAAGGAATATTAAAATTGTTTTGGGATTACCTTTTGCTACAACGTTATTAACAATAATTTATGTTTTTTTGATAGCAAATCCAGTTTATACATCTATATCAAAAGTATTGCCGATTTCTGAAGATGGATCAAGCTCTAGCGGTTTCACAGGGATGGCTGCTCAACTAGGAATTAATATACCTATCGCTATTGGAGGAACTGTTCCTTGGGATGAAATTTACCCTGAAATTGTTAAGAGCAGTGATTTGTTAAGAACTATTCTTGCTGAAAAGTACCTGACACATAAATATGGAGAAAAATCTTTAAAAGAAATATTAATTAATGAACATTCTCTTGTAAAATATAACCAACAAGATCAAGACAATAGAGCCGTAATTGAGTTAAGAAAAATGATAACAATTGTTAAGGATCGGCTCTCCCCTGTTGTTACCCTAGAAATTTCTGCATTTGAACCAAATTTTTCAGCGGAATTATCAAATAGATTGATATTTAAATCAGGTCAGATTCAACGTCAATTAAAAACAAATAGAGTAAGACAAAAGCGTCTTTTTATTGAAGAAAGGTTAAGTGAAGTATCAAGCGAAATGAAAGCAATGGAGAAAGAACTCAGAGAATTTAGAGAGTATAATCGAAATATATCTTCTTCACCTTCACTTCAAATGCGAGTTCAAGAAATGGGAAGAGAATTAGATTTACAAAATAGTCTTTATGTTACACTAAAAACGCAACATGAGAAGGCAAAAATTGATGAAGTTGAAAGAGATGATATGGTTCAGATTATTGATGGACCTAGTGTGCCAGCAAAATTAACACGACCCAAAAGAGGGTTTAGTATTACGCTTGCTCTTTTTTTTGGTATTTTCATGTCAATTTTCACTATCTATTTTCGTGAAAATTTTTTTGAAAGTAATATATAATTTTAAACAAAAGAATAAATCAATTTATTATATAAAATTTTCTTTTAATTCATTGAAAGGAATTATCTAGTTGATAGTAAATACTATTTTACTAAAAGAAACTTTATATTATTCATTTTCTAAAGCTATCCCTGGGGTTGTAGGATTTTTTTCCGTTATCATATTTATGAGAATGGCTGGATCCTCAGAATATGGTGAATATAGTTTTCTTTTATCTCAATGCAATCTTATAGTCGCTCTAGGATATGGGTGGTTAAATCAAGCACAATTACGTTATTTTTCCTTAGATAACCATCAAAATCATTATATAAACAATCAAATAAGAGCTTTGATTAGCTCGTTTCTATTTTGTCTTTTAATCCTATCTATTCTTGTTTTGATTCAATCTCTATCGATGCTGATATGGATAATCTCAATAATAACTATTGCTTCAATGGGGATATTTAACTACCTAAAAACCTTGTATCAAGTAAAAATTTTACCAAAAAAAATTGTTTTTCAAACAAGCTTTCAGTCTCTTTTAGGTTTATTATTAGCTTTAGCACTAATGCAACTTATTGGAACCAGTAAAATTTCTTTACTGTTAGGTCTGACTTTATCATTTATTATAACTATATTAATTATTATTAGAAATAAAACTAAAATTCTTTCTTCATTCTTTCGCAATTATAAAAAAAATGATAATCAAATTAGTTATTTAAGGAAATGGTTTATTTATGGAAGTCCATTATCTTTATGGTTTGCTATAGGATTAGCTTTGTCTTATCTAGACCGGTTCTTTATTAATTATTATCTTACAAGTTTTGATTTAGGGATTTATGCTAGCATACAAGAACTACTAATTCGTTCATTTTCATTAACTTTGTTTCCTTTTATAATGGCACTTCACCCCAGAATAATGAATTTATGGAATAAGTCAATGACTAAAGATGCTGTTCGATTAATTCTAAACAGCATTTTTTTGATTATTATTGTAGGTATAACCTTATCATTTTTTGTTTGGCAGTATGATGATTTAATTTTTATTGGAATAAAAAAAATAATCCCAGAAGTAATGTTCCAGTCAAAAAGATTGATTCTACCACTATTTTTTTCTGGATTTTTTTGGCAATTATCTTTTTTAACTCACAAAATGTTAGAGTTAAATGAACAAACAAAGTCTATGATCATAGCAATTATACCTTCTTTAATAATTAACATAATTGGTAATATCTATTTTTTACCAAAAATTGGTGTTTTAGCTACTGCATACACTGCATTTTTTTCAGCATTGATTTATTGTATTATAACTAGTATTTATAGTATTTATTTAATTAACAAAATGAAACCAGTATAAGTTTTGTCAATATTCCCAATAATAACAATAACCTTTATAGCTGGATTAACTCGCTTTATAACGAAAACTTGGATTTCACCTGGCGCTTTCTTTTCTTTATGCTGGTCTTTTTTCTTAATAGTACCAATTATTTTTGCCCCTGATTATCAAACAGACCATTTAGCATTATGGTTTATTACTATTTTTACTATGGCATTAGCCGCTGGCTCTATAATTGCTTATTCAAATAATTCCAATCAACTAGATTCTAATTGCGAATATTTTGTACAAAATATCAATTATAAACTGCTTTTTTATGCTTTACTTCTTTTCTGTGCTATAAGTTCTATTGGACTATATTTTCTTTTTCAATATGCTACAAATAAATATATATTAAATAATTATTATAGTAATTGGATGTTAATTCCAAGCATGATTGCCATTGATCGATATAGTGGAGTTTTGGATTATCCATTTTTAATCAAGTATAGTCTGTATTTAATCTATCCTGCTAACTTATTAGGAGGAATACTCTTTGGTCAAATAAAAAATTCCAGAAAAATCAAAATTTTTTCATTTTTACCATTGTTTTTGGCTATTCTTTTGGGAATTATTGAAAGTTCTAGAACAAGTATCCTTTTAGGTCTGGTCCTATTTTTTTCAGCTTGGTTAAGCACTTTGATGTATAAATGGCAATTTATGAATATTCATAAATCTTTCTTTAAGATTGCATTAAAAAGTGGTTTTTTCCTAGTGGTTTTTACTGTTTTTTTTATTCTTATTCAATGGTTAAGACAAGGAATGGATACAATAATTATTGAATTAATGATTGATCGTATTAGCGCTTATTTTTTTGGTTATTTAGCAGCCTTCTCTAAATGGTTAGTTTTAGATTCAGAATTAAATTATAGTAGTGGATTTATTACTTTAGCTGGTCCATTTAATCTAATGGGGATTATTGATCGACCACTGGGATTTTATAATTCAATTCAAATTGCGAATGGCGTTTCAACCAATATCTTTACTGCATTTAGAGGAATAATATCTGATTTTACGATCCCAGGGGCAATATTAATTGCATTTTCAATCGGATTTTTTTCTCAGACTATTTTTCAAAGCATAATTAAGAAAACGTTATTTAGAATGTTGCCAATTTCAATGTTTTATGCATTTACTCTTTATTCCCCTTTAATTAGTATTTTTCATTATAATAGCATTTTTTTCTCTTGGTTTATTATTTTATTTATTCTAGTCCTTGCAAGTTATGAATCTGTGGATAATTACAGTTAACTTCGGAAATACTAGAGCTACAAATTCTTTAATTGAATCTTTATCATTTGTAGAAAATTTTAATTCAATTAGAGTTGGGATAGCAGATAATCATAGTTCTAACGAAAGTTATGCTAAACTAAAAAAAATAATAAAAAATTCAAAACTCAAAGTAAAAGTTTTTCCCAATAAAAAAAATTTATACTATTGGCCCGCCGTAAAAAAAGTAATAAATAATTTAAAAAATGAGATTGGTAATTATCCTGACTGGATTATTGTTTGCAATAACGATATCACATTTTCAAACAATAATTTTTTTAGTGAATTAGAAAAAATAGATATAAAAGAATATCCAATCATTGGCCCGAATATCATTAATTCTAAGGGGAAAAAACTGAACCCTTTTATGCTTAATCCCTTATCGAAATTAGAAAAAATTTATTGGAATCTTTATTTTAGTTCTTATCCATTATCTTTTGCAATGTCATCAATAAAAAAAATGTTAAGCTTCTTAATTAAGACTCATCATTCGAAAAATTTAACTAATATTAAAAATGTATATGCTGTACATGGGAGTGCAATATTGTTTTCAAATTATTTTTTTAATAAAGGTGGTTGGCTTGATAGTAATTTTGAAATGTATGCAGAAGAATTGACGGTAGCTGAAATTGCAAAAAAACTTAATTTACCAGTTACCTATTATCCAAAATTAGAAATTATTCATCATGAGCATAGTACTATGATAACCATGAATAAGCGTAAAATTTATTATAAACAAAAAGAATCTCACAAATATTTTCAATCATCTTATCTTAAATGAGAATACTTTACATACATCAGTATTTTAATACACCCAAAATGCCTGGGTCAACACGATCATATGAATTTGCAAAGCGTTTGGTTGCTAGGGGTGATGTTGTTTATATGATTACATCTAATTGGCAGAACAGATCTAATTTATCTTATTCGATGATTGATGGGATTCATATTTATTGGGCGCCGATTAGATATAATAATAAAATGAATTATTTTAAACGTATGTTTGTCTTTATTAAATTTCTTTGGTACGTATTTTCTTTAGGTAGAAAATTAGATTATGATTTAATTATTGCTAGCAGTACCCCTTTAACAATAGCTATTCCATCAATATTGCTGAAACGACTAAAGGGAACAAAAATGATTTTTGAGATTAGAGACTTATGGCCCCAAATTCCTATAGCAATAGGTGCTATCAGATCAAAAGTTTTGATTAAATTAGCAAAGTGGCTTGAAATAATAACGTATAACTGCTCGAATCATATTATTTGCTTGTCCGATGGTATGAAAGATGAATTATCTTCAATGGTATCAACTAAAAAAATTACAGTTGTAACAAATTTAAGTGATATAGAAGGGTTTAATAATTTTGAAAAAGGCGAAAAAATAATAATACCAAAAATTGGAAGAAACCCTTTAATTGTATATTCTGGAGCATTTGGTCGTATTAATGGTATACTTTATTTAGTAGAAATAGCAAAAGAAATGTATAAAATAAACCCAAATTTATTTTTTTTATTAGTTGGCAATGGATTTGATAAAGATAACATTATTAATAAATCAAAAGAATATGGTATTTATAATAAGACCTTTTTTTGTATGGATTATTTACCTAAAGATCAAGTCCCATCCTTGCTCTCAAAAGCTACAATAATTTCATCTTTTTTTATAGATTTACCAGAGATGGAAAATAATTCAGCAAATAAACTTTTTGATGGATTAGCGGCTGGCAAACCAATAATGATTAATTATGGAGGTTGGCAGGCAGAACTATTGAATGACTCAGGAAGTGGATTTGTTATACCACCAAATAATTCAAAAAAAGCTGCGAACCTAATTCAAAATATTATTGATGATAAAAAAGTCTTAATTCAAATGTCTAAAGCTTCAAGACAATTGGCATATAAATTTGATATTAAAACTAATTATAAAAAATTTGAAGGAATAATTGATAATATTTTTATTTCCTAGATTAATAAAAAAATTATGACTTACAATTCTAGTTGTCCAGTTTGCCAGAATACTGAAGCGTTAAAACTTATTAGGTGGAATCAATATAGTATAATTCATTGCAATAGATGTGAATTAGATTATTGTGCAGAAATGGTTGAAAAAGAAATAGGTGGGGATTCATCTCCAGTTAATTCTCGAGGTGTTAAAATGATGGCTGAGATATTTCATAGAACAAATGAAATTGCCAACCTTTTTGTAATAAAAAGAAAAAATATTTATGAAAGTTTGTTGAAAAGGAATTGTAGCCAAATATTAGAAGTTGGATGTGGCCCAGGTGTTTTTTATAAACCGTGGAGTAATTTAGATGTTAAATGGACTGGTATTGATATTAATCCATATTGGAAAGAATTTGGGGAAAAAAACGGTGTCCCAATCTCAAATAATCCAATTCATTCATTAAAGACTAAATATGATGTTATAATGGCTCACCAAGTAATAGAGCATGTCGAAGATCCAATTATATTTATGAAAAATATCAAGGCATTACTTAATCCAGGTGGAATTGTTCATTTAGAATTACCAAATCAAAGTAGTCTTATGGCTCGATTAAGAAAAATCTCTTCAATTATTTCGAATGATTATGGATTTATTCAGCCTCCTATGCACTTAAGAGCATATCATGAAAAAACAATAGAGTATTTATTTAATATTATGAATTTTAAATCAAAAATGATATTTGTATGCGGTAATACAGATAAAACTTGGGGGCAAGTTAGAGAATACGATTTATTGCAAAAATTAATGTTTCATTTTTCAGGTAAAATAGGTTTAGGTAGTCTTTTAATTGGGGTTGCTCAATTAAAATCTTAAAAGATTTTTTATTTGGTTAAAATATTTTTTGATAAATTTGTTAGTTCTATTGGATTAATTATCCTGTTTCCGATAATTATTATTACTGCATTAATAAGTTCATTTTTTCAAGGATTTCCAATATTATTTTTTCATGAGCGTCTAGGCAAAAATGGTGTTCCATTTAAAATGGTTAAATTTAGGACTATGTCAAATAGTCGATCTATTAGCGCAGAACATGATATAACAAGAATAACGAAATGGGGTCGTATTCTAAGAAGATCAAGTATAGATGAATTGCCTGTCCTATTTAATGTAATTAAGGGGGATATGAGTTTAGTTGGTCCCAGACCGCTCCCCGTAAAATATCTTGATAGATTTAATGATTTTCAAAAAAAAAGGATGGATGTTAAACCAGGAATTACTGGATTAGCTCAAGTAAATGGTAGGAATCATTTATCTTGGGAGGATAGATTTAGTTACGATGCTGAATATATTAGCAAAAAATCATTTTTTTTGGATTTGAGAATATTATTTAAAACTTTATATATTGTTCTTTTTCGAAAAAATATTGACAGCAAATCTCAAGAAATAATGCCTGAGTTTATGGGCACTGGTGTGCATGAAGGCGAAGAACAAAAAAAGATTTAATGAATCATTTGGTTGAATCATTATATAAAGATAATAAAGTAGGTTATTAGCATTTTATTAATAATACCTATAATTTGTAAATATCAAAATAATAAGATACAAAAATTACAATCTATATTAAATTTTACCCCGTCTTGGGGAATCAGCTTTTTATTAAAAATTAGAATCCTATAAAATCAAATTTTTATTCAATAAATTAATTATATGAAAAACATAATTGTATATGGTGCGGGAGAATTTGGATCATTGATTTCAAATATTGTTAGTTTTCATAGTGATTTAAATATAGTTGCATTTGGAGATAATGATACTGAAAAAATAGGTCAATTGATTGATAAATCACCTATTTTTAGCGAGGACGATTTACTAAAATTTGCTGAAGAGAATGAAATAAAACATGCGATTACATCAATTGGAAATAATAAAATACGCGCAGAGAAATATACCATACTAAAAAATAGAGGTTTGCACATGCTATCTCTTGTTCATCCACAAGCATTGATTGATACTAAAGTAAAATTTGGTGATAATGTTATTATTGAAATGGGTACCGCGATTCATACAAATAGTAATATAGGCAATAATGTTTTTTTGGGCGGAGATGCGCTTATAGGTCATCATAATACAATAGGCAATCATGTATTAGTTGGAGGGAATGTGTCTTTTGGAGGATCGGTTTTTGTTGAAGATTATGTATCAATAGGAGTAGGAGCTTCAATAAAACCAGGTGTACGGTTAGGTAAAGGCTGTGTGGTTGGAGTAGGCGCAGCCGTTATAAAAGATGTTGCTCCAGGCTCTGTTGTGGTCGGAGTTCCTGCTAAGCCAATAAAATAGCTTTTTAAAGTATCCCGAATGAATAAACAAATAACTGATAAAGAATTTCGTAATCAAATTTGCTCAATTAAAAGTATTGCTGTAACTGGATTTCGTTGGTCGGGTACCCCACAATTATTGCTTCGTTTAATAAGAAAAGAATTTGATGCTAGTGGTGAGCCAAACGGACTTACAATTATGTTTACTAGTTCTGCAACTGATCCAGGCTTAGATCATCTCGCGCACCCGGATTTGCTTGCATGCTCTTTTGGTAGTTATTATGGATCTATACCTGAAATTAGAAAATTAGTTCAAGAAAATAAGATTAAAGGTTATTCTCTTCCTCAAGGCCAGTTATCGTTATTATTTAGAGAGATTGGTAGAGGTAGTCCTGGATTAATTTCAAAAGTTGGAATGGATACCTATGTTGATCCAAGATTAAGTGGAGGAAAGCTTAATAATAAAACTATTGAAGATGTAATTGATATAATTTCTATAGATAATGTAAAATATCTATTTTATAAATCTAAACCTGTTGAAGCTGCTTTAATTAGAGGGTCTATCGCAGATAAATTTGGTAATATTTCAATGATGAATGAGCCAGTAAAAACTGAATTTTTATCTATGGCACAAGCTGCACGATCTTCTCAAGGAAAAATTTTTGTTCAGGTTTCAGAGCTGTCAAATAATAAATTATCTCCTAATATTATTGATTTGCCATCTCATTTAGTTGATGGGTTTATTTTGACAGAGGATATAGAAAATGATCATCGTCATACAAATAAATATACTATTCACGAAGGCTTACTATCTAATGGGGACTATAAAAATGAAATAAAGAATGAAAATAATGACCCATTATACAAACAGCAAATAGGTTTACGTGCCTTAAAGGAATTATCGGCAAAATCAAATGTTATTCTAGGGCAAGGAGTTCCTGAGATAGTTGGCGTTTATGCGCGCCAATCGCCTGAAAAATTCCACGATGTATTAACTTTTATGGAGTCTGGTGTAATTGGGGGAATTCCTGAGCGAAGGCCTGACTTCGGAGTTGCTTTTGACCCTAGCGCATTTTTAACTCAGGATAATCAATTTGTCGGATTTAATGGAGGGCATATAGATATGGCAATTTTAAGTTTTGCCCAATTTGACTCTAAAGGGAATGTAAATGTAAGTGTACTCGGGGATGATTATTTTGGTTGCGGGGGATATATAGATATTTGTCATAGAGTAAAAAAGATTTTATTTGTTGGAGCGTTTACAGCTAAAGGTCTTGAATTATTAAAAGATAAGTCTGAATTGTCAATTAAAAATGAAGGTAAAATAATTAAGGCTGTTCAATCTGTTGATGAAATTACTTTTTCTCCAAAACTTCAAAAAAAGCTGGGACACAAGATATTAATTATCACGGAACGTTGTGTTTTTGAAATCAAAAATGATCAGGTATTTCTAGTTGAAATTTCAAAAGGAATTAATTTAGAACGAGACATTTTAAATCAAATGGAATTTGAACCAGTATTGAGTGATAATTTACAGATTTATCCATTATGAGTTAAAATTTGAAAAATCATAAAAAAACTATCTATTTATCTCCACCGCATCTTAATGGGCAAGAAATCAAATTTATTACAGATGCAATTGATTCAAACTGGATAGCCCCTCTAGGACCAGATGTAGATCAATTTGAAAATGAAATGGCTAAGTTTATAGACATAGATTATGCAGCAGCATTATCATCTGGAACTGCTGCACTTCATTTGGCATTAAAGATTATTGGCGTAAAAAGTGGCGATTATGTTTTTTGCTCAGACTTAACATTTATTGCAACAGTAAATGCAATTAAATATTTGGATGCTAATCCTATATTTGTTGATTCTGAAGAATCAACATGGAATATGTGTCCAAAATCATTAGATATGGCATTTAAAAAATTTAGTCCCAAGGCTGTTATTGTTACAGATTTATATGGACAGAGCGCAGATTATAATACAATTTCTGAAATTTGTAAAAATTATAATACACCAATAATTGAAGATGCTGCGGAAAGTCTAGGTGCTGAATATAATAATAGGAAATGTGGCTCATTTGGTGAAATATCGATATTATCATTTAATGGTAACAAAATTATTACTACTTCTGGCGGTGGTATGCTTTTAACAGATAATGAAGCTTATATAATTGAAGCAAAAAAACTAGCATCACAATCAAGAGAACAAGCGATTCATTATGAACATGCTCAAATTGGTTATAATTATAGAATGAGTAATATTTTAGCGGCCTTAGGACGTGCACAACTAAAAAGCCTAAGCAGTTATGTTGAAAAAAGGAGGAAAATTTTTAATTATTATTATGATCATCTTAATAATATCAATGAAATATCATTTATGCCTGAAATTAAAAATGGTAAATCATCGCGATGGTTATCTGTGATATTATTAAAGAATAAAACACACGATAAAATAAATGAGATTATTAAGGTTTTTGAAAGAGAAGGTATAGAAACAAGACCTATTTGGAAGCCGATGCATCTTCAGCCTATTTATTTTGATACGCCTTTTTATCATAATAAAATTAATCCATTATCAAAAGATTTGTTTGACCGCGGTCTTTGTCTTCCTTCTGGGTCAAGTTTGACAAATGATGATCTGGATAAAATAATTGATATTCTTTGCAAAGAAATCAATGAGGATTATTAGGATATAATAAGTTGTGGAAATAATATATTCTAAAATAGCCTCAAATAAGATTTTACATATAGTTCATAGAGAACAGGAATTTTATAATCTTGAAAAAGGGCATAGAAAAGATCTTGTTGATGTGAAGGAATTTATCCAATTATCTGCTATGAAAATGAAGAAAGGACAAACATTTAAGCCCCATCAACATATATGGAAAGATGGAGAAAAAAGGGTTGTCACTCAAGAGTCGTGGATTGTAATTAAAGGAAGTGTAAAATGTAGTTTTTTTGATACAGATGGCAGTTTATTAATTGAGCCTATCTTAAATGCCGGGGATTGTAGTATAACATTGGGTGGGGGTCATACATATACAATTTTGGAAGAAAATACATTGGTGTATGAGTTTAAAACAGGCCCTTATAAGGGCGCTCAAAATGATAAAGCTTTTCTTGGTGAAAATTAAAGTTTTTTGATATGAGTTTTGAAATTGTTAAAAAATTTGAAGATGAAATTGCGCGGTTTTATGGTTCTCCTTATGCAGTTGCAGTTGATTCTTGTACTCATTCCATCGAACTATGTTTAAGATATAATAAAGTTAAAAAAATCATTATTCCTAAACATACATATCTTTCAATTGCTTTCTTAGCAAATAAAATTGGTATAGACTTAGAATGGAAAGATGAAAATTGGGTTAATTATTATTATTTAGGTGAGACAAATATTATTGATGCTGCTGTTTTGTGGAAGAGAAATAGTTATATATCTGGAACTTTAATGTGTTTGAGTTTCCAGTATCAAAAACATTTAAGCCTTGGAAGAGGTGGAATGATTTTAACGGATGATAAAAAAGCAAGAGATGGCCTAAAGCGTATGTCATATGATGGTAGAGACTCGGATATTCCATGGAGGAATCAAAATATCAAAACAGTTGGTTATCACTATTATATGACCCCAGAGACTGCTCAACTAGGACTAGATAAATTACCAGAAGCAATAAAAACTGAACCAAAAAGATGGGTAATAGGAGATTGGCCTGATCTTCAAAAAATGGATGTATTTAAATGAATAAGAAAAAAGCATTTATTACAGGAATTAATGGGCAAGATGGAAGCTATCTTGCTGAATATTTACTAGGTAAAGATTATAAGGTTTTCGGGATCGTAAGGCGAAATTCTATTGCTGAACATCAAGAAAGTAGAATCGATCATTTAGTTAATAATGGAGTTGAAACTGAATATGGTGATTTACTTGATGTAAGTTCTTTAGAACGTATGATCGGGAATATAAAGCCAGATGAAATTTATAATATAGCTGCTCAAAGCCATGTAAGAATAAGCATGGATATTCCACAATTTACGGTCCAAACTAACGCTATTGGTGTTCTTAATATTTTAGAAGCGTACAGAAATAATTGTCCCTCAGCACATTTTTATCAGGCATCCTCTTCAGAAATGTTTGGCAGATCTGTTGATGATGATGGTTATCAAAGGGAAACTACAAAAATGAGTCCAACTAGTCCTTATGGCTGTAGTAAGGTTTTTGGATTTAATATTGTTCAGCATTATAGGTATGCTTACGATTTATTTGCAGTCAATGGAATTTTATTTAATCATGAATCACCTAGAAGGGGTTCAAATTTTGTAACCAACAAAGTTGTTAAGGGAGCTGTTAAAATAAAAAAAGGGTTACAAAAAAAACTGGCCCTCGGGAATTTAGATGCCTCAAGAGATTGGGGCCATTCAAAAGATTATGTACGAGCAATGCATATGATTATTAATCATTCCGAGCCCGATGATTTTGTTTGTGCTACAGGTGTTACACGCTCAGTCAGAGATATGTGTGATTATGTATTTAAAAAATTAAAATTGGATTACAAAAAATATGTTATTCAAGATGAAAGGTTTATGAGGGCTGAAGAATTGCCATATCTGCGAGGTGATGCTGGTAAATTAAGAGAAACATTTGGTTGGGAACCTGAATATACTTTTGAAATGCTTATGGATGAGATGATTGAGCATTGGGAAAAAATTTATAATTAATTTTTGTCTAATAAACATAACCTAGATATTTTAGTTATTTCCTGTGATTCTTATTCTGACGTATGGGATATTTTTTTTAAATCCTTTCATAAGCAATGGATAAATTGTCCTTTAAAATTAAATCTTCTTACAAATAATAAATCTTATGATTCTAGCCTTGTAAATACTATAAAAGTAGGCGAAGATATATCATGGTCTGGCAATCTATTAAGAGCAATAAAATATTTAAATAATGATTATATTTTAGTTTTACTTGACGATTTATTATTAATAAATAAAATATCTAATAATTATTTTAATCAAATTTCCAATTGGATTAATGAAAATGATCCAAATTATTTGAGACTGTGCATTTCTCATGAGCCTAATTATTTTGATGATCTTGTTGGAAAAATCCCCCAAGTTACTCCTTATAAAACTTCAACAATGCCATGTATTTGGAAAAAGTCTGTTTTGAAAGATTTATTAAAAAAGGGGGAGTCGGCTTGGGATTTTGAAATAAATGGTTCAAAAAGAGCATATAAATATGATGGTTTTTATGCAGTATATAATAATTTTATTTCTTATAAAAATGGTATAATTAAAGGTAAATGGCGAAAATCAATTGTAAAGAATGATGCTAATTATGGCTTGGATATAAAGGATTTGTCAAGACCTATAATGACTTCAAGTGATGAATTTGAATATTTCTTTCTAAGGCTTAGGTCAAAGCTCTTTAATAAATTGCCTAATAAATTAAGATTAATTTTAAGGGGTTAATTTTCATCATTTTTTTAGTGATAAATATCACATTGAATTTCCCTATGCTTATATTAAACTTTAGGTAAATAAATAAATAGTTATTTATATATGAACCGAGGGCAAACAAAAACTAATTCTAGTGGAAGATTTACTATCAGATTTATTTCTGTAGATATCTTATTAATTCCAATTTCATTGATTGGAGCATTCTTGCTACGCTTTGATTTCAG